>CAJTGD010000013.1 GCA_910575475.1 Lachnospiraceae bacterium | reverse complement strand
TTGTCTATGTTTTGCCGGGATCAACCCGGAATCTTCGGTAATCTTTCCAAGATAACCCGTAGATATTTTTTTTGGTTTTTTAGTCATCGGATCATAAACTGTTTTGAAAGTATATAAATAATAGCAAGAGCCTACTTTCTTAATTTCACGACCTTCTCCCCTGAATTCTTCTACCCATTTCGGATAGTTTGCTCGTTTACTCTTCATATCTTCATCTCCTGATATAATACCTAATAGGTATTATATCATAGAAAATACCGAAAAGCAAGGAAATCCAATGCTTGTCGGCATCCTATAATACCTTTATGAATATGGAATAAGAGGGTAATACCTAAACTAAGGAAGTTACGGTTTAATTTCATATTTTTAATATCATATACATCGGCCAGAATTACCGATTGAAAAGTCGGCTGTTTTTTCCTGGCCAGAAATGAACTCTGAAATTCCGCCCATTCCCGGCCTTGCCATCCCGCCTGTGCTTCTTCTTTCACACTCTTCGCTGATCGAACACGGCATACTGTTTGGTTAATTTTTCCGCCAGCAGGTTGATCGTCGTTGTCTTTCCATACTGCCGCGCCCTGTTGATCACAAAATATTCCCCGCCGTCTACCAGCGTCTTAATCTCCTCTAACCGCTCCTCCAGATTGACCATATAATGCTATTTTGGATAGCACAATCCTGTTGTATTAAAACGCTTACGCATAAGATCCCACACTCCCCGCTTTTCCAAGTCCATTGATGATATTTACCATAAGCTTATGCCCAGATGCATCCCATTATAGCCTTTCGTCCAATTCATAAGTTATCCCCCCAAGAGTGATCCGGCGTGACTATTCATGGTGCCTTGCACCTTGCTGCAAGGCATCCGGCCAGTAAAGTACCGGTTTCAGGCATCTGGCTCCTCGCCGAAGGCGACTTTATAATGGGCCAGATGCGTTACAATTCGCGGCCGGTCAGGCCGTGAATTGTAACAATCCGGCAGTTGAGCTGTATTTCAAATTTGCCGGATCTTTCCCGCAGCACCGCCGTTAAAGCAGGCACGCAGACTGCAGCATCTGCTTTTTTTACGATTTCACTGTTACGTTACTGCATTACGGCCCTGACTTCTTCGAGGGTCGGCATTCCGCCCTGTGCCCCGAATTTTTCCGTGGACAGCCCGGCTGCGGTATTGGCAAATGCCAGCGCCTCCGCGATACCCTTCCCTTCCGTGACCGCAACGGTGAAGGCTCCGTTCAGAGTGTCCCCGGCCCCGGTGGTATCGACCACATTCGCTTTTCTGGCAGGCACCAGGATGACCTCTCCGTTTTTCAGGCAGGTGCTGACTCCCCGGGAGCCCTGGGTGATGACCAGCTTTTCCGGATATCTCTTCATCATTTCCTCAAAGGAAATGTCCTTGCCGAACAGGATCACAGCCTCATGCTCGTTGGGGGTCAGGTAAGTGACCTTCTCTAGGATCTCCTGCTTCACCGGTCTTGCCGGACCCGGATTCAGGACCACCTTTACGCCGTTGTCCGCACAGAAGGAAATGACGTATTCCACGGTCTCCTGGGGGATCTCGTGCTGGAGCAGTACGATCTCACACTCCAGAATGGAATCCTTCACTTCGTTTACATAATCAATGTCTACATGGTTGTTTGTACCTGCGACTACGATGATCGTATTGTCATTTTCGCCGACCGTGATCATCGCCAGACCGGTAGGCACTCCCGGAACCACCTTGATGTGTCCGGTCTCAACGCCTGTGTCCTGCAGATTCTTTACAAGGCTTTCCCCGGCCGCGTCGTCTCCCACACAACCGAACATCTCGACCTCAGCTCCCAGCTTTGCCATGGCAACTGCCTGGTTGGCGCCTTTTCCGCCCGGAATGTACTGCAGATCCCATCCTTTGAGGGTCTCACCCTTAAGAGGAATCCGCTCCGCTTTTACCGTCATGTCCATGTTGATACTTCCGACTACTCCAATCTTTCCCATGATCTTGTATCTCCCTTTCTGTATTTTGTAATTTACATTATAAACTTTTATATAAAATTTTCAATAGTTTTATAATTTTTTTTCGGAAAGAATACGATTTGTTTATTATTCATAATTTATAGGTCTGTTTATTGTGTGATTTTACTCTAAAAATATGATTTTTCCAGTCTGCTTACTGTCAAATCCATTTTTTTACTGATTTTATATATAAAATTTTTATATTTAGTTTTACACAATAAATTCTCACAAAGAAAATTTTTTATCACAAAACAGACCTTTTCGGCGCAAAATATAAAGGACTGCCGGAAAATCCCCTGTGCCCAGAGTCGTCTTCCTGCAGTCCCTTTCTTTTTGTATGTTCTCTTTTTACAGATCTGTTCCATGTCCCGGCGTCTGCTTTTTTGATGATGCCTGCGTGATCTCTTTCACGCTCCCCCGTTCTACAAATTCCGCGCACACCTGGATTTTTACTTTTGCCTGACGGTCCTTTCCTTCCGTTGACAGAAGCTCACACACCGCCCGGGCCCCCAGCTCCTGCTTATATACGTGCACCGTGGATAAGGGCGGGTCCGAGACCAGCCCGTAGGCCACATCGTCAAAGCCGATCACCGAGATATCTCCGGGGACGCCGTACCCGCATTCCTTCATTGCCTGCATGCATCCGATCGCGATCACGTCGTTATCCGCGAAAAATGCCGTCGGCACCTCTTTTGCCTTTTCCAGGTATTCCTTCATGCTCCGGTAAGCAGTCTCGATCCTGGTCCCCACCGTCGCGATATATTCCGGCTTTACAGAAAATCCGTGCTGATTCATTACCTGATAATATCCCATTTCCCGGGACCGGAACGCCTGGATCCGGGATTCCCCCCGCAGATATCCGATCCTTGTATGCCCCTTTTCCGCCAGATATTCCATGGCTCCCGCGGCGGCGTCCGTATCATTGATGAGCACGCTGTCAAAGGCGTATCTGTCGCTGCGCCCGTCCAGAAGGATGATCCGGTTCTTGGCGGCGGCATAAGGCTCGTAATCCTCCTCCAGCATCTCGGTTCCCAGGAGCACCACCGCGCTCTGCATATCCGTCAAGATATCGTGAAGCTGCTCCTGGTAATCCGAGTCATTGATGTCTACATAACAGAAAATGGTCTCGTAGCCCATAAGCTTCGCCTGGCGCTCCACCCCTTCGATCACCGCTGGATGGAAGGAGCTCTCGTCAATGATCCGCCCGTCCCTTCTGAATATGACAAACCGGATCTTCGTGATCTCCTCCTCCGCGTGGTAGCCCAGCTCCTCGGCGGCCTTCCATATCTTTTCGGCAGTTTCCCTGTTCACTCCCTTTTTGCGGTTCAGCGCGTTGGAGACCGTAGACATGGAGAATCCGGTTTCCTCACTGATCTTACGAATATTTACCTTCATGATCATTCAGTCCTCTCATTTCAAGTAAATATGATTATAACATACTTCAAAAATTTTAGGGGATAAAAATAAAAATTTTACATTTTAAGAAAGGCGATCATGAAAATATTTTTGCAGATCTTTAATATTTCTTCGGGCGGCTTACCTTTCAGCTTTTCACAGAAAAGCATTACGGTCAGATTATTGTATTCGTATTCCGGCATCTTCCCATTATGGTCAATCACATTTCTGACAAAATCAAATA
Organism: Lachnospiraceae bacterium; assembly: GCA_910575475.1. GTDB lineage: Bacteria > Bacillota > Clostridia > Lachnospirales > Lachnospiraceae > Schaedlerella. Next base: position 125,796 of record CAJTGD010000013.1, on the reverse strand, counting down.
GCTGCCGTGAACGAAATTCAGGATCGTTTAGATGAAATCTCTTCATGCAGAATGCAGCGAGTTCTTCTCTATCTCCATTTCCTGATAATATAACAGTTCAAGCAGTATACGTATAATAGCCTGATAGCCGCTGGAAAGAAGCCCCTGTCCATTTCCAAAATCCACCTCTCCGATCGGATTATCATAAATCACTTGAAACCTGTCATTCGTTAATTCGTAAAACAACTCCTGAGTTTCTTTTTCATACAGCCGATAAATGATCTCTATTCTTTCCGTCAAGGTTCCAAAGCAATTAAAGGAATCTACCAGATTAAAGTATGCTTCCTGTAATCTGGTTTCTAAAATTGTTTTTTTATATTCTGGTTTTCTATCTGTTCTGGAAATTTTTTTCACATCAAATCCACGGTTCACCGCGTCAATAAAATATACCGGACTATTCCCCTTTACGTTTTCAACAAGTAATTTTAATAACAGCGTTTTTCCGCTGGAATTATCTCCTATGACCACGCTGTCTCTGTAAGGCAATTCATCTTCAAGTATTTTATCAATAAGATGCCTCATCATTTCCGGTCCAGATTTCATATACTCTTTTCCACCTTCCATTCATATTCTTCTTTTTAACGGTACCTTGCCGGGCATAAGATATATATATTGTATCCTTCAATATTCTCTTATGTATTGCAGATGTAATTGGTTTATCAACATCTAATTTTTCATAAATTTCATGGCCTCCTCTGAAAACCGGTTCAGCAATTTTGCATAAGAACCATGATAGTTTTCTATAGAAAAGTCGAATTTCTTCGAATCTTTTCTTTCGATCCCTACATATTTTTTTAATGCGCAAAGCCGCAGCAAAGTCTCCATATCACGCTCTGCCGCGTCTTCCTTTCCCCATATTTTTCTCCATTTCTCATTGTGCCTGTTATAATCCTGGAGCATAGTATAAAAATCGCAGGCATATATCCCATTTCTCAATTCCTGCTGTGTTAAAAGGGAACCCTTCGCATTCAGATTTTCGAAAATTTTTCTTAGTATTTTTGTACGCTGTCTCTCGTCATCAATCTTTATTTCAATAACAGTAATAGGCGTATAATCTATACGCCTTTTCATTTCCACGGGAAGCTCCCTGTAGTCTGCATTGAATCCTTCTTCATATTCATTTTTCAGTTGAATATGAAGTTCTTCCAACGCCAGTTGATCTGTCAGAGCTTCTTTAAAGGAACAGTTCTCCACCTGAATTTCTGAAAAATCTACGGAATTCTTCTTTTTTTTGTCTAAATAATAGCCTATATAGTAAAAAAACAAACTTAAAATACGCTGCTGCCCATCCAGGATTTCCAATTGATTCTCTTGATTTCTGCATGTATAGATCGGAGGAATCGGCAGATCACGGATCAATGACTCCACCAACGCAATAACCTGCTTCCTGCTCCAACGATATTTTCTCTGATATTTTGGAATAATATACAGATTTTCATTTACGCCTTCTACAAGTGTGCGAAATCCAACATCCGTTTTATACTGCTGAATGCTTACTCCTTTCCAGGCGCTCATTGATCCATATTCGTCCAATGCGATCCCCTCCTTCGGACAGTTTCTTGATTCATATGCAATTCATTATGCCACACGGCACCTGCTGAGAAAAGAGAGAACATATTGGTTGTTTAATAAAAAATGTACGTCACCCTGGAAAAAATTTTAGCCGCAGAACACCTCTATATGATGCTTCACATTTTCATAAGTCCCCCGCACCATCGCTTCATTCAACGAAAAATAATTGTGCGCCCCTTCCGTCCGCATATATTCCTCCGACCGCTTCATCAACTGGTTAAAGCTTGCTGTGGCGATGTTCACCTTCACGATCCCCTTTCGGATCGCGGTCTGAAAATCCGCGTCTGTGATCCCGCTGCCGCCGTGAAGGACCAGCGGAATGCTGCCCGTCTCCGCATGGATCTGCTCCAACACGTCAAATGCCAGCCTGGGCGCCACGGGATAGTTGCCGTGCGCATTTCCTATAGCAACCGCCAGCGCGTCCACTCCTGTCCTTTCGCAGAAGATCTTCGCGTCCCGGGGATCCGTGCAGCGGATGCCGTGGTCGCAGCTTCCGTCCTCGCTCCCGCCTACCAGGCCGAGCTCTGCTTCCACAGTGGCTCCATATGCCCTGGCCAGCTCCGCGGCCTCCCGGGTCCGCTCTATATTTTCCGCAAAAGAATATGCAGAGCAGTCATACATCACCGAGGTAAAGCCAAGCTCCAGCGCCTGGCGGACCGTCTCTATGGTGAGGCCGTGATCCAGATGGACCGCAATGTCCACCTCAGCTTCCTTTGCCGCCTGCACCATCATGGGCCCCATCAAATGTAACGGGGAATGCTTCAGCCGGACCTCCGCGATCTGCAGGATGATCGGCGTCCTCAGTTTCTCCACCGCCTGAACCGCACCTTTTACCATTTCCATATTGCCCACGCTGAATGCGCCGACTCCCCGGCGCTCTGCCCGGGCCTGCTCTAATAAAGCCTTCATTGTCACTAATGCCATGTCTTTTCTCCTCTCTGCGGGCCCGCCAGTAGATGGGATTCCCGCCTCATCCGATTCTCATTCTGCCTTCTGCAGGTCTTCGCCCGTCCCGGCCCTTTTCTCCATTTTCAGCTCCCTCTCCAGCAGCGTCAGACAGACAAATGCCAGCACGGCGAATCCAACACCCATGAGGAATACCGTCCGCATGCCATATCCATTTCCCGTCAGGATCCCTGTAATCCCAGGCGCCGCAAAGGTGGCGATCACGATGCCCAGCATCACATATCCGTAATTTTCCCCCATATGCCGGATTCCGAAGATCGAGCTTGTAAACGCCGGAAAGCTCCCCATGATCCCTCCGTAGCACCCATATATCACGATAACCGCCGCGGTGGCCCCGTAGGAGCGGGCCGTCCCCAGCACCGCCATGGCTGCCGCCGCCATCAGGAGCACCGCCCGGATGCAGGGAACGCGCCCGATCCGGTCTGCCAGTGTGGGCAGGGCCAGCCGCATTCCCGCATTCATGACTGAGCCGAACATGACCGCGCTGACTGCCGCTGCTTCCGGGATCCCCAGCGAGATCTGATAGCTCTGGGATACCGGCGACACCAGGAAATAAGAGAGCAGTCCGAACAGCATGGTGAACAGCAGGTAATAAAATTTCTTCGTGCGGATCATTTCGCCGGATGCATACTGTCTCTGCGTCCCTGGCTCCTGCCCGTATGCAGCGCCCATTTTCGCCGCAGGCTCCGCTCCGCCCGCAGCCTTCATTTCTGCCGCAGATCCCGCTCCGCCCGCTTCGTCCATTTCAGCCTCAGCCCCCTGCTGCTCCGGCGCCGCAAAGAGCAGGCAGCCGGCGAGCCATGCCGCCGCGATCGCAAGCCCGATCAAAAGCAGCGCCAGCTTCGGCCCGCCGTCCGCCAGAAGTCTTCGGCTGATCGGAGCCAGGAAGAATCCGCACAGCCCGTTTGCCGTCACGATCACCCCGGACGCGAAGCCGGGCCTGTCCCGGAACCATTTCTGAGCCGTGGAAATGATCGTCGTGTAGACCATTCCCTGGCCGAATCCCTGCATGATCCCATAGGTAATATAGAAAAATATGGGCGACGGCGTGATCAGAAACGCGGAAAACAGAATCCCCCCGGAAAAGAGATAGCCCCCGTACCAGAGCACTTTCCGCGGATTTCCGCGGTCCTGCATCCGCCCCCCGATGATATTTCCGAATACAAACGCGGCCAGCGCGAGATAAAAGCACATGGACGCCTGCCCCTGGCTCCAGCCGGCCTGTTCCATCACGTATGGCTGATAGATCGACCATACGTGCGGAAAGCCTGTGAAAAATATGATAAACGCGCCCGATACCATCATCAGGTTCCTGCGCCTGTTCATGATCTTTGTCTGTTCCATGATCTCTTCCCCTTCTATACATTCGCCTGCTGACACAGCCGTTCTGTTGGAAAAATTTCCAGCCTGCTCTCCCATTTGCAAAAACCGTGCCGGCGCACTCCTATCTCTGCCAGCGCATCCGTTTTATGACTACAGTTCTCCCCGTGCCTCCCTCTCCCGAAGCTCCTCCATGACCGCGTCATATTTGGTATCCAGCCTGTAAAGATAAAGTGTCACAACAGCAATGACCGCCACGATCAAAGGACCGAATTTATAGATCTGTACGATCATTTCCAGCGCGGTCTCCGGCTGTTCTACCGCACCCGCTGCCGAGCTGATATAACCGGCCGCCGACAGAAGTCCCGTCATTGCGGCGGAAGCCACGCCCGCGCCGACCTTTGTCCCGATGGAGCCGCCCGCGAAGATAAAGCTTTCCTGCCTTACATGGGTCTTACACTGTCCAAATTCCACCACGTCTCCGATCATTCCGAATACGACGGCATTCAGCGGCGCAAGTCCGACCGCCCTTCCCACACAGCTTGCGACCATTCCCGTAAAGCTGTACGGGAACAGGAAAAAGCACAGCTGTGAGATTCCCGCGATCACGGCCCCGGCGAGCGCCGTATTCCGTTTCCCATACTTCCGGATCAGCGGCGCGCAGAGGAAAATGCAGATCACCAGCGTGATCGTTTCCGTCAGATACAGCATGCTGTACATCCACGTATCATTGCGGAAAATATATTTGCAGTAGTAGGGAAGGATCGTCCCCGAGATTCCGAAGGACACGCTCTGGAGCATCCACAGCACCAGAACCGCCCAGAAATACTGGTTTGTCACCAATGCGTGAAACGCCTTTTTCATGGGCACTTCCCGCTTTACCGGCTTGACATCGATCTTCACCGTTTCCTCACATTTTACAAAGCAGATGATCAGCAGCACCAGCGCGATCGCTGCCCAGATGCTCATGGTCTTCACCCACGCCGACTGGGTATCGCCGAACAGCTTGACAAGGGGAAGGGTAAAGGTCACTGCCATGATCCGTCCCAGCGGGGACAGCCCCATCCTTACCACGCTCAGCATATCCCGCTCCCCTGACTCCCTTGTCATCATGGCGGACAGGCTTCCGTAGGGCAGGTTCAATCCGGTGTAGCACAGAGTCGTGCAGAAGTTATAAGTGACAAATATGTAAATGGACTGCACCATTGCGGTGGTGTGAGGCACGGTAAACAGCAGCACCGCCGACAATGCGTAGGGTACGCTCATCCACAGGATCCAGGGCCTTGATTTTCCCCATTTGGAATGCGTCTTTTCCACGATGACCCCCATCACCATGTCCGAAACTCCGTCAAACAGACGGCTGATCAGCATGACCATTCCTACCGCTGCCGGATTGATTCCGACATAATCTGTGTAAAATAAGGTGAGGAGCGTTCCCACCATACCAAATATGACATTGCACGCAACGTCTCCGCCTGCATAGGCGGCTCTGGTTCCCCAGCTCAGTTTTCCGTTCTGGTTATTTTTTCTTTTTCATAAAAATTCTCCCTGTTATGCAACCAATCTGCACAGCAAATTATGACCCCTGCTTATATCATTCTGTGTTATGCGGTGATCTCCGAGATCTTCACCGGACGGTGCTCTTCATAGGATTTCTTTGCGGCAAGCCCCATCAGTACCGGCTTTAAGCCGTCCATGACTCCCAGAGGCGTGTCCGTATCCTTCTCAATGGCATCGATAAAGCATTTAATCTCCTTTGCGTAAGCCGCCATATAGCGCTCCAGGAAGAAATGCAGCGGCTTCTCTCCAGTCACTCCGTTCTCGTTGCTGATCACTACCGCGGATGCGGTATCATTTCCTGTGGCCGCCATTCCCTTTGAGCCGAATACCTCCGCTCTCTGGTCGTATCCGTAGACCGCTTTTCTGGAATTGTCGATCACCGCGATGGCGCCGTTTTCCATTTTCAGCGTGATGACTGCCGTATCCACATCCCCTGCTTCCCCGATGGCCGGGTCTACCAGGACTGCCGCTTCCACATAGACCTCCTCCGCGTCGCAGCCTGCCAGGAAGCGCACCATGTCAAAATCATGGATGGTCATGTCCAGGAACATGCCGCCGGATACCTTTACATACTCCGCACTGGGCGGCTCCGGGTCTCTGGATGTGATCTTGATCAGATGGGTATCCCCCACCTTTCCTTCCGCAACCGCTCTCTGTACTGCCTCAAAGTTGTGGTCAAAACGGCGGTTGAAGCCTACCTGATATTTTACCTTGCTGCCCTTTAACGCGTCGATGACCTCCTGGATCTTTGCCACGTCATGGTCGATGGGCTTTTCGCAGAATACATGCTTGCCTGCCTGGATCGCCTCCACAGAGATGGGGGAATGGGTATCTGTGGATGAACAGATCAGCACCGCGTCGATCTCCGGATCCGCAAGGATCTCCTTATAATCCTTCGTGATCTGCTCCACGCCCATATCCTTCGCCCACGCCGCCGTCGCGTCGTTCATAAAGGGATCCGCCAGCGTCTTGACCTTCGCGTTCACAACCTGCGTGCAGATGCTCTCCACATGTACCTTTCCGATTCTTCCTGCACCGATGATTCCTACTGTTACCATAATATTTCCTCCTATTATATGAATTTTTGTTTCTTATATATCAGATAGAGGGCCCCGCACCGGCTCCCGCATCCGCATATGCCCGTCCATTTTCCAGATTCCCGTGCCTGCACATTCCCCGGCAGTTTTCCGGATCACAGCCCGGTCTTTTCCGCAATAAATTTCCTTGCCTTCATCGCGTATTCCAGCGGATTTGCCTTTGCCGGATCCTGCTCCGCCTCTACCAGCATGTACCCTTCATATCCGGTCTCTTCCAGCACCTTGAAAATGGGATCGAAGTCGATGCAGCCGTCGCCCGGCACCGTAAATGTCCCCATCCGCACTCCGTCCAGGAAGCTTAAGTTCTCCGCTTTTACCTTTTCCACCATCTCCCGGCGGATGTCCTTCAGATGAACATGCTTGATGCGGTCCGCATATTTTTTCACCATTTTCAGAGGATCTACTCCGCAGTACGCGAAATGTCCCGTGTCAAACAGAAGGCTTACATATTCCGGATCCGTATTCTCCATCATGCGGTCCACCTCCGCCTCGTCCTGCACCACGGTTCCCATGTGGTGATGGAAGGTCAGCGCAATCCCGTATTCCTCCTTCGCGATCCTGCCCAACCGGTTCATCCCATTGCAGAAGGTGTCCCACTCTTCGTCGTTCATCACGTATTTATGGCCGAAAACCGGCGTGTCTGTCATGCCCTGCACGCTGTGGCTCTGCTCGGAGACGCCGATCACCTTTGCGCCCATGGCCTGCAGATAAGCCAATTGGCTCCGGAACTCCTTTTCCACCTCTTCAAATGGCTTTGTGAGCAGGAAGCAGGAAAACCACTGATTGCAGATTTCCATCCCCCGCAGCTCCAGCGCCTTTTTGAGGACCTCGGTATCCTTCGGGTACTTATTTCCCACCTCAGAGCCGGTGAAGCCTGCCAGCGCCATTTCGCTGATGCACTGCTCAAATGTATTTTCCTTTCCAAGATCCGGCATGTCGTCATTGGTCCATGCGATGGGGGCGATCCCCAGCTTTACTTTCTCTTTACTCAACATTTTTTCTTCCTCCTTTTATATGATTTTCATTCTGTTTCCGATATCTGTACGGCTCCTTCACAGAGATGCCGCTTTAAGAATACAGGTTCCGGTACATCTGCTCCACATCCGCCTGGGTCACAGTCCTTCTCGTGTTCTGCGGGCTGCCGCTCTCCATCGCGTCATGGGCCATTTTCCCGATCACCTGGAAAAATGCGTCCTTCTCGATGCCGTACTGCTCCAGGGTGGGTGTCTCCAGCTCCTCCGTCAGCTCTGCCACCGCCGCAAGAAACTTTTCAGAGGCGTCCTTGTCCGTATCTTGCGCCGATGCCGCGCCGATGCTCCTTCCGAGTTCCCCGAACCGGTCGTATGCCCCGTTCAGCGCGAAGCCTAAGCACTCCTTCATCAGCATGGCGTTGGACAGCCCGTGGGCAACGTGGAACATCGCGCCGATGGGGCGGCTCATTCCGTGGATCAGGGTTACGGACGCATTGTTAAACGCGATTCCGGCCTCCAGAGCCGCGACTGCCATTTCCGTCCTTGCCTCCTCATCCTTCCCGTCGCGGAATGCTCTGGGGAGATATCGGAAGATTCTTTTTACTGCTGACAGTGCAAAGGTGTCGGACAATGTCTGCGATTTGTTGGAGGTGTACGCCTCTACCGCATGGCAGAGCGCGTCAAGTCCGGTTGCCGCCGTGATCCTGGGAGGCGCCGTCATCGTAAACTGCGGATCGCTGACTGCCAGCGCCGGCATCAGGACCTTTCCCTTCAAAAGCATCTTGATGTCTTTTTTGGTATCTGTGATGATCGTAAACTGTGTCGCCTCCGATCCGGTTCCTGCCGTCGTCGGGATCGCAGCCATAGGAGGCATTTCCACATCAATGATTTTGCCCATATAGTCTGAAATATTTCCCCCGTTCTTTACCAGAGAGCCGATCGCCTTCATGGAATCAATGGGACTGCCCCCGCCGAGAGCCACTAAGAAGTCGCAGCCTTCTTCCCTGTACTGCTTCAATCCGTTTTCAATCATCGTGTCCGTAGGCTCTCCTGTGATCTCCGAATAAATGGTATAGGCGATCCCCTGGTTTTTAAGCGCCGCCTCTACCTTCGCGCAGTTTCCCAGTTCGATCATAACCTGATCTGTTACGATCATCGCCTTCTTTCCAAGCTGTCTCAGCGCGCTCTCCGCCATATCGAGGGCGCCTGCCCCGGTGATGATCTGTCCGGGTACGATAAATTCCCTTGCCATAATCTATGTCTCCTTCCTGTGCATGGTCCGTCATGCGGCTTCCTCTCCGCCCGCATGGCCGGACCGCTTTTCAGCTTTCGCGCCATGAAAGCTTCACCTGCATGGCCGGACATATTTCTAATCGTTTGCGTCGTGCAGCCAGGTATACCGCTCATCCTCGCAGCGGTCCGTCTGCAGCCACGGATTGCCGTCCAGGTGGCGGATCATCCAGCAGGTGTACATCTGAAATCCCGGCGCCGCGGCCTGCGGGTGAAGTTCTCCACCCGGTATCGCGGAAAAGCTGTTGTCCACGCTCTTATACACCTGATCCCCGATAAAACTGGCCCCGAACCCTTCCGAACGGTCGAACTTGAAGAAATAGGTCTCCGGCTGGGGATGCCTGTGGGGAAGATATCCGGACCAGTTCCCTCTGTCGTTGAGCACCTCGCCCAGAACCATATTGGATTCCGGGCAAATGTCGTGGTCAAAGATCGTATTGACCCGGCGCTTCGCCACATTGCCGAATTTCCCGACGCTGGAATATCCCCAGGGAGCGTCCTCCGGCGCGTACAGGCGGCTGGAAAATTCTTTGTCATTTTTCGTACATTGCACCAGGATCTCGGTCTCTTCTCCCGCTGCTGCGTCGATCTCCACGCAGGGGCACACGTGGAGGCACCAGGGGCCTTCCGTGAACACATCCTTTCTGCTGACCGTTTTCTTCTGTCCCTCCCAGGCAAATGTTATGGTTCCGGACAGGAGAAGGACTGCTGTCTCTTCGCCCTCCCTGTAAAACTTCCTCATTTCCCCGGCCTGCATGTGATACACGCGGATATCCATCATCATCGCCTGATATTCATTATCGTATGTGGTGAGGACCATCTCACCGTTTTCATCAAATTTCGGATAACCGAATACTTTGCTCATCCTGTATTCCTCCTATATCTAATATACCCTCGCTGCCTCCCGGCCTTCCTTCACACCCTTCCAGGCTTCCCGGATGGATTCCTTTTCCGACACATTGGCCAGGCCCACATTCCACCAGGACTCATACCCGTCTGTCATGGTCTTGGGAATCACCTTCAAGTCAAAGAGGCACGCGATCTCCTGCTTCTTCGCGTCCTCCAGGGCCGCTTCCAGCTCCCCAATGGTCCGGCAGGTGTAAGTTTTCAGACCGTAGCCCTCCCCGATCTTCGCGTAATCCACCGGGATCAGGTCTCCGCAGGGCTTCTGTCCGTCGGTGTAGCGGAATTCCGTGGCCAGGCTTCCGATGCCGTGGTTCATTTCCAGGTTGTTGATGCACCCGAACCCGCAGTTGTCAAATACCAGGATATTGACTTTCTTTTTCTCCTGCATGATGGTCATGATCTCGCTGTGGAGCATCTGGAAGCTGGAATCTCCCACCACGCAGTATACTTCATTGTCCGGCTCGGCCATCTTCACGCCCAGGGTCGCCGCCACCTCGTAGCCCATGCAGGAATAGCCGTACTCCGCGTGATAGCCGCCCCGCTTATCTGTCGTCCACATCCTCTGCATGCAGCTGGGCAGGGAGCCTCCCGCCGTGATGATGGTTGCGTCCGGATCGATAACCCTGCGGATGGCCGCAAGCGCTGCCGTCTGGGTGATCCTTCCGTCAGTCAGCTTTACAAATTCCGGGATGGTCCTGGGGTCTCTCGCCTTGATGTTCGGCTCAAAATCCTCTCCCGTATATTCGATGCCTGCCAACCGCGCCATCTCATCGTCCCATGCCCGTTTTACTGTCTCGATCTCGCCTGTATAGGAGGAAACATAGCCCTTTGCACGCAGCTTTTCGGACAGCGCCTCCACGGTCGCCCTGGCGTCTCCTACCGCCTTCACCGCGTCCATTTTGTAAGCATGATATCTGCAGTTGTTGATGGTGACAAACTTCACGTCTTTATTTTTAAACAGCCACTTGGAGCTGGTGGTGAAGTCGGACAGCCTGCTGCCGATAGCGATCACCGCGTCCGCATCCCTTGCGGTCACATTTGCCGCATAGGTCCCGGTCACGCCGATGCCGCCCAAGCAGTACGGATGGCTGGATCTGCACGCGCTCTTTCCTCCCTGGGTCTCGCCGAAGGGGATCTTGAATTCCTCACAGAACTGCTCCACCGCCTCGCCGGCTTCTGAAAAACGCACGCCTCCGCCGACGATCATCAGCGGCTTTTTGGCGTTTTCGATCACAGACAGGATGTCCTCCAGCTCTTCCTCCACCGCGACGGGCCTGGTGATCCGATGCACCCGTTTCTGAAAGAAATATTCTGGAAAATCATAGGACTCCCCTTCCACATCCTGGCAGAGCCCGATGCAGCAGGCTCCGGTCTCCGCCGGGTCTGTCAGCACCCGCATGGCGTTGATCAGCGCCGTCATGACCATTTCCGGCCTGGTGATCCGGTCCCAGTACTTGCAGACCGGCCGGAACGCGTCATTTGTCGTCACGGCAAGGCTGCTGCTCTGCTCTAACTGCTGGAGCACCGGATCCGGCTGGCGGGACGCGAAGGTGTCCGCCGGAAATACCAGCAGCGGGATGTTGTTTACGGTCGCGGTGGCGCAGGCCGTTACCATGTTTGCGGCTCCCGGGCCTACCGAGGAGGCACAGGGAATGATCCGCCTGCGGCCGCTCTGTTTTGCAAATGCGATGGCCGCGTGGCACATGCCCTGCTCGTTCCTTCCCTGGAAGACCTTGAGGCTTCCGTGGTTGGTATCCAGTGCCTCGCCAAGTCCTACGGCGATCCCGTGGCCGAATATGGTAAAGAATCCTTCCACAAATTTTGTCTCCGTGCCGTCCATGGAAACGTACTGGTTGTCTAAAAATCTTACGATGGCCTGGGCTGTTGTCAATCTGATTGTGTTTGTCATGGCTTTCAAATCTCCTTTTCTTTTATTCTATAAATAGGTATTGCGCTGATGCGCAAGCAGGTCATCAATTTCCTCACGGAAATTGGTGACAAATTACACCCGTGCGATCATCTCGCCGAACTTTTCCTTTTCTTCTTTAATAAATGCATGTACCGCTTCCGGCCCCGGCAGAGAATCGGAACAGTTGTTGCTCCGCACCATCATGGACGCCTCCGCGGAACCGAACTCCAGACAGTCAATGACCTCCCAGCCCTGGTACAGCCCGTATAAGAATCCGGAGCCGTATCCGTCTCCGCCTCCGAAGCCTTTTCTCGCTTCCACCGGAAATGGCTTGATGCTGAAGCTCTGGCCGTCGCAGGTATAGGCCGTGGAGCCCTTCATCCCGTGCTTGATCACCACGATCTTCGCGTGATAGCTCTGCCAGAGCGCCGCGCTCTCCTCGTCCGACATGCCCGGCCGGATCAGCTTTTCCGTCAGGTCAAATTCCTCCCGGGAGCCCATGATGATGTCCGCCTCTTTTGCCACAATGGAATAATAGATGGAGATCTCGTCGCTGTTCTTCCAGTTATATTCCCTGTAGTCAATATCGAAAATGATCCTCGTATCATTTTTCTTTGCCAGCATCACTGCCTTGATGGCCGCTTCCCGTGAGGGGCTTTCTGCCAGCGCGGTGCCGGAGATCAGGATGGCCCCGGCGCTTTTGATGTAGTCCTCGTCGATGTCATCCACATGGAGCTGCAGGTCCGCGATGCAGTTGCGGTACATCAATATGCTGCTTTCCTTCGGGGAGAGCATCTCCGTAAAGGTGAGGCCCAGCTTCTCGCCCCCGGTGCATCGGGTGATATGGGAGGTGTCGATCCCCTGTTCCGCAAAATACTCCGTCACAAAATCCCCGAACTGGTCGTCGGAAACCTTGCCCAGGAATCCGGCCTTCATCCCGTGGCGGGTCACGCCCACCGCGATATTCGCAGGCGAGCCGCCCACAAACTTCTCAAACATATGTACCTTTTTCAGGGGCTTGAACTCCTCCTTTACCTGGTCGTTGTATGCCGGGTTAAAGTCAATGGCCACCCTTCCGAGCAATACCAGATCCAGCGGTCTCGCAGGATCAAATTCAACATATTTCATATTCTCTTCCTCCGTTTACACTGTTGCGTGCATTTTTGTTATTTGCGTGCTTTATTGCGTGTTTTATGTTGTGTTTGTATATTAGCACGCCCTCTCTATTTTTTCAAGCATTTTTTTCATAAATTCCAAATTTCCGCAATATGCACAATTCTTGTCTGTTGTTATTGTATAAATCGCACAACTCCGAATGTAGTTTTGCACGCATAATCGCACGCAATCAAAAGAAAGATGAATTCTTCTTCCACAGAACAAAGAGTTTCGCTTGCGAAACTCGCGCCTGCGGCGGTTGCACCGCGACATCTACCTTGCACGTTGCAGTGCGCATCCCCCGGAGGGTTTTTGTTCTATAGGAAAATTCGAAGAAGTTTCTTATAGAACAAAAAAACCTGTACGGCTGCTGATCCGCCAACCCGCTTGCATTGCAGTAAATTGCATGCAAGTGAGTCGGCGGATTGCAGCTGTACAGGTGGAAATTTTGGCTAATCCTTCTGCTTCAGCTATGATTTTTATAACCCCTGATTGATTCTGTTCTCAGCATCCTTTGCGGCTTTTCCGATTCCTGGCAATACTTTTTTGGGTATTCTCGATATCTTTCTTTAACCGCTCAACATTGTTATATGCCAGTCCAAAACGAAATACCTTTTTTCCGGATGCATCGTAAAAAGTTGTTACAACGTCCCAACCGGAAGCCGGGATCCCGTCACCGCTGTAAACTTTATATGATTCTTCCTTCGTCCTTGACCCACGGATGTCTGACAGCCTATATTCCTTTTTACGGAATACATTATAGTATAAGATACTTCCCTTATATACCTCCGCCCTTTTCGCGGCACTGCATATTCCCATACAGCCGCAAAATATAAAAAAGGCAACCGCAAGGATTACCGCAATATAATTGTAAAATGTTTTACATTTGCCAACGGATAGAACAACACAGCATATTGCCATGATAAAAAAAATAATTGCGCTGATCACGAAAAACAGCCTGTATGTTTTTTTGGCAGAGACACAATATCTTAAATCGTCCATTGATTTCCAATGCCGCATGGTAAGGTTCAGACTACTTTCCATAACATGATCCCTTCCGCAAGTTCTGTCAGCATATTTTTGCCCATCCGCACGCACCTCCTGCTGATAATTCTTTCGAACTGTAGGAAAATAACTTGTGCAGATTGCGCAGGATGTATAAGTTATTTCCATACAGTTCGTTAAACAGCTCACTCGGATTTGTCATGGATTATGCAGTGAATCAAGTATAGGAAAAGTATAGCATTTCTGCGGAAAAACGTCTATACTTTATTTATCGGGAGCAGACGGTTTCTTTGACTTTGAAATCCGTTCGCAATGCCATTTCCCAACAGTCTCTTTTGAGTGCGAACCGCATTAGAACCGGGCCGCCGTCACAGATTATACTTTGTCTTGATATTGATATCCGTATACCGGTATTCCTGTTCCGGCATCCGGTTCTTCTGCAGGATATCCGCCAGGATATGGGGCGGCTCATACCCCTGGACGAATCCGTTCTGGTCGATCAGAAAATCCGCCACATCCTCTTCCAGCAGGCGCTTGTTCTTCGGCGTCAGATCATAGATGATCGTGCTGGGCCTGCGTTCGGTCTTTAGCTTTGCAAATGCATTTCTGATCCCTGCCTGCCCTCCGGATACCACAAAAAGTCCGTCTATGCCGGGTATATTCCGCATCGTATTCACAATGATCCGCTCCACCTCGTCTGTATCGTCAAAGCTTCCCTGAACCCCTGCAAGCTCCAGCCCGGGATATGCCTTTTTCACCTCTTCCAGGAAGCCGTCTACCCGGTTGTTGTTGACGTTGTTGCTGAAAAAACCTGTGATCACAAGGATCCTTCCCGTCCCTCCGGTCAGCATCCCCATAAGCCCTGCGGCGGTGCGCCCGCTTTTGCGGTTGTCCATTCCAACGAAGCAGACGCGCTTCGAACCTGCAAGGTCTGAATTGAAGGTCACGACAGGAAACGGCTCCGCCTCCGCCAGCTGATCCACACGGTTGCGGATCCGGGGGCTGTCCACGGGCATCAGCGCCAGCCCCTGGATCCCTTCCTCCGCCAGCTCGCCGATCATGCGGAGCTGTTCTTCCTCGTCCACCGAAAGCCCCTCTTTGATCAGCAGCTCGATCCCGCGGTCCTCAAGCTCCTCTTTTGCCTGCTGAATGCCGCGGTTGATCTCCAGCATAAAGGAGGATTTCGCTAATTGCGTCACCACTCCGATCCGGATTTTCCCCCGGGCTCTTTTTTTGCGTTCCTTCGGGATGTAGCCCATCTCATCCGCGATCTTCCGTATCTTCTCCGCCACCTCCGGATTGATCCGCCCCCGGTTGTTCAGCGCCCGGTCTACCGTCCCCCGGGAGACGCCCGCGCGCTCCGCGATCTGCTGTATCGTTACCGCCATAATCTCTCTCCTCGTTTCCTTCCGCTGTCATTTGTTCCGAATCACTGCTTTTCACGGCCGGACCGGCCGCTCGTAGTAACAATATCTTACCACAGAAAGGGAATGCACACAATATGATGCGTGCATTTTTGATCCTTCTGGGCTTTCGCTGTTACAGGACACGCCTGATCAAGATGTGGCCTGTAACCTTTCACATCCCATGGATCAGCTTCAGAATATTCTCGTTGAACGGCCGCAGCTCATTGTATAAGAATCCGATCTCGCGGGGCGGGACGGGATTGGACAGGTCAATCTCCGTCAGGGCGCCCGCTTTCAGCTCCTGCTCCACAAATTGCTTTACCACGCAGGACACCCCGATCCCCATCTTCGCAAATTCGATCAGCATGTCCATTTCATTGACTTCAAGGATATGCAGGGGAATGATATTGTTTTTTGCATAGTAGGCGTTGATGTGCTTCCGGGACACATTGTCCTGATCCAGGAGCATAATGTTGGCGTGATCAAAAATTTCATCATTCCCGCAGTTCAGTCTTTCCCGGTACGCCGGCGCGCAGACGAAAATATAGTCGATGATCCCCAGGGGGTGATAGACGGAGCTTCCCTGGTTCCGCGGCTTGACCACCAGCGCCAGGTCTATGCTGCATTCTTCGAGCATCCGGCACGCTTCCGCCGAGGAGGTGCATGTGATCGCCAGATCCGTATCCGGATACCGCTTCAAAAAATCTTTTAGATAAGGCATGAGAAAATGCTTGCACAGTACATTGCTGGTCGCTATGCGCAAATGACCTGTGCCGGGCGGAAATCTCAGGCTTTTTTCCGTGTCGGAAAGCATTTGAATCGCTTTTTTCGCGCTGTCGTATAATAATCTCCCTTTTTCCGTCAGCTCCACGCCCTTGGACTTCCTGATAAAAAGCGTCGTGTTCAGATTTTCCTCCAGCTTTTTAATGGTCATGCTGACCGCCGGCTGGGAAATATAGAGCTGTGCGGCGGCTTTGGAGATGCTTTTATTTTCCGCGGCGGAAAGGAAAATCTTATATTTTGTGAGATTATCAAATGTATTCATGGCTCCTCCCTGTTATCGTGTCCGTAAAAATATAATACCCAAGGGCACCCCGTTATGACCATTCGGCCGTTTCAAAAAAGACATAAGTTTATCTTATGATTTTTATAAAAACCATATATTTGAACTATATCATAATGAGGATTATAATTCAATTACTGTTTACGGTGCCTTGCACGAAAGGAGAAGATTTTACATGACTGCGTATGAATTTGACGGAGAAAAGTACAGACTGGCTTCTAAGCACCAGAAGGAATGGGGAAATGATCTGATTTCCGAATTATCGCTCAAAGGGGATGAAACCGTACTGGATCTGGGCTGCGGCGACGGAATCCTGACGGAACGGCTGGCGCTGTCCGTGCCCCATGGAAAGGTGCTGGGAATCGATGCTTCCGTCCGTATGATCCGGACGGCAGGCACGATCCGCAGAGGGAATCTGAATTTTGCGTGTATGGACATCCATGAGATGCATTTTGAAAATGAATTTGACCTCATTTTTTCCAACGCCGCCCTGCATTGGGTCGGGGACCATGCCCGGCTTTTAAAAAATGCTTTCAACGCATTAAAGCCCCACGGGAGGATCTTGTGGGATTTTGGGGGCGCCGGCAACTGTGCCAATTTTCTCGATGTGATGCAAAAGAAATTATCAGATGAAAAATACGCAAGGTATTTTCAGGATTTTGAATGGCCCTGGTTCATGCCTTCAAAATCGCAGTATTCGGAGTTGATCTCAGGTGTTGGATTTTCTGACGTTTCCATTCGGGAGATAAAGAAAGACCGCTGCTTTTCCAATGCTTCTGAAATGATCCGTTGGATCGACCAGCCCTGTATTGTACCGTTTATCAGCCGCGTCCCGCAGACATCCAAAGAAGCCTTCCGCCGGGAGGTGATCGAGGAAATGCTGAAAAGGACACGGCAGCCGGACGGCACGTATTTCGAGACATTCCGCAGGCTCAGGATATACGCACAGAAGCCGGCTCCTCATGCACAGATGCAGAAAATAGATCTGGCAAATTGGGATCGGGCGCAGCATTATCAGGTTTTCCGAAATGCCGTCCAGCCGCAGTACTGCGTTACATTTGAGCTGGATATCACGCATTTTCTGAAATTTATACGAAAGCAGGGGTACTCATTCACCTTTTCATTTGTATATGCCGTTTCCAAATGCGCAAACGCGATCAAAGAATTTCGATACCGTTTTGTTAAGGGTGAGCCGGTGCTGTTTGACAGGATCCATACCGCATTCACCTATCTGAATCAGGATACGGAATTGTTCAAGGTTGTCAATGTGGAAATGACCGAAGCGCTGGTGGAATATGTGGTCCTGGCGGCCGAAAGGGAGCAGGCTCAGAAGGACTATTTTACAGGCCCGTTGGGCAATGATGTGTTCCAGTTTTCCGCTTTTCCGTGGGCAGCCTATACCCATATCTCCCACACGGATTCCGGAAATAAGGACAACGCAACGCCCTTATTTGACTGGGGAAAATATTACGAAAAGGATGGAAAGATCCTGCTGCCGTTTTCGGTTCAGGTCCATCATTCCTTTGTGGACGGGATTCATGTCGGCAGGCTGGCTCAGGATCTGCAGGAATATTTGGATCAGTTCCAGGAATCGGAACTCAATGAATGTACTTTCTAAATGCACTCCCATATTTGACTCCCGCGCGGATGCATAGTATCATAAAAAAAGTCAACTCTATTTGACAGCATAGAGATAAGCCGGCGCGATGATACATGTGAAAGAACTGTCATGAAATTCTATTCTGCGCAATCCGCACATTTTATTTCGTGACAATTCCTAAAGGGAGGAGCTATATGAAAGCAGCAAGGATATTTCAGGATCATATGGTGCTTCAGCGAGGCAAAGAGGTGCAGGTCTGGGGTACCGGAACGGAGGGGGAGCAGATCGCCGTTTCTTTTTTCGGTCACAGCCGGAGCGCGGCAGTGGAGCATGGCGGCTGGAAGGTCACGCTGCCTCCGATGGAAGCGCACCGGGGCGGGGTCATGACGATTTCCGGGCCGGAAGGAAGCGTGGATTTTCAAAATGTCGCGGTGGGGGAGGTCTGGCTGGCCGGAGGGCAGTCCAACATGGAATTTCAGATGCTGTTCGATATGCATTATGAGGAAGAGCTTGCTGCCTGCGAATGCCCGGATATCCGTTTTTTTGATTACCCGGAGGTGTCCTATGACGGACAGGAGGAGGATTTTGATTACTCCCGGATGGGCTTCTGGCGTCCCTGCGGCCCGGAGCATCTGAAATATTTTTCCGCCGTGGCTTATTATACGGCAAAAAAGCTCTATAAGGAGATGGATGTCCCCATAGGCATTGTGGGCTGCAACTGGGGCGGCACTACCGCAAGCTGCTGGATGGACGAGGACTCTTTAAAAAAGCATGGGCAGGTATGGATCGAGGATTATGAGAACGGATTAAAGCGGATCCCGGATCTGGAACGGTACAAGGCGGAATTTCGAAAGGATCCTGCCAACAGCAGGGGGCTCCCCTTTGACGACGCATTTACCATGCTGGTCATGCCCGGGCTGACGAAGGAAGCCCAATTTGAGCTGGCTTCCACGCTGCCGAAGGGGGATGCCCGTCCCGCGGCAGGCCCTTACAGCCCCAACCGGCCCTGTGCGTTATACCATTCCATGCTGACCCATACGGCTCCTTATACGATACGCGGGGTGCTGTGGTATCAGGGGGAAAGCGACGATCCCCATTATGACATTTATCAGGACGTGCTCCAGGATCTAATCGAATGCTGGAGAGCGCTGTGGAAGGAGGAGCTTCCTTTCCTCCTCGTCCAGCTTGCTCCGATGGAGTCCTTTCTGGGAACAGAGCGGCCGCATTTTTCCGATATCCGGGAGGCTCAGGCAAAATGCGCCGGGACGCTCCGTCAGGTCTGGCTGGCTTCCGCCTCTGATGCGGGCATGCGGTACGACATCCATCCGAAGGACAAAAAACCGATAGGCGAACGGCTTGCACTGCTGGCACAGGGGCACGTTTACGGGCAGGAACTCCTGTGCGACGCTCCCGAGTTTGACCGTGCGGAAAGAACCGGGAACCGGGTGCGGATCCATTTCCGGAATGCGGGCGGCGGACTGGTGGTCAAAGGGGATTCCGTCCATGAAAATCTCTTCCTGGTAAATGGCATGGAAATAGACCCAAAAAGGATCCGGGCGGAGAGAAGCCGGGTGGAGCTTGAACTGGAAACGTCCGCGCCCTGCCGGATTGCATTTGCAAAGAGAGGGTATTATGAGGTGAATCTCTATAATTCGGCGGGTCTGCCCGCACTTCCCTTTGAGACAGAGGTATAGCGCGGCAGACCTGTCACGGAGCTGTATTGAAAATCTCATCCTCCTGGCCGGTCACGATACAGATAGTACAGCATTGCATAATTAGCGGCGAATACTGCACCTGCTATTTTTGCAGCGCTGTACCAGATCAGGAGGATGAAGCGGAAGCTGCGGCTTCACGCCGACCTTATTTCAGTCCGCATATTTTTTCAGTGTACGGCGCACGGCCCCGGTTCCGGCGGTCAGCTCCTGAAAATATCCGCATACCCGTTCCGCCATCCCCACTTCATACAGGTTTACACCGAATATTTTCTGGTTCTCCAGGATGGGATTCAGCGCCCTCCTCACTTCCTCCATATCCATGTCGAGCAGCTCCTGTACTGCCGGCCCAGGAGTACTGTCCTGGAATCAAAAGGCACCCATCCGGCTTTCTTTGACGGCGTATCCCAGTTTTTTTTCTATGTTTTTGACGGGAGAAATAACCAGATCCTGCGGTGTGTCTTTGATGTGCTGTCCGTGACGTGAACCGCTGTGAAAAGCATGGATCCATTCAGAATCACAGGCAATGAAAGATTCGTAGACGGAGCCATCGCAAAATCACTTGTGATCGCACCGCCGGCAGTGGATCATGGCCTTTTCACTGTCCTCCTTGTAAAAGATTCCAGCCCAGCGGCAGATGCTCTGCAGAATGGGGACCACGGATTCCCCTTTTTCTGATAAAGAATATTCCACATGAGGAAGGATCCCGTCGTAGGATTTCCGCACTACAATGTCATTTCCGATCAGGCCTTTCAGCGCGGAGGCCAGAGCCGCATCCGTGATATTTCCCATCTCCCTCCGGAGTTCCCCGTAGCGCAGTACCTTCTTCGCCGCCAGGACGCAGATGATCCGGGAGTTCCATTTCCCGCCGAAGATCTCAAGTCCATATTCCAGAGGGCATCTGATGCCCTTCTCTATTTTTCTCTGATACATCTTCTCATTCCTCCCTTGAATACCATGCAGATACCGCAGTATAAGCTGACTTTGCATCCGTGTGTTATACTGCGCGCCAGATATATCTGCCGTGGGTATAATTATAAAGTGGAAGCTGTATCTTTTCAAGTTACTATAATATTTCATAGTACATGATAAAATCTATAGTGGCTCATAGATTTTATAACATCTTCCATTTTGAAAGCAGCCCGGATATAATCCTTAGGAAATATTTTGAATGGAGGAATGTAAAAATGAATGCTGACGTGATCAAACTTTTAACGGAACAGCGGAATATATCACCGAAGTTCCGATCGTGGATACCTTCAAAAAAATGGTGGAGGATATGTTCAAGGTACTCCAGCAACTGTTTTTCACCTCTCTTATGATATGCGTCGCCGCGCCAAACCTTTAATTCTACAACGCTTTGTTCCCCGCCATAATCTATGATTACATCCGTCCGCTCTTTGTTGCGTGTCTGTGCCTCAATATAATAATTTCCGCTCCCATTAATGATCGGCCGGAGATAGAGAAGAAAGTGCCGCCGTCCATCCTCTTCATAAAATGTCTGATCCTGATCTCCATACAGATCATCAAAATGCCGTACAAATTTTTCCAAGATCAGCCGTATATTCAAATGACCATTTTCAATAAACTGATTCTTATCCAGTGCTGCGGCCCGGTACATATCGCTTCCCTGCACCTGCGGAGCCGTCAGGAAGAAATTGTACAGCCGAGTCTCAAAAATACGGTTTGCCACACAGACAGAAGCTCCTTTTATTTTCACAAGCCCAAACATCAGAGCCAGTCCGATCACATCATCATCCGGATTATACACAATGCTCTGCCCTTGAAATAAAAGCAGATATATCATCTCTTTTAACTCCGGATACACCTCCAGTTTTTCAATGATAGAATCAAATAATGTATTTTTTTCACGGAGCAGGATGTTGACCGCTTCCAACAGGCCAGCCTTGCTCCATGCGCTGCCCTTGTCGGGAAATTCCGCACTTCCGGCGACTTGCTCGTCAAGCAGTTTGCATAATCCGGATACCAAAAACGGATATCCCTCTGTGTAATCATAAATCATCCGGGACATCTCCGGAATATCCATTCCTGTCTCATAATCCCTTTCATAATCTGAGAGCATCCCTTCAATATCCTTTGCGGAAAAACTCATCTCTACCAGAAAATCTGCCGCTACATTCCATGGGCTGTTTCTCCTTTCCCCGCCGTCGGCCGCGATTTTGCGCTTCAGATTTTTCACATCATATACTCCGGCGAGAATAACCGACTGAAATGCAGGCTTCTTGTCCCGGTTGATATAATACCCCCGAAGCAACGCCAGAAAATCAAGAAACACCTGGTTGTTAGACGCGCTGTCTGCTTCATCGACCATCAGTACAATTTTCTTCTCCGATTGCCGGCACCATCTGCTCAGACAGCGAAACAATTCGGAAAGTGTTCCCGTTTTTTCTCTTCCGGACGCAAATGCTTCTAGTTCTTCTTTTATATCCGGCGGAATGATGCAGTCCCCTTCCAGCGCATCCAGAATTTCCCTTGAAAGAGCCTTGACAAATGATTCCTCTTTTTCAAAATCCGCATAACTTACCATCTGAAAGTCAAGGCTTATGACCGTATAGTCATTTTCCAGAAATCTTTCCAGAGCTTTTAAAGTCGTTGTCTTTCCAAATTGCCTTGCCCGGTTGATGGTAAAATATTTTCCCGCATCAATCATCGCTTTCATCTGCTCTAACCGTTCTGATAGATCAACCATATAGTGCATCTGCTGTTTACAGTCTGCATTCACATTAAAATATTTTTTCACAGTTTGTTCACCTCTTAGGGAAATCCATTTCCATACAGTTCTTTACATTGTAGCATGGTCGGCCCGGCTTTTCCAGAAACATTAACATTTGTTAATCCCAGAAAAAATGGCACTTTCTGGGATTTTTTATTATATCTTATTTACGTTATGCTCTGCTTTTGCTATAACAGCAAGGAATGGAGGTTTTCCAAATGATTAGAAAAGATAAAAAAACGTTTAAGGATGGTTCTGTAAAAACTCAGATTCGTGTTACCGAAGGCTACCGCCCGGTAAGCGGCAAATAATCGGCGTCTATAAAAGGAGCGCTGCCTGTGATATCGTACAGTTAGAGCACCTTGATAATCAAATAGTCGCAAAAGTACCATCGTATCTGAGATTTTAGTTTCTTTTAAGACTTCGGTACGGAGCATTAGCCCACAAGCAGGTGCTTCCAGGCCCTATGCTCATTATGCAGTTAGACCATTGCCCTCTCGCATTCCTGCGCTCCGGTCTCTTTTCCGGGGTGTCCTTGGACGCTCTGGCTCTGGAAACAGCTGTCCATACAATGATTGACGTTGCTGCTGTTTCTTCTCTTCATATGTCCTGTAGGCTTCTGACCAGGGCACCATATCAGCCATGAAATCTTGATCGCCTTCCATCCGGCGCAGTGGTATCTGCTCAAACAGGTACTGGAGATAGATGAGGATATTCGCCTGGTTTGCTTTCGCCGTTTCTACGATAGAATACATGATGGCATTGACCTTTGCTCCATGAATGGTATCCGCAAACAGCCAGTTGGCCCGGCCAACCGAGTAGCTGCGGATGATCCGTTCCACATGCCCGTTATCACAGGGGATATTTCCGTCCGTGAGGAACCGGCGCAGGTGTTCCTCCTGGTTAAGGGCATAGGTAATGGCCTTTTTCATCCTGTCTGAGAATACATGGTCCGATCCTTCCAGGAAATGGATATATTCAAAGAAGGCATCCACTTTGGGCGCAACGTTTTCTTCCCTGGCAATGGCCCGTTCGCCTGAGGTTATTTCCTTGAGTTTCTTCTCTTCCTGGTAGATCCCGCGAATCAGCAGGAGCGCCCTGGTCTCTGGAAGCGCCGCAAGTTCCTCGTCACTCATGGCAGCGACATTCTGTACAAAAAATGCTTCCGCAAAATACCGCCGGCAATGCATGAAGCAGCCGGTTGTAAGGATGCCCCCGCCGCTTTCCTCTTCCAGTACCCGGTAAGAAATATAGGCGTCACAGGTGATATAGCCAAGGAACTCCCGGAAAAAATGGCGCAGATGGTCCGTCCCCCGTGTTTCTTCATAGCAGAAGATAATGACAGGGGGACAGCCTGTCAGTTCGCTGCTGGTATGGACCCAAAGAAAGCTCTTATGTCCGGGGCCGTACCCATCTTTATTTACCTGGATATAAGTTTCATCGCACTGGGTATACCTGTAACCCACAAGCAGTAGCGTCATAAATTCATAGAGCTCTTCACAGATTTCCGGCACAAGTGTGCCTGCCCAGTTTATGATGGTCTGCCTGGTCAGAGCGATGCCCTGCATCTGGTAATCCAGCGCCTGTCTGTAAAAAGGGAGGCCCAGCGCAAACTTCCTGTAAAGGATGTCTGCCATGATGGTGCAGGATACAGCGCTTTTGTCGATCAGGAGGTTCCTGTAGGGGATGGTAAACAGGTCATGTTCCAGGCCTACGGAAACAACAGGCGTATAAACCACCTGTGTATAGTAAGGCGTATTCAGTTTCATGAGTTGTTTGTGTTGGTGCCAGTGGGCGATCCTCCAGTTGTTTTCGCCGTACTGTTCATTCAGCGCGTCCACATCCAGGTCATAGATGATCTGCCGCGGCAGTTTCTCAAGGGAATCCGCCAGGCTGGGGGGCTTTTTTGTACGCCCGCTTTTGGCGCCCTGCCTGCCCTTATGGCTTTCAAAATCAATCACCCGGGTTCTGCGGCCCTTCGTGGGGCCGACATCCTCCTCTGTGTTCTCATCTACCGGTTCTTCCTCCGGATTGTCCAAAGCGTCCAGCAGGGCGGGGAACCCTTCCGTCTTGCGGCCGAAGATGGATTTTGTCTTCAGGGCGTTTTTCTCGATCTCTTTTTCCAGGAGTTTCTTTAATTCCTCGTTCTCACGGACAATGGCGGCATATTTCCCGTTTAATTCCGAAAACTGGATATGCGCCTCCGTGCTGATCCTTTCGTTCTCAAGCTGGATCATCCTCAGCCGGGACAGCTCGTCATAAAGGGAGACGGCAAGGGAGAGCAGGGTATCCGTGTCGAATTGTCTGATCTGATCAATAAAAGTATCCCTGTCTGCCCTCATTGTACTCCCTCCCGATATGATTCAGTCCGAAAGCCTCTGGCACAGCGCCTCCAGTGTTTTCAGAACATCCTGCTTTTCCTTGATCAATGCCCGGTTCTCTGCTTTCAGCAGCCGGATCTGCTCGTCTTTCTCGGCAATGACCCGGATGTGCTCTGTGATTGGTTCCGGAGAACCGTTTTCTTCCTGTTTCCTGCCGGAACCCTTCTTCCCCCCGCTTTTTCCAGTGGGGACGATCTCGCCGGTTTCCTCATCCAGCTTCCCAATCAGCTTCCTGCGGGACCTGGGCTGCTTTTTTTCCTTGTCCCAATACGACTTTGATTCATAGACATAGGTTGTACCGCTTCGTTTGTCTCTGAGCTTTACTATTGACATGTGGGCTCCCTCCTTTGTAGTTATAATTATAACACATACCTATGTAAATGTCAATAAAATAGTTATGAACCATTCATAAAATATAACTATTTCGTGGAAAATAAAGGCATGGGAACCCCCTATGCCATCACTATCTTTTCCGTCTGCTTTTGGGGTCGGCTACGGGAGGGACCCGTTTGGGTCCAACAGAGGGATCAATGGAAAAGCCGTCCATCAGCCTTTTAAATTCCTCTGTAGTAATGCTTCTGGCTTCCTGTGCTGTCCTTGGCCACTGGAAGCATCCGTCTGCCAGCCGGATATACAGAAGGATGAATCTGTCCCCGGCCCAGAGGAGTCCCTTGATCCGGTCGCGTCTGGTGCCGCAGAACAAGAATAAGGTGTCTTTTTCTAATGGGTCGAGGCCGTACTTTAACCTCACCATGGCTGCCAGTCCGTCAATCCCTTTACGCAGATCGGATCTGCCTGTCGCCAGGATGAGCTTTGAGAAGGTAAAACCGTTTTCAGTCAGCATATTTTAACACCCTCAATACCATGGAAAGTTGTTTTTCATCTACACCGTCATTGAAATCTATGGAGAAGCCTCCACACCGGATGCTGATGGAAGGGCAAGTGCCACAGGCCCGGATCGTTTCCCCGCGCCGTTGTCCTGCCATTTCCGCAGGGGAATCTTGTGTAGAGGGAAGTTCAACAAAACACACTTCATTATTAGAGGGGATAGATGATGGATGCTGTGAGGGCTGAGCCTCACATTGATCAAGGAGGTACTTCCTGACCCGTTTCTGCCACCGAAAGAAGGACGTGCGGTTAATGCCATGCATAGCACACCATTCCTTCTTGCTCATCCCACTTTTTGTCTGCTCTTCAATCACAGGTATCCATTTTTTTATACGTAGTTCCATTACTCTTGGATCCATAACAAAAGCCTCCTGTATGATAGTATTTTAGAACAATACTACCAGAATAGGAGACTAATTATAAGACGTCGATTATTTACCGCTTACACCGCCCGTTTCCCAATTCTTCTCCTAAACAGCGTACAATAAAAAGTTTTGGTTATCTGGAGGACCAGGAAGATCAGGACGCTTTCTGGAAAGAAGTCCATGCCTGCAATGACAGCCTGAAAAAAAGCGGGACCTGCGTATCGAAATCCCTGTATCTGAAATGATGTATACAGAAAATAACCGGCTGCTTAATTATGGATATAAATTTCTGGAATCCGTGTACCAGCTCCTGGATATTTCTACTTTTATAAATCAATACCAGGAATCCAGCGGCTTTCGCGGGAAGTATTCCCTTGACCAGATTTTTTCCTATCTCGTAATGGACCGTATCCTTTATCCATCATCCAAACGTGAGGCAGCTTCCCGTCTGTTTAATTATTATGGAATGGAAAATGATTTTGAACTCCCACAGGTTTACCGTGCCCTTGATCAGTTCGACGGATTCTTTTATGAACTCCAGCAATATATCCATGAAAAGGTGGAATCCATTGTTGGAAGGAAACTGGAGTATTCCTTTTATGATGTAACAAACTACTATACGGAAAAAGACTTTGCGGATCCGGATGAAACATACCGGGACAGGCATGGAAATCTGGTGACAGGTCCGGCCCTTGCGCAGAAAGGGGTCTCCAAAGAGCACCAGCTCACCCCCATCATCCAGATGGGACTATTTATAGATGGAAATGGAATTCCCGTCTGTATGGATATCTTCCGCGGCAACATGAGTGATTCGGATACTCTGAAAGAAAATCTGGATGGTTTCAAAAAAGAGTACGGCGTAGCGAGAACC
This sequence comes from Lachnospiraceae bacterium, assembly GCA_910575475.1. GTDB lineage: Bacteria > Bacillota > Clostridia > Lachnospirales > Lachnospiraceae > Schaedlerella. Next base: position 98,986 of record CAJTGD010000013.1, on the reverse strand, counting down.
GTGGTTGTAGCTGACAAAGGAATGAACTGCTCCCATAACATTGATCTTTTATGCAGCCAGGGTGACGGCTATGTATTCTCACAGGTTCTAAAAGGGACCAAGGGCAAGCGTTACCAGAAAGAGCTGTTCGATCCGGAAGGGTGGATGCAAAACAAAGATGGTTCCTATAAATGGAAGCTGATTACAGAGGATTATAAAGGACATGACATTTCTTTCGAAATCGGCGAGAATGGAGAACGCATAGAAACGAAAAAAGCCGTCAAACGCCAGCGGAAAATACTGCTCTATTGGTCAAAGGCTGATGCGGAAATGGCTGCTAAAAAGCGGGAGGAAAAGCTACGTCGTGCAGAAAAATCCACAAAGAATAACGCCTACGGAATCCCCCATGGGAAAGACCGCTACGTCAAAGAAGAGACCGTGATGAAAGAGACGGGGGAAGTTTTGGATAAAGAACAGGTTGCAAAAGTCACAGTCGTAGATAAAGAAAAGGCAGAAAAAGATGCGAAATATGACGGATATTTTGCGATCATAACAGGATTAAATCCTTGCAAAGCCTTTCATCTTGGTCAATGCAAGGATTTTTTAATTTGTAACTGTAAAACTCAGGTTATAACATACTTCGAAAATTTTAGGGGATAAAATAAAATTTTACAGGCGGCAGGAATCTAAGCTTTTTCGGTTCCTGCTGCCTGTTTTCTGGATTTTAGACTTATCGATATCTCCTTACTCTTTCGTCTTCAATTACCTGTGAAAAATCCATCCCATACGCAAAATCATACTTATGACCGCATGTATCCTCATAGCATCTGACATCCCGCGGAACATCTTCTCGCTGCTCTTCTACCGTATCCATATCCGCGGGGATTTGAAACGGAAGAAGCCCGGAAGGGGTATGCCTTCCTGTGATCACCTCAAGATACGCCTGCTTCTGGATCTCAAATCCCATCAAAACAGCATCCGCAAGAGGCTCAAATTCGCTTACGACCATCGGCCCCGACGTATCCACAACCGCAATGACAGGCTTCTCTCCCATCGCCTCTTTTGTCTGTAAAAAGACATCCAGCTGCTTTTCATTGGCACAGGTATTCGTTTTGCCCAGATAAGCTCTGTCCGAAGCCTGGTATCCGCTGGATACTCCGGAAGTGTTTCCCCGGGAACGGAATTCCTCTTCCTGATGCGCATAGCAGAACGGGTCCCCTCCCGCAATGCTTTTCTTCCGCCCCTTCTGCGATGTATAGGGACGGTACTGCAGCGTAAGCGGCACATAGCCCTTCTCGCGGGAATATCCCGGCAGCATGGGCTTCGGGCTTTCCATAAATACGATCGCGGCATCGGCCTCCTCCGGGCTGTCGACCGGTGTAAAATACTGGCCGGCCAGTGCCCTCTCCAGCCACGGATGACCCGGAACGCGCAGATCTTCCGCAAACAGCGCGGGCATTCCGTACAGCCAGGTTTCCGGGCATTCCGGGATATATACCTTCGTCCTCGGTTTCAGCGGCAGAATCTGCCCTTTATTTTTCAAAAGCACCACCGAGTCCTTCTGCGCCTGAAATCCGGCTTCCATAAAAGCCGCGTTTCCAACCACATGCCTGCTTTCCTCCGTATCCACATAGGGATTCTCAAACAGCCCGGGCCGGAAAATATTTTTCAGGATCCGTTTTGCCGACCGGCGCATCCGTTCCCGCATCGCCTCTTCCCCTGCCGAAGCGCAGCCCATACGGTATGCCGCAAGCACCGGCGCCTTTTTTGTATTTCCGCCGAATTGATCCACGCCCGCCATCAGTGCCTTGTAATGCCTCTCCTCCACACTCAGATGTGCGGTTCCCCAGTTCATCCCGGATATCATCTCATCCGATGAACAGGTATCCGTGATCCCCCAATCCGTACAGACAACACCGTCATATCCGCAGGTATCCCGCAAAAGCTCCTGGACAATATATTTGCTGTAGCTGTTCCCCACATTTTCCCCGTATTTTTTATCAATCCCATAGGAAATGGTATAGTAGGGCATAACCGAGGACGCCTGCTCCGTCTTTCCATCCAGACGGAACGCCCCTTCCGTAAATGGTTTTAAATGCTCTTCAAAATTCTCCCCCGGATAGACCGCATATTTTCCGTAAGAAAAATGAGCATCCCGGCCGCCCTCCCCGGTTCCGCCGCCGGGCCAGTGCTTCACCATGGCATTGACGCTTCTGCTTCCCCAGCCGTCGGGGCTTTCCTCCGTTGTCTGGCAGCCGTCCACATAGGCCCTGGCCAGATCCACCGTAAGCTTTGTTCCTTCTCCAAACGTCCCGTTATACCGGTTCCATCTTGGCTCACTTGCCAGATCGATCTGCGGAGAAAGCGCGGTCACGATCCCCAGCCCTCTATATTCATCCGCCAGGATCTCGCCAAACCGTTTTACCGTTTCCGGACAAAAAGTTGCCGCCAGGCCAAGCTGGGAAGGCCATTGGGAGATCATCCCTCTGGCGCCCACAAAAAATTCCCCGTTGGAAGCCGCGCCGTGCCTGGGATCCGAGCTGATGCTGGCTGGAATCCCCAGTCCCTTCCCTTCGCAGAACTCCTGGATATGATTATTCCATTTCGCAGCCGCCTCTGCCGATTCCACGGTGGTCAGTAAAATGTGCCTGACCTGGTCCGTTTCCAGGAATTCCTTCTGCTGATCCGTAAGCTGCGTAATATCTCCGTGTTCCATATCAAAAGGCTTTCCATCATAAGTCCCGGCAAAACGCTGGTTAAAGGTATCCCCCTTTCCCGGAGACGTGACGGTCTGATGGCTGCTGTAGAGCATCAGACCGGCGATCTGTTCCATACTGAGCCTAGATGCCAGATCCTCCGCCCGTTCCTCCGCAGACAGCCTCCAGTCCTCATACTTTTCCAGCCTGCCGCTTCCGCTGAGATTTTTAAACAGGTATCCGTCCTCCTCCAGAAGTTTCACCCCCGACTCCGGAGAATATGCGATGTCCTTCCCGCCCTCATTTCTGACCAGGATATAGCCGTCTTTGATTTCTTTCTGCCATTTCTTCTCTGCCATTCTGTCAAACCTCCATCTTTTCCGGCATTTTTATGTACCTTCTTTTCCAGGCTTATTCTACTTGCCTGCCATTTTTCTCTCATCCAGATCAGATGCGATCTGCCTCATCATTTTGTCATCCAGCTTATAGAAAAACAGCGGGATCGTAGAGACCACAAAGCAGGCTGCGGGTATCAGATTTACTACCGCATTGATCCCCATTTTTACGGCTTCGGACTGCTCTGCGCCTGCCACATAGCCTGCTGCCGCCAGCAGCAGAACACCCACGGAGCCTGTAATCGCCGTTGCAAGCTTTACGGAAAAGCTTGTGACCGCAAAAGGAAGCGCCTCGTCCCGAATGCCGTATTTCCAGTCGCCGTATTCAATGCAGTCGCATACCATTCCGATCCCTACGCCGGCCGTAGAGTTGGAATACCCGATTACTGCGCTGAATATAAGATCACCGGCATCGCAAATGCGGAGAGCAGCATACTGATCACGGCGCTTGCCACACTTTTTGCCGCCGCATAATTTGTACGCACCCGGGAATCTCTTGCGATCCGGTTCAGCAGCCCCGAATAGCTCAGGTTTACCACCGTATAGGCCATCCCCGTCGCGATATAGCAGATCAGGCAGATCGCAACCTTCGCGGCACCTTCCACCGGAAATACGGTAAAGGTCAGGATATTGAACACGGCCAGAAACGGCGGGCCGATCATAAGGTAAGGACGGAACTTCCCCCACCGCGTCTGTGTACGGTCTGCCAGAAGGCCCATCATCGGATCGTTTGCCGCGTCCCAGATCCTTGCCACCAGCATGATAAAAGAAATCGCCGCGGCCGAGAGTCCTACGATATCCGTATAAAACAGGGTCAGATAGGAATTGATCATATACCAGCTCAGCTGTGACCCCACCTCCCCGAAGCTGTAGAACAGGCCAAGTGTCTTGTTCGTTTTTTCTTGTGTAATCGCCTTTGTTTCCATGTTTTCTCCTTCCTGATGTTGTATCGAATGTATTTTTATTTTAGCAGGACTGCTTTTTATTTCTCATCAGAAAGGACTCTGTTATCATCCCCTTTTTATCCTTGTTCATCTTCTCTGATTTAAACAGAGCAAAAGCTTTGACCAAATTCTTGTCTTTTTCATGTCAATCTGTTCCGGACCGCGGCAGACTTCCTACCATCTTTCCATAACCTCAATCCCCTGTATCTCCTGGGCATTCAGACATGTCTTAATCACCAGCGTCCCATTTTCCGCCTGGATATGTGACACTTTTATCCCGGGCCGCGTGACCGCCCGCAGATAATCCATTTCTGCGGAAGCAGGTTCATTCTCAAACCCTGTTTCCATCCATTTGTTCTGAATATTGCCATGCTCCTGATTTACCGTATAGATTTTGACACGGTACTCGCCGGGATGTACATTGTGTATTCGAAATAGAAATGCCTTCTTTTCCGTATTTTCAAAAAAACGGTACTGGTGTTCTGCTTCAATCTCATTTTCTTCTTCCAAATAGTATCGAAAATTGAAGTGCTTATAATTGTGGCAGCATATAAAAAATGAAGCTTCCCCATCCCCTGATATGACCGCGTTGTCGTTCCATGCCAATGCGTCCTTTTTGAGCCTGTTCATAAAATTGAAGGCGTAATATGCCGGTTTGCAGATTCCGCCCTTGGTGAGTATCCCGCCTCCGCCGAAAAGTCCCTTTTCCGTATCCGTATAGTCATACATCAGATCCATCATTTCCCAATATGACAGGATCTTTGCCTGCTCCCGGTTTTGTATCAGGTTCTTCATAATATACGCGCCGTTAAAGCAGCTGTCGTTGAATACATTGCGGTTAGACAGGGTAAAGCTCCAGTCCAAAACATAAATCTCCGAAGTCCTTATCCCCTTTTCCCGGATCAGCTCCCGTGTCTGCCGTAACAGATGATACAAAAAGTCGGCGTCCGTGGTGTATGGGTTTTTGCCGGCCGCGAACGGATTTTCCCGCCACAGATATGGAAAGCTGTTTAATCCGATAAAATCGGGCTGGGCACCGCGCTTTCTCCAGATTTCCAAAAGCGTTCGAAACTCGTCTCCATGAAAATTCAGGCACAGTCCGGTGCTGCCGATCTTAAGCTCCGGAACGTAGCTTTTGAAAATCGACGCGACGGCATCAAAGGTTTCCAGATATTTATCCATACTGCCGTAATTCTCTCTTCCGGAATTATTTTCGATGCCGATTTTCCAGTGCCGCACCTGCTCCGGCCCGTAGCGTTTCAGCCAATGTATCATCAGCTCTGTCAGAAATCCTTTATTTGACTCCAGGCTGCAGAACTTTTCTCCATAATCCACCTCTGTCAGGATCGTGTGGTAATTCGCCATGATGCCTATATTCCGAAACCCAAGCTCCAGGAAGGGAGTCAGTCCTGTCTCGATCAAAAAGTCAATCTCCTTATCGAGAAGGCTGAAGTTATATTCCGTCCGGTAATCCCCGAGCCGGATCATCATCTCATCGGACAGCACGTTCCAGACCCTTCCATATTGGAACCGCAGGCTTTTCTGGAGAAATCTGACCTGACCGCATACGTCATAACGGAGCAGATCCTGAGCTTTTCCGATATTAAGTACCTGATTCCAGTTTTTTGCCAGCGTCTCCCTTTCTCTGCAGTCTGCTTCCAGTATGGATACATCCTGATCTGAAGCCTCCGCTTCGACCGCGCCGTTTGCAAGCAAAAAATCATCAATTTTTTTCTGCATTTCCTCTGTCAATTCCATTGACGGTTCTTTACGGCTGCTCTCCTGCTGCTTTTGCCGGTACTCTGTCGGCGACATGCCGTAGCTTTCCTGAAAGCTTCGGTTAAAGCCTGTGATCCCGGAAAATCCATTGTCCATCGCGATTTTCAGCACGGTCTTATCCGAGCAGACCAGTTCTTCCACCGCATACTCCAGACGGATATTCTGAAGCAGCTTCAGAAAACTCATATTCAGGTTTTTCTTAATGTATCTGGAAAGATAGGTCGGGGAAAGGAACAACTGATCCGCCAGCTTTTGAAGCGAGATCTGCTCTCTGTAATTCATTGTGAGAAAGTCAAAGATCTCCTTCATTCTTTCACTTTGGTTTCCGCGCCGGAAGTCATGTCCCTGCAGTTCTTTTTTTACAAGAAATTCTGAACTCAGGATGTAGATCATCTGATAATAAAGGCTGTTCCGGTAAGCATTTGCCTGCCCTTCCCTGCTCTGCTCATACTGAAAGATCTGCCAGACGCAGCGCCGCAATTTTGCATATCCGGCCGAAGCCTCTTCTGCTTTCGCCGAATCACACAGAAAGTATAACTGTTCTCCATGGAACAGGTCGGTTAACTGCCTGTAATCTATCCGGAGGCTTGCCAGCAGTACATCTCCTTTTCCCTGGTATTCGTGCCGCACATTGGAATTGATCAGCAGAAATTCGTTTGGATGCAGTACATGTTGCTCCGATTCATACCGCAGCTCTAATATGCCGTCCAGAAGATAGACGATCTCTACCGCCTGATGGAAATGCATGCTCTGTGATCTGATCGTTGAAAAATGGCAGGTCACAATTTCTCTGTGTTCCATAGTGTCCCTTCCTTCTATAATCGAATCGGGTTTTGTTGGTATTCCCAGCATTGCTGAAAAATGTGTGACTTTGGAATATCATATCTCATCCGGGTTGTTTTTGCTATATCAATTCTGACCTCTTGTGATCGGATGCGCGCGTCAAATCCCCTTTGTTCTGTTCCACGAAACAGCGACTTTGATTGCTATTTCAAAACCGCTTCTTGTTTCCTTTTCGCTTTAGCTTATTTCAAAGTTGTCCCCAAAATTGCCCTGCAATAATCTATTTTTATCTTGTGTTTTTCCGGACAAGTATGCTAGAATAGGAAAAAGCATATTTTCTAAAAGTTCCATTATTTCGGAATCTCGGATTCCGTTATATCTCAGACATATCAATACAAGGGATTTCATCCCCTGTCCTTTCAGAAAATTCGTGCTTTTATCCAGATAAGCAGGAGGTTTTCTGAAACGAAACTGAAAATCTCCTGACAAAAACAGAATAAGGAGGTTTTCTATGGAGCAGAAGAAAAAAGAAAACGATGCGACGTATTGGCATCCTGCGTTTTTTGCCGGAATCCAGATCGAACTGGCAGAGGACGCGGACAACTTGGTGTTTGAAAATGAGCATCAGCTGGGCACAAAACCGATGGAAATTGATGTGCTGATCATCAAAAAAGAGACGGACAGGCCCGTGAAGAAAAATATCGGAAGGATTTTTAAAAAGTATAATATCATCGAATACAAAAGTCCAGATGATTCTCTCAGTGTGGATGATTTTTACAAAGTCTATGGATATACGTGCTTTTACAAAGCAGATGCCCGGTATGTAAACAGCATTCACGCAGACGAATTGACTATTACCTTCGTAGCGGAAAAATATCCCCGAAAGATGATAAAACATTTGACGAAAATCAAAAAGTATCAGGTCACGGAGGCGGAAAAAGGAATCTACTATGTGAACGGAGATCTCATCCCCATCCAGATCCTGGTCACAAAAAACTTATCCGGGGAAGAAAATCTCTGGCTGAAAAGCCTGACAAATAAGCTGAAAGCAACTGAAACAGCCGAAAAACTGGTTGAAAACTATATGGATCATAAGGACAGCCGCCTGCATCGGTCGGTCATAGAAACGATCATGCGTGCAAATCAGAAAATATTCAGGGAGGTAAATGGTATGAGCGATATTTTCATGGAAATCGTACAGGAAAAATTTGACCGTAAGCTTAAGGAAGAAGTGGAGAAGGCGACCGAAGAAAATACGGTAAAAACAAAACTAACCGAACGCATTTCTCTAATCCAGAAAAAATGCGCCAAAAACAAACCCCTCTCTGTCATCGCGGATGAGCTGGAGACAGATACGGATGAGATCCTTTCCCTCTATGACATCATTTCCAAAAACCCGGATAAAACAACCGACGAGATCTATCAGATGGTTGCCGGTTAAAAATAGAATGGGGTATGCCCGCCGCAGGACATACCCCGTTTCTTTTTCTGCCTGTTTCGCAGCAGTCTCCGGTGGATTTTAAAAAGTCTCTTTTTCTTCTCGAAGCTTTTCGTTGGCTCCTTCCACGTTCATCCAGGATAGCACCAGCATGATCACCACATTGATGATCAGCGGAATCCACAGGTACATGATATGCAGCATATTGATGCAGGATTCCGGCTGTACCGCCAGGGTGCCGTCAAATCTGCTGAGCTCCAGCAGCCAGCCTGCTGCCGCCGTTCCCAGGCCGCCGCCCAGCTTTACGCCGAGGGAGGTGCAGGAGTACATGGTTCCGTCCACTCTTTTTCCTTTCGTTAAAAAGGTATACTCAGAGCAGGATGCGATCACCGCGTTCATGTCCCCCTGCCAGGGCCCCTGTCCCAGCGCAGCCAGCGCGGTAAATGCCAGCATCAGCGGGACGCTCCCGATATACCCGGCTACAACTACAAGCGCCCGGCCTGCGACTGCGATCATATAGCCCCTCAGGTTCAGCTTGTACATCCCTTTCCACCTGCCCACAAGCGCAGGTGTGAAAATCAGCGCGATGATCAGCGGGATATTGGCCGCCCAGGAAAACACACCGTAGAGGTTTTCATTTTTCAGCACATAGGTCATATAATAGATTCCGGAATTGATCATCGCCGCGTATAACTGCTGCAGGATATAGACGCCGCAGATCATCAGATAGTATTTGTTGGAAACCAGGAGCCGGAACGCCTCTCCCAGCCCGTACTTCTCTTCCTCACTCTGTTTCTCCTCCCACTCGTTGAGTTCCTCCTCGGGAAGCTCTTTCACAGAAAATACCGACACCGTATTGACGATCAGGCCGAGCACCGCATAGACAATGGCAACTGTCCGCCAGGCCGCCGCGCCGCCGCCGCATTTCGCTACAAAGCCGATGGTGACGGACTGGATCAGCAGGCTGGTGGCAAACGCGAAAATGAATCTATAGGAGCCCATCTGAACCCGCTCCTTGCTGTTTTTCGTCACCAGTGACGTCAGCGCGGAATAGGCGATGTTATTTGCCGTGTAAAATACGCCGTTTAACAGGGTATAGGCAATGAAAAACCAGGCGTACTGCGCTGTGTCCCCCCAGCCCGTGGGAACCGCGAAGATCGCCGCCAGAGTAACGGCACAGCCGATGTAGCCGTACAGCATCCAGGGCCGTGCCTTCCCCAGCCTACTGTGAGTCTTGTCAATCATGGAGCCGAAGAAAATATCCGTAAATCCGTCAAATAATTTGGAAGCCGCGATCAAAGTTCCTACGATCCCCGCCGACAGGCCGATCGTATTGGTCAGATAAATCATGACAAATGAGGACAAAAACGCATAGACCACATTGCCTGCAATATCTCCGGAACCATAACCAATCTTATTGTACCATTTCAAATATGTTTTTTCCTGCATGTGTACTCTCCTTTTTTGTAATCGGGTGCCGCCCCGTTACTGTTCAAACCCTGGCCGGGTGCTCACAGTAACGGCATCCAGCCCCATCACTGAATTGGCCGGATGCCGCGCAGCGAATGCACGACACCGTGTGGCCAGTAACGTGTCCGCCACTTCCCTGCTGTTTCAACTTGTTTACGGTTCCTTCACAAACGGCACCAGGCTGAACTGGAACCGGAACCTTGTCTCATCAAAACGGTATTTTTCCATGACCTCCGGGCCGCAGCTATTGGAGCCGATCCCGTTTAACGCATAATCCAGGCACAATACGGTACTGCCCGACCTTTCCAGTTCAAAATTGTGGGCCTTTTTTTCCAATTCTTCCTGCGTATAGACGGACGCGTTGAAGGAAAATCTGCAGTCCGGGGCCGAAATCGCAGCAAACCCGACCTGGTTTCCGCTGACCTCCACATAATCGCAGTCAAAATGGCTCCCGTTTTCCTGGGGACGGATGTAGTCCTCATGCAGCTCTGCCACATTTGCAGTATATCGGCCGTGGCTGGCTGCCCGGTGCTTATCGCGGTAGCTTTCCATGGGGCCGTATCCATAATATGAAACGGTGTCCATCCGCTCCGGAAGGAAGAGCCGCAGGCCGAATCTGGGCAGCGCCGGAAATTCTCCATTTTTTGCCGCGTCCATCGACCCGTGAATACCGCCGTTTTTGTCCACGGTCCAGAGCCCCTTGATATCCAGAATACGCTGGACAGTGGGCGCTGAAACGGACATGGCGGTCAGGATTACGACCTCGTTCTCGGACTGTCCGGCAGCTGTGGCATAGGCTCTGGCAGACGCTTCGTGGTAATGCGCTTTTTTCCACTCCTCCTTGATATACATGTCGTTGTCTGTGGGCGCCCTCCAGATATTGAGCTCCATCGGCCTGTCCAGATATTCCGTTCCCCTGTAAATGATACTCTCAAAGAGACCGTTCCTCTTATTATATGTATAGACAAATTCCTCTCCCCGGATGATGACTCTGCAGTCCGTCTCCGCCACCTCCAGACCGCAGCCGGCGGTTTCCCCGTTGAACAGACACCTGAGCGCGTCCTGGTTTCTTCCGTCCACGTTTTCCAGAAGGATTTCATCAAATCCCAGCAGATGGCCTGCCGGAACCAGGGGCGATCCGCCGCGGAGCAGGTAGAGGATTTTCAGATACGCCCTCCCCGCCTCGGGGACGGATACATCCAGCACAACCGATGCCTCGCCGTGGGGTGGCACGGAACATGCGGGAATGATGCCCGATTCCACACAAACGCCGTCGCAGGCCACCTCATAACGGATGTCTGCGTAATCTTTCAAATCCGTGAAATCCAGGTAGTTGTGCAGCTTCAATTCCCCGTTCCGGGCATCATAGGAAACCACCCTCGCCGGACGGTGTATGTTTTTATATTCCAGCAGCCCGGTGTGAGGAGTGCGGTTCGGATACACCAGCCCGTCCATGCAGAAATTTCCGTCGTGGATCTTCTCTCCGTGATCTCCGCCGTAAAGATATCTTTCGCCGTCCCCGTCTCCGGCATACACCGCGTGGTCGCACCACTCCCACACGAAACCGCCGCACATCCGGTCATTGCTGTGGATGATCTGGAAATAATCCTCCAGATCTCCGGGGCCGTTTCCCATGGAATGGGCATATTCCACCAGCAAAAACGGTTTGCTCCCGTCCTTTTTAAAGTACTCCTCAATTTCCTCGAAGGCGGGATACATTCTGCTGTACAAGTCAAGATTTGAGTAGTCATAAGTCACATCATAGTTTCGGTATCTCGCACTTTCATACTGGGTGATCCTGTCCGGGTCAAATTTCTTCGTCCACCGGAGGGCCTTTTCAAAATTACACCCGTAGGCGCTCTCATTTCCCATGGACCACATCAGGATACTGGGGCGGTTCTTGTCCCGCTGAACCATAAGCCGCACCCGGTCCAGAATGGAGTCTTCCCAGGCCGGATCGTCCGCGATCCTCCGATTCCACCCCTTGAAGCGGTTGTAATCCGTATCCTCTTTGTAATAGATCATATTGGGGCCGTGGGCTTCCACGTCTGCTTCATTCATAACCATGAAGCCGTACAGATCGCACAGCTCATAAAAATAAGGCGCGTTTGGATAATGGCTGGAGCGGATGGCATTGAAGTTGTGACGCTTCATCATCGCAAGGTCTTTCATCACCTGTTCCGGACTGATGGCAAAGCCGGTCTTCGGATCGGAATCATGGCGGTTCACACCATGGAATTTGACCTTCTGCCCGTTCAGGTATATGACCTGATCCTGAATCCGGATGGTTCGAAACCCCACATGATCCGTGATCACTTCCTGTCCCGTCTCAATGACAAGCGTATATAAAACCGGGTGTTCCGCACTCCACAGCTCCGGTTCTGAAACTTCCAGAGAAATGCGGCCGGATTCGGCTTCACCGGACGCCGCAATCCGATTTTGGGGATCATAGATCGTCACCTTCGCAGCCGCCGGTTTTCCGATATAAGAAATATGTAAGCGGATCTCCGCCCTGTTTCCGCGAAGCCGCGGGCCAGATTCTTTTTCCCCATCCACAGCCGTTTCCACCCGGTAATCACCGATGCAGTGTTCCGGACGTTTCAGCAGATACACGTCCCGGAAAATCCCGCTCATACGGAATTTGTCCTGATCCTCCAGATAGCTGCCGTCACACCATTTCAAGACCAGCACCGCAATGGTGTTTTCCCCTTCTTTCAGGGCAGATGTGACATCAAATTCACTGGTCGCATGGGACACCTGGCTGTACCCGATCCATGTGCCGTTCAGCCACAGGTAAAAACAGGAATCCACCCCTTCAAAATTGAGATACGCCTTTGGCGCCTGCCCGTTCTTTACATAGTCAAACGTATGCACATATGCGCCGCACGGGTTATCCTGGGGAACAAAGGGCGGGTCAAAGGGAAACGGATAACGGATATTGGTGTACTGGTGGGAGTCATACCCGGCCATCTGCCACACGCCGGGGACGCTGATATCCCCAAAATCAGACGTATCATAGCCCGGCTCGTAAAACGGCTCCTGTACGTCATAGATGCTCCGAAAGAATCTGAACTTCCAGTTCCCGTTCAGGAACTGGATGCGGTCGGATTCCTCCCTGTGTTCCGCCAGATGATCCATCCGCTTCGATGCCGGGATGTAATATGCCCTGGCCGGCATAGTCCCCTCATGCAAAATGCTGAGGTCTTCATAATACCTTGGTACGATCATGTTTGCAGCCTCCTGTTCTGAATCGCGTTTAAACATACACTTTTTTGTTCTCTCTCCTGCTGCCCCGAACGAGGCAGATTTCCTTTTTCTCTTTATTTTCTGGATTTATTATATGAATTTTCCATTTCAAAATCCATAAACTCAATTAGACAAAACATGCACAAAATGATACAATAGATGTAATTCATAAAACAGGAGGCCGCACATGTATCTGAACTCGGGATATTTAAACAATACGCATCTGGATTTTAAAGACAAGAGCCGGCCGCTGATCGTCGGAAGCTGCGGGACTTACCGCCTTTCCACCCATCCCAGGCTGCCCACCTACCGCCCCCGGGGACGGCTGGATTTTCAGCTCCTCTATGTCTTTGCCGGAGCCGTGCATTTCCATTTTGACCATGCAGAAAATGAAACCGTTGTGACTGCCGGGAACATGGTGATCTACCGACCGAAAGAATTTCAGAAATATGAATATTATGCGGCTGACCGAACTCAGGTGTATTGGGTTCATTTCACCGGAAGCAACGTGACCAACATCCTGAGAAGCTACGGCATCCGGGATGACATGCGGGTATTCTATGCCGGGACATCCCTGGAATATGAACGGATCTTCAAACGGATGATCTCTGAGCTCCAGCACTGCCGGGCCGACTATGAAGAAATGCTGACGCTCCTGCTCCGCCACCTCCTGATCCTGATCCACAGGCAGGTGTCAAAGCAGCGCATCCTGAAAAATGAATATCTGGAATACGAGATGGACCTGGCGGCCCAATATTTCAACGACCACTACAATTCCGCCATCAGCATCCAGGAATATGCCAGATCCCGGGGGATGAGCATAAGCTGGTTCATCCGGAATTTTAAAGGATACACCGGAGTCACGCCCATGCAGTATATCCTATCCATCCGCATCACAAACGCGCAGGTTCTGCTGGAGTCCACCACCTATACGGTGACGGAGATCGGACGTATCGTAGGATATGAAAATCCGCTGTATTTCAGCAGGATCTTCCATAAGCAGAAGGGGTTCTCACCTTCGGAGTATCGAAAAAACAGCTCCTAACTGTCATTTACAATGAGCATTCTCACAGATCCGGATACAAAGAGTTCCCGTGAGCGCTCACAATATGGAGGTGTCAAATGGTTCCTTATGGACAGCACATATTCAATTACAGAAATCGCCTGGCAAAGCGGTTTAAGGAAAATCAGCGGAATCAGGCAGAAGGCTGTCCATAAGAGCAAAATTACATTTGCCGCTTGTTCCTGGCGCCGCAGGATAGTTATTCCAGATCCTTCCTGCTCCCCACCGGCAAAAATGGCAAGAATCCAAAAAAGGAAACCGGTGCTGATGGCAAAATGCCAGCAGGAAAGGGTGGAAGTCGACACCTGGTGGTGGTTTGACATGCTGGGAGATCACAATGACGATTATGTATATCTTCCGTTCCTGAACGGCCCTGGCGGAACTCACAATGTAACGGGGTAATCCGAGGGGAAGGAAAACCTCCGGGAAGATGCACGCTGTACATATTATTTTGAGACAATTCTTTACATTTTCCGGTAAATGCTTGCCGATACTCCCGTTTCTTGCTTGAACAGCTTGTTAAAAACGCACAGATTAGAAAACCCGCACTGATAAGCAATATCGGTGATGGATATATTGGTAGTCAGCAGCAGCCACTTCGCCTGTTCCAACCGGGAACTCTTTACATAATCCTGAAATGTGATCCCCATATGCTTTTTAAAATATTTAGAAAAATAGGAAGGATTGAAATTGCATAGCTTTGCGCATTCATCCAATGTGATCTTTGATTCAAAGTTGTCTGCGATATAGGTGATCACCTTCTGAAAGACCATGGATTCCGTTGTGTTTTCTAAAAGCGGTGTCGCCCTCTTAGGCAAAGAACGGATCGCAGTCAGCATCAAAAGGTTCGCAAACGTTGCAATAGCAAACTCCCAGGCATTTTCCTGATTTTCGTACTCCTCATGCATATTATAAATAAGAGTTTTGATCTTGGAATAGGCAGAGGGAGTCCAATAGCGGCTTAAGGTCTGGAGATTGGAGAACTCCTGCTGGTAAAGCTGGATACTTGTGGTGCCGAATGACAGTGTGTTTGTAAAAGCCCCCATCCCCAGGACAACCACAAAGCGCTCACATTCCTGGGATGGCTGAGGGAATGTGGCATGACAAATATAGGAGAGGTTAAAATGAGAAATATTATATTAGTATGCGCAGCAGGAATGTCTACGGGAATGTTGGTAAAGAAAATGCGGGAGGCCGCTGCTTCCGAGAACTATGAGGCTGAGATCAATGCTTATCCCATCGCAGAGGTGGGAGCTATGGGAAAAGAAGCGGATATTATTCTCCTTGGCCCACAGGTACGGTATAATTTAAATAATGTAAAGGCTCAATTTCCGGATAAGCCGGTAGAGGCAATTGATCCCGCACTTTACGGCATGCTGGACGGCAAAGGCGTGATCGCAAAGGTAAAGAAAAAGCTGGGAGATTAGAGACATTTTGGAAAAGCCGCAAAAAGGAGGCGAAAGAATATGGAAGATATGGAAAGGTGTATCATGGAACTGGTAGTCAACGGAGGAAATGTGCGGAGTATGGCGATAGAAGCTCTGCGGGCAGCCGGAGACGGAAGGTTTGATGAAGCTCACGAAAAGATGAAGGAAGCGGAAGAGACGATCACACAGGCACATAATATGCAGACATCACTCATCCAAAAAGAACTGAACGGTGAAAAGATAGAGGGAGGGCTTTTAATGATCCACGCCCAGGATCATTTAATGAATGCAATGACCGTGATGGATCTGGCACGAGAGATGATCGAAATATTGCAAAAGCGTTAGCATAGTATGAAAAACAGGCTAATTTTTTTGGATATTGACGGTACTTTAACAGAAGCAGGATGCAGTGTCCCTCCATCCTCGGCTCTTCGGGCGATTCAACGTGCAAGGGAAAAGGGAAATCTGGTTTTTTTATGCACAGGAAGAAATTATGCCATGCTGAAGCCTATGCTGCGTTATCCCTTTGATGGATTTGTGGGAAGCGCGGGAGCCTATGTGGTGTGCGGGCGTGAGATCATCTGCGACCGGCCGATGCGGACAGAGCAAAAGGACCGGGCAATACGATCATTAGAAGAAAAAGGCGTTTTTTATACGATGGAATGCAAGGAAGCCTCTTACACAGACGGCGGATTTAAAAAATTCCTGCGGCAGCATCTCACAGTTGGAGCAAATAGTGAGATGCTGCGCTGGAGACAGGATAATGAAAAAAAATATCATATTTTCCCACTTTCAGAATATAAAGGAGAACCTGTTTATAAGATCTCTGTGGTGAGCATAGTAAGAGAAACCATGATAGAGGTAAAAAGAATTCTGGGGAAGGACTATCTTTTCTGGATCCAGGATTCGGGTGAGAGCGGGATCACAAATGGAGAATTCATGTGGAACGGTACAGATAAAGGGACGGGAATCTTAGAAATATGTAAATTTTTGCAAGTGCCGCCAGAACATACGGTCGCTTTTGGCGACAGCATGAATGATGTGGAGATGATAAAAACGGCCGGCCTGGGAGTCTGTATGGGAAATGGCAGTATGCATTTGAAAAAAATAGCGGATGATATCTGCGGCACAGTGGAACAGGATGGACTGGCTGCTGCTTTTGAAAAATACGGATTAGTTTAGCGTCTGTCATGAAAGATTGTATCATGATTAGGATTGGCGAGGAGGAAAAACGATGGTCCAGTTTACATTACGGTAAATGATGAGATAGGATTACATGCAAGGCCGGCAGGGATGCTGACGAAGGAAGCAGCGAAATGTACCAGCAAGGTGACGATCCGAAAGGGGATCATGGAGAAAGTAAATGACAAATAAGCGTGTAAAAGTAGAGGACACAGAGGCAGAGATCCGGCGTTACCGCCGGGCATCCGGCTTTTTCCGCACAGAGCCCGAAAAACTTCGAATCCGGCTTTTCCACCCCCGCCTCCTCGCTGTTCACGACCATGTCCACATAAGGCGCAAGCCCCAGTTCTTCCAGTTTCCGGTACTGGATATAGGCCGTCATATCCGTGCCGACGCCGATCCGGATACCACTCTCATGCAACGTTCGAAACAGCTCCTCTACGCCGAGATATGGCTCCATCCGTTCCAGCACTGTATCCCAATATGTACAGGCCAGTGTTTTGACATGGGGCAACAGGGGCTGATCCAATAATTCCATCATGCACTGAAAACGGAGCATCCGGTTGTGGATTGTGGCCGTGTCCGCCCACCCGCTGCTCTGCCATATGCCACGCCTTCCGGTAGCATTTCTGATTTTGCACAGTTCCTTACCGGGGCGCGCTGTTCCGAATCGATATAAGTCTTCAACCCGATTGAAAGTAGCTTCATGATAGCGTAGTTCTTTTTCACAAGCAAATTTGGTTTTTTGCATGCTTTTTCGTCTTTTTGCCGCATATATATACTGCCTAATTTGACATTCTTGTTTTACAGCAGGTTGTACACTTTCTTTTTCTTTGATCCGTAAAGCCTTAAAATGGTTTGTACAAATTACACCATTTTTCCCGCGTCATTTTCTAATCTGATTTTTGAAAATATGCCTTGTGAAGCAGCATCAAACTGAAAAACAAATGAATCGGAAATCTTCCGGCTTTCTCGTTCATGTCCATATCTCCTAACCCGGATATCCCTGAAATGCACCTTCATTTATAGTCATCCTTCTGCCTTCTGAAAGACCATTGCCTGAAACGCGGCCATTTCGTCTCCATTTTTACAGGAAAACTGCATGCAGGTGCCCTTTACCTGGCAAAGTCCCACGCCTGCCAGAGCGCAGATCAGGCCGGCGCATACATCGTCCTCCTCACAGCGCTCTATGCTGACAAAATACCCCTGGGGTTTTACCAGCGCCGAAAGCTCCTTCACATACCCTTCATACCGTTTTGACTGCTCTTCCATTGACAGCCGCGCCGCTTTCATCTCTTCAATCAGCGGCCTCCACCTGGCATTCTCATGTACCGTACGGCAGGAAAACACAGTGTCATACTTCTTTTGGTTCAACGTCTGAGGGCTGGCAAAACGTACATTATCCGTCCGCAGTCTCCCGGCGAGCTCCTCCGCCGCGGAAACAGCCATTTGCGACAGATCCAGGCCGGTCACAGAAGCGTCAGGATGGACGCGCGCCAAAAAACAGGTCAGGATCCCATTTCCGCAGCCGATATCCAGAATGTCCCCTGCAAAAAACTGCTCATATCGGAGCAGAGCTTCCATCGCCCTCCGGAAAAACACACGGTCATAAAAAGAGGCTGCCAAAAGGCTCATCTGCGAGCTCTGGTTCAGATAATCCACAATCTCCTCCTGGCGGCGGAGATAGGCTGTGTCCTTACTTCCATAGACCAGCCGTTCCTCTGAACGGTCATACAATTCCGTCAGCTTTTTAATATGCTTTTCGCCCTCCTCCTGCCCGAAGGCTTCCCGCAGAGCGGTGTCCAGCTCATGGACCCTGCGGATCCCGACCTGGGCGAGATATTCCTTTATTCTTAAATCTGACATACCGTATCCTCCGTTTCCGTTATACTTAGGAGTCGTAGAAAAATAACTGACACATCTTGGCTTGTCTATTTCTCCGGCTGCAGCCGCAAAGCGGCATGTTTCCTTATGCGCTGGTCAGCGGCTCCTGATCTTTCTTGTTGTGATTTCATTATACTACGGAGAATGGTTCCTTTTCAAGTATTGGAGAAATAGCGAAAAAAAAATTGCTTTTTATTCCAGGATATGCTAAAGTAAATGCATCTCGCAATGATATTTCCTCTGTCAGGCAGACAGGTGAGCGATCACTGCGGGTGCATTTTTCAAACATTCTATCAATCTACAATGAAAATGTCTTTTTATTTTCAGGGCTATATCGCCTTTACTTCAATGTTTGAAACAGTTTTTATTAAATGTTCAGAATAACAACTGTTTTTACAGCGGATACTTCGTGTATTTATATTCTGAGCAACCGCTGCAGTTCGCTGGCCAGCCAGCAAACTTTATCGAAGGGAGGAGATGAAATGATGGTTATATAGTGGAATTTATGGTCATTTGGTTCACCTTTCACAGGTGTTCCGGCAGCATGCAGTTCGGAATTGCGCTTGTATTCCAGCAGTCGATGAATTATAATATAATGGAAACCAAAGAGGAGAATGGATGGGACAAAAAGATATCGTAGAAAAAAGTTTAGAGGATTATAACGATGTGTTCTCTGACATCGTGAACGGGTTAGTGTTTGACGGAAAACGGACGGTTAAGTCCAGAGAGTTGAAGTCTTTCAAGGTCAGATCTCAGTATAAGGCGGATAAAGGAAGTCTGCATGAGGAAGAACGCGACAACGCAAAATACTGGTCTGCCGGAAACGTGAAGATTGCCATTTTGGGGCTGGAAAATCAGACGGCTCCGGACAAAGATATGCCTTTCCGGATCATTGGATATGACGGTGCTGCCTATCGCTCGCAGCTTCTTGATAAGAAATCAAAAGGGCGCTGCCCGGTGCTGAGCATCGTCCTGTATTTTGGCGAATCCCGCTGGAGCGGACCCAGATCCATAAAAGAAATGGTTGAGATTCCCGAAGGATTGGAAGAATATGTCAATGACTATAAGCTTCATATATTCGAGATCGCGTATTTGACAGAGGATCAGGTAAAGCTATTCAGGAGTGATTTTCGGATTGTGGCAGATTATTTTGTACAGAAGCGGAAAAACAAAAAATATGTACCCAGCAGAAGGACAATAAAGCATGTAGATGCGGTGCTGAAATTTATGTCAGTCATGACCGGGGATGAAAGATTTTTAGAAGCACAGAAGGTAAAAACTACAGGAGGTGAACCGAATATGTGTGAGATATTGGATCAAGTTGAGAACAGAGGGATTCAAAAAGGGATAAAGCTTATGCAGGGCGAGAATGATACGCTGCGCGCGGAAAGAGATGCCGCGCTTGCTGAGAAAGCTGCCGCACTTACCGAAAAGGATGCCGCGCTTACTGAAAAGGATGCCGCGCTTACTGAGCTTGTTCAAACGGAAGCCGACCTTGCCAGGGCAATGGAATTATTGAAGAAACATCATATCGCATTTGCATGATAAATCCCAAATACTTTATTGCCGTTTTAACTCTGGAACTGGAAGTCAAAAGCTTCCAGTTCCATTTTCTTATCCGGGCACTGCATTGACCAACAGCCTTATTGTAACACAGCAATCCTCACATCATACTTCTTCAGCATTTCCCCTTCCTCCATCGTCCGTCCCGACAGCAGATCCTTCTTCCCGGCAAATACCGCCGGCAGCGGAAGCTCCTGATCCTTGAAGTTCATCACAAAATAGACCGCCCCTGCATCCGAGATCCGTCTTGTCACCTCAAGCTCTGTCTCTTCCCCGATCACGGGAGTGATCCCCGCCCCGCCGCAGGCCAGATCCAGCACTTTCTCAAGCCCGTTCTCCGACAGCACGGTTCCCACATAATAGACGCGTCCCTTTCCGAACACATTTCTCGTGACAGCCGGTGTTCCCGCGTAGAAATCGCTCCCATACCGTGCGAGCTCTTCCGCGCCTTCCAGATGGAGGATATCGCACAGCATCCCGCACTCATCCTTGCTCCCGTCGGTAAATACGATCTCATTGGACTGCTCCGGCGCCAGTGCGTCGATCTCCTCCGCCCACACGCCTGCCAGCTTCCTAAGCGGCCCCGGGTAGCCGCCCAGGTGCACGTTGTCGGATTCATTGACAATGCCGCTCATGAAACCGGTGACGAAGGTGCCGCCTGCTGCCACGTATGCTTCGATGGCCTCCGCCATGCCTTCCTTCACCATGTACAGGACAGGCGCCGCCACCAGATCGTATTTGGAGAGATCCGCATCCACAGGGATCATATCTACGGAAATATTTTTCCGGTAAAAATATTCGTAATAGCGGGAGATCTGGTCTACATATTTCAGATCCACATTGGGGCCGCTTGTGTATTCCAGCGCCCAGTAGTTGTCCCAGTCGAACAGGATGCCCACCTTCGACTCCGTCCCGGAACCGATGATGGAATCTCCGATCCGGTTCAGCTCTTCCCCAAGCTGCGCTACCTCACGGAATACCCTGGTCTGGTCCGTCCCCGCATGGGCGATCACGGCGCCGTGGAACTTCTCGCAGCCGCCCACAGACCTGCGG
Source organism: Lachnospiraceae bacterium (assembly GCA_910575475.1). Taxonomy (GTDB): domain Bacteria; phylum Bacillota; class Clostridia; order Lachnospirales; family Lachnospiraceae; genus Schaedlerella. Next base: position 78,084 of record CAJTGD010000013.1, on the reverse strand, counting down.
AGCTGGAAGAACTGTACCGTGTCCCCGCCGTGGGCAACGGTCTGCCAGCTCTGCACTCGCATCTGTCCCGGCTTTTTCAGGGAATTGTAGGGCTGCCAGTTCTGCTGGCTGGGGGTCTGCTCCATCAGCATAAAGGGGGCGTTTTTCAGTCCGCGCATCAGGTCATGCCGCATGGCCACGTGGCTCCAGGGGGTATCGTAGCTGGGATAGTTGTCCCAGGAAACAATGTCCATCTCCTTCGCCCATTTGAAATAATCCAGCCCCTTGTAGGTGCCCATCAGGTTCGTCGTCACCGGGGCCGCTTTGTCGTACTGCCGGATGGAGTCCCGCTCCAGCCGGAAATTATCCAGGATGCTGTCCGACATGAAGCGGCGGTAATCGATGGATATCCCCGCAAACGCAGTCTTTTCACATCCAAATTCTCCGCTTCCCTGCCACGGGATCCCTTCGCTGAGGGCATTTGGCAGCACGATCTCATCCCAATCGTAAATGTTGTGGCCCCAGAAGGTCAGGTTCCATGCCTGGTTCAAGGCTTCGATCGTCCCATATTTTTTCCGCAGCCAGACCCGGAACGCCTTTTCACAGTTCTCGCAATAGCATTCCCCGCCGTACTCATTATTAATGTGCCAGCATACCACATTTTCATTGCTTCCGTAGCGCTCTGCCAGCTTTGCCGTCAGCTCCTGGATAAAATGCCGGTACACCGGGCTGTTGGGGCAGGCATTGTGGCGCTGTCCGAACTTGTGGCGGCGGCCCTCATAATCCACCCGCGCCACCTCCGGATAACGCTTCGCCATCCAGGCCGGAAGGGCAGCCGTGGAGGTTGCCAGCACGATCTGCTTCCCCGCCCTTGTCAGCGTGTCCACGATCGCGTCCAACTCGTGAAAATCGTAAACCTCCTCCGACGGCTGGAGCCGGGCCCAGGAAAATACGTTGATGGTGGCGCTGTTAATCCCCGCCTTGTCAAACAGCTCCATGTCCTGCTGCCAGATCTCCCTCGGCCACTGTTCCGGGTTGTAGTCTCCGCCGTATAACATTTTTTTGAATTTTGCTCCCATTGTCTGATACCTCCGTATGTGCTTGATCACTTTTTATTTATTATAGTCTTTTTTGGGAATGAAAAGTATGGTAAGCTAGACTAAAAAATATGAATATTCGAAACAAAAACGGAGGTAAACCATGTCCATCTTTTTCAAGCTTTCCATTCAGGAGCTGCCCCTGACCATTGACAGCATCGGCAACCGCTGGTTCCAGGAATCCATTTCCCGCCCAAAAGGCTTTCCCCTGTACCACTGGCTCCAGACGGAGAGCGGACAGGGGACGGTCACCCTGGCCGGGGAGGATATCGTCCTGAACCTGGGCGAAGGGATCCTGATCGCTCCCCACACGCCTCACCGCTACCGGAACAACACCAAAAGCTGGAGGACCGCTTTCCTGACCTTCGGCGGGACTCTGGCGAATGACATCCGGAAAATATGCGGGGAAGCTTCTTACCTTTTCATTGGCACGGAAGAGGGACAATATTTTCAGGAGTGGATCGACCGAACGCTTCTTTCCTATCAGGAAAACCGTCTGGACGACCTGACTCTTTCTGTCCAGTGCTATGAATTTTTGATGCATTTTTCCGGTATTTACAGGAAGCATTCGCAGACAGAGCATCCGCTCTACCGCCAGTATGTGGCTCCGATAATAGAAAGAATTGAAACAGATCCCGCGGCTGTCCCGGATGTGGACAGCCTGGCCCGTGAGGTCCATGTCAGCCCTCAGTATCTTACACGGCTGTTCCGGCGGTTTACCGGATACTCCGTGCAGAATTATATCACCCGGTTTCGGATCAATCGGGCGAAGGAACTGCTGGTCGGGAAACCTTACCTGCAAGTGCAGAGCATCAGCCATATGAGCGGGTTTCATGATGTCAGCCATTTTATCTCCGTATTCCGGCGGCAGACCGGCACGACGCCGAAGCAGTTTCGGAAGAATTATGGGGTGAATGGGAGCTGAGGCCCATCTCCCTCCTGGTGCTCCATCTGGCCGGATAGAACACTTATTTACAATTCCTCAATAAACTGAATTCCCTTCTCATGCGCCAGCACTTCCAATATCTCCGAGTGGGTACGATGGATCTGGCTGGAAACTGTCACCGTATAGCTGAGCACCCCCGGCCTTCCATTCTGTTCATACCAGGAGAATCCCTTATTTACCCGGATGTTGCTGACCTCAAAGTCGTGCTCCCTAGCATACTGCAGGAATCCGCTGAAATTCCCTTTTTCTACATTATATTCGATATACAGGTCCAGATACATGGACTTTTTCCTGATCCAGATATCAAACCTCAAAAGTCCTGATACGGTAAATGCAATCGCAAGGCCGCCCAGAATTGCACCTTCATAAAATCCAATCCCGATCGCAAGACCGCTGCAGGCGGCAGCCCAAAGACCCGCCGCAGTGGTGATCCCCATGATCTTATTCCTCCCGGTCAGCACGATCGTCCCTGCACCCAGAAAACCGATACCGCTGATCACCTGTGCTCCCAGGCGCACCGGGTCTCCGGTTTCAAATGTAACATACACATACTGGTTCGTCATCATCACCAGCGCAGAACCCAGGCACACCAGGATATACGTCCGAAGTCCGGCGGGGCGGTTCTTCCTCCCCCGCTCTACTCCCAGGATTCCTCCGATCAGAATGGACAGGAGGATCCGAAGTGATATTGATACCACATTCAAGTCCCGCAGATATTCCATAACCGCTTCCAAAATACTTCCAACCTCCTATTCTGCCCTTGCCCTCTTTGATGCAAAATTTATCTACGCTCAGTATAAAATCTGCCGTACCTTCTCAACTGTAATATTGCATTCAGATGCAATATTCTGTTCATTCTCCCCCTGTGCCTGCAGCTTGAATACTTTTTTTGATAATTTGATACCGTTTTCTTCGCCGATTTTCTCCCCGATCTTCCTTCCGCGCTTTTCTCCCCGCTTCTCTCCGCGTTTCTCTCCTTGTTTCGCCGCACGCTCTGCCGCACGTTCCGCCGCGCGTTTTGCCGCATCGACAACAAACGTATTATAATCCTTCAGCGCCTTCTCCCGGGCTTCATATTCCAGCCGCTTGATATCATCCGCGCTCAACTTCTGCAGCGTATCATAAGCCTCCTCCAAATAGATACTTTCCTTCGCCATCTGTTGAAACTCCTCCTTACTTTTCCCGTTAAAAAAATGCATCCAGTTGACAATATCTTCCCCGGTCTCTATCTCCTTCGGCAGCTTCTTCAGTTCCAGAACCTGGATCTCCAGCTTGTCACTGTAAAGCTTTCCTGTCTTCCTGTCACAGAAGCCGATCCTGCGGTAAAATCTCTTATCCTTCGGAAAATGTATAAAATCCAGGATACTGACATGTATACATTTTTTGAGATTTCCATAGGATCCTCCGGACTTCAGCTGCCCTGAAAACATTTTACAGAGATAAAACAGAGTCCGCTCATCCCAGAAAGCGTACTTTTTCACCTGCATCTCCATGTTGATCTGGACACCGTCCATCATACGCACACGCACATCTAAGATCCCAAGCTTATCGTCTGCGTGGTCACGCTGCAGATGGTTGAGAAGCAGCTCTGTCTTTTCAATCGTTTCCGGGGGAACACGCAGAATCGCGGCGCAGAAGCCTTTCCTTACGGTCGGGTTCTCCATCAGCCCAGCAAAGCATACGTCAACCTTCGGGGACATGATAAAGTCACTGTCCGTTTTTTGAATTTTCTTAGTTTTCTGAGTCATGCAATTCTCCTTTCTCCTGCAGTGCTTTCGGCCGGCTGCCTGAAGAGATAAAAAGAATTGTCTCACTTCCTGAATTCATCATAACATGAAATATCCGTTCAGAAAAGTAAAATTCTCCCGAAAACAGCCAAATTTACATTCTAAAATAAGACCAGCCCAAAAGCCTGCTTTGTAAAAAACTGTGATTGAGCAACCCGGTGATTTACCGGTAAGAATAAAAAAGATGAATACCTTTTCGAATTCTTCCTGTCAAGAATAACACATTGCTGCCGAATGCACAACCCCGAATGTATTTTCGAATCCTATCCATTCGCAAGGGCGTGCACCACATGCACGCCCATCTGCAGGTCTCTGTTCCCTTTTTAACAGAACCAGGCTCTTTCCACCTGTACGGTTGGAACTTTTCACGCCCGATATTATTTTTTCTTTTTCAGCATTGCCAGCACCGACTGCAGCACGATAAAGAAGCAGAGCAGCGCCGCAATGGTGATCCTGGTCCACCAAGACGAAAGCGTCCCCTGGAAGGTGATAAACGCCTCAATGGTCGCCTTGATCAGAACCCCTAACAGGGTGCTTCCGATGCCGCACAAAAAGCCGTCCAGCATATAGGCTTTCAATTTGACTCTGCGCACATTGAGCCCCATCATAAGGGCTGACTGCTCATTTCCGCCTACCGCGTAGATGCTGCGCCCGAACTTTGTATATTTCAGCATGATAAATGCCGCCGCCAGAAGGAGCAGGGCGATCACCACCGTAGGATACACATACGGATAGATCATCTCCCCTTTGCGGTTCAAATGTCCTCCGATGGGAAAATAGATCTTCATCTTCGCCCATCCCATGAACATCTCATTGCTGATACTGATCATGTCCTTGGAGATGATCGCCGTCATCCCCCTTGCGAAAAACATGCCCGCCAGGGTTACGATAAAGGGCTGGATATCCATATAAGCCACCAGGAATCCCTGCACCAGTCCGAATACGACTCCGGTCGCGAGTACGATCAGGACGGCAGGAACCGCGCCGATCCCCGCCTGTTCCATCATCCAGGCAAGCATCATGCAGCCCATGGCCACGAAAGACCCTACACTGATATCGATCCCTCCCGTGATCATGACCACCGTCATGCCGATACTGATCACGATTAGGCCGGCATTGGAAATAAACAGGTTCAGGAAGTTCTGTATCTTCGCGAAGCCCTGATCCTTAAAAACGACGCAACCCACCGCATACATCACGAAAAACAGCAGGATCGTAATCAAAAGAAGAAAACTGGTCTGATTCAGAGTACGTTTCTTTTTCATTTATGCCGCCTCCTTTCCTTCTGCCGCGTCCGCCTTCTTCTGGGCAAGTGCTTTTCTCATCCTTGCAAATCCCGGAGACTGGAGCGTTACGATGATCACGACCACGATCGCCTTGTACACCGGGATCTGGTCAGAGGATACGTGCATGGCATACAGGGTCGTAGTTTTGTTAATGTCGACAGACTGGATATACATGCCCAGGGCCGTCTTATTCAGCAGAAGCGCCGTCGCCGCCACCACGAGAATGGATACGATAAAGGGCGCCGGCACCGGAAAGCCCGGGAAAGAGGATCCCAGTGTCTTATAGCTGTCCACACGCACATACGTGATCTGCCCGTCCGTGATCAGCTGGGCGATCCCCCTGCCCGCCGTGAACATGATCAATGTGGCGACCATCGGCTGTATATTCAGTTTTGCCACAAGCACTCCGTTAAAGCATCCGATCAGCGTCCCCACCAGGACTGCCGCCAGAAAGCCCAGGATCAGCGGGCTGGCATATTCCGTAGCCGCCCGCTCCCCTCCGGTGAGCACATTGCAGCATACCGCCGCGCTGACCGCCATGATCGCGCCCACCGAGATATCGGTCCCGGCGGAAGCAGATACGACCAGCGTCATTCCCACTGCCAGGATCACCAGCTCAGACGCCCGGTTGATGATATCAATCAAAAATCCGTACAATACTCCGTCCCGGATCTCGATCGAAAAGAAGTCCGGCCTGGTGATGAGATTGATCAAAAGCACCAGGATCAGACAGAAGATCGGAAGAAATAATCGTTTTGATATTATATTTTTCAACGTCTTGTTCATATCACTGTCCTCCTGCTATGGTTGACATAATGGTTGACTGGTTCATCTCTTCCCCGCTCAGCTCGCCCACCTTGCTTCCGTCCCGCATGACCACCATGCGTTCGCAGGTACGCAGCATCTCCTCGATCTCCGAAGAAATGAACACCACCGCCATGCCTTCTTCCGCCAGCCGGATCACCAGCTTCTGGATCTCCGTCTTCGTCCCCACATCGATTCCACGGGTAGGCTCATCCAGGATCAGGACCTTTGCCGACATATCCACCGCCCTGGCGATGGCGATCATCTGCTGGACCGCGATGGAATAATTGTCAATGGTCTTCGTTACATCCGCAAAGATCTCCAGATCCGCGAGCAGCTCACCGGCCCTTTGGTTCATGGTCTTCCAGTCGATCAGCCCGGCCTTTCTCGGCTCCCTGCCGATGAACAGATTCTCCGCCACCGTCAGGTTCGGACAGAGGTTGATCTCCTGGTACACGGTGCTGATCCCATGCTTCTGCGCTTCCTGCGGGCTTCGGTTGATGATGGGATGATCCGTGTCCTCCATCATGATCTCCCCTGTCTCAAATTCCTCTACCCCGGTCAGCACCTTGATCAGCGTAGACTTCCCCGCTCCGTTTTCCCCCATCAGCGCGTGGATCTCCCCCTTTTTCAGGGTAAAATCTACATCCTGCAGAGCTTTTACACCTGGGAATGTCTTGTAAATATGTCTCATTTCGAGAACGGAATCCTTTTCCATAAAAGCTGTGCCTCCTTTTTACATACGATCGTACCCCTGCGGGCAGACTGCGGCTCATATCCCGCGCTGCCTTTCGGGTACAAAAAGGAGACGCAGAGAGAAGGTCTAAGCCTCCGGCTCCGCGCCCCCTGACACTTTATATTACAGTTGTGTTTTCTTGATACCGCTTAATACGCTCTCTCCTCCAAAATGGATTCCAGATCCATGCTTGTATCGAAGTAGGACTCGTCCACATACTGGATCTTATCCACGGTCTCGCCTGCTTCCAGCTTCTGGATGATCTCAGCTACACGCGATCCGTGAAGCGGGTTGCACTCGAAGGTCGCGTTCAGGTCGCCTGCGATCATAGATTCAAACGCAGCCTTTACGGAATCAAAGCTTACTACGATGATATCGCCGTCCGGTCCGCAGCTCTTTCCTGCCGCTTTGATCGCGTCGATCGCGCCGAAGGCTTCATTGTCATTTTCACGGATCACAACGTCAATGTCGTCATAGCTCTTTAAGAAGGACTCCATAACCTCCTGGCCCTTTGCCTGTGTAAATTCTCCGGACTGCATTTCCAGCATCTTCCAGTTGGAATGCTCTTCCAGCTTGTTTGCCATACCTTCTGTACGTCCCACCTGAGCGGACGCGCCGATGGTACCCTGGATGGTCACCATGTTGATCTCCTCGTCGCCCCGGCCCTGTTCTTCCAGATATTCCGCAAGCCAGTCGCCGCAGGTCTCGCCCTCTTGTACGAAGTTTCCGCCGACCCATGCTTCAAAGAGGCTGTCGTCGGATACCTCCATCATACGGTCGGAAAGGATCACAGGAATGCCCGCTTCCTTCGCTTCCTCGAGAACGGTCTCCCATCCGGTCTCCACTACGGGAGCCACTACGATATAATCCACTTCCTGCTGGATAAAGGAGCGGATCGCCTTGATCTGATTCTCCTGCTTCTGCTGGGCATCATCGAAGATCAGCTTGTATCCGTTTTCCTCGGTAAATGTAGATTTAAAGGATTCTGTGTTGGCAGTCCGCCAGTCAGACTCAGCGCCTACCTGTGCGTAGCCCACCGTGATCAGCTCCCCGGAGTCCGCATCCTCTGCCGGTTCCGCGTCGTCCGTATCCTCCGCCTCGTCAGCCGCCGGTGCCGAATCTCCGCCGGATGATCCGGAATCCCCGCTGCCGGACCCGCATGCCGCCATAGACAATGTCATTGCCGCGATTAAAAATGCAGATAAAACCTTTCTCTTCATACTACTCTTCCTCCTTGGCTTTATTTTTTATACCCCTATTATAAGAGCAGCCCCCCCGTATTTTCCATGAGATATTTTATGAAAAAAGTCGAATATTTTTTTATAAAAATACCGGCTTCGGGCTGTTTTTCCCTCCGCCGGTGTAAAAAAATACACTTTTTTTGTATTGTTTTATAATTTTTTCAGTCCCCGGACACAGAACGTCCTAAGCAGATCCGGACACAGGTCCCCTCCTCCTTCCGGGAGGTGATCGTGATCTCGGACCTGTCCCCATAATACATCTGGATCCTCTGCGCTACATTGTTCAGGCCGAAGCCTCCGTTCCGGGAATCCAGCCGGCTTTTTTCTCCCCGGAGCTTTTTCTTAAGCTCCTCCAGATCCTCAGCGTCCATGCCGATCCCATTGTCCTCCACTTCAAATACGATGCGCTCCCCCTCTCCATAGCCCCGGATGGTGATCCTCCCGCCGCCCCTCTTATTTTTGATCCCGTGATACAGAGCATTTTCCACAATGGGCTGGAGGGTCATCTTGAGGATGACCTGTTCCTCGATCTCCGGGTCAATGCGGATCACATAATCCAGGATATTTTCATAGCGGATCTTCTGGATCTTCAGATAACTCCGGATATGGCTCTCCTCCTCCTTCACGGTAATATAATCATTCCCGCCGGATAGAACGGTCCGGAAAAAAACACTCAGGTCCGCGGTCATCTCCACCACCTGCTGCTTGTTCCCGCCCTCGGCCAGCCACACGATCGAATCCAGCGTATTATAGAGGAAATGCGGGTTGATCTGTTCCTGGAGAAGCCTCAGCTCCGCCGTCTGCCGCAGGGAATTGATGGGGGTGGTGACGGTTTTCGTGATCATGGTTGACAGGCCGAAGCCCGCTGCCAGAACCGCCACAAGCAGGACAATGAAGATCCTGACGCTTTGCTGCATCTGCTCTTCCAGCTGTTTTTGAAGCTTCTCCATATTGATCAGTTCATAATACGTATACTGTGTGATATAATCCTGGATCATGGAGCAGAGGCCCTTAATATCATTTTCCCATATCGTCTCACTCTCCGTATACGTCCCTGGCACGGAGGAATTGTCGATCATGCGGTCTACCGCCGTTTCCAATGCGTCCAGGCAGGACAGGATCCCCTTGATCTTAATATCGCTGTCCGAACCCGGTCGATCGCGGTCCCGAAGGAATACCGGGCGGATTCGATCATATGGATTGGATTTTTCACCACGGTCGCATATTTCGTCGATCCCTCCAGAATATCCCCGTCCTCAAATTTGGAGGCGTCGATCAGGCCGATCATAACCCGGTACATGGAATATTCCATATCTTCCTTAAACTTGATATTAAATTCATTTGCCACTTTCAGATTGTCTATGATGTCATTATAAGACTCCGAATACTCCCGGATCATATTCAGTATCCCCAGCATCATGGCTGTCAGGGGAATTGCCGTAACAAACAAAAGAAGCGCCAGGCGCATATTCAATGTAAAACGCCGGGCCCTCCTTCCTTCGATCTGTTCTTTCTTCAATGCTCCGTCCTCACTTTTCCTGATGTACCGACCCGAAATTCCTTCGGCGACTGTCCCGTAGCCTTTTTAAAGGCCGTGCTGAAATAATGGGGGTCGCTGTAGCCCACCTGCTCGCCGATCTCCGCTGTCCGCAGGCTGGTGCATTTCAAAAGCTCGCAGGCCTTGTCGATCCGGATCCCGGTCACGTATTCCATCAGGGTCTGCCCCGTCCCCTGCTTGAAGATCGAACTGAAATAGCTGGAGCTCACGCCGATGTACTCCGCGATCCTGTTCAGCGAAAAGTCACTGCTGCTGAAATTTTCCGCAATATAGTCCTTGGCCTCCCGGATGATCTGGCCGTACCGGTCACCGGAGCTTTTATCCCTTATGGTCAGCGCGGAGGTGAAAAGGCGTTTCAGATAATCCATCGTGCTCTGCGTATTTTCGATTGCCTTTGCCAGGCGCTTCAGATCCGTCCACTCCGGCCGGCTCTCCGCCTCCTCCGCATGGATGGATTTTACAAATTCCCGGACGCAGTAGAAGATATCCATGGCCATATACTGGCGCAGCAGCAGGGACATATAGTTTTCCTTGCCCACCGCTTCAAAATATTCGTCAATAAAGAGCCCGCACTCGTCCAGATCCCCGGTCTTTAAAAAGTTTTCGATCAGCTTGCGGTCCACTCCGTTGTAATCCGTTTTGTCCGGGAATTTCATATATTTTTCATAATCTACGAAATACCGCTCCAACAGCCTGGAATGCTCCCGCTCCTCCCGGATGCTCTCGGCCACTTTTTTCAGCGCGTCGATCAGCGCAGCGGGCGTAACGGGCTTGAGCAGGTAATCGCTGATCCCGATCTTGATCGCTTCCTTGGCATACTCAAATTCATCATATCCGCTGAGGATGATGATCTTGGTTCCGGGAAGCTCCTTCCTGACCAAATGGCTCAGCTCCAGCCCGTCCATAAAGGGCATCTTCACGTCGGTCAGCAAAATGTCCGGCCGGCTGGCTCTTCAATATCATGGGATAGGCGTACTCCCCGTCCTCCGCTTCCCCCACAAGCTCCAGCCCGTGGGCTCCCCAGTCAATGTTGTTGCGGATTCCCTACCGGATGATCGTCTCATCCTCTACCAAAAATACTTTTATCATGGCTTCTCCCTCATTCCGTTCTTTACCACTTGCTTTTTCTAATTATACAGGAAGAGGGCTCCGGCTTCAACCATCTGTTTTTTTGCTTTAGGAGTGATAGAGATTGTGCATCCGAAGAAATAGATAAGTCAAGATATGTCCGTTATTTTTCTACAGCTCCTTGCATGTAAAGTATCCGGCAGTTACAATAGATAAAGTCAGGGAAGGGATTGAATCACAGGCTGGAGTCCAGCTCCGGCGCCGTACCGGCCTGTGACCGTGCAGCATGCCGCGCGGTCCGGGAGCGGACAGCAGCCTTTCCCGGTCCAGTCGCGCCCCGAAACCGTCCAGTCACGCCGGATGGGTTTATCTTGGGGCCGGTTTGAACGAAAAAACAGATAGAACATTCTCGGAAATTCTTTATCCCCGGATCTGTGAGATGGGTGCGGGGGAGTTTCCGGAAGTGCTTCGACAGACATAGAGGAAAATCAACATGATAAAAACAGCGATTTGTGACGATGAGCCCAGGACCCGCGCCTACCTCTCATCACTGATTCAGGCGCAGCCCTTTCCATGTGAGATCACGGAATATGCTTCTGCGGGTGAATATCTTGCGGATCAGAAGGAAATCGATCTCCTTTTTCTGGACATTGAGCTGGATCCGGACGGTTCCGGATCAGACGGGATGGCGCTGGCCCGAAAGATCAGGGAAGGGGGTTCGGCGGTACAGCCGGTGATCATTTTTGTGACCGGCTATGAGCAGTATGTATTTGACGCTTTTGACGTAGGGGCCTTCCACTATCTGGTGAAGCCTGTGGATGAAGGGAAGTTTGCCGGGGTCTTCGCCCGCGCGGCTGAGCAGGTCATGGCCGGAAGGAAAACTCCTCAGCCAGCCAGCCCGCTCGTGCTCCGGTTTGCCGGTACAAATAAGATCGTTCCATTGGACAATATTTATTACATCGAGAGCAGCAACCATAAAGCCGTCCTGCATATGAAGGACGGGGAATTTGCCTGCTACATGAAGATCCGGGATCTGGAGCTGGAGCTGCAGGAGCATTTTTTCCGAATCCACAAAGGGTATCTGGTCAATCTCTCCTATGTGAGTGGATACAGCAAAACGGAGGTGACTTTAACAAATGGAGAAAGGCTGCTGCTCTCCAAGTATAAGTATCCGGATTTTACAAAAGCGTATCTCCGCTTTCTGAAAAAGGGGGCCGGCCTATGAGTGAAGCAGGATTTCAGATCTTTCATCAGGCTTATGCCGTCGGGGCGGAGCTGCTGTACGCGCTCTGTCTGACTTTATTTTTATACCCCTTTATGGGGGAGCGGGAGCACCGGCGGAAAAAGGGCGCGGCCGTCTTTTGCGTATACCTGCTGACGTCTTTGTTTTTGAGCCGGATCGCCGCCCCGCAGGGTTCGTTTATCCTGGTGCTGCTCCTGTTTTTGACGGCAGCATCGAATGCTCTGGAGCTGGGAAAACATATGGCCTTTCTTCTGGGACTGCTTTACTGGAATGCCAAGATTTCCAGCGGTCTGATGGCAGAAAGCCTGTTTTTCATAGGAGAAGAGCTTGTTCCTGCGCCGACAGAACCCCCGGAGGCAGTTTACTTACGCACCACGATCCTGCTGACACTGCTCCTTCTCTCACATCTCGTTTTATTTATCATCATGCTCTATGCCCTTCTGCGCCGGATAAAAAGACGGATGCCGGGAGGTACATTTTCGCCGGAGCGCGGCAGCGGCAGCCCGTTTCCTGATATGTCAGAGCGCAACAGCAACGGCCGATTTTCTGATGTGCCGGGGCAGTTCCTGCCGTCAGGTCTGCTGGAGCTGTGCTATATGAGCCTGATCCCGGCCGCGGGAATCTTATTTGGGCAGATGATCGCCGGTCTTTTGTATGAGATCAAGGATGGACAGCTGCTTCAGCTATATGAACGGCATCCGGTATTTCTGGCGGTTGTGCCGCTGCTTGCCCTGCTGTTTTACACAGGAGGTTATCTGACCATCCTGTTCCAGCAGGAAATGGCCGTGCTTCGGGAAGAACAGGCCGCCGCTTTCGTGGAGCGCCGGCAGGTTCAGGCAATCCGGGCGCGGATCCAGGAGGCGGAGCAGTTTTACAGCCGCATCCGCCGGATCAGGCATGAAACGCGCGGGCATCTGAACAATATCAAAGGAATGCTCCATAACGGAGAATACGCCTATGCGGAGGATTACATTTTTCGGATGGACGAGAGTATGGGCGGCTTTGAGCTGACACTCCGTACAGGAAATCCGGTCACGGATGTGATCGTCAATGATAAAAGACAGCAATGCGAGGATCAGGGGATTCCTTTCCGGACAGATTTTCACTATCCGGATTCCGGAAGCTTTGACGCGTTTGATGTGGGGATCGTTCTTCAAAACCTGCTTCAAAACGCGCTGGAAGCCTGTGAAAAGATATCGGAAGGGGAGCGTTTTATCTCCCTGGCAGGGAGGCGGAAAGGACGCTTCCTTCTGATCGAGGTAAAAAATTCTTTTGCGGGAGATCTGGTATTTGGAGCGGACGGCCTGCCTGTCACGGATAAAAAAACGGATGTGTCCATGCATGGCATCGGCCTGTCCAGCGTGCGGCGGATCGCGGAGAAATATATGGGAGAGATGGAGGTCTGTCCGGAGAACCAGATCTTTCGGGTTACGGTCATGGTTCAGGAAAAGTCATAAATGGATGCAGGGGAGTCTCCGGAAGCGCCCGCAAAAATAGGAGGATGGTATAATGTATATTTCAGGTCAAAACAATATTTATAGAAATCCGGTCAATAAGAAATTTTTTGATATCAAAAAACTGGAAAAGTCGGAGAAAGAGGAAAAGGAATCACGCACGGAAACAACGGAGAAAATGTATTCGGATCTGAGGGAGGACGATCTGGAAATCTCACCCGAAGGCCAACTGGCCGCGGTGCTGGAACAGGAAGCGCGGGAGCAGGCCGACTCCGGCATAGAAGTGCGGGAAAAACAGAGTGCGTCAAAGGAGCAGGAGGAAACTGAAATCGCTGAAAAGCAGGACGACCCGGAGGTCTCCGAGGAGCAGGGCGGCAAGGTCGCCGTCAACGTGGGAAAACGGATGAGACAGATTGCGGCGGCAAAAAGCCGTGGGCAGCTCCAACAGGTGCTGTCGCTGCTGCAAAAGGATCTTTCCGACTGCAAAGCCGGTCTGGAAAAGGGCTGGTGCGATGAATCAGAGATTGCCAAGGTGGAAGCCCTGATCAGCAAAGCCGAAGCCCGTATGAGCCAGGTTCCGCAAGAGTCCGGCCAGGAAAAGGATCAGGGCGGTCTGGATGAGTTCGCTATGGCGTCATTGATGTGAACCAGCCGCCGTTGCAGGGCGCCAGTTAGAATTGCCAACAGTCATTTTTCCGCTTTACAAGGGTATACATGGGGGCTATAATCGTTCCTTAGAAGATACTTTATGAAACGGCCGTATGACTAAAGCAGGATGTTCTCGGGGGATAAGGAGCTGTATTCACTGTCCCCCGCTGCCGGACATCCGGTCAGTCACACACTACAATGGTGAACATGACTACCTTACACGATTGTCCGCTCCAAAGAAATCAGCCGCTGCCAGACTGTTTCAAGCCATTTCCGAGCCATTTCCATATCTCCATTTTTGACCGTATTCATCAGGCTGTCTTCGTTCCACTTGATATCAGCACTCCAAAACGCGTCTATGACCGCGTAAAGATACGGATACCAATATTGCTGCTCCTCTGAAAAATTGCGTACGGAACCATATCCTTTAAAAAAAGAAGCCAGGATCTTCTCCTCGATATCGTCCCCCAGATCATCCGGATACTCCATCAGCCTTGCTTCAAATACGGCCTGCATGACCAGATCACAGAACAAATGATTTTCCCCGCATCTGTTGAAGTCAAATATTCCGATCTCCCCCGAACAGGTCTGATATAAATTGCAGTCGCTGATGTCTCCCTGCACTGCATATCCTGGCTGTTCTTTCAAAGGAGACAGGATTTCCATATACGCATTGTATTTCTGGACAATTTTATCAAACAGCAGCTTCTCATCACCGTCAAAAGCCGAACCCACAGACTGAAAAGCTTCAAAATCAAATAATTCATTTGCCGAAAACGGATCAAACAACACTCCGTTGTGTACATGGAGATCATTTTTTTCGGAGATATCGTGCATTTTTGCCAGAAGCTCTCCCGTTTTCTCAGCAATATCAGGAGTAACAGCCTTGATCTCATTTTCTGCAAACTGTTCTACCGTGACCATAACATCATAACGATTGTTTCGCTCATAATCAGATCTCTGCAGCTCAGAAACTATTGAGGGACGTTTCCGGAATATGCCGTCCTTATGATATCATCAATCTTCGTCTCCTTAAGCCCTACCTCCTTGATCGGCGCGGTATGGGAAATATCCTCGATCAGACGGGCCGCGGTGATCTCGTCCTTTTTGAATTTGTACACAGCCCTGGCTTCCTCCACGGACACCAGTTCCGCCTTCGGATGCCGGATAACGGCGGGATGATAAAAGTCGATCACAAGCTGCCGATAGGGCGCGATCCGGTCCACCAGACTGTCCAGTGAGCCGTCCTCGATGATCTTTCCCTCATTGATGATGATCAGCCGCCTGCACAGCTCCTGGACATCCCCCAGGTCATGGGTGGTCAGGATGATGGTCGTCCCGCTGCGCTGGTTGATCTCCCTGATGAACTTTCGGACAGAATATTTTGCCTCTACGTCCAGGCCGATGGTCGGTTCGTCCAGGAATAAGATCTGCGGGGAGTGGAGCATTGCCGCCGCCAGGTCCCCTCTCATCCGCTGTCCCAGGGAAAGCTGGCGCACCGGAGTGTCGATAAATTCACTGAATCGAAAGATCTCATCCAGCATCCTCAGGTTCCTGTCATAAAGCCCATCCTCAATCTGGTAGATCCTTTTGAGCAGGTCGAAGGTCTCGCCCAGACGCAGGTTCCAGTTGAGCTGGCTGCGCTGCCCGAATACAACGCCCAGATTCCTTACCACCCGCCTGCGGTCCTTCTGCGGAGAAATGCCGTCAATCAGAATCTCTCCCGCAGTGGGCTGCAGAATACCGGAAAGCATCTTCACCGTGGTACTTTTTCCCGCGCCGTTGGGACCGATGTAAGCCACAATATCCCCTTTTTCCACCTCAAAGGAAATATCATCCACAGCCCTTACATACTGTACGTCCTGCACAAACAGATTTTTCACCGCTCCGTACAGTCCCCTCTCTTTTTTGATCTTCTTGTATTCCTTTACCAAATGACTGACTTCTATAATATTCATGAAAATTTCTCCTCCATGTCTTAGGAAGCACTCTCGGAAACTCTTAGGAGCCGCGCAAAGCGGCAAGTTATTTCCATACAGTTCCTTAGCAGTTCCTCAGCTCCCGGCACTCTCATATCTGCGCATTCCGATCCGAAACAGTCCGCAGCTCAGGGCAAACATGACCGCGCCCACCCCCAGGCCGATGACTGCCATAGGAACCGGAATGACGCTCCCCTCCATTTCCAGAATGTCTTTAACCGGATAGAAAGTGATCCACGCCAAGGGCAGAAGGAATGTGAACAGGGCCTGCGTCCATTTCGGATATATAGTAAGCGGATACATGGACACCCGTTCAAAAAGCGCTCCCACCATATCCGAAAAATTTGCCGTACTCTTTGTCCAGAACGAGAGGGAGCCGCAGAAGATCCACACCGCGCCCCGGATCAAGGTTCCGCCGGCCAGTGTAAACAAGATCAGAGCTATGTTCGCGGCGTTTACTTCCAGATGCACCTTTGCGCACCCATAGAAAAATACCATCAGCCCGGGGATCATGTCGGTGATGCCGATCAGATTAAAATCCTCGAACAGAAACTGAAACAGCACTCCCATGGGCCGCAGTAAAAACATGTCATACTCTCCCTCTACCACGCAGTAGGGCATGTACCATGTCTGGATAAAAAACACCACTGCCAGCCCATGGCTCAGCACGGACATGCCGTACAGGAATGCCAGGCTTTCATATCCCCAGCCGCCCAAGCTGCCGAAGGAATCCACCACGAACTTGATGGTGGCGAATCCCACCACCCACTGCACGCAGTTGGCCAGCACGTGGCCGATCAGCATAAACGGGTATTCCAGCCGGGACTGGATGGATTGCCTTGTCAATGCGGCCGCCACAGAAGCGTAATATTTTATTTTTTTCATCCTCATCACCCCCCTTGGATCAGGACGGCCGTAGCCGCCTTTTTCTGCACCGCATGAAATATCAGCCACAGCGCCGTGCACCAGAACAGCTGCAGCACAGTGCGCAGGAGCATTTCTCCAAATGTATAACGCCCGATATAAATCCCAAGGGGAAGCTGGTAAATATTTACAAAAGGCAGACACTCCAGAACTACCCGAACTCCATCCGGGAAAAACCAGAGAGGAATGACGCTGCCGGAAAGCAGCTTCATAACGAATCCCTTTACATTTCTTATGGGCCCCATGACGATCGTCTTGAAGGCGCACATCCCCAAAAGAGCAGCCAGCATCCAGTTGATGAGATACCCGACCGCAAAGCTTACGAGGAAAAGAATGACGTGGACAGCAGATGCCGGAGCCGGCAGGCCGAACAGGGCGGAGCCGATAAGAAACAGTGGAACTGCGGTCTGGAAAAAAGCAACAGCCATATCGCCCAGATCCTCCGCCAGATAGATCCCATAGATATTCACAGGCTTTAACATGTCAAGCGCCACGCTGCCGGATCGGACACTGCTCTCGATCCGGCCCTCCACGCCCATGGTCAGCAGATTTCCCATGATCACAGAAATCGTCGTGTAGGTGAGCATCTCCCGTTCCCCTACTCCTGAGACATTTCCCGTCCCGCCATAGGCCGCCTTCCAGAAGCAGGCCATGGCGAACATGAGCAGACACTGAATGGATATGGTGGAGATGACGTTGAATCGGTAAGCCAGGGCAGACTGGATCCGCACCTTTGCAACAAATAAATAAGCTTTCATTTCAGACCTCCACGATTTAAGGAACTATCGATCATTTCATGATAGATAGTTCCTTGCTCTTTTCATATGCTTCCGTATGCATCAGACCAGATCATACTTCACAACATCCATCTGAACCCTGCCGTCCGCGAAGAAGGAGATGCCGTCCGCCGCAGGGTCCGTATAGAACGTCGCCGTCATCACCTGCTCCCCGTCATTGACAAAGACCTCCGCGCTGAACCGGTCCAGGATGATCCTGAGCTTCAGTTCTTCTTCCCGGCTGCTGACCTTACATCTTCTCTGATGGATCAGCGCCCTGCGGGAGCCTGAAAACTTCCGGTCGATCTTCAGCACCGACTCATAAGGGCGGAAGCTTAAGGAGGTCTGATATTCCTCATTCTGGGCAAACCGCACCGCGAATTTCCGGTAACTGCTGTCCGGATCTCCCGGACGGATGGACAATTCCATATCGATCCTCCGTCCCCGGACGCCTTCCAGATGGATGGTGCCGTTTTCCAGGATCACATCGGAATGCGCCACCTCATTTTTCCGCATGTCATCCAGTTCCCGGACCGGCTTCTGGTACAGCCTTCCGTTTTTCACAGAAAGCTCTCTCGGAAGGCTCATCTGTCCGAACCATTTCTGATAGGGAGAGTGGGGCATACTGGTATCCCAGTTCTGCATCCAGCCGATCATGATCCTGCGTCCGTCCGGAGTCAGCACGGTCTGGGGAGCATAAAAGTCAATCCCATAATCAATAGACTGCTGCTTTTGCTCCGAAAATGTGAGCGTCTTCCTGTCATATTCCCCGATCAGGCAGAGCGTTCCGTTTCCATTGTGAAATTCAAAGCCCTGGGGCAGCATATCCTGGGGGCTGGTCAGCAGCACCCATTTGCCGTCCAGTTCAAAGAAATCCGGGCACTCCCACATTTTTCCGATCCGGTTCCGATTTTCCGCAAGTACCTTTTCATATTTCCACTGGAACGCGTCCTCGCTGGAGAAAAGCAGGATCTGCCCGCTTCCGTCCGCCGGGCGGTTTCCGACCACACACCAGTACCTTCCGTCCTCGTCCTTCCACATCTTCGGATCCCGGAAATCCTCTCTGCTGAACCCTTCCGGCAGATCCCTGCTGTCAAGAACCGGGTTGCAGTCACATTTCTCATAATCCACACCGTTCCCCACCGCAATGCACTGTGTCTGTATATCACAGTGCCCGCCGTTCCACTGGGGCGTCCTTACCACTCCGGTATACATCAGAAGCTGCCTGCCGTCGGGAAGCTCGATCGCGCTGCCGGAAAAACAGCCATCCCTGTCATAAGCCTCATCCGGCGCCAGCGCGGCGGGCAGGTAGTCCCAGTGCAGCAGATCCGCGCTCACCGCATGCCCCCAGTGCATGGGACCCCATTTGGTATCATAAGGGTAATACTGATAGAACATGTGGTATTGGCCTTTATAATAAGAAAATCCGTTGGGGTCATTCATCCAGCCGGTACGGACAGATAAATGGAAATCAGGCCTTTCTTCTTTTTGGATCATTTTTTCGGAAGCTTCCTCATACTTCCTTGCTTCTCTCAATGTCTGACTTGTCATAATTCATTTTCCTTTCATCATATATATTTTATACTGTGCGGAAGATTTATCTGGCGCGCAGTATAATCCATGCCGACCAGATGCTTGGACAGCAGGCCGCAGCCTCGTCCGCGGCCGCTGTCCTGTCTCTTTCGTCATATAATGACATTATAAATCATTTTTACTTATTCTGCCATCTCCGCGTTGTAGGCATCCAGATATTTCTGGAACAGTCCCAGGTATTCCTCCAGCCCGTACGCATCCAGGTCATCCAGGAATTTTTCCCAGTCCGCGTCCGTAAATCCGTTCATGATCCAGTCCGCCTTATGCCGGTTGATCGTCTTCTCGATATCCGCCTGCAGGTTCGACAGTGTCTCGGTGTCCTCCCTGCTCATGAAAAGGTTGGGATACACATATTTTGTGTGCATGTCCGGCGTGTAGATATCCTTGATCCAGTCCAGACGGTACTGTGCGTCATCCGGGCAGGTCACGTACACATCATAATACTCGTCCAGAACAGCGAGAGGTCCGCCGACAGCTTCGGCTTCCCGGACCTCCACCGGGGAGGCGTCGCCCAAAGGAGCATGTTTCAGCATCTCCCCCCCCTGGTCGTTGGTGCTCATCTCGAAGATATCAAAGTCATCATCTTCCCCGTAAGTTCCCCAGTTATTCTGCGGGGACTGGATCGGCGCGTACATCTGGTCCAGCCATGCGCATACCAGGGCCGGATTCTCCGCCACAGAAGTTACCACGCAGCGTCCGCGTTCAAATCCGCTGGTAAAGGAGCCGTTCGTAGGAGTTATATTTCTCGTGTCCGCCGTCAGCGCCGGAAGCGGAACCCAGTCCTTCAGGTTGTCGATGTTTCCTACGTCCCAGCTGAAGCATACGCCGTAACGGCCTGACTTTCCTTTCGCCACATAGGTTGACCATTCCTGGGTAAATGCCTCCGGGTCGATCAAGCCTTCATCATACAGCTTGTGAAGCCATTCGATCCCTTTCTTCCAGCCTTCCTGCACAGCGGCGCAGATGACTTCCTGATCATCCGTCACCGCGATATGTCTGGCCTTGTCCGCGTCGCCATAGCCTTCCCCAAAGCCATTGATCAGGATCGCCGGATCCTGGCCGCCATCATTAATTATACACGACATGGGGATGATATTTCCATCAATATTAAATTCTGCTTGAAGCTCTGACGCATGGTCGCGGAACGCCATCAGAACCTCTTCAAATTCATCGACTGTCTCCGGCATCTCCAGATCAAGAAAATCCATCCATTTCTTATTGATAAAGCTCATATTATCAATGGTCTGGATCGCCGTCTTTTCCGAACCAAGCTGCTCGATCCAGGGCAGAGACCAGATATGGCCGTTTACATCCGTACACATGATCCTGTACTCCGGATATTTGTCAAACACCGATTTCAGGTTCGGCATATAGTTGTCAATATATTCCTCCAGCGGAATGATTGCGCCAAACTCCCCGTACTTGAGCAGGTTGCTGTCTGAAAAGCCTGCCGTGAAAACAAAATCAGTCAGCTTGTTCGGGTCGGACATATTCAGGGATATCTTATCCGCCCACTGGTCGTTAGGGATGGCGGTCCAGTCAATATGCACATTGGTCTGTTCCTCGAGGCGCTTGAAGATCGTCCTGTTATTGGGTTCTGACTCCGTGCTGGGCGGATAACTGATCAGCCCGGTCAGCGTCACGGTTTCCTTCTGCGGAAACTCCAGGGTTGCCTCGTCCACCGGACGGAATGTGCCGTCATTGATCTTTACCTTGCCGCAGCCTGCCATAGAAAGTACCATACAGCCTGCCAGCGCCGCTGCCATTATACGTTTTACTTTTCTATATCTCATGGTCTGTCTCCTTTTCCTCTTCAGCTTAGCCCTTTACAGCGCCTGCCATGATCCCGCTGTCAAAATATTTCTGGAAGAACGGGTACATGATCAGAAGCGGCAAACTGGAAATAATAATAGTTGCGTATTTCAAAAGCTCTGCCAGCTGCGCGCGGGCCGCCGTACTCTGCATATCAGAGATCATGCCGGATTCCGGCTGGTTCTGAATCAGGATGGAACGAAGTACCAGCTGCAGAGGCTGTTTCGCGGAATCATTGAGGTAGATCATTGCGTCAAAGTAGCTGTTCCACATACCTACAAACTGCCACAGAGCAAGCACCGCGATAACCGGCGTACAGACCGGAAGCAGGATCTTAAAGAAGAATGTCAGCTCATTTGCCCCGTCCACGTCCGCCGCTTCCCGGAGTTCCTTCGGGATCCCCCGGTAATAAGTTCTGGCAATGGTCATATTCCAGACGCTGAAAGCTCCCGGGAGGATGACCGCCCACATGCTGTCCACCAGACCTAAGTTACTTACGATCAAGTAGGTCGGGATCAGGCCGCCGCCGAAGAACATGGTGATCATGAAAATAATATTGAAAAATCCTCTTCCCTTGAAATCCGCCCTGGATAACGGGTAAGCCGCTAAAAGCGTAACAACTACAGACACCACCGTAAACAGTATGGAATAGATGACCGCGTTTTTAAAACCAATCCAGATCTGGCTGTTGGACATGACACGCTCATAGGCAGTCGTCGTCCATTTGCTGAAATCAAAGGTAATTCCCTTATTCTGCAGTGTAATGGGATCCATAAAGGATGCCACGATGATGTAGATCATGGGCACGATGATCGCCACTACAAACAGCCCAAGAAGTATGTATCCAATTGTCAATAATATCTTGTCCTGACCGGAATATCTTGTTTTTACCACTTCGTACGCACCTCCTTATAATCCCTGTCCGTCATTCATCTTGGCTACGATCTTGTTCACGGCAACCAGAAGGATGACATTGATCACGGTGTTAAATAAACCTACCGCAGTTGAAAAGCTGTAATCTCCGTCGATCAGACCTTTCCGGTATACATAGGTGGCAATGATCTCGGATGCCGGGAGGTTCAGGTCTGTCTGCAGCGCGTATGCTTTTTCAAATCCGATGCTCATGATATTTCCTGCCTGCAGGATGAACTGGATCACGACCATATCTTTGATCGCCGGCCACTCTACCGCCTTGATCTGCTGCAGGATATTCGCGCCGTCCATGACAGCCGCTTCTTTGAGCTCCTGGCTGGCGTTGGACAAAGATGCCGTATACATGATGGATGCCCAGCCTGCGCCCTGCCAGATACCGCTGATGATGTAAATGGAGCGGAACGCTTCCGGCATGGTCATAAAGTTAATCTCTGTTCCCATCAAAAGATTCAGAGGGCCTGTCACGGAAAGTAAGATCCTCACGATACCGCAAAGTACGATGACAGATACGAAGTTGGGAAGATACAGCACCAATTGTATCTTTTTCTTAATGCCCGTACTCTGGATCCGGTTCAGCAGAAACGCCAATAGGATCGGCATCGGAAATCCCCACAGGAGGCCGTACACACTCAGTTTCAAAGTATTGGCCAGATAGCCCATAAAGTCCGGCGAGGATAAGAACCTGGTAAAATGCTTCAGGCCCACCCATTCGCTTCCGGAAACACCCCGGAATGGGTTGTAGTCCTGGAACGCGATCAGAATACCGCTCATGGGCGCGTACTTGAAGATCAGTGTCAGCAACAGCGCGGGCATCAGGAAGATCGCATATAGCTGCCAGTGCTGCTTTACATACAGCATGGTGTTGTGAAATCCCTTGTCCTGTCTTTGATTTGGAACAGTTGTTGCATTTGTATTCATAATTTCCTCCTTTCTCTCAAATCCCTTTTTCTTTTGCACACTTTTTCTCTCATTACCTTATTCCTCTCCTTCCCACTTTTATGATTTGTGCATTTGTAAAATCATTGTAACATATTTTGGGATTTGCTTATATAAATTTATATCACTTTTTTTACATTTAGTCAATACTTTTTCGCCATTTGCACATATTTATTTTTTGCATTTTTATTCTTAATGCACATATCGATTAGATTCACATCTATTTTTCACTACATTTTCGGAAAAATCTCTAATTTTTACATTTTTACATTTGACACAATCTCTTTTGTGCATTATAATGTTTTTAGAAAAGATTTACGGCAGACAGATCCCCGGACTCCGGTTTGAGGATATGCCGATACAGCAAAAGGAGGGACATATGGGTACTAGAGTTACGATACAGGACATTGCGGATGAGCTCGGCATTTCCCGCAACACCGTATCAAAGGCGATCAACAATACCGGCATCCTGGCCGATTCGACCCGGGAGAAGGTTTTAAAAAAGGCGATGGAGATGGGGTACAAGCAGTTTTCCTATGTGACCGCCGCAAGCGCTGCCTCGGGAAGCGCCGTGCTTTCCATCCCGGCCGCAAAGCAGAACACGGAGATTGCGTTATTGATCGCAAATTTTATAGACGGCTCTCATTTTGCTTCCGTCATGCTGGACAAATTTCAGATGGAGCTCTCCGGGCTGGGGTACAGCCTGACGATGCACCGGATCCTGGCGGATGAGCTGGATGCCATGAAGCTGCCTGCTTCTTTTTCCATGGAGCGGACCGCCGGGATCATCTGCATTGAGATGTTTGACTATGAATATGATAAGATGCTCTGCGGCCTGGGGCTGCCTGTCTTATTTGTAGACGCGCCGGCGGCCTGCTTCCAGGAACCGCTGGAGGCGGACCTGCTCTGTATGGACAACCAGACCGGTATCTACTTATTTATACAGGAAATGGCCCGGCGTGGAAAGACCAGGATCGGATTTGTCGGGGAATATCTGCACTGCCGCTCCTTCTTCGAGCGGTATATGGCTTACCGGAATGCCCTGCAGCTTCTGGGTCTCCCCTGCCCAGACGAATACTGCGTCACAGGGAATAAGAAGGGGATCCGCAATCCCAAATCGGAGGATTATCAGGAGTATCTCACCGAAAGCCTGCAGAAGCTGGAGCCTTTTCCGGAGGTGTTCTTGTGCTCCAATGATTCCGCCGCTCTGAATGTGCTGCAAGTGCTGAAAAAGCTGGGATACTCGGTTCCGGAGGATGTGTATCTGTGCGGCTTTGACGATTCCCCGGAGTCCAAGATCGTCACGCCCCCGCTGACTACGATCCATATCCACAGCCAGATCATGGGCTTTGCCGCCGTGAACCTGCTGATGTCGCGCATCAATGAGCCATCCCTGAATTACCGTACCATGCACACGGAAACCAGCCTGATCTACCGGGACTCTACGGAGGGGTGAGGAGGATCACGGGGTGATGTGGGCGCCGCATCGAAAGGCAGGACGCCGAACCGCAGGGGAGAAAGCGCTGCGAGATATGTAAATGCAAAATCATACGAGGAGGAATATCATGAGTAATTTATTTAATCTGGACGGACCGGTCCTGCAGTTTATCAACAAGATCGTATACAGCGTTTATCTGAATATTTTGTGGTTCATCTGCTGTATTCCCATTGTGACGATCGGGGCATCCACCACCGCGCTTTTCTATGTTTCATTAAAAATCGCAAAAAACGAGGAAGGAAACCTCACGCAGGCATTTTTCCGCTCCTTCCGGGAAAATTTCCGGCAGGGCACCGTCATCTGGCTGATTCTGCTTGGCGCGGGGATCGTGCTGGGCATCGACGGGTATGTCCTGTATCATATGCGGTTTGAAAATGCATTCTGGACGCTCTGCACGGCAATATTTTTCGTGGCCGCGGCTGCCTATGCCGTTGTCCTGATGTATATCTTTCCTCTTCTGGCCAGATTTGACAATACGGTCGGCGCGATGTTCAAAAACGCGATGTTTATCGGCATCCGTTTTCTGTTCTGTACCGCATTGATGGCTGTCATCTATTTTGTAATGCTGCTGGTCGTGGTACGGTTCTTTACCCCGGCTGTGATTTTCGGGGAGGGCCTGTGCGCGCTGCTCTGCTCCTACCTTCTGTCCAATGTCCTGCTGCTCTGCGAGGAAAAAACAGAGGAGCATGGGACGACTGCGGATTGAGCGAGATTGCAGAAGCTATGAATGTGAAAGGAAGAGGCAGGAGATATTTCCAGCAGTCTTTTACAGAATTTGAGAGGGAATATGCATGGGATCACAGAAAAGAAAAAACATTCCTTTTAAAAAAAGTTCGAATGAGAAATGGAATTCCCTCAGCGGGAAACAGAAGGCGCGGTATGTCTGGGATTATTATAAATTTCCCATCGCAGTCTGCCTGATCTGCTTATATATCGTCGGCTATACGGTATACGGCCATTTTTCCAAAAAGGAGGTTTTGCTTTATACCGCCCTTGTAAATGTGTCCGCAGGGGAGCAGCTCACCAACGAACTGGACGGCGGTTTCCTGGATTTCCTGGGCGCCGATGTTTCCAAAACGGAGTTGGAGCTGTATACAGGAATCGGTCTCACCGATGATCCCGATGCCCCCAATCACGAGTACGCCTATGCTTCCCGCGTGAAAATCATCGCTTCGATCGATGATGAAAAGCTGGATGTGGTACTCATGAACCGGGAAGCGTTTGACACATTTGCGCAGAACGGGTATCTCTATAATATGGAAGAACTGCTCCAGGATACGGATTTGCAGAATGCGGCTGAATGGGAGCCGTACCTGGTGTCAGGCACGGTCATACTGGAAGACAACGCTGACGAACTGCTGCAGGACAGTTCCCTGGAATACCAGGCTGTGACGGAGGAGTATCCGATGGGGCTTAACGTGTCGCAGGCAGACATTTTCCGGCAGGCAGGCTTTGAGGAGGATGTGTACCTGGGCGTGATCAAAAATTCGCCGCGCATGGATATGGCGGCGGAATATATAAGATATCTGTTTGGAAGGAACCGGCACTTTATATTCGTTACCGATTCCTTGATTTTGAACAATTCATTTCTTGAAAATGCTATTTTTACCCCAGATCATACTTCACAACATCCAGATTCACCGTCCCATCCGCAAAGAACGAAATCCCCTCCGCTGCCTGTTCGGTATACATGGTTGCCGAGAGCACCTGTTCCCCGTCATTTACAAAGACCTCCACGCTGAACCGGTCCAGTATGATCCGCAGCTTCAGCTCATCGCCCGGCGTACGGACCAGGCTGCGGCGCTGGTGGATGCTGGCCCGCCGGGAGCCGGAGAACTTCCGGTCGATCTTTAAGATGGACTCCCGGGGCCGGAAGCTTAAGGAGGTATGATATCTTTCATTCTGCGCGAACCGGACCGCAAATTTCTGGTACGGCTCCTGCGAGTCTCCCAGGCGGATGGTCAGCTCCAGATCGATCTTCCGGCCTTTGATGCCCTCCAGCCACACCGTATCTGCCACCGTGACCCCGGTATATTCCACCCGGTTATGCCGCATCGCGTCCAGCTCCTTTGTGGGAGCCTGATAGAGCCTGTTGTTTCTGACGGACAGCTCCCTGGGAAGGCTCATCTGTCCGAACCACGGGTCCTCCGGGGATCGGATGCCGCAGGAATCCCAGTTCTGCATCCAGCCCATCATCACCCGCCGCCCGTCCGGTGTCAGAACCGTCTGGGGCGCGTAAAAATCAATTCCATAATCGATGGACTGACTGTGCATTTCCTGAAAGACACCGGTCTCCTCGTTAAAATCTCCGATCAGGCAGAGCGTCCCGTTCCCGTTATGATACTCAAAGCCTTCCGGAAGCATGTCCTGGGGGCTGGTGAGCAGCACCCATTTTCCGTCCAGCTCAAAGAGATCCGGACACTCCCACATTTTCCCAAACCGGTTAAAATTGGAAACCAGGACATTCTTAAATTTCCAATGAAACGCGTCCTCACTGGTGTAGAACAGAATCTGACCGCTGCCGTCCGCAGGGCGGTTTCCTACGATGCAGCAGTAAGCCCCGTCCTTCCTTCTCCAGATTTTGGGGTCGCGGAAATCCACTTTGCTGCCCCCTTCCGGAAGATCCTTTTCGTCCAGAACCGGGTTGTGCTCATATTTTTCATAATCCACCCCATCCCCGACGGCGACACACTGGGTCTGCAGGGAGTCCCGGCGGGAGCCGCAGTGCCGGCTCTCCTCGGTCACGCCCGTATACATCAGAAGCTGCCTGCCGTCCGGGAGCTCAATCGCGCTCCCGGAAAAACAGCCGCCCATATCATAAAACTCATCCGGGGCCAGCGCCGCAGGAAGATATTCCCAACGCAGCAGATCACGGCTTACCGCATGCCCCCAGTGCATGGGCCCCCACTTGGATTCGTAGGGATAATACTGGTAGAACATGTGATACTGCCCTTTGTACCACGAAAACCCGTTAGGGTCATTCATCCAGCCCGTACGCGGAGTCAAATGAAATTCCGGGCGTTCCTCTTTCCGGATCGTTTTCTCAAGTGCTTCTTCATATTTTCTCGCTTCACGCAATGTCTGACTCGTCATACTGACACCAACCTCCATTGACTATATTTTATACTAAGGAACTATTCTTGGGAGCGCGCCAGCCGCAGCCGTCAGGCGGCATAGCACCTCATACGGCTGTGCGCGTCCCGGCCGATTGATCTGAAACTCGGTTTAATTCGCCTCTCTCGCCTCCACATACCGGTCATACGCGTCCTGGTATACTTTCAGCAGTTCCTCCATACCGCAGCTTTCCTTCAGCTTTTTCACATACGCGTCCCACTCCGCGTCCGTGGGGCCGCCTTCCTTGATCCACAGACCCTCCTGCTCCGAGACTGTATTTTCAAAATCCGTCTTATACCGGTCGATGACATCCAGCTCATCCTCCGAAAATACACAGTCCGTAGGATACGCGGACTTCTCTTCCACATACGGCATCCAGGTCTCATACAGGTCCGTCAGGCGGATCACCGCCGCGTCCTCCAGCGCAAAGGTAGAACCGTAGTAATTGCTGAGGATCAGCTTGGGCCCGTACACCTCATTTACACCTTTGAGCTCCGCAAGACTCTTGCCGAACTCCTCCTGAGCCTCTTCATCCGTGATACTCTGCCATACTCCGTCCTCGTCCTGCTCTGTAAAATACGTTCCGATCGGACCGTACTGAAGCTGCATGACATTTTCCGGGTCATACCACTGGTCGTAGAACTTCAAAAGGTTTGCAGGGCTCTTGCAGGCACAGGTAATGCTCAAGTTACCGCAGCTTAGCGGCGGCGCGGAACGCAGGGTCACATTGTGGGCGCCGTCGGGGCCGTCCAGGACCGGAAGGTAAACATAATCATCCTTGTGGTCTCCCCACAGGTCGAACCACCACCAGGTGCCGACTCCCACTTTCCCCTGCTGGCACTTGGCCATGAGCTGCTTGTCATCCTGGCTGAACATCTCGATATCCATCAGCCCCTCATCATACCAGTCATGGAAGTAAGTCAGGGCATCCCGGTACTTCTCATCCGCGCATACAAAATCCACGCTGCCGTCCCCGTTCAGCTCCAGGTCATTGATCACGTCATTGGGCCAGTTGGTAAATCCAAAGCCCGCGTAAAAGATGTTCTGTCCCCAGCACCACTGGTCAAATCCGGTACTCATGGGAATCGTGCTTCCCGGTTCATTTCCATAATAAGTAGCCATGTCATTCTCTTCAAATGCCGCCAGCGCCTCATGCAGCTCGTCCAGAGTCGTGGGCACCTCCATCCCCAGCTCATCCAGCCACGCCTTGTTGATCATGGCAAACTGCGGAAACTGGTAGATGTTGTAATCCTCCTCGGCCCCGATGCCGGCGGTTCCCATCCGCTCCCCGGAGGGAAGTCCGTATATGCCGCCGTCGCTCATGGTGATGGCACTTCGAATATCCGGATTTTCTTCCAGGATCTTCGACAAGTTCGGCATATACTCCTCGGTCAGATAGGGGCTCAGGTCAATGAACGCGCCGTCGCTCCCGTAGGTTGTGATATCATAGTTGCTGAATCCGACCGCCATAAACGCATCCGGGAGCTGTCTCCCGGCAATCCGGATATTGACCTGCTCTGCCAGGGAATCACTCATCACATTCCAGTTGATCTTGATCCCCGCGTCCTCCTGCATCTGGTTTAAGACTTCATTGTCCCCATAGCCCGCGCTCAGCGCGCTGATCCCGCCCATGACGGTAAATTCCGTCTGGGACGTGTCCGTGTTGACAACACCCGGCTCATAATAGTTTTCCATTTTATTTCCGCACGCGGCCAGGGAGGCTGTCATGCCTGCGGCCAGTACACAGGAAACTGTTCTTTTCCATATTTTCAATTGTCTCATCTCCTTTTATCCTGCTGCACATATTGGTATCCAAGTTCTTCCCATACTGTTTTTCCGGGCATACTCAGCCTTTCACCGCGCCTGCCATCATACCCTTTTCAAAATATTTCTGGACAAAGGGATAGATAATCAGCATGGGCAGGGCCACCACGATCACAGAGGAAAACTTAATCATTTCCGTCAGCTTGCTCAGCTCCGCGTAACCGCCGGAGATCATGCCCGCCTGACTTGCGCTGGCCGAGCTCTTGATCAGGATGTTGCGCAGCACCAGGGGCAGCGGCGCATGCTCCGTTCCCGGCAGATAGATCAGCGCGGTAAACCAGTCGTTCCAGTAGGCAACCATGCTGAACACCACCATAACCGCCATGATGGAACGGCTCAGCGGCACAATGATCTTGATAAATGTGGTCCAATGCGACGCGCCGTCGATCTCCGCGGCCTCGATCATTTCCTTCGGGACACTGTGTTCAAAGAAGTTGCGGACAATGATCATATTGCTCACGCCCACGCCTCCCGGGATAAACATTGCCCAGATCGTATCGATCAGGCCGGTATCCCGGACTACCAGATAGGTAGGCATCAGGCCGCCGAAGTACATGGTGATGATGAAAAAGATACTGAGGAACTTCCGTCCCGGCAGATTTTTCACACTCAGCGGATAGGCCGACAGGTAGATCATCACCACCGAAAAAATGGTTCCGACTACGGTGTACTTAATACTGTTTAAAAATCCGGTGATAATACTCTTGTCCGCAAATACCGCCTTATAACCGTCCAGCGTAAACTGGCTCGGAAGCAGGAAGGTTTTCCCCGCGTATACATCATAAGGATCGGAAACAGAAGCGATCAGTACATAGTAGAGCGGATATGCAACCAAAAATACAATAATGAGGCAGATCACGACCAGAATGATATCACTGGTTCTTTCTGATAAACCGCGCAGCTGCCCTGCCTTTTTACTTTTTCCCATGCCGCACCTCCTATACAAAGCTTACATCTTCGGAAATCTTGCTGGTTATCTTGTTTACCATGATCAGGAGGATTTTACCACGGTGTTGAACAGGCCCACGGCCGTAGAATAGCTGTATTTGGCGTGTTCAATACCCTGCTGGTAAACATACACCGCAATCACGTCGCTGGTCGCCTTATTCAGATCCGTCTGGAGCAGGAATACCTTTTCAAAACCTACGTTCATCAGATTTCCCGCGCTCATGATCAGCATCAGCACGATCTGGGGCACCAGCTCCGGCAGGTCAATGTAGCGGATCCGCTGAAACATGGACGCGCCGTCGATCTTTGCCGCCTCATAATGTGCCGTATCAATATTGGCAAGGGATGCCATATAGACGATGATCCCCCAGCCTGCGTCCTGCCAGATCCCGGAGGCAATATAGATGGTCCGGAAAGCCGCCGCTTCCGAAAGGAAGTCAATGCCGGTACCGGCGATCAGGTTGATCAGGCCTCCTGACGGGCTTAAGAAGATACGCAGCATACCGCAGACCACCATGATGGAAATGAAATGGGGCGCGTAAAGGATCGTCTGAACGGTCCTCTTAAACTTGTTGAACCTGAGCTGGTTGAGAGCCAGCGACAGGATAATCGGGATCGGAAAGCTCCACAATAAGCTGTAGAAGCTCAGCAGGACCGTATTTTTGATCATCCTCACACAATTCGGGGAGCTGAAAAAGCGCTGGAACCATTTAAGGCCGGCCCATTCGCTCCCCCACATGCCGCGCAGGGATTTAAAATCGCGGAACGCGATCTGAATGCCGTACATGGGGATATATTTATAAATGAGGTTAAAGCAACCGGAATCAAAAGCATCAGATATAGCTGCCAGTAAGAAGCCATACGCTGCCATACTGATTTTTCTTTCACCGCCACAGCCGGAGGGCTGTTTTTTAAGTTGTCCATAAAATCTCTCCTTCCTCTGTCTTCGTAGCCGGTTGGCCTTCCCGGACTGCCGTAACGTGTTCACCATGGTTTCATCCATCACCTCTGCGGGGCTTCGTATCTTTCCCATCTCCCATATCCTGTATCCGAATGAATCTGCAATTGCATTTCTGTGAAACGTTATATAAATTTCCTCTTAAGAATACCACTCGAACATTTCATCATCAAGAGTTTTTTATGATTTTTTATCAAAAAATGCATTTTCAGTAAAATATAACAAATTAAATATGGTCATTTTG
Organism: Lachnospiraceae bacterium; assembly: GCA_910575475.1. Taxonomy (GTDB): domain Bacteria; phylum Bacillota; class Clostridia; order Lachnospirales; family Lachnospiraceae; genus Schaedlerella. Next base: position 46,698 of record CAJTGD010000013.1, on the reverse strand, counting down.
TATAATAGTTCTTCATATATCGTTTCATGAAATATATGAAATTTCATGAAATTTTTCTTTACAAACTCAGAAAATGGTATTATACTCATCATATAAATATCAAGAGAGGTGTTAATCATGCGTAAAAAAAATTCCGCCCCTACGATGAAGGATGTCGCTCTGGAAGCAGGCGTCGCGCTGGGTACGGTATCCAAGGTGATCAACGGGATACCGGTCGGGGAGTCCTACCGGCTCCGTGTGGAGGATGCGATTCGAAAGCTTGACTACCATGTGAACAGCTACGCGCAGGGTTTGAAGGCCAGCAGGACTTATACCGCTGCTCTGCTGATCCCCAATACTTCCAATCCGTTTTTTGCAGAGCTCGTGTACCATATCAACACCGCTCTCTTAAAAAGGAAATACCGGATGCTTTTGTGCACCACGGATTACGATTCCAGAATGGAGCAGGAGTATGTCAACATCGCAAAGCAGAACAAGGTAGACGGCATCATCGGGCTGACCTACAATCCAAATCTGCAGGTGGAGGAGAATATTCCTTTTGTTTCCATTGACCGCTCCATGGGCTCCCATATCCCCTGCGTCGCATGCGACAACTTCGCGGGCGGGCAGATGGCCGTGGAAAAGCTGGCAGACCTGGGCTGCAGGAGCATCGCCTTTCTCCGGGTCGGCTCCTCTCTGGACAGCGAGCCAAATAAACGAAAGGCCGGATTTGAGAACGGCTGTCTGGCGAGAGGGCTTTCCTTTTCCGAAAAGATTCTGGACGACGATGAACCGCTCAGCAAATTTGAGCATTTTTTCCAGGAGCATCTTTCGGATGGAAGGCTGGAATTTGACGGCCTGTTCTGCGTGACCGATTTTCTTGCTTATCAGATGATAAAAATATTGAAAAAAATGGGGCTCCGGGTTCCGGAGGATGTGCAGGTCATCGGCTTTGACGGAGTGCGCGCCTTTGGGGACGGTGATTACTTCTGCTCCACCATCGTACAGCCCGTCCGGGATATCGCGGAGATGTGCGTGGATCTTCTTCTCCAGGAAAATATGGCTACAAAGCCGCCGCTCGTCTGCCTCCCCGTGACCTATGCATATGGAGGGACTACGAAAGAGGAAGCGGAGCTGTGAACACCGCGGTATAAGCATCTGCCGGATGGAAGCTCCGGCGGCGGAAAGAACGGAGGATATAATGAAAAACTGGTGGTATTATCATAAATGGTATGTCGTCTGCGGAGTGATCCTTCTTTTTATCACAGCCGATATCATCGGAAATAAGCTGGGCTGGTTTCGGGATACCCCGGATCTCCAGATCGCGTATATCGGGAACGCTCCCCTGCCGGAGGATACAGCCGCTTCTATAGAAGAAGCCTTTGCTTCCCAAGCAGATGATTACAACCAGGACGGCAGGGTTCTGGTAAATCTCAATCAATTTGTCAGCGGCGCTTCTGTGGGCGACCTGGAAAGTATTTCCTATCAGCAGGCGTCCGAGATCGCCCTGATCGGAGATATCGACGGCTGCGCCAGCTATTTTTTCCTGATGGAAGACCCCGGCAGGGTACAGAGAGAATATCAGCTGCTGGCAATGCCGGACGGAAGCTGCCCGGCAGACGATGACCTGTCCGCCGACGGCAAGGTGTTTCCCTGGAATCCGCAGTTATATCTTGGGGAGCAGCAGGAGGGCCATGACGGGATGGATACGGATGCAGATTCTGACGGACTGCAGGAGGGCCGTTACGGAACAGCCGCAGAGTTATACCTTGGGCGGCGGTGCTTTTATAACGAAGAGCGCACCCCTTATGCCGACGAATGCAGCCGGCTCTGGGATACGCTGCTTACAAAATATAAGGAATATGCAAAGGAGTGAGAAAATGCAAAGGAATAAGGAAGTATACGGCGCCAGGGATATGTTTGGAAACGAAGAAATTCGCGGCACGAAAGAACGATTTAAATATATAAAAGGCTGCCTGTTCCTGCTCTTTGGCTGCGTTCTCCTGTCCGGCTGTTCCGCCTTTTCCCGAACCGCCGGCAGAGAGCCGGACAAACAGTCCGGAGAGGCCGGGTCGGTAAAGATCGGTTCTGTCCTGGAGGCGGACGCGCCGGAGCAGCTAACGCTTCTGGACAACAAGGATACGCTCGCCGCCGACGGGCTGTATTATGCGACATGGACCGCCGGAGATTCTGTTCCATATGAAAACAGTGACGGTGAGACGATCGACCTTTATGACGCGCAGCTTTACCTTCTTGTCAGCGAATCCGCAAGTGCAGAGGCCGCAGAGAAAGACTGCCGGGCCTGGCTTGCTTCTGCCAGGGACAATTACGATATTCAGGAAACAGAGGACATTACCTGCGGCGGACAGGATTATACCCTGATCATCTATGACTGTATCAGCGGGGATACACCCTATGAACGCGGAGTATCCGCTTTCGGCGTCTGTGGCGCAAATGCAGTCTGCGCAGAGCTGACCTGCGTGGAAAACTACGAAGAAGACTTGACCGCGTTATTGAAGGAATTTTTAAACAATTGCCGATACAGCCCGCAGTGACACGGCAGATTTCATCGGCCGTGAGTATAAAATATGGACGCCCGGCCCATTGCTTCGCGGGACTCAATTTCCCGTACAGATCATTTGCATAACAGGAGGAACTATACGATGGCTATTTCATTTCGGAAAAATTCTTACGTGCCAAGCGGAAAACGCCTGACCGGATTTGCCAGATACACGGAAGTGTTAGAACGGAATTTCAAGAAGTTTTTATTTACGAATCTGCTGACGCTGGCCGGCTTTTTGCCCTTTGCTGCTGGCGCTGTTTATGCGGTTCTTTCTTCCAGCCTGCTGGTCATGATCGTGGCCGCTGTCATTGGAGGAATTTTCGCAGGACCTGCGCTTTCCTGCATGTATGACGCCGTTTTCCGCGGTCTCAGGGACGCTTCACCGAAGCCCTGGGCGGACTGCAGACGGGCATGGAAACAGAACTGGCGGCAGTCTGTTCTTCCCGGCATCCTGTTCTGCCTGCTGCTCGGATTCGACATTTTTATGGCCATGCTGTTCTGGTGGTCCGCATCCTTTCCCGGCTGGGGAACCATTGCCATCTACCTGTTCAGCATCCTGATCGTGGCCATGTGGTTCTCCATTGCCTGGCCCCAGATCGTACTTTTTGAACAGCCCTTCCGCCAGAACGCGGTAAACTGCCTGCTGCTCATGCTCCGGTATTTCCCAAGGGTATTCGGGGCCGCGCTGCTGCAGGTCCTATACTGGGCCGTCATGGCACTCTTCCTGCCATGGTCGGTGATCCTGCTGCCGCTGACCGGTTTCTGGCTGATCCTGTATACCGCCGGCTTTTTGCTCTACGATACCTTGAATGACAGCTTTCGGCTGGAAGAACGGATTGCTTCCGCCTATCCCGAGCAGGCTCCGTTTTATGAAGATGACGAGGCATGGGTGAACAGAAAACAACAGGAGGAACGAAATAGAACGGACCGTTTCTGATCCTCCGGATCCGGGGAGCTTATATAGCATCAAAGGTAATGCATATAAGCTCCCTGAACTGTCTTAATTTTCTTTTCAAACAAAATCTATTCCCAAAATTTTTCCAAACAACTGATCCTGATCTTCTCGATCACCCCTTTCTTATAAGGCGTCCTGATCCAGCATTCCGTCTGCTCCATCCGGGGATACACATTGCTTGTGATACAATACCTGCCTTCATCTACATAAACCTCCGCCGTACTGTGATCCACCAGGATCAACAGCTTACATCTGCCGTTTTGGATCTCCACAGGGCAGTTCATCCTCCCCCGCCCATATGCGTCGCCCCGGCTCTTGTCCAGGCTGACCATCTTTCCCAGCAGATCCACCGAAACAACCGTCGCTTCCTCTCCTTTTCCCAGCACTCCGATCTCCAGATACCGAGAAGCAAGCTTTTCCGCGTCGATCCAAAACTCCAGCCGGAAGCTTTTTGCGCCCTCCGGATACAGATACCGCTTCTGCGCCGCCCCCAGAGTCTCAAGTACCGCTGTCGTATGTTCATTTCCGGCCTCGTTTCCGGCTTCCTCATAGACGGATGTCCTTCCCGCGATTTTCAGCGTCAGATCCATATAATCCGCGTTGTGGTCATACATATATTCCACATATTTCATGGCCATCTCTTGATTGGATGAATTTTTCATCACACATTCATACCACGGACCGGTGGTTGCTCCAATCCCCGCGCTTCCGGCGATCATCGGCGCGCAGCCTACCTTGTCTGCCCCCAGCGCGTCCACATAGGCCTGATCCGTGATATTCACCTTGCCGTCCTTGTCAAATGCAAGCCCTTCGGCTCCCGCCTGGCAGGAAAAGTCAAGGAAGGAGCAGACTCCGTCCGAGCCGCTTCCAAATACGGTTGTCCCATACATGTCGTCTGTAGTCAGTTCCTCTGCCAATGCCTGGTATTCCTCCCAGTTCGCCGGCACCTTTTCTTCCGGGATCAGGTCTTTTCTGTAGATGAGGACCTTCGCGTTCACCCACATGGGATCCTCCGGCGCATCCAAAAAGGAAGAACTCCGCGCAGTCCAGGCTTTGTGCCGGTACCGTCCGAGAGGACTGATCCTGCTGAGCCCGCTGCTTGATGAGGAAGACATTGCCGGATTGCCCATTCCTGTCATTACGATCGAGCGTTCCGGCGGAGATTTTATGCAGATCAACAGCGACAATTTTACCGGCGGCAAGCTGGCAGCCGAGCTTCTGCTGAAAAACCGCTGTGAAGTTTTTATCCATATCAATAACGACTACACGACCATATGGCCGTCCTTTAAACGGATCGTGGGATTTGAGTGCCTGATGGAAGGGCAGATTTATAAAAGAGTCTTACGGCGTGAGCTTTCCGAGCCGTTTCTTCCTGCTGCCGCGCAGGCCATGAAAGAGATCGCAGAAGATCTGCTGGGGAAATATAAAGGGAAAAAGTGGGGAATTTTCTGCTCCAATGACGATATCGCCAGACTGTTCGAGCAGCAGTGTATCCTGAAGCACGTGGCAATTCCTGAGGAGGCGGAGATCATCGGCTACGACAATTCGCCGGTCTCGGAATGCGCCACCTATCCGATCACCTCCGTGGCGCAGAATATCCGGCTGATGGCGCGGCTGGCTTTGGATGGATTTGATAATTATATCCCCTGCGAAACCATTGTGCCCAATGTGCTGGTAAAAAAAAGTACCACGTCTTAAGTCCTGAAAGAAGCCTTTGGAAAAGCCGGGGCTGGCCCGACAGCCCCGGCACGTAGTCCGCCTAACTCAAAAACACCCCTTCCAGATACCGTATCATCTCCTCGATCGTCTCCCTGTTCAGCCTGTAATATACCTTCCCATCCTTTTTCTCCACCGCAACAAATTGATTGGAAAGCAGGAGTCCCATATGGTGGGATGCCGTAGCCGGAGTCAGACGGAGCTCCTCCGCGATCTCCAGATTATATTTTCCCCGTTCCTTTAAGGAGCACAGGATCTCAAACTTACTCTTATCCCCCAGGAGCTTCAGCATTCCCGGAAGGATTTCCCTGGCATCCGACAGGCTCTTTTGATACAGGTACAGCTTATCCGTCATAATTCCCTGAAATGCAGTCTTCGAATTTAACCATTCCATCAACGGGAAAACCGCAGTCTGATAAACCGTGATCCCGTCCGGCGCAAGCTCTCTGATCAGGTTCTTCATCACGGCCGAAGCCTCTGCCGGCGCTTCCGCAAGGAGCGTTCCCATACAGTCCTGATTCTTTTTCAGCGAATATTCAAATGCCGGCCTGTTCCTTCTATAGATTCCGATCAGAGACCTGAACTTTTCCAAAGGATGGTTCAGCAGCGTCAGCAGCTTCCACTTGGCTTCCTCCGGATAATCCGTGGACTGGATCAGCGCGAAACGCTTTTCCATGGTGTCCAGCATTTTCGGACTCTGCGGTGCATCCTCCGAAAAGAAGCGTTTGATCATTTCCAGGACTGTTTCCTCCGTCAATGCATCTATGTCTGTTTCCAGTTCCGGATATTCCGTCAAAACCGCAGAAACGGTAAGGAAAAATTCCAGGCTGTTTCCAAAGAAAAAATCATCCTCCGGATCGGGAATATATTTCTTTTGAAATTCACGGACATAGCTTTCCAGCCAGGAAAGATTCTTTTTGTAAAATGTCTCCCCGTCGATCTCCATTTCTTCCAGAGAATGTATCAGTTCTTCCCTGGCAGCGGAAAAGTCTTTCGTCAGATAGATCAGTCCCAGCGTTTCCAGCAGGGGGTGAAGTTCCTTTTTATATTTCATCATATTTGCCTCCTTTTATATGTAACCAATTTACACCTAGCCCATCCGATAAACCTGGTCGTACCGCGTCAGGAGTTCTTCATCCGGATGATGTGTAATGGTGATCAATGTGATCTTCTCATCCTCCAGCAAGCGGCTCTCGATCTCATACGCAGTCTCCCGGTCGAGTGCGGAGGTGCCTTCATCCAGGATCACAAGCGGCGTGCGGCGGATCATTGCCCTTGCAAGGGCGATCCTCTGTCTCTGCCCGCCGGACAGCAGCGCGCCGTTCTCTCCGACCAGATAATCCAAGCCGTTTTCTTTTTCATCCAAAAACTCCGACACCCCGCTTTTTTCCACGGCCTCTTGAAGCTCCTGTTCAGAAAACTCCTCATGCAGAAGGATATTTTCCCGGACAGACCAGTTGAACAGGTAAACATTCTGGTGGATGAGGGATACGATCCCCGCGATCCGATCCGGATCCAGCGTGCCAAGCTCCCGGCCGTCATACAGGATACTGCCGCAGTAGTCCTCCAGGCCCCCGGTCATCAATTTCAAAAGCGTACTCTTCCCGCACCCGCTGGGCCCCATGACCGCATATTTTTTCCCTCTTTCAAACCGCATAGAAATGTCCGACAATACCGGCGTATTTTCATCATAGGAAAAGGAAACATGCCGGAACTCGACTGCGTGTCCGAAGGTGGGGATTCCCCCGGGCTTCTTCTCCCCCATCCCGCTGTCCGCATAGCCGTTCAGACGGGCGATCACAGATCTCACGCTCTGGATCTTGGGGAGATTCTGCATCAGCAAGACGATCGGCGCCGTAAATGTACCGCTCAGCTGCACCAGAGCCAGCAGTGTCCCCATGGAAATGTGTCCGGTCAGGACAAGCCAGGCCGACGCGAAGATCACCACAGAGATCGACAGGGCGGAAAGCGTGTCGGAAACCCCTTCGTTCAGTGCAAACAGCCTGGCTGCCTGAAACTTGACCCTGGTTTCCGTTTCGTTTTCCATCTGGAAGCGTTCATTGGCGTCCTCGATACGGTTGTAGCTTTTCAGGACTTCATAGCCAGATAGGAGGTCCTTCAAGCTTTCCGTAAAAACGGCCATCTGCCGCGACACTTTTGTCTGCCGTTTTTCCAGAAACCGCCCGATCACTGCCGGGATCAAAAGCATCAGGACAAATGCAGCCAGAAGGATTGCCGTTACCGCAGGACTTAAAAGCACCAGCAGAAACAGGGTTGCCGCCAGCATCACAGCCAGCTCAAATGTATTCAGCAATGCAGTGATGTAATTTTCTTCGATGAGCTTCATGTCGTTGGTCAGCGCCGAAATGTAGTCTGCCGTATGCTCCTGATAATACCGGACCGGCCGGCGGCCCATGATCCCCCGGAATACATCCCGGCGGTACTGCCGGATGATCCTTCCGGTCAGATATTTTGCCGTAACCGAGCTGAAAAAGCTCACCGCACAGATCATCAAAATATAGATCACTGTAAACATGCACAGCTTTCCGAATACCGCGGTCTGCTTTCCCGCCGCTGCATCCACGATCTCCCGGAGCAGAACGGAAATACCGGCGCTCATTGTAGATGAGATCACGCTGAGCATGAGGGCCGCGGCCAGAATGAAGCCGTTTTTCTTCCAATATTCCTTCACTATTTTACCTCCATCTTATTTATTTGATATATATGACATTATCATATTATTTTATTCATGTCAAATATATTTTATTATTTTCTAATTTATGAAATAAGATTCGGAAATTCGGATTAGCAACCGTACAGGTGGAAAACATTTATGATATGAAATAAGACCGTCGCTTTTCAATTGAAAAATCGCAAAGCGGCAGTCTCAACATAAGTCTTTTTTGTACACGAATTACAGCATATCCATTGATTCCCTTCAAGCAGAAAGCTTCTCAACCGCAAGCTCCCGGCTTGGCTGGAAATAGATATCCTTCCCCATATTGCTCTCATACATAAAATCCTTCAGCGGCTTGCTCGTGTACTTCGAAAAATCCCCGTAAATCGCAAACCTTACGCCGTAATTTATGAACTTCTGCAGGATCTCGCCCGCCAGACAGGTGCTCAGGATAAAGAAATCCTCTGTCACCGCCTCTTTATTCACCGCGATATCCCAGCAGCCCGTCTCGTATTTTACCGTCATGATCAGGTCCAGCGCGGACTGTACATCCGTGATCAAAAGCTCCTCGCTTCGGATCACCGCAATGGACCTGTTATTTTTTGTCATGATTTCTGTTTTCATAGTTTGTTTACCTCCTCATCATTGCGGTCAGCCTGCGCCGCGCTGTAAAACGCAATTCCGCGTACTGCTATTCGTATAGCCCCACAACCAGCTGGTCCGCCATAAATTCAAATGTCTCCGTATGTCCGTAAGGCAAAACCTCTTTGTTTTTGATATTCATGATCAGGGAATAGATCACCGACGCGGCCAGGTCTGCATCCACCTTACACTTCAAATACGGATTGTCGGAAAAAATCCGCCTGCCCCGATCGGCCGATTCCGCCAGTTTTTTTGCCTGTTCGTCCGACAGCTTGTTTATCAAAATCGTAAAGTCCCCGCTGTTCGCATTGTATAAAAAATTGTATCTGTCATATTCCCGGTAGATGCGCTTCAATGCCTCCGCGGCACCGGATCTGTCTCTGCGCTCCTCGATCACCTTCGACGCCAGATCCCAGATCCGTTCCTGCACCGAGCAGATCACCTCGCAGAACAGCGCTTCCTTGGATTCATAAAACAGATAAAACGCGCCCTTTGAAATTCCCGCCTTTTTACAGAGCTCATCCACATTCGTTTTTTTATAACCATACCGGCACCAGCTCTGCACGCAGAGCTCCATCAAATGAGCCCTGATATGCTCCCGTTCCCGTTCTGAAAAACTTCTTGCCATGTGATATCCTTTCTTCTATGACTCAAAATACTATTTTGGTCATAAGTACTTTATCAAACAAATGAGGGAATGTCAAGAGATTTTTTATAAGCACTTGTATTTTTGCTGGAATTCTGTTATCCTGAGAGCAGTCTAAACGACAGCATTCCCGTTGTCAGGCAAATCTTGCCGTAAGGCTCTCATTTTCGGTTCTTTCATGCCTCATTATACAGGAGACATCACAGCAGTGTTCTGTATTCCAAAGCAAACCCGATGATGAATATTTACAACAATAATATAATACAGGAGGTACTGCAGATTGAAGAATGCATTGCAACGAAATTTTCCAATGATCCGGACCAGGGCAGAGGTACTGAAAGAAATTCAGGGCCAGCCGGAATTATCACACATTTATGACAGTTGGAAGCCGGAACAGCAGCAGCTATTTTTAGACTATGTTACCGGCATAAAAGGGGTCAAAGTCCTGTATGATTCCTTTTTTAAGGAGATCATGAACCCCGAGACCACGCCGGAGCGGCTGGAGGAGTTCCTTTCTCTGATCTTCCGGCAGACGGTAAAGATCAAACGGATCCTTCCCACGGATAACAGCAGGATTGCCGATGAGAACAGTCTTTTGATCATGGATATTCTAATTGAAATGGAGGACGGCAGTTTAGCCAACATTGAAGTTCAAAAGATAGGCTACAAATTCCCCGGCCAGCGCTGCGCCTGCTATTCCGCCGACCTGCTCCTTCGCCAGTATAAGAGGGTAAGAAGTGAAAAGGGAAACTCCTTCAGTTATAAAGACATCAAAAAGGTCTACACGATCGTGCTGTTCGAAAAAAGTACAGGGGAATTTCATAAGTATCCCCATAACGATCTCCGCTGGATCCGGCCAAAGTCCAATACCGGGATCGAAATCGAATTACTTCAGGAATACATTCTGATTCCCCTTGACATTTTCCGGGAAAACCTGCAAAATAAAGGCATAGAAAATACACTGGATGCATGGCTTACATTCTTAAGCGTAGATGAACCTGAGATGATCGAAAAGCTCATACAGCATTATCCGCAGTTCATCCCCATGTATCAGCAGATTTATGATATTTGCCGGAATATAGAGAGGGTGATGGGATTGTATTCGGAGGAATTGAAAATACTGGATAGAAATACCGTACAGCTGATGATCGATGAGATGCAGGAAGAAATCGACGGGCAGAAAATCATATTGTCCCTGAAGGATGAGCAGTTGTCTCAGCAGGAGCGTCGGCTTTCTCAGCAGGAGCAGCAACTTTCTCAGCAGGAGCAGCAGCTTTCTCAGCAGGAGCAGCAGCTTCATGCATTAAATCAAGAGTTGGAAGAGTTAAAGCTTCGACTCGCCGGGTCATAAAAATTTGACAATATATCAGGCTGCCGGAAAGCAATGCTGTCTTTCCCGGCAGCCTCTTTGTTTAATGAATCATAAAGGCTGTAAATCGTACTCGTTTTGCATTCGTCCGTCATCACGCCACGATCCTTCCATCCTCGATCCGCACCACCCGGTCGGCCATCTGCGCGATCTCCGGATTATGGGTGATCATGACAATCGTCTGGCGGAACTCGCTGCCGGTCATCTTCAGCAGCCCGATCACGTCGTCGCTGGTCTTGGAATCCAGATTCCCCGTCGGCTCGTCGGCCAGGATAATGGAAGGCTTGGAAGCCAGCGCCCGGGCAATGGCCACCCTCTGCTGCTGACCGCCGGAGAGTTGATTTGGCAGGCTGTCCAGCTTGCTTTCCAGCCCCAGCATTTTCACCACTCCCATGATAAATTCCCGGTCCGGCTTCTGGCCATCCAGTGAGATCGGGAACACGATATTTTCCCAAACGGTCAGCACAGGGATCAGATTATAATTCTGAAAAATAAATCCGATCTGCTTCCGCCGAAATACCGCGGCCTGCTCGCTGTTCAGGCCGGCAAGCTCCGTATTGCCGATCCGGATGCTGCCCTCCGTGGGCGTATCCAGCCCGCCCAGCATATTCAGCAGGGTAGATTTTCCGCTGCCCGAGGTCCCGATGATTGCCGTAAATCTTCCCTTTTCGATTTCCAGGTCCACGCCGTCCAGGGCCCGCACCTGCGTCTCTCCTGCCCCATAATATTTTTTCAAACCCGTTGCCTTTAAAATACTTTCCATGTCTGATATCCTCCTGAATCGATCATCTGCTCTGCGGACTGATGACCTGCTATTCCCATTGATTTTACACCGGCACCGAACCGCCGCATATATGGATTCTTTTTGTCATTCCGCCACCCGCAGCTGCTCCACAATGCTCCCTTTATAGAAAAACCGAAGCGCCAGCACAGGCACCGCCGCTGAAAGCACCAGCAATATCACGCTGACCGCCGCTGCCGGCAGCAAGGTAAAATGAAACGTAAACTGCCACATTTTTGCAAGCATCCCCCGGATCAGAGTCAGATCCAGCACCGTCCCCAGCAGGATCCCCAGGGCACACGCCCCGCCCGCATAGTAAATGCCCTCGTACACCATCATTTTTGTCAGCTGCCGCTCCGTCATTCCAATGCTCCGCATCACCGAAAACTCCCGGCGGCGGGCCAGGATCGTGGTGATCAGCGTATTGATCAGGTTCAGCACACCGGCCACCCCAAAGATCGCGCCAACCAGCCCGCCCACAAGCTGGATCACCAGCCTGGATTTTTCCGCGCTTTCACGGGCGGACTGGGAAGAAAGGAAATAGACTTCGGGATGAGCTTCCACATACGCTTCCAAAAACGCAGCCATATTTTCCCGTTCCTCCTCTTCCGTATCAAACGCGTATTTATAAACAACCGGCTTCTCGTACAGCTCCTTATAAATATCCGCCGGCAGGTACAGGAATAATCCGTCGCCGCCAACCTGCATCGGTCCGTTGCAGGTAAAGCCGATCTCCTGGTCATCCCCATTCAGTGCAGCCTTCGCCAGCACAGGCAGCTCCATGGCTTTTTTTCCGTCCTTATAAACCGTGATGGTTTCTCCGACATCCACAAAATCAAAATCCGGCATCATGGACAGATCTCTCCGTTCGGTTTGGATACCTATGAGCACGCCCTGCCCCCGCAGCATTTTTTCATAGAGAGCATGGGCGTCGGTCTCGCCCTCCCGCAGATCCATCCGGGCAACCGTACTTTCTTCCATGCCGTATACATTACAGACGGGACGCCCATCCTTCCCCACGCCGAAGTAAAAGCCCCTCTCATCCCCGCAAAAGCGCATGCCGCTCTCTTCTTCCGTATGTTCCGCGGCGGAAATGTCCTTGCCGAATTCATAGGTCACATCCGTATCTTCCACCGTATTTTTATAGATCGGCGCAGCGTCCTTCACCCCGGGCCGGGCGGCAATCTCTTTCATCACCGGCGGATCCACCGCGTCCTCCCGGAATCGGAATCCTTTCAGATTGTTGGCAGCGGCCGAACCGGTCACGGCAAAATCCGACCGGATCATGTAGGCTGTCTGCTTTTCCACGTCCAGGCTGACGGCCGCTGTCCCGACGCAGTTAAGCAACACCACGCAGAGCGTCAGAGAAATGATAATAAATGCGCTGCGGCGTTTATTTCTCCCCAGGTTGAACCATGCCAGACGGGAAATGTCCGCTCCGGGCATGGAACTGCTCCGAACAGCCGTATTCTTTTCCTGCCCGGCCGAACGCCCTACGTCCGCTTTGTTTCGGCCCTTCCCCAAAAGCATCCGCTTTTTTGTACGCTTTCCCGCATGATTTTCCACATAGCGAAATGCTTCCACAGGCGGGATATTTGCCGCGATCCGAACCGGTTTCCGGGTGCTTAAAAATACGGTCAGAGCCGTAAATGCCGCCGCCCCCAGAAAGATCACCGGAGAAGGAGATACTTCTGCAACCACATTTTCGTACTCAATGGACATGGTATCCATTGCAAACGGCAGCGCCAGCTTTCCTGCCAGGAAACCGCCTGCCAGCCCCACAGGAATCCCGGCGCAGGACAGCCCGAAAGCCTGCCGGTTGATGAGTCCCTTCACCTGCCTCCTGCTCATCCCGATGGTCCGGTACAGCCCGTAGCGGCGGATTTCCTTCATCACGGCGATGTCAAATACATTGTAGATCAGCAGATAGCCGCAGAAGGTAAACAGAACAACGAGCACCGCCGCCATGGCAATGATCTCCGGATCCGGAGCCGAATTGGTCATGGTGTTGATCACCGCCGGAATGTAATTGTCCGCCTCCATATCCGAGGGATTTCCTCCCATCTGTATAACCAGCTGATCCATCTTGCTTTTGAGTCCGATCGTGCTGGCTGCGGTAAAATCCGAGTCATACGTTCCCGCCATCTCCCGGTCCTGGTCGTAGGTATATCGGAAGATCTCCGGGTGGGCGTCCCGGAATGCCGTACCCGCCCACATCATACTGATCTGGTCGCTTGCGGCTTCGTACCATCCGGATACCGTCATCGTAAGGCGACAGACTTTTTTGTGCGCCGTAAATTCGATCTCCACCTCCGCGCCCACCTCCGGTTCCGCGCCCAGGTCACGCAGCGCCAGGTCTGAGGCCACGATCTCATTGTCGTTTTCCGGCACCCTTCCGTGGGTGGGGCTGCAGAAGGTCAGCTCCGCCTGGATCTCGTCCAATACATCAAATTCCACATTGTGGCGGCTGGTATTGGACAAAAAATTGACCGGCATCCGCAGGCCCGCGGTCTCCACAAAATCCGCCTTTTTCAGCATTTCAAACTGCTCCGCGGTCATATTCCGAAAATCACCGTCCGACCTGCTGCCCTTCTGCAGCTGCATGGTAAGGGTCATGGATTCCATGACCCCCATCCCGATGGTCGTGACCGACGTAAATAAAACAGCAGTCAGGGCAATGGCCAGCACCGCGATCAGGTTCTGCAGCCGGTTGGCCGCAAAGCTGCGGCGGCTGAGGGTTTTTAACATTTCATTCATAGATGAATACCTCCGATTCTTAGAGCATTTCCGAATTGAATCCATCATAACATCCCAATGTTACGTCTGAGGTACAGAAAAGGTACATTTTTGTAACTGTTAAAAAAGGACAAGGACTATGGTAAGCTATACGGAATGCCAGAAAAAAACGCCCCGCTGATACGGGACGCCTGTTCGCGCTGCTGTTTATTCCTTCGGTATTCGAAGCAGCCCGCACATATGGCAGTTCCTTACTGCTCCTCGACGATCCTCCCATCACACAGGCGCACCACCCGGTCAGCGAGCTGGGCCAGCTCCTGGTTGTGAGTGATCAGGATCAGGGTCTGGTGAAAGGTTTCTGCCGTCATTTTCAGAAGCCCCGCCACATTCTGGCTGGTCTTCGCGTCGAAGCTCCCGGTGGGCTCGTCCGCCAGGATGATGGAAGGCTTTGTGATCAGCGCCCTTGCAATCGCGGTACACTGCTGCCCGCCCCCGGATAGCATATAGGGGTACTGGTCCAGCCTTTCCTCCAGTCCCAGCAGACCAACGAGCTTCCGGAAAAACACTTCATCTGGGCGGGAGTCGTCCAGGGCATGGGGGAACAAAATATTTTCCCGGATAGTCAGCTCGGGGATCAGGTTATAATCCTGGAACACGAAGCCAACCTTTCTGCGGCGGTATACCGTCAGCTGGTCCTCGCTCAGCTCCGACAGATCCGTTCCGTCCACGATCACGGTTCCTTCGGTGGGCCTGTACAGGCCGCCGATCACATTTAAGAGGGTCGTCTTTCCGGAGCCGCTGGCGCCGATGATGGAGAGGAAGCGGCCCTTTTCTGCGGAAAGATCGATCCCGTCCAGTGCCTTTACCCGGCGGGGCCCCTCGCCAAAATATTTTTTCAGATTGCGTATGGTCACGATATCCATTGCTTCACCACCCAAAAACTGTAATTTTATTGCAGCAAAAACACCGAAAACGTAGTCCCCTCCCCCACCTCCGACTTCACGCTGATATACCCCTTCTGCCGGGTAATGATCCCCCGCGCCAGGTACAACCCCAGGCCGACGCCCTCCTCCGCCGACACCTCCTGGGCCCGGTAAAACCGCTGAAACACGTCGTTATAATGGGCGGCTGCGATCCCGATCCCGGTATCCGTGATGTCGATCCGGGTGTAGAACTGCCAGGGCCGCACACGGATGGAAATGCTCCCGCCCTCCGGTGTATATTTTACCGCGTTATCCAGAATATTATCCAATGCCTCCGCAGTCCACCTGGTATCATGCTTCACCGCCGCATGGCTGTCACACTCCACATCGATGCGGATCTGTTTTTGATCTGCCTTCGCCCAGATGCTATTCACCGCCCGGGCGATCGTATTGTACAGGCTGTTTTCCTCCATATGCAGGGTAAATGTCCCTGTTTCCAGGCGTGACATTTTGATCAGGGACTGCATCTGAAAGTCCAGCTTGTTGATCTGCGCCGTCATCGTATCCAGAAATTCCGTCCGCTTTTCCTCCGTCAGCGAATGCTGCTGCAGAATATTGGTAAACATCCGGATATTGGCAATAGGCGTTTTTACCTGATGGGAAATGTCGCTGACCAGCTCCTGGATCGTCTGCTTGTCCTGCTCGCTCTGCCGGCGGCCCTCCTGCATCCTGTCATAATACTGCAGGAGCTTGCCCTGTACCTTCGATATCTGGGAATCCTCGTAGGGCTGGTAATTCTCCGGATCGCATCCGTTCATGAGATAGTCCACGGTATCGCAGATATCATTTGCAAAATCGGTCTGCTCCTTTTTCTGCCGCCGGCCCCACAGAAATGCCAGAAGGAAGATCAGGACGCCGGATATCAGCACAAGAAACCGGATCCCGCCGGATGGAAGGTACTCCCACAAGACTCCGCAGAGGATCAGCGCGAGCGCCGCAAGGATCAGTAAATATTTTTCTGGCAAAAATCTGAATCTGTCTTTCACTTCCCCGCCCCCGTCCAGATATATCCCATCCCCCTCACGGTCCGGATATAGGTATGCCCCTCTTCCTCGATCTTTGCCCGCAGCCGGTTCATGGTCACGGTCAGCGTATGGTCGTCGATAAAATTTTCATCGCAGTCCCACAGCTTTTCCAGCAGGAGCTGCCGCGTCACCAGATTTCCCGCATTGGCAGTCAAAACCCGCAGCAGCTTGTATTCATTCGGGGTGATGCTCAGCTTTTCCCCGCTCCGGACTGCCGTCAGCGCCTGAAAATCCAGCCGCAGAAATCCATCGTCATAACCGTCCATTGCGGCCTTCGCACCGGAATTTCCCCGGCGCAGCGCAACCTCCGCCCGCCGCTTCAAGATCTGGGTATGGAATGGCTTGGTGATGTAATCGTCCGCTCCAAGGTCAAAGCCGTTCAGTATATCCTCCTCCAGGTCATTCGCCGTCAAAAAGATGACCGGCAGCTCCGGCCTGGCCGCCTTGATCTCCCTGCAAAGGTCAGATCCGTTTCCGTCCGGAAGGTTCACATCCAGGATCACAAGATCAAAATGTTCATTCTCCAAAAAATACCGCGCCTTCTGAC
This sequence comes from Lachnospiraceae bacterium, assembly GCA_910575475.1. Lineage (GTDB taxonomy): Bacteria > Bacillota > Clostridia > Lachnospirales > Lachnospiraceae > Schaedlerella. The sequence goes on along the minus strand of CAJTGD010000013.1, from coordinate 30,079 downwards.
ATCCGTAAGCCGCCACGGTCAGATAACCGCTCGTATCCAGTTCAAAGCACAGGCCCGCGCTCAGGGCCAGGTCGTCCTCAACGACTAATATCTTCTTCGCATTCATCCTTGTTCTTCCGCTTCTGTACAAAATAGTCTGCCACAATCCGAAAATCGCTCCTGAACAGCTTTACCTGATCCTCTGTCAAATATGCGATTTCAAATACATGTATCTTATAGTCATTCACATATTCTTCTAATCCCGCGGGGATACTGACCATTTCCTTTATTGACCCTGCCTTCGGTCCAATATTTCGCGTTGTCTCGTTCTTCCTCATGCAGATTCCTTTTATCTGCCTTATACTGGGATCTGACCTTTAAAGATCTCAGCTGACTGGACTTAACCGTCCGTTTCCCGTCAAACACTAACCCGTTCACGATGTCTCCCAAAGGAGCCGCCCTGGCGCTGTTATCCGCTGTCACTTACGCGGCCTTTATCATCGCCGGGCGCAAAAGCAGCTTTGCGGCAATGCCCTCGATGGAGGTCATTTTCTTTGTATGCTTATTTTCCTCTGTCATTTTTGGAGGGAAAAGCATTTTGGCGGGAACCTTGCAGCTTCCTCCCTCCAGGACAGCATTTGGCTGCCTGCTGGTCATTTCCCTGTTCTGCACCGTATTTGCCCTGAAAATGCTCACCTACGGAATCCGTGCCCTGGGCGCGTCCACCTCTTCCATGCTGAACATGCTGGAGCCTGTGGTCAGCGTAATCGCCGGAACGCTCATTTTTTCAGAGGCTTTAAATATCCGTACTGTAACAGGATGTGTTCTGATCGTGGCGGCATCGATCCTGACGGTCAAAGGCGACCGGAAGTGACAGGCAGCGATAGGAAACGGCGGGCTGTGACAGGCAGCGGCAGGCAGCAGCTCCCGCCTGCTCATTCATCCGGCTGCTGTCCGTCATGCGCCTTCCATTGGCATTCCGTGAGCTGCATATTGGAAAACACTGCCTGAAAGGAAGAGTCCTCCGGCGAACATGCGTAGATGCCGAACCGGATCTTTCCTTTTCCTTTATGCATATGGCAGACCCGCATCTGACTGAATGCGGCCCCGTCCGCGGAGCATTCGATGCAGTAATCATCCTCCCGCCTGCTGAAACGGTACCACATGGATTTTACGGACGCGCTGATCTCCGTTGTGGCCCAGTCTGAGTATCCGTTGTTGGTCACGACGCTCCCCAGATGCTGGAACTCGTCATTTTCATATTCAATGGACCCTTTCAGCCAGTTCTCGCTGTCCAGGTACATCACGATGCCGCACTGATCGAATCTGTGATGGCTGTCGTCAAATTCCGTTTTCACGGTGAAGCTGAAATATTCCTCCTCCGTTTCCATCTGCAGGACCGGCGCGTTATCATTCTGAAAATGATAGTAGGTCCTCTGCCACAAATCCGTATGCGGCTTTGTAACAATCTTGATATTGTCCTGGTTGATTTCATATTTTTCCGGTTCCCTTGTCCATTTAAAATTTGTCAGATCCATCCTTTTTCCTCCTTCTGTGTCTGCATGCTGTCATTTCCTTTTTCCTCCTGCCCCAAGGATCTCCTCCACCAGTTCCATATGCGGCCTGCCCGGATTTTTCTGGAACACATTCACATGGTTCAGATCCCCGCTCCGGTCCGTAAACGCCGGGAATAAAAATCCGCATTCCGGCTCCCCCGGCTCATATTCGCCTGCAAGCGGGCAGACCACGCAGATCAGATATTCAAATACCTCCTCCGACTCCCACAGCCTTTCCTTATCCGACGCCTTTGCCGGGATGTCATAGCGGTCATGGAAGACCAGGACCGCATACTCCGAATCCGCATGGTAGCGTTCCATAACAACATCATAAAAGGTATCCAGCAGGGCGTCGTTTTTCAGGCCGCATTCCTTCAATGCCATGAGAAGCTGCCACATGCTTCCCGGCTTCTGCGCATCCGTAGAAAACTCATATTGTTTCAGGTTTTGATTGGTATCGGAAAATGGGACCGCCTTTGCCAGCTTCAGATTTTTTGCTTTATCTGCTCCGGAAAGCTTCAGAAAATGGGTGTTGAAGCTGCCGTCAAAGTCCCCGTCCCGGTCCACGTAGCAGCCTGCGATCCTTGTGATGGAAGTCCGCGCCGGCGTCATGCGCCGTGTCAGCTCCAGCATATCCTCCCTGTTGATCATGTCCCTGTCCCTCCCCTGTGAAATGTTCCGGTCAACCGGCTGTCCCGGCTTCACTCATTATATCATACCGCAGCGCAAAAAATAACTATTGATTTATCATGAAAAATCAAATAAACTATTTATATTGCTTTCAACATATTGAAAGGAGCTGCCTGCTATGGACACACCTCACATCGCGCTTTTCCCTCATGAACATTTTCTGGATATACGCCCTTATCAATACGGCTGGGAAGAATGTGAACCTCTCCATTCTTTCGGTCCTTTTGTCCGCAACCATTATCTGTTCCACTACATCATCAGCGGAAAGGGAATGTTGTATTCTCACGCCGCCAATGGTAATATACACGAATACCGCCTGGAAGCAGGCCAGGGATTCCTGATCTGTCCGGGACAAATTAATCTATACACCGCTGATGAGAAAGATCCCTGGAAATATGTCTGGATAGAATTTGACGGAATGCGCGCAGAGGAATGTCTGCTCCAGGCGGGTTTAGAACAGAGCCAGCCCATTTACCGCCCACGGAGCATAGAAGAGGGAAAACTTCTGCAGGACCATATGCTCTATTTTTTTGAAAACTCTAAAAGATCTCCCATCCACCTGGTTGGAAAGTTATACCTGTTTCTGGACGAACTCATTGAGTTCTCCACCAGCCGGCAGAATACAGAAGAAAAAAGAGAACAAGATTTTTATATCAATGAAGCGGTAGTGTATATCCAGCAGAATTTCAACCGTGAACTGACTGTCGATGAAGTAGCCGGTTTTTGCAAATTGAACCGAAATTATTTCAGCCGCAAATTTAAAAAAGTCATAGGCTGTACTCCCCAGGAATTTCTGATCCGTCAGCGTCTGACAAACGCGGCCGAGTTAATGAGTCTTACTGATCTGCCCATTAAGAGCATAGCAGCTCAATGCGGATACCCCAACCAATTTCATTTTTCCCAGGCTTTCAAAAAATTCTACGGCATGCCTCCCCAGGAGTGGAGAAAACACAATCACGCGGAAAGGGACTGACCCACAGTGAGTCAGCCCTTTTCATTTTCATCTCATCCAACTGCCTTCAAATATATCTGAAAAGCAGGATAATCCCCCCGTATCTGCGGAAGGGGATAACCGGCCTTCATCAATTCCCCTCCGCTGTAAGTCTCCCCGATTCCATCAACCTGATATTGAAATGACGGATTCAGCCCTTTCAGCCGCAGCGTCCTGAAAGGCGGAGCAGAGTGGGTACATCCCATCACCACGTTAACCAGAGCCTCTTTCTGACCAGCGGACACCTGCTCCCAGGCTGTATATGAACTGTCCTGGAAAGGGCTGCTGAGACGGTAATAGTCCCCGTCATGTATCAGGTTATAATGCTTCTTATACGTTTCCACCTGACACCGGATCTTTCTTTTCTCTTCTTCTGTACATTTCCCCAGATCCATCTCATAGCCAAAAGCTCCGCTCATAGCAGTGATTCCCCGTGTCTCCAAAGGGGTAAACCGCCCGTTTTGTTCGTTGGGAACCGCTGAAACATGGGCTCCCATGGTACAAACCGGATAACAGAAAGAAGTTCCATACTGGATACGCAGACGGTCAATCGCGTCCGTATCGTCACTGCACCAGATCTGAGGCGTATAGTAAAGCATACCGCCGTCAAACCGGCCTCCTCCTCCGCAGCATCCTTCAATAAGTATATAAGGATAGTCACAATGCAGCCGCTCCAACAGATCATAAACGCCCAGGACATATCGGTGATAGACCTCCCCCTGGCGCCCGGCAGGCAGTCCGGCGGACCAGACATCTGTAAGGCTGCGGTTCATATCCCATTTAATATAAGAAATGTCTGCACTGTCAAGTACTGCTTTCATCTGATCATAAATATGATCCCTCACATCTTTACGTGAGAAATCCAGTACCAACTGTCCCCTGCCCCTGGAAGGCGCTCGTCCGGGAACACGCAGTATCCAGTCTGGATGGGCACGATAGAGATCACTGTCCTCATTCACCATTTCCGGCTCCATCCAAATTCCGAATTTCATTCCCAGATCCTTGACGCATGGAACCAGGGCCTCCAGTCCGCCAGGCAGCTTTTCCCGGTTTACCTGCCAGTCACCAAGCCCGCTGTTATCATCATTTCGGGAACCGAACCAGCCGTCGTCCATTACAAACAGCTCAATTCCCAAATCAGCTGCTTCTCTGGCAATATCAACCAGTTTGTCAGCATCGAAATCAAAATAAGTAGCTTCCCAATTATTTACCAGAACTGGTTTCCTTTCATACTGGTACGGATCACGGAGCAAATGTTTCCGGATTGCTTTGTGATACTGACGGCTCATTTGTCCAAACCCATCTGGTGAGCAGACCATTGCCGTTTCCGGAGCCGTAAATGTCCCGGCCGGTTCCAGCGTCCAGCAGAAATGATAGGGATGGATTCCCATGACCAGACGGCTGTTCTCATATTGACTGCATTCCACCGCTGCCTCAAAGTTGCCGCTGTACAGAAGCATGGCGCCATAACACATCCCCCTGTCTTCATCTGCGTCATGATCACAGATCATCACAAAAGGATTATGTTGATGACTGGATATTCCGCGTACACTGCCTACACTTTGTATTCCCGGCCGCACCGGTCCGCGATCCAAACACCGTTCCATCAAATGATGGCCGTTAAAAGTAATCAGATCCAGATCAGACCGGGTAAAATCCAGACAAAGTGAGGCGCACCTGCACACACGTATTGTCTCGGTCCCCTCATTCACTAACCGGATGGCACGGGTGATAAGGTCAAAATCCTCAAACACCCCATAATACATTTCCACTGCTATTTGGGCAGCCGAATCTTTCAGCAAGACCACCAGAGTCTCTGCCTCATTTTCCATACCATGAAAACCAGGCAGTCCCTCCAGTTTATACTTTCCCCTTTCCAAATGAAATCCCTCATACCGCAGGTCTGCCGTATGGCTTCCTCCTGGCAGTTCCAATTCAATAGAAGGCAGACGAAAATCCCCTACGCCACAGGTAGAATATTCCTGCGGCATCACATCCAGGGAATAATCCCTATTTCTGCCTGCTTCATCAGGATTAGGCGAAAAACTACGTTCACCGCACTTGATCAGCCCGGACAGATCGCGGTTGTCAATCCTTGCTCCATAATAGATATGTTCAAGAACATGATATTGATCTACTTTCATTTGATATGTAGTATTTTGCGTATGCAGTGTAAAGATTTTGTTTTCCTGGTCAAGTACGATCATAATGATACCCCCTGATAAATATTTGGTATAAAACCAGTCCCGGCTGGTTTTATACCGGGACTGGTATGAAAAATCCAATTACAACTTTTATATATTCCCGCAGACAGCGCGGCAAACGCACAGCCCTGTTTCAAAAAGTTCCCACCTATTTTCCGCCGGTACCGGCAATCCCTTCCACAAATTGACGTTGGAAGATCAGGTATAGCACCACCATCGGCAGCATAGCCAACAGAGAACCGGCCATTAACACCGGGAAGTTGGTGGTAAACTGGCCGCGCAGCGTGGAAAGTCCTGAAGACAGCGTCATCATCTTGAGATCGGAATTTACCACCAGCGGCCACATCAGGTCGCCGTACGCGAAAACCGCGGTAAAAATGGTCAGAGCTGCTACGGAAGTCCCCGTCAGCGGAAACATGATCTTATAAAATGTCTGCCATTGGTTGCAGCCGTCCAAATAGGCGGCCTCACCCACCTCATCCGGAATGCTCATATATGCCTGACGCAGAAAGAACACGCCGAAAGCACTGACCAGCCCAGGAAATACCAAGGCAAATATAGTATTAGCCATACCCATTTTCGCAACCATCTGATACTGAGGAATGATAAAAATCTGGCTTGGCAGAGACATCTGGATCAGTACAATACCAAAAAGAATATTCTTGCCTCTGAATTTCAGCTTGGCAAACGCATATCCCGCCATAGAACTGAATAAAACGGCGCATACCACCCGGAAGAATACCATCAGTATCGTGTTCCAATATAGATTGGCAAACGGCAGACTGGCGATCGCTTCTTTAAAATTATCCAGCATGAGCTGCTTTGGAAAAAAAGTCGGCGGAATCAGCATACTTTCAGGAACCGTCTTGGAACTGGTAAGGATCATCCACAAAAAAGGAAAGATCATAATAACCGCGCCCAGGATCAGGAAGAAATAAGTAAGAGCCTTATTGATCATATAGGAGCGCTTCAAAGAATTTGTATTTTTCATTCCAATACCTCCATCATATTAAATATCATATGTAACCCATTTCTTTTGCCCCTGGAATTGTACCAAGGTCACAAGAAGTATCAATCCAACAGTCCAGATCACAATAGCGGAACCATACCCTCTGTCTCCTGCTACAAAAGAGGAGCGGTAGAACAGGTACATCAGACTCTGCATATCTGTCAGAGCCGGATTGGTCTCATCTGCCATCATGTAAATGAGGTCATAAATTTTCATGGAAGCCATCAGACGCATGATCAGTACAGAAAACAAAGTCGGGGAAACCATCGGCAGCGTAATGGTAAAAAACTGCTGAACTTTTCCTGCGCCGTCAATGCTGTTTGCCTCATAAAGCGACTTTGGAATATTCTGCAGTCCGGCAAGGAGAAGAACCGCGTCATAACCGATACTGCTCCAGACGGACACAATGGCAACAGCCAGTACAGCCGTTTTCGGGTCCGTAATCCATTGAATCTTTACCCCCAGTATCTGGTTAAGAATACCATACTCACCGTTGAAGATCCAACGCCACACCATGGCAACGGCTGCCGGGGCACAGACCAGAGGCAGGAAAAAAATCGTACGAAAGCCTCCCTTAAACCTCACATTCGCGTTCAACAGCATAGCAATCAGCAGCGCCAACGCAATTCCCACAGGTACCGTCAATATACAAAAGTAGATGGTATTCCAGGTTGCTTTCCAGAACTCCGCATTCGTAAACATATCTACATAATTTTGCAGGCCTATGAACTTGTAATGCCCAAAGCCTTCGTGCTCACAAAAGCTTGCATACAATGTCTGTACAAAAGGCCACAAATTTAAAACGACCAGACCTATGATCGTAGGCGCTACCATAAACCAGCCCCAGTTTTCTTCCCGCCGGGCCGCGGCAGATAATTTATTGTTCATAAAAATTCCTCCTACTACTTTTCTAATTTCTTAGCGGTTTCTGTATTGACAATACGTTCCATATTCTCCAGGCCGGCCATAAGATCCTGGTTGCCGGAATAGATTCTGGTCAATTCGTCTATTACCTGGCTCTTCCATTTCGGGCTGGCAGAATTATAAACGGCCTGCACCGCATAATCGAACTGATCGAAAATAACATCCAGATCCAGCTTTTCATCGTAGGAATCAAATGCGGCGCGCCAGGTCTCTTCACAGCCAATATAAGCCGGGATAGCAGCACCATTTTCTCCCTGGATCCGCTGTGCCTCTTCCGTACCAAAAAACTTGATCACATCCAGGGCAGCCTCACGATTTTTGCCGCGGGCCGAGGTTGAATAGCACAAGCCATTGGACATAGTAGCACGTCCATCCTGATCCAGGCTTTCACTGTCCTCTATTGGATCCGCACATTTCGGCAGCTTGGCCAGATCCCATTTTCCCCGCATTTCCGGATAATTCTCCATTAACTGGGGAAGATTCCAGTTTCCCTCCAAATACATGGCGCCCGCCTCAGAAAAGAAAGCTGTTCCCGGCGCGGTCTCCGTAAAATAAGTCTGATCCGGGCACCAGTCCTCCTTCTGCATGTTTACATAAAATTCCATACCCTTGACAGAGCCGGGATTCGTATAGCCCGCCTGCGTACGGTCAGCAGTAAGGATATGTCCGCCGGCCTGATAAACGAAGCACCAATAACCCAGCTGGTCATCGTTATAAGCCATAAACCCATATTTACCGGTTTTATCATATATCTTTTGCGAAGCATCCGCCAGATCTTCCCATGTCCATTCTTCGGTAGGATAAGAAACCCCGGCCGCGTCAAACATTTCCTTATTATACACCAGAAGACCATTATCCTTATCTTTCGGTACACCATATAGATGACCGTCACTTCCACTGGCATTGCTGCGGGAAATTTCTGAAAAATGTTTTTCATAATAATCCGGCTCTACATCGTCATAAAGATCTGTCACATCAGCCAGCATACCGAAATCCGCGTAATACAAAAGCTGATTGGTATGCATCCAAAATATATCCGGCATGGTATTACTCTCTGCGGACGCCTCCAGCTTCGTCCAGTATTCACTCCAACTGGTAGCCTGTACTTCAATCTCCACATCCGGGTGCTGGGCAGTATATGCGTCACACATAGCCTGCATCCCGGGGCGTTGATACACATCCCAGATCTGAAAAGTGAGATGTGTCTTTCCATCTGCGGATTTTCCACATCCGGTGAGCGACAACAACAAGATCAGCATCAAAACCGCCACTTTAATACGCGATAATTTTATCATAACTCCACTCCTTTATTTTTTATCAGATAGATATACCCTTTACAGATCATATCTGCCTGACCCATTTTTTACGGTCACAAATAGAAATACATCCCGGGCCTGCATTTTCTCTTCTGTAACCTCTAAAACCAGTTAAAATTATAATAAAAGGGCACTCTGCTGTAAATGAAGCAGTGTGCCCAACATATACTCTGATTTCACAAAAGTCACATTTTTATATAAAAATATTATCATTTTTGTATATACCGATTTTTTTGTGAAAACTATCAAAATTTTTATCTTCATTTTTGTATAAAATAGACAAAGAATGATTTTTTTCTTTTGTCAGCCCGTATCTTTTACTGGTCTTCCTCCGTATCCCGGCCTGCCGGTTTGGATGCAGCCTCCTGCACTTCTTCTGCAGACCCGGAAACGGTATCCTGCTCCTCACCTGCCAATCCGGAAGCGGTATCCTGCTCCCCGCCTGCCGGTCCGGAAACAGCTCCGTTCCCCTGTCCGTCCTCGGATTTCAGTTCCTTCTGCTCCTCAATATTCTCCTCTTCCTCTTCATCCAGAGACTTGTTCAGATTCGCATAACCCTTCATGGCCTTTTTATAAAGCTGGTCGGCCTCGCTCAGCACCTCGCCCAGCCGTTCTCTCTTGCCCTTGCTGGCTCCGCCTCTGCTGTCGTCCAGCTTCACCTCCATGGTCATCACGCTGGCTTCCCTTTCCTTCTGGTCATGGGCCTTGTGGATCTGGCCGACCTGCTTATAATCCAGGGAAGCATTGCTGATATTGTTCAAATGCTGGATCTGCTGTTCCTCCTTGGTCTCCGGATCCTTCCCGTCCTTCTTCTCTTCCTCGGCCTTCTCCAGCTGCTCCTCCACCATCTCCTTCAGCGTCTGGGAAATCTCCGTTTCCACATTGCTGATCTGTTCCTCATACAGTGCGACCATGGCCTTGATGGAATCCCAGTCTGCGCCGCTCGCCATCAGCTCATTCTTCCGTTCGATCAGTTCCTGCTTGCGCTCCATCAAAAAATCAAGACGGCCCTGCATCTGATTCTCCGGAGTGATCTGTACCTTGTCGCGCCTTTGCTCCTGCCCATCCTTGCCCTTTGCGGTCTGCGCATCCCGCATAGCCTTCCGGTTCATAGAATGCGCCGCCATCTGCACCTTATTCCAGGTGCTTCCCTTTTGAATCCCGCCTGATTGTAAATTCAGATACATCGCCTTTCCCTCTTTTCGATCAGGAACTGCCGCAAGATATACCTATTATTATGAGACAGTTCTTTCATATACACGCTGCTGTGTGAGCCGGCGTAAACAATAGTAACCCTTATAATAAGTATCGTCAGGGCAGCGGCTTTTATTAAGAAAAAAGAGTCCGTCTCACTTTCCGGAATGAAAATCAAGAGAAAATAGTGTAAAAATAGTGTAATTTTAATGGATTTTCCGCCTGATATCAGAATATAATAAGTATAATACAGAGCATTCTCGGAAAATCAGCCGCAAACATGGGTGCAAGGGAGTTTCCAAGAGTGCTCACACATCAAAGGAGGTGGAATTGATGATCAAAGCCACACTTACAAATGAGATATTAAAAAAAATTTCTGCAATAGACGAGAACCGTTTTTCCCTCAGCACAATTGAACTGCCGCCCGCAGAAAAAAATAAGTTAAGAAAAATTTCCAGGAAAAAAAGCTCCTATGCATCTAATAAAATAGAAGGAAATCCTCTCACGGAAGTCCAGGCAAGCGAAGCAATTGACAGAGATCCTCATAAACATTTTTTGAAACCAGAGCAAGAGATCCGCAATTATTTCCTGGCTCTTGAGCTCTTGGAAGAAAAACGAAAGTGCAGGGAACGATTTTCAAAAAAATTGATCCTTGAAGTTCAGGCAATTGTAGAAAAGGGAGCATCAAAAGAAAAAATCGGATTACGCGGGGCTATGCCCCAGGCGTCTTGTTTGCGGTCTATGATTCTGAAACAGGAATCTCGGAGTATATCCCGCCGGAATATACGGACATCCCCGGATTATTAGATGAACTGGTTGAATACGTAAATACTACAGATGACCATCCGCTTATCATTGCTGCCATTGTGCATTACCAGCTGGTTACGATCCATCCTTTTGAAGATGGAAATGGACGAACAGCCCGGTTAATGTCCGGATATATTCTTGATTATCATGGATATGGATTCCATGGAATCGGATCTCTGGAAGAATATTTTGCATATGAGCCTGACGAATATTATCAGTCTCTGCAGATGGGACTGCCTGCTTTATACTATTCCGGACGTGAAAATCCTCCGCATCCAGAAATCTGGATCCTTTATTTTCTGAGAATGGTGGAATTATATTCAGGAAAAGTGTGCGAATTGTCGAAGGCTGCTGAAAAGGACAATCTGGCAGGAAGCCTTTCCTATATAGCGTCTCTCATTTTCTCCGCGCCAGCAGCCACGCCAAGACATGGACTGCCTGCTGAAATCTGCCCCGGCTGATCATCTCCTCGATCTCGTCCGGAGTATATGTTCTGACATTCAGAAATTCTGTCTCATCCAGCTTCTGCTCCCCGGACTTCCGGCAGTTTTCCGCCAGAAAGATGTAGGCGTAATTATCCGCAAGCGTGGCATTAGAGGGTATAGTGAGCAGATGCTTCCAATGGTCCGATACATATCCGGTCTCTTCCTGCAGTTCTCTTTTTGCCGCCGCCAGCGCGTCCTCCGACAGTTCAGAATCCCGGTCGGAACCATACTCACGGCTGTCCTTCCGTTCAATGCCTCCTGCCGGAAATTCCGTCGTCACTTCCCCGATTCCCTGACGGAACTGCCTGACGCACAGGTATCTTCCCTCTTCATCCGATGCCGCGATGACCACATAATCCCTGCGGCTGTAGCTGTAATATGGCTCAAACACGGTTCCGTCCGGGAACCGGTAGGCGGATTTTCGGAAGTCGATCCATTCGTCCTGCACAATATGCTCCGTGCGGACCTCCTCCCATGCCAGATTTTCACCGCTGTCCAGATCTTCCGGCTCTTCCTTTTCATTTTCCATGCCGTCGTACGCAAAGCCATGGCTCTCACACCAGTCTCTTGCGATCTGGCGGTACTGTTCCTCCTGAAAGCTGTACCAGTCTTCTTCGATATCCAGATACTGATTCCATTCATCATCTGCCATTTCTATAGCATCGGCGATCAGGTCTAATGGAACAAACACTTTATTCTGCTGATTTTTTTTATTCATAACTTCCTGCACCTTTTCCTTTGAAATTTTTCTAACTGTACGATTTGATTTTTTCATCCGTGTAAACAGTAACATTATATCACTCATCATCCACTTCCGCCAGAAAATAATTCCACCTGTACGGTTGCAATCCAGAATCTCAGTTTTATGCAATATATTACCATAAGACTGAGATTTTGGATTAGCAACCGTACAGGTGGAAAGTATTTGTAATCCGACTCCGCTTATGGTAATATAAATGTTACGATTCCGTCACAGGGCATGCCCGTCAGGGTGTGACCTGCAGTGTGATCCGCGGTGCAGCGGCAGCCGCTCATTTTACCGTGGGTCATAATAGAGAAATTTCGTAAGAAAATCGGAGGTACAATCATGAAAAATTTATCCATTCGCAAAAACCGTGCTAACGCACTCTTACGTCTGCTACGCAGCCGCACAGTTGGAAACTTATTCACATACTGCCTGTGTGTCATCTTATTTGCCGCCGTTCTCACGGGATGCGGAGCGAAGAAAGAAGATACTGCGCAGGCGGACGCAATCAGTACGGAACGTACAGAAGAAGAAGAGGGCACGGCTTCTGAAAAGGAAGAAGACTATCTGGAAGGCCTTCACCATGTTGAGATTGAGATTCAGGATTACGGCACTATTGAACTGGAACTGGATGCGGATACCGCGCCGGTCAGTGTCACCAACTTTATCCGGCTTGCGGGCGATGGATTCTATGACGGCCTGACCTTCCACCGGATCATCAGCGGTTTTATGATCCAGGGCGGGGATCCCAAGGGAAATGGAACCGGCGGCTCGGATCAGACGATCAAAGGGGAATTTTCGGAAAACGGCGTGGAGAATGATATTTCCCATGTACGGGGCGTGATCTCCATGGCAAGATCCAACAATCCGGACAGCGCGTCCTCACAGTTTTTCATTGTCCATGAGGACAGCCTGTTCCTGGACGGAAATTATGCCGCTTTCGGACATGTGACGGAAGGGATGGATGTTGTGGACAAGATCTGCGAGGATACCCCTGTGCAGGACGACAACGGAACGGTAGACAAGGATGACCAGCCTGTGATCACATCCGTTCGGATGATCGACTGATCGTGAACGGAATTTAAGGAGGAGATACGATGCTTGAAAATATACCGTCTCATGCAGCTATGACTGAATTGCTCGGACAATCCTTGTATGAAGTCTGGCAAGCGTTATGTTCGGCTATTGATAAAAAATACGATATGGAACAATTATGGAATACCGGCGGTAAGAATTGGACTTACGAGTACAAATACCGCAGAGGCGGAAAAACCCTTTGCAGCCTGTACGCAAAAAGCAGTTGTGTTGGATTCATGATCATCTTTGGAAAAGATGAAAGAACCAAATTTGAAAATATAAGGGGTACTCTTTCTGACGCCGTCTGCAGGCAATATGATGAGGCAAAAACCTATCGTGACGGAAAATGGGTCATGTTTGAACCGACCGATACGGCTGATTTCGACGATTATATGAAGATGCTGGCGATCAAAAGAAAACCGAATCGGAAATAGCAAATTCCTCCCCGCCGCTGCTTAAGCACTTGCAGCTCCAGTTGGTATTGAAATCCACCTTTTTCATACTCTGCTTCCTCTCCTGTGTGTGTTTTCTACTACTCACACTGCTGTCAGACAAAATGGGGTTCCATTTCTTTGAGCTTCCCAAACTGCCGGATGATGTGCGTGAGGATAATATGTTACTGTTGTGGCTTTCGCTGTTCAAGGCGGAGACTGAAGAGGAACTGGAAAAAATTAAAGAGATGGAGGTGCCAGTTATGAATCAGGCGATCAATGCTTATTATACGATTACGGCTTCGTCAGAGTTCTGTGAGAAGGAAAGGCTCCGTGCGAAAGCAAGGCATGATGAGGCACAGGCATTGTATAATGCAAGGAAGGGATGAGATATTGAAATTGCCCGGAATCTTTTAAAAATGAATATGCCCCATGATCAAATCGTAAAAGCAACAGATTTGACACTGGAAGAAATTAGTAAATTATAAGATGATAAAAACGGATACCTTAATGGCTGGGTATCCGTTTTTTGTGTGGATAGCAGATTTATCTGGCGCACAGAATATTCTATTCGTCTTCCTCCGGCGCCAGCTCGGTCGTCTCCGTCTCGGGCGGCATCACCATGGAGAATAGGATGAAAGCGATAAAGGCGGCAACCAGTCCCGGAATGATCGGCTGGCTGAACGTGATTCCAAAAAGCACGCCGCCGGAAATATGCTCCAGATAGATGACCACAACGGTCCCCGCCAGCAGGGAAGCGATGGTTCCCGCCTTGGAAGCTTTTTTCCAATAATGCCCCATCACGTAAGGGAAGAAGGAACCTGCCGCGCGGAGCGTAAAGCAGAACATCAGGATGGAGACGATGCTCTGTGTGTTAAACAGGGCAATGAACATGGAGGCCACACCTACCAGGCACATTACGATCTTCGTTACGTTCATGACCGATTTGCTGGACGCGTCGGGTTTTAATACCGCCTTGTAAATGTCGTTTGCAAATATGGAGCCCGCGCCCAGAAGGTCGGAGTCAGAGCTTGACATTGTGGCGGAAATGATTCCGGCAAACAGCAGTCCGCAGATCAGGGCAGGCATGGTATTGATAGCGAGGACCGGAAGCGCGTAGCGCGCGCCTACGGACTCAAACTGGGAAGCGCTGAATTTGTCCATGTTGATGAGAGCCAGCGTGATGATCCCCAGGACTGTCGGTATAAACGCATAGATAAAGTTCACAAGAGCTGCCAGCCATGCGCCGCCCTTTGCCGCTTTTTCGTCTCTTGCCGCGTAAAAACGGGAGACAGCCTCCTGGCCTACGGAGAAGGTGGCGACATACATGATGACAAGGGAAATGATACCGAAAATATCATAGCCCTCGAACATGTTCAACGTCCCTTCCGGAATATTTGCCACAACGCTGTCCCAGCCGCCGGCATAATTCAGGGCAAAGGGAACGGCAATGATCATACCGATGACGATGAGGAATACCTGGACAAAGTCCGTCAATGTCACACTCCACAGACCGCCCATAATAGAGTACACGGTCACGACAACCGCTACAATGATGACAGCCACCTGATAGTCCAGGCTCAGCATGGTGGAAAGGATCACGGCAGAGGCGATAAACTGCCCCGCGGTCAGCCCCACCAGCGGAAGAAGCATAATAATAGCTGTGATAAGCCCGCAGGATTTTCCATAACGCCTGCGGAAATATTCGGGAACCGTCTTTACGGTCGCGGCACGGAATTTCGGCGCGATAAAGCTCAGGATGACAAACGCGATTCCCATGGTGGTAATATACCAGGACGCGCTGAGCCCGAAGCCGGACATCCCGTTCTGCACGACCCCCAGCGAGCTTCCGCCCCCGATCTCCGTAGCTGCCAGAGTCCCCGCCATGAGCAAGGGTCCCAGACGGCGTCCCGCTACCATAAAATCCGTGTTGCTGCTGATCTTCGTGGAAGAATACCAGCCGATCCACAGCATGAAAAGCAGGTAGATAATAACGATCGCAACTACCAAAATGTTCGTACTCATAAAAAATACCCTCCTTTTTAGAATCCTTCTGAGTCTTGAGTTTCTATTTCTATTTTACCATGTTTCAAAAATTGGAAAATTACCAAAAATGCAAAAAAGATACCAAATATGGCGAATCGGGGGTACTGATCATGGCCGGTCAGGCCGTGATCAGTAACGCATGGGAGTAAAAGGTTTCCTTGACTTAAAAGTGAATCCTATATAAAATAAAAGTGTCGGGTAACGGTGAGTTACAGCTATTGTGAGTGCCCGGTCAGGGTGTGAACAGCAGAGCAATCCTCACGGCAGATTTCATCAGCCGTGAGTGCTCATATAGAAGAAGGGGGGCTGTGAACATGTTGGAGATTGCGGTATGTGAGGATACGGCGGCCGAGGGCCGGGTCATCGCAGAGTACGCGGAAGCATTTTTTGAGGAACGGGGGATGGAGCCAGGGGTGTACGTCTTTGAGGATATGGATTCTCTTCTGGACTCCGGCAGGGAATACGGGCTTTATCTTTTGGATGTGATGCTTCCGGGCACGTCGGGGATCCAGGGGGCGGATATCCTGCGGCAGAGAAGCGTCAGCCCTGTGATCGTTTTTATCACTTCATCGCTGGAGTCTGCCGTGGAGGGGTATCGTGTCAATGCGGCGGGATTCCTTTTGAAGCCCATAACCAGAGAACTGTTTGATGAGACGATGCAGAGGGTAGCTGAACAGAGACTGCGCTGCGAAAAGCCTGTCCTTCCGGTGGTTTACAATCGGATGCCCCTGGAACTCTCGCTGGATCAGGTCGTTTTCTTTGAGAGCAGGCTCCACCGGGTTTACGCGAACCTTGCGGACCAAAAGACCATTTCCATCGGGCAAAAGCTGTCCTGGGTGCAGGGAAAGCTGGAAAAATACAGGGGATTCCTGCGGTGCCACCAGAGCTACCTTGTGAATCTGGATCATGTCCGGCATCTGGAGGACTCCTGTTTTGTGATGGATAACGGCAGCATGATCCCTGTATCGAGAAATTTTTATAAAGAAAGCAAACAGACCTACTACCGCTATCGGTTAAAGTAGGCTGATGGAGTGAGGCTGTTATGAATGATTTCGCCTGCAAGGTGTTTCTGGATCTGATCTATCTGGCGATTCGCATGATGCCGATTTTTATATGCCTGGAACCGCGGTATGGAGACCGTGAAAAAATAACCGCTGTGTCCGTCTATCTGTGGGGCATTATGATTGCCATGAGGTCTGTGTCCCATATGGATCTGCAGACGTCTTACGCGCTGCAGGGTATTTTTGCCGGTATCTTTTTTCTGGTGCTGCTTGTATTCTTTGAAGGCTGCCTGCTGGAAAAAGCGTTTCTCTATCTCTCCGCCTGGCTGTTCGCCGTCGCGGGGACCTCGCTGAATGAGCTTGCCGCCTGGTTTCTACAGGAGCGCGTGGCTCTGTCCTACTGGCAGATATGCATATGCGCGGCCGTACTTTCCGCCTGCGGATTTTTCTGCATAATCTGGTTCTGGCTGAGAGGAAGGGTACGCATTCTTTTTTCCTGGCTTTCCGCAAGGGGCGGCGCGTTGCTGGCCGCTTATCCGGCCGTGTTTCTCTCGATCCTTTTTGCCGGGAGAAATACGGTATTCTCCTCCCAGGCGCTGTACCTGCGCGGGATTGAAGACGTTCTGTTTTTTCTGTCGCTGTGCGGGATGATGCTTGTCCTGTATGTGATGATCGTCAACAGCATCCTGGAAACCATGGACCGGAAACGTGCCCAGGACGAGCTGGCGTTCGCGCGTCAGGTCATCGCAAGGCAAAGGGAATACTATAACCAGACGCTGGAGCATATCGAACAGATCCGGATCATCAAACACGATTTCCGGCATCATATCCATGCACTCCTCCACATGGGGCGGGAGGAGCAGATGCAGTATCTGAGAAGCCTCCAGCAGGAGCTGGACATCTCCGAGGGGGAGGTGTTCTGCCGGAATCAGGCGGTAAACGGGCTTCTGAAGGAATATGCCGCCAGGGCGAAGAGGGCCGGAATCTCGTTTTGTGTGCAGATGGATCTCTCGGCGCACGTGCCCATCGACGACCTCACACTGTGCATCGTAACGGGAAATCTTCTGGAAAATGCCCTGGAGGCATGCCAGAGGATGGAAGGAAATTCCTTTATCAACGTGCGGGGCCGCTGGCTGGAGGATCATCTGATGATGCTGGTAGAAAATTCCTACAACGGCCAGATCCGAAAGAGCGGCGACCGGATCCTGTCTGCTAAAAAAGACGGCGGGCTGGGACTTTTCAGTATACGCAGGATGCTGAACCACCCGGGGGACGATCTTGAATTATACTATAACGGGAGCATATTTACCGCGACGGTAAGGATTGAGGGACGGATATGAAAGTGATCCTATATTTCTAAAGTTCAATTCCGCACTCCAACGCGATGGCCATATATTTATCCTTACAGCTCATGCCGTAATCCGTCAGATCCCTTGGCTCCCATTTGTCGGAATCCAGGCTGTCCGCCCCGTAGAAAAACTGGAGGATCGGGATCTTCCGGAAGCGGGCGGCGGCCATCGAGGCGGAGCATTCCATCTCCACTGCAATGCAGCCCTGCTTTTTGCGCTCCTCCACCGCCTGCCTTGTTTCCCGGTAGATGGCGTCCGACGTCCAAATCTTCCCTACTACATAGGGGATCCCATGCCGTTCCATGCACCTGACCGCCGCATCAACGGATGCTCTGTCCGCATGGATCTCCTCGCTTTTCGGGATATAGTGGTAGCTTGTGCCCTCGTCCCTGACCGCTGACGACGGAATGATAATCCGGTTGTCCGCCGCGGCCTGGTCCAATACGCCGCAACAGCCGAACTGTATCAGCTTCTTCGCTCCCATGGCGATGACCTCCTCCAGGCCCGCCACGCAGGCAGGAGCGCCTACCCTGGAAAGGAATAAGCCCATTTTTTTGCCCGCGTATCCGATCTCATATACGGGAAGCTGTCCGTTTGCGGTATACAGATGAGCAATGACCTTCGCCGGGTTACGCTCAATAAAATCGTTTATGATGCCTTCGGAAAATGTGGTGACGCACACCTCCGGGAATCCGTCCACTTTGGGGGTGAGATCACGGGGGTTGATCATTGCGTCCTGTTCTTCACAAAATTGGTCAAATATAGTTGACATTTTAAACTCACTCCTTTACTAATATTTTTTTGATCTCTCTGATGATCCCGGAGGGGATCTCCTCATCTACAGACATCCGTCTGCTGTACATCCTGACTCCCTGGTAGGAAAACAGGATCAGATGAAATACCGCGTCAATATCCACTTCCTGAAATTCCTGCCTTCCGATCCCATACCGTATCAGCTTTTTCCATGCATCCGCGGAAAGCTGGTACTGCGCGTATAGCGCATTTTCCCGGTCTGCAAGGTCCGGAAGGCTGAAATACTCGTAGATTGCCAGGCTTAATGACGACCGGCTGTCGAGCATTTCCCTCCTGTAGACCTCCAAGATGTCGTTCAGGATCGTAACGGCGGACTGCCCCTGCCCGATCCTCCGGTCGATCTCCTGATCCTGGCGGTCCATCATATCGCTGATCATCTCCTGGAAAATCTGACGGGTACTGTCATAATGGCAGTACAGACCGCCCCGGCTCAGCCTGGCGGCTTCACAGATATCCTTCATGGTGACCTGCTTAAAGCCCTTCTCAGCAAATAAGGCCGCCGGCGACGGCCTTTCTGCACAGAGTCTTATATCACCATAAGGAGGGTCCCCGCGCCGATCAGCACACATCCGATCAGGGATTTTGCCGTAAATTGCTCATGCAGAAATACAAACGCCAAAACCAGTGTGATCACCACGCTCAGCTTATCAATCGGCACCACCTTCGACGCCTCGCCCAGCTGCAGTGCCCGGTAATAGCACAGCCATGATCCGCCCGTCGCCAGACCCGACAGGATCAGGAACAGCCAGCTTTTTCTGCTGATCTCTGAAATGCCGTTCTGCGCATGGGTCAGGAATACCATCCCCCATGCCATTATGACGACAACTACGGTCCGGATAGCTGTTGCCAGATTGGAATTGACTCCTTCGATCCCGACCTTCGCCAATATGGAAGTAAGTGCCGCAAAAACTGCGGACAACAGTGCAAATATAAGCCACATCTTTTTCTTGCGCCTCCTTTTCCAATCCATCAGATTTTCCGGACTATTTCCTGCCCTGCGGATACCGCGATGAGTCCGACCGCCACGCTCAATACCGCATACAGCACCGCAAGCTTCATTCTTCCATCCTCGATCAGGCCGCCTGTTTCCAGCGCAAAGGATGAAAATGTCGTACTCTCAACGGGATCAGTCCGATCAGATATCTGCAGACTGCTCCGATAAATCCGCCGAGCCCGACAATGAAACACTCCGCCATGATTGACTCCTTTCATTTTTGCAGTATCTTTTAATGTTCTTTTTGTTTTCCCTTACAGACGGCGGCCTCCTCTTTTCTTCCGCTTTACCGATGAAAACCCGACGATGCCCATGACGAGCACCAGTGCGCCGGCCGCCATGATTCCCCAAGGGCTCCGGGCCTGTCCGTTCTGCTGACCTTGATCCCCGGCGCCTGTCTTTGGAGATTTTGCCGGCGTATTTTCGCTGTCCGTCCCGGACGAAGTATCCTCAGGCCCCTCAGACGGCTTTGTATCAATATCTTCCCCGCCGTCATCCGGCTTTGTATCAATATCCCCGCTATCGTCATCCGGCTTTGTGTAGATATTCCCACTGCCGCCTGCCGGACGGTTGGCAGATCCTGTATTATCATGACCGGAATCGTCCGGCGAACGGTTGCTTTTGCCGATGGTCAAAGGTCCTGTGTACACGACTTCTGTGCTTTTCCTCACAAGGTTGACCGCATCTGTCTCCCACTTCACCTTGCAGTCTGCGGGCAGATATCCTTCCGGAATACGGAATGCCTGGTCCGGATTGCTGCTCGGGGAGAATGCACCTCCAAGCGGCAATGCCCTGACATTGTACTCCTCGCAGTCGGCCTTAAAGCAGCCGTCCTCCTGGACGGTAAACACCCCTGCCACGTTATGACTGCTGCCGGAAAGCATACCATTGAGCTGTACCCCCTGTTTTCCTGAAACCTCCAGCAGGCCGCCGCCACCCACGACTACCGTTCCGGCGAATATGGCCGGGAAGCTTGGATCGCCCGTACTCTTTGCCGTTAGTGTCCCATATACAGTCACAGTGGAGTTTGTTCCGCCGCTGGCGCCGATGGATATCCCGCCCTCGGCCATGACACTGGCTCCCGCCGCTACTGTAAGAATATTGCCGTCACCGCCGCTGATATTCATTTCCTGTTCCACTGTCAGCGTGCCCGTTCCGGTGAAGTTCAGCCTCGCTTTATCCGGGGCTCCGGTTCCAATTCCCAACTTTTGAATGGAGCAGTCCCCCGTTGTCTCGATCGTCACTGCGTCGTCCGGCAGAGTCACAGTACTGTTAATACGCACATTTTTCAGCTGAAGCTTCTTGTTGCCGCTGTCCCAATGATAGCCTTGCGTATCCAGATCTCCCTGATCTGCAGCTGCATTGCTGAAATCAAGATTACTTGTAACCTCAAAAGGATTTAAAATCGGCGCCGCGGCCGGTTCCTTCTGCAGCGTATAGCAGAGGGACAGGTCGATCGTTTTCTGTTCGTACTCCGTCAATTCTGTAAACCGGTCAAAGATTTCGTCAAGCTGTTTTTGCACTGCTTCCTCATTGTCCTCCGTCACCTCGCCCGGCAGAGCTCCGATCAAGTCCTCAATGGGGCAAATGCGGCAGTCATAGGTACATTGCCCCTCTGTCTCGTATCCGCATTCAGCCGTATGCTCCGGATGATGCCCGCAAAGTTCTGCCGCTTCCTTCGAGGCATGCACGGTCATTCCTCCCGCCGGCAGCATAGGGAATACCATCGCGGCCGACAGAAAGATTCCCACGGTACGGCGCGCCGTGACTTGCTTTATTTTCTTTTTATATGGTGTGAAAAAAGGTTTCATAACAGTATCATCCTCCGATATTCTTTCGTCCTCGCAGACGTCTCTCCTTTTTATAGCAGAATATCGGTAAAAAACAAGATTTCTGGCAGGAACGTCAGGTTTCTGGCAGGAATGCCTTGAAAATTAAGCCTTTTGATATCACATTTATGGCCTGTTAAACGGAAAGGATCATTTAATGGCTGGTAAGCGGTTTGATTTCCTCGTCCAGCGTTTTCTTAAGTTCCGCCATCATCTGTGCAAAATATTTAAACTTAGGAAGTGCTTTTTCTGCCGCCTTATAACTGGTAAAATCTATTGTTGCCTTTATCCTGCTCTCATTTGGTATTTCCCCGTTCCTATAATGGTTTGCCGCATCTGTTTCAATTTCATCAATCAGCCCGGACATGATATCCGCAATCTTCGGGTTATCCCTGCGGAGTTCTTCCACATACTGCCTTATCTCGCCAATCTTCTTCTGCCGTTCTTCGGGTGAGATATCCCCTTCGTCTTCTTCCGGCGTGACAATATTCTGGATCAGGTTAATGATATACTCATAATCTATTTTCGTGCTGCTGTACGCCATCAGCTCATAATCGGAATCTATCTGCACAGATTCAGCGCCATCCGCTTCTTTATCCGGCTTACTCTCCCTGATCTCCTCCAGCACATTAAAATAATGCCCTGCGTAAGTCTCGTATTCCTCCTGTGTGATTCCGTATTCTTCAAGCATCCTGTCATCATAATTTGTAAATGATTTCATCTGGGCAAATAACCGGTCAAAGTTCTGGAACATTTTGGCAAATATTTCTTTCTCTTTCATCGACATCCCGGAAACCTCCGAGGGAGTCCCAGCCGAAACACGCAGCGCCGAGAGCGCTTTCCGAAACGCTGGCTCTATTTCGTCCCATTCCGCCAACAGCGCCTCCTTCGTACCCCCTGCGGAGTATAGCTTATCTGTATACAGTTGGTATATTTCATGATATAGAGGCTTTAATCCACCATATTTCCCCGATGAACGAATCCCATAAATTTCTTCCACGCTATAAGGTAACGCTGAAAGCCCCTCCCGGGTTACCAATACATAATAATTGTCCGTCCCCTGGATGAAACGCGCAAACTCCACGGATGACACAAAACGATTTCCCTCATCCACAAACACAACACTTTGCGCCACATCAGACAACTGCTTTTCCCATCCATTTCCCTCAATCACAACACCCTTTCTCGCAAAACAATTCAACCCCGCTTTCCTCCCCAAGGCTTTTATACTCCCTTATCATGTCTACCAGCGTCGTTTTCCCAGTTGCACTGTCTCCCCTGATAATGGTAAGATTCCTCCGAAGGACAAATTCGTACTTTATCCTCTCATTTTGTACAATAATATGAACGCTACCTTTCATTTTCCCACCTACACATACTGAATCGCCGCCGCAACCAGTTCCTCCATACAGTGAACACCCCTGTCATTATTTAAGACCCTGATATCAAAATTTCCATTTCCAAAAGCCATGCGGACCCTTACCAGCACATCCATAGCAACATATTCGTTTTTATCGCACCTCCTGATTACTTCATAAATCTGTTTTTTACTTTTACTCCCATTCTCTTCTTTGGACTGCTCAACCTCTTTCACAACTTCGTCGATAAGTTTTGCAAAATCCACAGCATTTTTGCAGGTATGTAACAAGTGCCCGGTCAATTGTCAGTTCAGGGTCAATCGTTTCCTCAATGCGCTCTGCTCCGACATTGGCCAGCCATGTTTTGAACGGCTCCGCCTTTGGTGAGGGAATCGATTGAATAATGCGTAAAAGCTGTTCGATTGTTGCTACATCCGTTTTACGTTTTTTTCCATCAGAAGCAGTCATTTTCAAACCGTGACAATTT
Source organism: Lachnospiraceae bacterium (assembly GCA_910575475.1). Taxonomy (GTDB): domain Bacteria; phylum Bacillota; class Clostridia; order Lachnospirales; family Lachnospiraceae; genus Schaedlerella. The sequence continues at coordinate 6,794 of CAJTGD010000013.1, read as the reverse complement.
GTCACGGTTTCATTTCCCTCGTTTTTTAATCTCTGCTTTAATTTCCGCCAATATGCTGTCGGGTTTACGCTGTCCGTCAACACGGCAACAACATCCACTTTTATATAAGTAACTTTATCATAGCCGACGGCATAAATCAATTCTGGATCAGTGGAGCCAGCTTTGAGGTTTTATGTCCGCTTGACATAGCCTTTATTGATTGACAAAGTACACTCGATGTACTATTATACATATAGTACATTGAGTGTACTTTAAGGAACAGGAGCAGGAATATGGATAAAATGATAAGATCATCCGAACAGATTTCACTTTTTTGCAGGCTCAATATTCATGCGAAGCGGGAGCTGCCGATACGTTCCAGCGAAATGGGGATGTTGATCTACCTTGTAAAAACGGAGGAAGAAAAAACCCCGAATGCCGTTGCCAGGTTTTTTAAGGTTTCAAAATCTATGGCAACGAATATGACGACTTCTCTGCTGAACAACGGGTATATCAGGAAAAAGCAGTCTGAGACAGACAAGCGCAGCTTTTGTCTGCTGCCGACAAGCAAAGCGATACGTTTGGTAGAGGAAACGTATGAAGAATATTTTAAAATGATGTCTGTACTGGAGGCGAAAATGGGAGAAGAAGATTTTGACAGATTGGTCAGCCTTCTGGAAACAGCAAATAAAATTTTATTGGAGGAAAAAAGCAATGGGTAGGATTTTGATCACTGGCGCGTCTGGAAATGTAGGAAGGTATGTCGCGCAGTATTCTCTTGAAAACGGACAGGAGATCACAGCGGCAGGTACGCATACAGACACGCTTGCTGAAATGTTCGGAGACAGGGCCGAAATCGTTTATTTTGATTTTACGGATCCGAAAACATTTTCTGATGCTTTAAAGGATGTTGACAGAGTATTTATCATGCGTCCGCCGCACCTGGGAAAGCCGGAAGATCTGAAGCCTTTTATCGACGCTTTGCGTGAAAAAGGCGGAATCAGGCTTGTCAGCTTTTTATCCCTGATCGGGGTGGAAAATAATCCTTTTCCTCCGCACCATAAAATAGAAAAATATATTGAGCAGGCGAATCTGCCATACTGCCATATACGGCCCGGCTTTTTTATGCAGAACATCAGCGGAGTCCACGCCTTTGAGATCAAACATTTCAACCGGATCGTGGTTCCTGTAAAAAAAGCGCTGACCAGCTTTATAGACGCGGAGGACATCGGCGAGATCACGGCAAAGGTATTGCGCGAGCCGGAAGCTCATCAAAAGAAAGCGTATTCCATCACAGGCGCAGAAGCCATCGACTACTGGCAGGCTGCGGAGATTTTATCGAAGGAATTGGGCAGAGAGATCATATATACGAATCCGAAGCCGTCCCTTGCAAAAAAATACTGGATAGAAGTCAGGGGTCTGGAGCTGCCTGATAAAGGGCAACTCCCTTGCTGATCTGCACAGCATCCGGCACGTTATTTCTCCTCTTAGCGATTGACAGCCGAATGCCAGACTGAACGTTTCCGCTTTCAGCGCCTTGTCCTTAGCCCGCAAGGATCTCATCAATCCTTTTCAGCTCTTCCTCCGAAAAATCCGTTCCTTCAAGAATCTTTACATTGTTTTCAATCTGCTCCGGCCTGCTTGCGCCGATCAGGACGGTGTTCAGGTGATCTCCGCGAAGGTTCCAGCAGAGCGCCATCTCCGCGAGGGTCTGCCCTCTCTCGCCCGCCAGATGGTTCAGCCGCTCCACCTTTTCTACCAGTGCGGCTCCGATATCCTTCTCCTTGAGGAAATGATTTCTCGCGGCCCTGCTTCCTTCCGGAATCCCGTGCAGATAGCGGTCTGTCAGAATCCCCTGTGCCAGAGGGGAAAAGGAAATGCTGCCGACTCCCAGCTCTTTCAGCGTATCCTTCAATCCTTCGGTCTCGTATCTCCGATCCAGCATATTGTAGCGGAACTGGTGGATCAGAAGAGGGGTATGGTTCCGGGCAAGGATCTCAGCTGCTTTTTTCGTCTGCTCGGCGCTGTATTTGGAAATTCCCACATACAGGGCTTTTCCCTGGCGCACCATGTCCGACAATGCCTCCATCGTTTCCTCAAGGGGCGTTTCCGGATCCGGTCTGTGATGATAAAAAATATCCACATAGTCAAGCCGCATCCTTTGAAGACTCTGGTCCAGGCTTGCCATCAGATATTTTCTGCTGCCGCCGTCGCCGTAAGGGCCCTTCCACATATCATGCCCCGCCTTCGTGGAGATCAGCATTTCATCCCGGTAAGGGCGCATATCCAGATCCATGATCCTGCCGAAATTTTCCTCCGCCGAGCCGTAAGCCGGCCCGTAATTATTTGCCAGGTCAAAATGTGTGATCCCCAGGTCAAAAGCCTGATGCACCATGGCCCTCTGATTTTCAAAATTGTCAACGGAACCGAAATTGTGCCAGAATCCCAGCGCGATCCTGGGAAGCAGGATTCCGCTTCTGCCGCATCTTACATATTTCATGCTTTCATATCGTTCTTCTCTTGCCTTGTACATCTCAATCCTCCATCTTTTCTTCCATCAGCGCACATAGCCCGAATACAATGACAATAGATCCGCTTCTGCAAAAGTATGGAATCCCGGAACAGTTTCCTATAGGGCAAAAAACTCCCCGCAGCAGAGCTGCGGGGCATCGGATCCTGAGATACGAAATACCTTTACAGTTCCTAAGCAGTCACAGGAATGTGATATTGTTCTAATAACTCTCTCATGCGGGCAAGCTCTGCATTTTTATCTGCAAGCTCAATAGTCAAAGCCTTATTATCTGCAGCGAGAGTCTCTTTGTCTGCAGCGAGAGCCTCTTTGTCTGCAGCAAGAGCCTCTTTGTCTGCAGAAAGAGCCTCTTTGTCTGCAGTGAGAGCTTCAATATCCGTAGCCAATGCTTCCTTATCAGCATTCAAGCTGTCAATTTCTGCGTACAGCCGTTTTTGCAGTACACTGGGCAGTTCAATCAACGGTTTCGTCATACGGTCCACCTCCATCAAAAATTCAGCATGTTTCTCTAATATTTTTTCCGCGGCACGGCGGAAGAGATTGATGTAATCATCATATTCCTGTTGTGTCAGATATCCCTGCTCGACTTCATCTTTTAATAATATCATAACCTTGTCAACAAAAGCTGTCAATTCTTTTTTCTCCAAAGGATTTTTCCTTTCCGGATCCAATTTGGGACGTAATCGTAGCAATACATAAGGGATAAAAAGGGTCAGATGCTTTTCATGGATCTCCTGCAGGGAATAGGACTGGATCTTAACGGCAGGAATCTGGTAAATATGTTCGCTGGCGTCCTGAAAAATAATACGGCAGCGCAGAAAATCCGGGATATGGCTGTTCTTCTCCGGATAAATGACAGCGGAACGTGGGAACTGCATGACGAGGCCGCCCTGCTCATGATCCTCAGCGACCGTGTACTGCATGGCAAAATGCAGATCATATGCGACCATGCGGATGACCATATCCTGATCCTTATGCATCTGACACTCGAGATGATAGTACTCTGCGCCATTGACTAAAAGCGCGATATCAGACAGGCGAGAACCAGGCGGCGCGTTCGGAGCCTCCCGGTATGTGGAGGATTCCGTGGCAAGCAGAGTAATGGGGGTTCCTTTTGGATAATCTTTTCCGTAGACTTCCTTAATGAGCGGAAAAAGTTGTTCCGGCATGGCATCCACGATCGCTTTGAGAATTTCATCCCACAGCATAGTGTTGCCGGGTGTATTTTTTTGAGACATCATTATAAATCCTTTCTTTTGTGAAATGTCAGTCAATAAGGAACCGTAGGAGAAATAAACACGCAAAATGCATAAATTATTTTGGAACAGTTCCTAAGCTGCGGTTGCTGTGTGTATAAAGCGACAAAAGGAAAAAAACAGGGCGCGAATAACCGCGGATTTAATATTTCCGCGACAGCAGTTATGGCGGTGGCATTGGCGATTATTGTTGCTGCAAACTACTTTACCAATTTGTATGCGAATAGCATCAATGCAGTTATGACAGTTGCGGTGGCAGCTGATACAGAAACTGATACGGATGAATGGAAAGATTTGGCGTACCGGATTTCAGATGAGGGTATGGTACTCATGGAAAATAAAGAGAATACATTGCCGTTAAAATCCGATACCAAAGTCAATCTGCTGGGCTATTATGCATATAATCCGGTATACAGCGGTTCCGGATCAGGCCAGGTAAGCGCGTCAGACTCGATCAGCATCGTATCTTCTCTGGAGTCGTCGGGATTTGAGATCAATCCTGCGCTTGAGGAATCCGGAATCTATGCGCCGGTAAAAGAAGACGAAGCGAAAGTAAAAGCCGGTGAAGAGGGCGTTGGGTTTATGGCGGCAAGTCTGGCTGTCAATGAAGCAGGTATTGATTCTTACACAGGAGATATTTCATTTGACAAGCTTGCTGAATACTCTGACACAGCAATCGTGGTGATCGGACGATCCGGCTCTGAAGGAGCTGACCTGACATCTTATGAGGAAGGGGATTATCTGGAACTTAGCAAGAACGAGCAGGATCTTCTGGAATCTGCAAGAGCAGGCTTTGACAAACTCATCGTTGTCGTTGACAGTGGAAATGCGATGCAGATGGGATGGGTTGATGAATATGATGTAGACGCAGTGATCTGGTCAGGACTGCCGGGACCTTACGGCTTTGAAGCATTAGGGCAGATCTTAAACGGAACGGTGAATCCTTCTGGAAAACTCCCGGATACCTGGGTATATGACAGTGACAGTAATCCGGCAAATGAAAACTTTGTAGAACAGGCGGCGGATAATGCCCAGAACCGTTACTATGTAGATTATGTAGAAGGGATCTATGTAGGTTATAAGTGGTATGAGACAGCCTGCGCGGAAGAAGCTGTGATCACCAACACCCATACCCAGGAAGTATTTGACTACAAAGACTATGAGTCGATCGTGGCGTATCCCTTCGGCTACGGCCTCAGCTATACATCCTTTGAACAGGAAATCACAGGAGGCTCTATAACCGATAAAGGAAGCCTGAATGCAGCCGACAGCTATACGATCGACGTGACCGTGACAAATACCGGGGATGTGGCAGGAAAAACTCCTGTACAGCTATATGTGACAGTACCATATACAGACTATGATCAAGAAAATGGTGTAGAGAAAGCAGCGGTTTCTCTGGTAAATTATGAAAAGACAGAAATTTTGGAGCCGGGTGGATGAACAGTATTTCTTCTCGGGAGATCACAAGCGTTCGTCTGATGAAGTCGCGTCAGTGAATCAGTATGAGGATGCCGCAAAAGGAGATCTGACTCTGGAAGATTTGAAGGGGGCAGAATACGACGACGAACGCTGGGATCAATTGATCTCACAAATGACATTTGAGGAACTGCTGGCATTGACAGGAAATACCATATATTCTTCACCGGCCGTTAAATCGATTGACAAGCAGGCAACGACAGACTCAGACGGACCGCTCGGTATCTCCAGTATGTTCATGACGGATCTGGTAACGGTAGCATTTCCTTGCGTCCCGATCCTGACTGCTACATTTAATAAGGAACTGGCGCACGAGATGGGAAGCTGCGTGTCAGACCAGGCTGCGACTAACAGTATTACCGCATGGTATGCGCCGGCTATGGATACACATCGTTCCGAATATGCCGGACGTAATTTTGAGTACTATTCCGAGGATGGCACGCTGGCGGCATATACAGCGGCAGCAGAGGTGTCAGGGGCACGCGAGAAGGGATTACTGGTATATATCAAGCACTTTTTCCTGAATGAGCAGGAGACATATCGTGCGTTTGTACATACTTACAGTAATGAACAGGCAATCCGCGAGATTTATCTGAAACCATTTGAATACGCGGTGAAAGACGGCGATGCAAAGATAGAAGTCCGGTCAGATGCCGACATCTATTATCTGCAGAGAGCGGCGCATAATCAACTGTATTTCCTTGCGAACGGGAACTCCTATAATTCAGAAATTTATAACTGGACAGCATGGCGTACCGTCATCTATATTGAATTAGGAGTTTTGATATTGGCTTGCGCGGCTGCGATCGTACTGCGGAATAGAAAGATGAAAGCGGAGGAGTAGAACAAAACAGTTTTATAGCTAAGTTGTAAAAACAGGACGCCGGTCTAAGCACCGGCGTCCTACTCCTGTTCAAACACAAACGGCGGGCCTCCAGAATGCGGCAGAGCACTGCCTCATTTTCCTGAGCTGTCAATGGTTCGTCTGCAGGAACCTTGTTACTTCCTGCCCTTTATACTCAGGCACATGCAAACAAGCAACATACTCAAAATCCGGATTATTCACAATCAGGAAATGTGGAATGGTTCTTTTCTTATTCTGCAGTCTACAGTATTCTGCCAACTGCAGGAAACTGTCTTTTTCTCCGAAATGCTTCACCAGACGGTCAGCATCTACAATGATAAATTTAGCCAGGCAGTTTGTCTGTGATTCCGTCTTTATTTTCTTTAAAAAGTTTCTGTAACCGCCGCCATGCATATTAATCGGTTTTAGCGCGATCTGCACATCCGGCCGTTTTACGCCACGCATTTTATCAATATAATTGTCAGATTTCCTGTTCCCTCTTTTTCTTGAGCAGTTTCGAACCATAGTGCGTCATAAAAATGCACAGCCCCATCAAAGCCAGGTAGTCAAGATAAACTGAACCACTACCGGCTAAAGCCGGTAGGTTCGGTTTGCTGCTGAAGCAGCCTAAAGTTGTCGCCACTTTACTTATTTCCCTTTTTACTTAACTTATCTCAAAGTTGTCCGTTTTTGTTTTCTCTTGTAA
>CAJTGD010000012.1 GCA_910575475.1 Lachnospiraceae bacterium | reverse complement strand
AAGAGGATACTTTGTAGCAAGTAGTGGGAATGTGACAGATGAAATTATCAAAGAGTATATCCAAAATCAAGATTTACAAGAGAAAACAAAAACGGACAACTTTGAGATAAGTTAAGTAAAAAGGGAAATAAGTAAAGTGGCGACAACTTTAGGCTGCTTCAGCAGCAAACCGAACCTACCGGCTTTAGCCGGTAGTGGTTCAGTTTGTGCGGTTCATCCATGAGCTTTATGGAATATCAGGTATTGGGATATGAAAGCCCTTTATACGGAAGACGTACTGCGCAATTACGGCTTCAGTCTCTGACATATCGGGAGATCACCGCGTTTTACCCGCGGTTGAAGGCGGAAGAGCAGTTTTACATTTTATAAGATGGGAGTTCCGCTGATTCCAGAGGAAGGGCAGCTGAGGAACTTAGACATTCCTCAGCTTTCCGGCAGTTTGGATACATCGATCCAGCTTACGGGATCCGCATATTCTTCCAGCTCATCCATACTCAGCTCGATCGCGCTGTTGGAGCTGCCGCATGCGGGAAAGACTGTAGAAAACCGTTTGAGTGACACATCCAGATAGACCTCCACTCCTGGATTCGCGGCAAAGGGGCATACTCCGCCTACCGCATGCCCGATCAGCGGTTCCGCCTCATCAAAAGACAGCATTTTCGCTTTGGTCCCAAATTGCGCCTTATATTTGGGATTGTCGATCTTGGCGTCTCCTGCCATGACAATGAGCACCACCTTTTCCTTCACATGAAAAGACAAGGTCTTGGCAATGCGGTTTTCTTCGCAATGCAGCGCCTGTGCGGCAAGCGCGACCGTTGCGCTGGAGCTGTCAAATTCCCGGATCCGGTCCTCGATCCCCCTGGCTTTAAAATATTCCCTGACTCTTTCAATTGACATGATGTACGGCCTCCTCTGTAGTTGAATTATGGCATGTAAAGTTGGTATTCATGCTGTTTTACAATACCATATTGGGAACCAGGATTCAATATAAAATAATCATCAGTAAGACTTGAAATGCGGAAAAAGATTTTATATAATAATAGCAATAAAAACACCGGAAGACCATAATCTGAAGGTGTTTTCTGCTATGAAACTGAAGTGCATACACGATATAAGGTTACAACCGGAACGGGCGGAAATGGAGGAAAAGATGGATATCAGGCGCGCACAGGAAAAAGACATGGACAGGATCAATGAACTTCTGAGGCAGGTGTGCATGGTGCATCACAAAGGGCGTCCCGACCTGTTCAAGGGAAACAATAACAGAAAATATACGGACAGCCAGCTCAGAGAGATCATTCATGACAGCAGGCGGCCTGTATTCGTAGCTGTGGATGAATCAGAAAATGTACTGGGCTATGCGTTCTGCATCTTCCAACAGCATTTGAATGACAACATCCTTACCGACATCAAGACTCTTTACATTGATGACCTGTGTGTGGATGAGACGATCCGCGGACAGCATATTGGAAAAAAGCTGTACGAAAGTGTGCTGAAATTTGCAAAAGAGCAGGGCTGCTACAATGTTACGCTGAATGTATGGTCCTGTAATGAGGCGGCAATGAAATTTTATGAAAAATGCGGTCTAAAGCCTCAGAAAGTCGGAATGGAAATGATACTGAGCGCCAGATAGGTTACTGTATACACCCTGACCGGGTGCTCACAGTAACCAGGATAGATTTGCTGTGAGTATATTTTGAACGAAAATGAAAGTACACGAATACTATGAAAAATCACTTGGAAAAATTAAGGAAATCGCATGGCATCAAGCAGGAAGAACTGGCTTCAGCGCTGCAGGTATCCAGGCAGACGATAGGATCGCTGGAAAACGGCAGATACAACCCGTCTATTCAGCTTGCATTTAAGATAGCGCGATACTTTGGCATGAGTATAGAAGATATATTCATCTACGAAGAAGATAGGAACTCAAAACCGGAGTAGCTGTTAACCCATAGCTGTTTCAACAGATATGGACCGGATACAAAAGAAAGGGCAAAGATGAAAGAAGTTCGCCTGGATCTGGGGCTGTGCCTGTCTGTCGTGCTTTTGACCGCGGCAGTCATCATTTTTTTGATATGGTACTTCGAAAAAAAGTCCTACCCTTACCGTGCGCGGCCGCTGCTTACGAAACGGGAGTACAAGTTTTATGTGCTTCTCCGCGAAGAGGCTTACAACAGAGGACTGATGATCTGCCCTAAGATAGGATTAAAGGATCTCATGGAAGTTACCGACAGGAAACATTATATGAAGTATTTTGCGAAAATATCTCAAAAGCATGTGGACTTTGTAATATGCGATGAAGACTGTCAGGTGTACTTTGCCGTGGAATTAGACGACAGTTCTCATGATACGGAAAAGGCAAAGGAAAAAGACCTCTTTAAAGACCGGGCGTTTAAGGCGGCAGGAATTCCACTGAAACGAATCCGGGATTTTGACGAGGCCGCGGTGCGCAGGCTGTTCAGGGATTGTTAAAATTTCCGTAGGAGTATGGGATGCACTTGGGTAAATAAAGGCTATGGGATGGGCTTAGCCATGTACCATAGCCTTTTGTCATATTGTATATTCAAACCATGCAACGGCTCTTATCGGAGAACCATCACAATGATCGAGTTTCAATGGAAAACAACTGAACCAGAATAAATCACTGCCGCACAATTCTAAGTTTTTCAGATTTTCTATGTTAATAATATTACATTTTTGAAACAATTTTTTGTGACGTGTCAAGTTCTCATCTATTATTGGATCAAGGCCAATTACATCAAACCCGATCCCTTTATAATTGCCGGATATCACAAAATCCAGAACATCATCATCAATACAGGGATAATTTCCAAAATAAGATTCTGTTCCCCACCGCTTATCCCAGCCAAGATTAAACAGTAAGAAATCTGCTTTGTCTACTTTTTCCCTATTTTTATAAATATATTCTATCGAAATAGATTGCCCGTCTTTCAAATCCCGGCAATCTATAACGAAAGCCTTTCCAATAAACTGTTCCGCAGGAAACTGATCCAGTGTAGTTCTTCCTGCAAAAAGGTGAGCAGGTGGATCTATATGAGTTCCAGTATGTGTATACATCTGCAGTAATGTTTCTTTGAATCCGTCTTTTTCATAGCTGTTTGCAGGAATAAATTTGGGCGTATTAGTTCCAGGATAAACAGGCATATCCTCTTTGATTGTGTGGGTCAGGTCAATTACTTTCATTTTAGTCTATTTCCTTTCAAAATTTAGTGGATAATCTTATTTTACCTCGATTTAAGGAGGAGGCCTAATCTATGCAATATTATGATCTTTTAAGCAGGTCTGCCATACTGATTCCGCAGAAGCAATTTTAGTAAAGATGTTGGTGGAAAATTTCCGGAAGTTAAAGGAATTGAATTATCAGGGAAAGTAGATGGAGAAAATGTAATTACTATCCGAGAGTAGCATCTTCTGCGGAAGTATGGTATGATTATAAAAACGATATCAAGTTTACCTAAAGAAAAAGGGGGAATAAATTGATGATCAAAAAAATTGCAATCGTACCGTATGTCACTTATGGAAGGCTGGCGCAGGCAGGACATGACGGCCATTTAAATCCGTTTAAAAAGAAGAGAAGTGCTGCACTGAAAGAAAACCTGGAGGCTGCGCTGTCTGCGGAAAAATGGGATATGGAAGTGATCATTGATGTGAACCATGGAGACCTGCCGGGGCTGAAGCGTGAGGGTGTGGATTTATTTGTCATTCCTGAGGATATTGCCGTATATGTGGATTATGACAAGATCAATAAAAAGGAATGCTTTCAGATAAGCCATGACGAGTATGAAAATGGAACTGTGAACAGGATCATAGAGTATATAAGGACGCTGTGACCGGCAAAAATTCAGAGGACAGATTTCTCAGGGGTTAGTAATGCCTTTATCAATCTTGCCGGAAGGAGAATATGAGCTTGGCGATGATGTAACAGAAATCCTTAACATCAGAAAATGGGAGGTTGAAGAACGGGTGACAAGCAGCGGAACCGTAATCGGAGATTTTCCAGATGGGATTTCTAAGACTGATGAACTCCGGGTTCAGTCTTATCCAGATCTGATCAAGGAATTTAAACAGATATCCGGTTACTACATCAGTACGAAAATGGATGGAACCAGTGTGACAATGTATTGGAGAAACGGTCATTTCGGTATCTGCGGCAGAAATTATGAATATGCGGATGATGAAAAATGCGCTATGTGGAAATACGCACATGAACATAAGATACCGGAGCTTTTAGCAGAAAATGATATTCCGGATGTTGCCATTCAGGGTGAATTTTGTGGTGCTGGTATCCAGAAAAACCGTTTGAAGCTTGTCAAATCGGAATGTATGTATTTACAATAGTCGATCTTAGCACCCACAGGAGATATTCTCTCCATAGGATGCAGGAGCTCTGCGAAAAAGTACGGTTAAAGATGGTTCCGATCGAAGAGGAAAAAGAGATATTTCTTTATGATGGAGTGGAGGAGCTTCTTGAAAGGGCAAAAGGAAAATATCCTTCCGGTATGAATAAGGAAGGAATCGTGATACGCCCAATAGAACCGGTATATTCGCCCATAATCGAAGGACCGCTGTCAATGAAAGTATTGAATAATGATTATCTGCTGAAGGAATAGATTTGAGAGTAAATGGGAGGCAACAGATTATGGCAGCATACAAAAATGGAAATTTGAATATTCCCGTAAATGATATCCAAAGGCTACCGCATAACGCATATCACTCTGATACAGGCGGATTTCGTCCGGTAAGTTATATAAAGAGATCTGTTTCCGAGTTTGAACAGGAAGACATGAAGAAACTGACTATCCAAATAAAGTCCCAAAAGTGAAAGATCATAAGAAGAATATTCTCCGTTTTTAAGATGTTTTATCTGATGTTAAATTCGCATAAGCTGAAAAGAAACCTGCATTGTGCCTAGTACATCGTTGCATGGACAGCGAGCGCTTATTACTTCGAAATTAATGCAACGATGTACTAGCGGCCAGGGCAGGTTTTTTCATGCTTTTCGGCACAATTTTAATTTTAAAGAAATATGTTCTGCGTTTTCCCTTGAATCGTGATACAATAAAAAAGTGGGGGGATTAGGATTTTAATTTCTGCTCACACAAAAGTAGGAGAAAGGGGGATTCCGATGGAGAGGAAAAAAGAGATCACCTCAGACCGGAAATATACAACCGGTTTTCTATAATCCAGAGTTGCGCTTATATTTACTTCTTCATTCAGGCGGACCGCGCCTGATTCAACGAAAAAAGAAAGGAATGCGGGATTGATGAAATCCGCCTGTGGTTATGGACTCTTTCGGCAGCAGGCTGCAGCCGTACCTGCTGTCTGCCGCTGTTTTTGAGAATAACATCAGTTATGAACGACAGATTAACTGAGCCGGATGATTCAATCCGTGCATAAGGCAAAATGAAATCATATGAACATGACAGAGCTACAAAATACGAATTATGGAAGGGGAGCAGTTTATTTGGCGAAGCCCGCGCAGCCATCCGGGGAGAGAACTAATTCCCGAACAGAAGATACTTCCGGCGACCAGGGAGGCACATGATGGATTACATACGTGCGGTAGAAATCCTGCCGCGGGAATTGATCGAACAGCTGCAGCAATATGCAGACGGCGCTGTGATCTACATTCCGAAAAAGGAGGAGGAAAAGAAGGCCTGGGGAGAGCAGACAACGACGAAGAAGGAGCTTGCAAGAAGAAATGAAAAAATATATGCCGATTTTTTGAGAGGAAGCTCCGTCAAAGAACTGGCAGAAGAATATTTCCTCGCTGAAAAAAGTATCCAGCGGATCATCCGCCAGGAAAAAAACAAATCTGATGAAAGCTTTTAGAATCTAAAATCATGTATGATGCAGGAAAAAGGAGGGCGTTTTTCTCACCGCCCTCTTTTTTGACGCGCCCGACGGGCACTTCCAATACACCGCATTCCGGTAAATCTGCTGAATTTCTTATAAGTATCTTCCTTTATTATTTAGATTTATCTATAGAAAAACTTAAGAATTGCCTGATATCCTAATATTATCAAAAAAGCAACATCAAAAAAGTAAGATTATGAAAGCAGGATATGAAAAATCCGTCGGCTACGGCATCGGATAAATGCTGTTTTCAGGAGGAGGGGCATCATGAAGTACATCACATTTGCAATTCCCTGCTACAATTCGCAGGATTATATGGAGCGCTGTATCAATTCTCTGGTAAAGGGAGGAGAGGACGTGGAGGTTCTGGTCATAGACGACGGTTCCATGGACCGTACCGGAGAGATCGCGGACGCATACGAGATGAAATACCCTGGTATCGTTAAGGCGATCCACCAGGAAAACGGAGGTCACGGAGCAGGAGTCAACAAAGGTCTGGAGCTTGCCCGGGGACAGTATTATAAAGTCGTAGATTCGGACGACTGGCTGGAGGAATCGGCATACAAAAAGCTTCTGGCAAAGGTCAGGGAAGTCTGCGATGCCGGAAGCCCGGAAGAGATGCCGGACCTGTTCGTCTGCAACTACGTGTATAACCATCTGGACGAGGGAACATCCAGGGAAATGAACTACCGGAATGTATTTCCGGCAGATACGCTGTGTACCTGGAATGACATCAATCATTTTTCACCGTCCCAGTATCTGATCATGCACGCACTGGTCTACCGGACAGAGGTGCTGCACCAGTCCGGAGTCCGGCTGCCGGAGCATACATTTTATGTAGACAATCTGTTCGCGTACCAACCCCTTCCCTATGTGAGGAAGCTGTACTACATGGACATTGCCCTGTATCAATACTATCTGGGGCGGGAGGACCAGTCCGTCAACGAAAAGGTGCTGATGCGCCGGATCGATCAGCAGATCAGGGTGACGGAGCTGGTGGCGCAGTGCATGGATCTGGATGAGGTGGCAGAGCAGTATCCGAAGCTGGCGGTGTATATGCGGAGAAATATTTCTATTATGATGGCAATTTCTTCGATCCATCTGCTCCTGATCAATTCCAAGGAAGCATATACAAAGAAAAAGAACCTGTGGAGCGGCATCAAATCCAATGACCGCAGGCTGTATTACCGCCTGAAATTCGGGACCATCAGCGGATTGACCGATCTTCCCGGAAAGCTGGGAGGGAAGCTGACCATCGGTGGATACCGCCTGGCGAAAAAAGTATATCAGTTCCAGTAGAGCCTGGAGCGTGATGGGCGAAGCAGATTTGGCGGAAGAAAGGCTTGGGAAGCGGCGATGTTTCACAGACCGCACATTCAGATTACAGGGTAGATAAGTGCATAAAAAGACAGCGAGGGGGAAGGACAGTGGCGCGGATTTACATAGCATTGGTAGACACACCGGGGATTTTTGCGTATCTCATACGGCGTTTTTTGAAACAGAAATACATCCATGTGGTCATCTCCATGGATGCGGAGCTGGAGGAAGCGTACAGCTTCGGAAGGCGGAACCCGTTTATCCCGGTGATCGCGGGATTCGAAAAGGAGAATAAGAGAAAAATCCTGCGCGCCTTCCCGACCGCGGATTACATGATCTGTGAAATGGAATGCACAGGGCGGCAGAAGGAGCAGATCCGGCAGACGCTGGAACAGGATATGCGGGACCGATTCCATTATCACTACGCGGTGCTTGGACTGCCATTTATCCTGTGTGGCCGGCCCTTTTACCAGAAAAACCATTACACCTGTTCTTCCTATATTGCAAGATTATTATCGGAAAATGGGATCCAGGTTTCGGAAAAGCATTTCTCATTGGTGACGCCCAGAGATTTTTATGAATATCCGGACAAACAGGTCCTCTTCGAAGGCGCTCTGGAGGAGATCGTACATCCGGAGGAATCCTGGAAGCTTCGGAAACCGGAGGCTGTATATGAATACTGACAGAAAGCAGAGAATCCGAAAAAATCTGATCAATTATACGATATTTCTCCTGATCATGGGACTGACTTTTTATACCGTGCTGCACGGACAGGACTGGAATCAGATCTGGGAGGCGCTCAAAGGGCTTTCCCTTCCCTGTCTGCTGCTGATCCTTGGGGCCGCATTATTTTTTGTATGCGCGGAAGGGAGCATGATCTGGTATCTCCTGCGGATGATCAACCCGGACAGCAGCGGGCTCGGCAGATGTATCTCCTATTCCTTTATCGGATTTTTTTATTCCGGTATCACACCCTCCTCAACGGGGGGACAGCCGGTGCAGCTTTACTATATGAAGAAGGATGGAAATGCGCTTTCAGACAGCTCGGTCGTCCTGATGACGGTTGCGCTGCTCTATAAATTCGTGCTTGTGATTATCGGATGCGCCATGCTGGTTTTCTGGTATGACCCGCTGAGATCCTACCTTCGGAAATATTTCGTCCTGTATATCCTGGGACTTGTGCTGCATGTGGTCCTGGTGGCCGTGCTGCTGGCGGTCATGCTGGCGCCGGAAGCCATGAAGAGGCTGATCTTTCAGATCGAGCATTTCCTGACACGGATCCGGATCCTGAAGCCGTCAGCCGGACGGGCGGAAAAGATCCGCCAGTTTATCGGCGGTTATCAGGACGCGGTCCGCTTTCTGGCAAAACAGAAGTACAGGATGCTGCTGGTCCTTGGGATCACATTTCTGCAGAGGTGCAGCCTGTTCCTCCTGACCGGGCTGGTGTATCTGGGATTTTCCCAGCAGGGGACCAGCCTTCTGACGGTGATGCTTCTGCAGGCTTCTGTGTCCGTGGCGGTGGATATGCTCCCCCTTCCGGGGGCGCAGGGGATTACGGAGCTGATGTACTGCCGGGTGTTCAGCCATGTATTTTCACAGGCCTGCCTCATGCCGTCGCTGTATGTGACGAGAGGGAGCAGCTTTTATTTTGTGCTGGTGGTCAGCCTTCTTGTGGTGCTGCTCAATGAAGCGGTCCGGCGCAGGGGAGAAACGGTGAAGGACAGGCAGTGCTTGAGAGCCGCAGGACACAGGTATCCCTTGTAAAACGGCCGGATGGCCATAATGGGATGCCCTTGGGTATACCTAATGAAACGGCCGGATGGCCATAATGGGATGCCCTTGGGTATACCTAATGAAACGGCCGGATGGCCATAACAAAAAATATGTAAAGCAGGGAATCATACGGCGATTTCCTGCTTTACATATTTTTTTGATGCTATTCTTCTTCCACAAATTCGTCTTTTCCAAGTCCGCATACCGGGCATACCCAGTCATCCGGAAGATCTGCAAATTCGGTGCCGGGCTCGATTCCGTTGTCCGGATCACCCACTTCGGGATCATAGATATATCCGCAGGGTTCACATACATAGCGTTTCATGATCAATACCTCCTTGCTTATTTTCATGTACTCTCAAAAGGGAAATTCCCTGATTCGATACAATAACAGTATAACGCGCAGGCAGATGATTATGCAAGCATTCTTTCCTAAAGTTCCGCAGTTTTAAATATGAAATGTCGTAAGACCATTGACAAATAAAGGAAATACGGTGAAAATATGATAAAAGGGAGTAACGGGGGGAATACGAATCCATGATATCAGGAGGCAGATTATGACAAGAACATTGAAGAAGAGGCCATTTTACGGAAGCCAGTCACAGGAGATTGCAGACTATGAGGCGCCCCACCGCGCAGCGGCGAGAAAAGCAGCAGCCGAAGGAATCGTACTGCTGAAAAATGAAAAGCAGACCCTTCCTCTTGCGAAGGGGAGCCGGATCGCACTCTACGGTCCGGGGGCGACTCATATGATCAAGGGCGGTACCGGGTCCGGGGATGTCAACGAGAGAGAGGTTGTGAACATTTACCAGGGACTGCGAAACGCCGGCTATACCGTGACGAGCAGGGACTGGATCGACGCCTATGACCGGATCTATACGGATGCAAGAAATGTATGGCGGGACGGGATCCTGGAACGGGCGAAGGAAGAAGAATTTTTTATCGCATACTCGACCAGTCCGTTTTTCGTGCCGGACGGCCCGGATGTGGAAAAGACAGACGCGGACATCGCGGTATACGTGCTGAGCCGTGTAGCCGGGGAAGGGGCGGATCGGTTCAACGAGAAGGGAGATTTTTACCTGACAGATCAGGAAGCAAAAAATATCCGGGATATCTGCGGCTTTTATGAAAAGGTGATCCTTGTGATCAACACTGGGGGGCTTGTGGATCTTTCCTTCACAGACCAGTATGAAAATATCGGCGCCATCCTGTACCTGGTTCAGCCGGGGATGGAGGGCGGCAATGCCCTCGCGGATGTGATCTCCGGGAAGGCAGTGCCAAGCGGAAAGATGACGGATACCTGGGCGGATAGATACGAGGATTATCCCAACGCCATGACATTTTCCCATATGAACGGAAATGTGGATCAGGAAAAATATGAAGAAGGCATTTATGTAGGCTACCGCTATTTTGATTCGTTTCAGGTTCCGGTCAGATACAGCTTTGGATTCGGCCTGTCTTATACGGATTTTCAGATTGAGACCATAAAGGTTACGGCAGGAGCGGAAGTGACGGCGGAGGTAAAGGTGACCAATACCGGGAAGTTGTACAGCGGGAAGGAAGTAGTGCAGGTCTACGTATCGGCGCCTGTCGGGAAGTTGGAAAAGGAAAGCCGCCGTCTTTGCGGTTTTGCAAAGACCGGCCTGCTGGCTCCGGGAGAGAGTGAGACATTGACGATCCGTTTTCCGGTTTACCGGATGGCATCCTATGACGAGTCCTCTGCGGAATGGCTGCTGGAACGTGGAACCTACGGCGTATGGATCGGCAATTCCCTGGCTGACAGCAGGATGGAAGCGATGCTTGTGCTGGAAGAGGAGAAGGTACTGTCCAGAGTGAAGAATATCTGTCTGCTCCGGGAAGAACTGAATCTGCTCTCGATTCCGGAGGAAAAAAGAATTGCGCGCTATGAAGCAGATCTGGAATACGGACGCAGGAATGGAGCTGCGGAGATTCCGATGAACCTCTCCGGGGTGGAGACCGAAGTCATTGACTACGAAGCAGCTTATGAGCCGGAGGACGACGAGGCGGCGCAGATCGTAAATGGCCTGGATACCGAGCAGCTCATCCGTCTGGCCACAGGGGAGCCTGCCAAGGGACAGGGGAGCAACCTGGGATCCGCAGGAGTCTCCGTACCGGGCTCTGCGGGAGAGACAAGCACTGCGGCTTATGAGCAGGGCGTGGCAAATATCGTGCTGGCGGACGGCCCCGCGGGCTTAAGGCTGATGCAGACCTATGGGGTGAAGGACGGTGTGATCCGGATGCCCTCCTTTGAGGCCAGCTTTGAGCACGGCTTTTTCAGCCAGGGATTCCAAGCAGAGGGAACGCCCTATTATCAGTATTGTACGGCGATTCCGGTGGGAACCATGCTGGCCCAGACCTGGAATGAAAAGCTGATCGAAGAAACGGGCGCCATGATCGGAGAAGAGATGGAGCACTTTGGGGTGACGCTCTGGCTGGCGCCGGGTATGAACATCCACAGGAATCCGCTGTGCGGAAGGAACTTCGAATACTATTCCGAGGATCCGCTGGTCAGCGGGAAGATGGCCGCGGCCATGACAAAGGGCGTGCAGAGCGTTCCAGGATGCGGCACTACCATCAAGCATTTTGCGTGCAACAATCAGGAGGACAACCGGATGGGCTCTGACAGCATCCTGTCTGAGCGGGCCCTGCGGGAGATCTACCTGAAAGGCTTCGAGATCGCCATCCGGGAATCCCGCCCTATGTCCATCATGACCAGCTACAATCTGATTAACGGCATCCATGCCGCCAACTGCAGGGATACCTGTACGGCTGCCGCGAGACAGGAATGGGGATTTGACGGCGTGATCATGACCGACTGGACGACCACAGAGCACGGGGAGGACTGCACGGCGTCCGGCTGTATGCGTGCGGGAAATGACCTTGTCATGCCGGGACAGTTTTCAGACCATGACAATATGAGAAAGGAACTGAAGCAGGGGACTCTGAAAGAGGAAGACCTGAGGAGATGCATCACCAGGCTGGTGAGAGTTGTGCTGCGGTCCGGGCTGTATGAGACGACAGAATAAACAGGAAAAATAGAATTAAGAATGCCTATCCCGTTTGTCCGCAGGATAGGCATTTTTTTAGACCATTTTATACTAAATTTCTATAAAAGTTGTTTTTTTTCGTATATGGATTGTTATATATCATAGATGCATCACAAGAAGAGAGGAAGTGGATCACGCGTGTCTGCCGGCAATTTGCTGAACCACATTTTATACAAGGATGGATATCTGGAAAAATTAATCACAGACAACTATGAATCCATTTACAAATACTGCTGTTATCATCTGAACCAGCGTCATGCAGCGGAGGATCTCACGCAGGAGGTGTTCCTGAAATTTCTGAACAATCTGGACAGCTACCGGGATTATGGAAAAATAAAGAACTACCTCTATGTGATCGCCGGAAATCTGATCCGGAATTATTATAAGAAACCGAAGGAGGTCTGCATTGAGGATGGGGAAAACCGGGAGGAAACGGTTCCGGACCATGCAGGGGATATCCTGGACAGGCTGATGGTCATGGATGCGCTGTCCGCTCTGGATCAGACGGAAAAGGATATTGTGATCTTAAGGTATTATCAGGATCAGAGAATCCGGGATATATCAAGGATACTGGGGATTCCGGCATCGACCGTGCGGTATAAGCTGAAAAACGCAGAAAAGAAGTTAAAGAGCACGCTGGAGCTGTGACAGAAAGGAGCGAGTCTATGGAAAAACGAAAATTAAAAAAATATCTGGCATCCGTTCAGGTCCCGGAATACAGCTCTCAGGGCTTACAGGAGACCATATCCCAAGCAAAGAAAATCCGTTTTCATCCGGAAAAGCAGAGGATGACCAATCTCCAATTTTTCCGAAACCAGCTTTATTTTATCCGGAAGGAGTTCTGGGGATTGAAATTGCTGTTTACCGGACTGTTCCTCTGCCTGATCTTATCCGAACCGGCAGAGCCGGACAGCTGGATCTGGACCTTCTCGGCCATATCCGGTCCGATGCTGTGTCTGGCAAATGCAAAGATACTATGCGATATTTTTCAGCCCGGAATGCTGGAGCTGCAGATGACGGCGAAGCACTCTCTCCGGAAGATCCTGGCTTTCCGCCTGCTGTTGTCCGGGGTGCTGGATTTTCTGACCCTTGCCTGCTGTGCCGCAATCTTTACCCTGGGGCAGGGCGTATATCTGCGGCAGACATTGCTGTATACGCTGGTTCCCTACAACCTGATGTGCCTTGGGTGCCTCGCGATCCTGAACCGAAGGACTGAGGAAAACAGCATGCTCTACTGCATGACCTGGGGAGCTTTTCTGACCTTTGCGGCGTGGCTCTTAAAGGCGGGGGGATTCCCGATCTATACGATGGAGTATCGGGAAAGCTGGCTGCTTTCCGGAGTTCTGTCAGCTCTGGGGGTGATGTGGGAGATCAAAAAGCTTTTAAAATTCGGAGGAGGAAATGCAGATGAAATTAGAGTTGGAACGTTTGTCTAAACATTTTAAAAACAAGATTGCCGTGGAGGAGGTGAACACGGTATTGACCGAAGGGATCTATGGATTTCTGGGAGCAAACGGCGCGGGAAAGACCACGCTGATCCAGATGATCTGCGGGATCATAAACCCCACGGCGGGAGAGGTGAAGCTGGACGGAAAAAATACGGCAGGCATGGGAGAGGACTACCGGGATCTTTTGGGATATCTGCCCCAGGAATTCGGCTATACCCCGGGATTCACGGCAAAGGACTTTCTGCTGTATATCGCTTCGATCAAAGGACTGGAACCGAAGTTTGCGAAACGGAGGACAAAGGAGCTTCTGCAGCTTGTGAATCTGGAGGATGAGGCAGGCGCAAAGATCCGGACCTTTTCCGGGGGGATGAAGCGGCGGCTGGGGATCGCCCAGGCGCTCCTCAATGACCCGAAGCTCCTGATCCTGGATGAACCCACGGCAGGGCTGGACCCCAAGGAACGGGTGTATTTCCGGAATCTGATCTCGGGGATGTCAAGAGACAAGATCATCATCATTTCCACCCACATCGTATCGGATATCGAATACATTTCCGACAGGATCCTGGTCATGAAAAAAGGCAGATTCATTCTGGACGGTCCGGCGGAAGAGCTGGTGAGAGAAGTAGACGGCATGGTCTGGGAATGCAGGGTGCCCCAGAAGGAATGGCCCGGGTTCGAGCAGGAGCACTGCATTGCCAATGCCCACAATCGGGAGCATATGGTGGAAGCCAGGGTGGTCTCCCCGAAGAGGCCGTATGAAGGGGCGGAGACGGCGGAACCGACACTGGAAGACCTGTACCTGGAATGCTTCTGGGATGAATTATGAAGAGGGATCATAAGGAACTGTATGAAAATAACTTATGCATTTTGGCTTGAAGCGTTGTGATCTGTAGATGTTCAGGCCGCTGAATGCAGGCGTATCTGTGAAAAATAGAAGAGCTAAGGAACTGTCAAGAATTAACTTTGCAGATGACGTAGGATAAATCTTTTTATGCAAGGAGGAGAAATGCTATGGGCGGAATGATCCGGTATGAATGGAAAAAAATATGGTCAAGCAGGCTGACTCAGCTTTCTGTGCTGGGATGTACGTTGTTTTTGCTGTTCTGTACATGGGCGGAATTAAGGCAAATCTCCGCATGGGACAGCCAGGGAAATCAGCATTCCGGGACTGCGGCAAAGGAGATTTTAAAACAGACGCAGTTAAGGCAGGAATTGGACCAGGAATCTGTGGAAGGAATCATGGAGGAATATCTGGAGAAGGCAGAGGAGATTGCGGAAGCGGAGGAAAATCCGGAGGATGCCTTAGACAAATTCTGGCGGACGGTTCGGCTGTCGCAGGGGGAACTGTATGGTTTGATCAAGGATACTTACGAGGAGTCGGTAAGCGACCTCCCTGCGGAGAATGTATTTCGGCAGAACATGGGAAGGGATTTTTACCAGGCGCGAATGGAAAAGGTTCGGGAATATACAGCGCGTTTGAGGAGCGGCGGCGTTATATCCGCGAAGGAGGCCGAATATTGGAATGACCGAAATGCTACGGTTTCGGAATATGTATATGGATATTGCAAGGGATGGGAGTCTGTCTTACAAGGCATGAAGTGGAGCATTCTGATCATGATGATCACCTGTGTCGGGATCGCTCCGGTCTTTGCAGGAGAATACCAGTCAAAATGCGATTCCCTGTTCCTGTGCATGAAATACGGTAGGAGCAGGCTGCCGGCCGCGAAGATCGCTGCGGTCTGGCTGTTTGCGAGCGTGGTCTATTTTGGACTTACGATCCTCAATTCCGTATGGATCTTGCTGTCGGCGGGGGCGGAAGGCTGGGATACGTCTGTGCAGTTTTTGTATCCGACCGTGCCGGTGAGCTATCCTGTGACGGTAGGTCAGGCCTGCCTTCTGATGCTCCTGCTGGGATATGTGCTGACACTGGGGATCATGGCAATGACATTGTGGATGTCCTCGATCTTCAAGAATGCGTATGGGGTGATCGTAGTGGCGCTTCTGCTGCTGATCGTTCCGTCGTTTCTGCAGGCGGGGTTCGGCGGATATCTGCTGCAGCATATCCTGGCCCTGCTACCGTCGAATATCATGAGCTTTGACTTTACGAATTATACGGCTTATGCTGTCGGCGGAAAGATGATAAGCTGTCTGTCCATGGATCTGATCGTCAATGGGGCAGCGGCGGTGATCTTTTCCGCGGCGGGATATGGGATGTTCCGGAAGCATCAGGTCAATAAATAAAGGCATACTGAGCACCAAATAAAAAACCTGAAAGATATAAATCTTTCAGGTTTTTTAAGAGGCGCAGACCGGATTTGAACCGGTGAATCAGGGTGTTGCAGACCCACGCCTTACCACTTGGCTACTGCGCCTTACTAAATAATATGCAATTGTACATCAAATGTGCATCAATGACTCCGACGGGAATCGAACCCGTGTTACCGCCGTGAAAGGGCGATGTCTTAACCGCTTGACCACGGAGCCTTAATCATAAACAACCGCCGCCTTCATAGTGACCGATAATTATACTAGCACATAATCAATCGTTTTGCAAGCATTTTATTTATATAATTTTGATTTTTTCTTTTGGGGAAGTATCTGCCCTGATTCCAGGCGATTTTCAGAGTGAAATTTAATTTTTACTTTGCTGATTTTTTCTGTTATAATGAATTGCGCCGATGCGCAAGCAGGTCATCAATTTCCTGACGGAAATTGGTGACAAATTATAATGAATTGCGCCGATGCGCAAGCAGGTCAATTTATGTTTATGATGCGAGGAGGGACAGCATGCAGAGGATTTTGATTGTGGAGGACGATGCGGAGAATAACCAGATCATCCGGGATTATCTGGAGGGGCATGGATATTCCTGCGCACAGGCCTATTCTGGCAGCGAGGGGAAGCTTCTGTTTTCGATGGAAGACTTTAATCTGGTGCTTCTGGATCTGATGCTTCCCGGGATTCCGGGGGAGGAGCTGGTCTCCCTGTTTTCCAAAACCGTTCCAGTCATCGTACTGTCCGCGAAGAGCGGACTGGACAGCAAGGTGGATGTACTGTCTGCCGGGGCGGAGGACTATATCTGCAAGCCCTTTGACCTGCCGGAGCTTCTCGTGCGGATCCAGATCCGCCTGCGCAGCCGGAACCGGGACCGGCAAGGGACAGAAGCGGGAGCAGCGGCAGTAAAGCAGAGGGAAAAAGCGGTTGGGAAGGAAGACGCGGAATATGAGCGGCATGCTTACACCTACCGGGACTGGACACTGAATCCGGATACCTGGGAAATGACGGCACACGGGCAGCTGGTGGAGCTGACCAGACATGAATTTCTGATCATGGAGCTGCTGATCCGCAATCCGCGGCGTGTCTTTACCAAACAGATGATCTACGAATACGCGTGGGGAGAGGAGTATCTTGCCGAGGACAAAACGATCAACGTACATATCAGCAATATCCGTTCCAAACTAAAAAAGAGCGGTACGGATTCCTACATCCAGACGGTGTGGGGAATGGGCTTTAAACTTTCTTAAACTTTTCTGAGCACTTTTTAAAACCTGGAGGATTATACTTGCTTTTGTAAGGAATCAGTATAGCGGAAGGGAGAAGCATTGATGAAGGAGCAGGAAAAGGGGCTGGCCGTGGAAGCGGTCTGCCTGACGAAAATGTATCAGAAAAAGGCCGCGGTGAATCGGCTTGACATGTCTGTACGGGAGGGAGAGATCTACGGATTTATCGGCAAAAACGGGGCTGGAAAATCGACCACTATGAAAATGCTCTGCGGGCTTGCAAGACCTGCGGAAGGAGAGATCCGCCTTTTCGGAAAGCCGGTTAGCGATCCGGCAGTCCGCAGGCGGATGGGCGTGCTGATCGAGGCGCCGGGACTGTACCCCAATATGACGGCAAGGCAGAACGCGGTGATGAAGGCAAGGTGTATGGGCCTTGCGGATGAAAGGAGCGTGGATGAAGCACTGCTCCTGGCAGGACTTGCGGATACCGGGAAAAAGAAGGTAAAGCATTTCTCCATGGGGATGAAGCAGAGACTGGGAGTTGCGCTGGCAATGCTGGGGAATCCGGATCTCCTGATCCTGGATGAACCCATCAACGGCCTGGACCCGGAGGGAATCCGAGAACTGCGCCGGCTCGTGCTGCGGCTCCATGAGACGGGAAAGACCATTTTGATCAGTTCCCACATCCTGGGGGAATTGAGCAAGATCTCCACTTCCTACGGGATCATCAAGGACGGGCAGATGATCGAGCAGATCACCAGTGAGGCTCTAGAAGAAAAATGCATGGACTATTTTCAGATTGAGGCAGATGACGTCAGCCGGGCCCTGGTATTGATCGGGGAGGCATTTCCGAAGGTCCGGGCAGAGGTGGCAGACAGCCGCCTGGTACGCGTCTATGGGCTGTCAGAAGGGGCAGGACTGATCCGGCTCCTGGTAGAAAAACAGGTTCAGGTGTATGCTTCGGGTTTCCACCATATGGACTTGGAGGAATATTTTATCAGCCGTATGGAAGGGGGAAGGGCAGATGTTTAATTTATTTCGTATGGATCTGTACAGGATGAAACAAAGCAGATCGGTGTATGTCTGCCTGGGGCTGCTGCTCCTGGCATCTGCCTTTGTATATACCATGATGTGGCTGCTGGCTGTGCCCCAGGGACAGGAGACGGCGATCCGCATCGGGATGCTCACGGCTGCAGAGGCGCAGGATTATCAGATGATACTGGATGGTGTGGATACGCTGGAGATGTTCCGGCAGATCAGCCTGGACGGCGGAGCGTATTGCGCGATATTCGGGATCTGCGTGATCCTGTTTGTATGCATGGACTATAAGAACGGTTTTGTGAAAAATATCATGGCACTCTACCAGAACCGCTGGGTATATGTGGGGAGCAAACTCTTGGCGGCAGCGACCCTGAATATTCTGTATCTGCTCCTGAACTATCTGTTTGTATTGCTACTGAATGGTTTGTTTGGAAAGATGATTCCCTGGGCAGATCTGAGCGCTGTGTTGTTTTATATGGCCTGGATATGGCTTTTGACCACGGCATTTGCAGGGCTCCTGCTCCTGATCTGTGTGTGCGCCCGGAGCACTGCGGCAGGGGTGCTTGCGGCTATCCTGCTGGGAAGCGGGACGATTGTGGATATTCTGAATCAGATCTTCGCCCTCTTCCATCTGGGAGACTGGATGAAATACAGCATTTATATGACAATCTCTGCGGGGCCGTCCAAGTATACGTCCCTGCAGGATCTGCGGGTGTTCGCTCTGGGTGCGGGATTCCTGATCCTGTATTCTCTGCTTGCAGGGATCGTGCTGCAAAAGCGGGATATCTGACCGGATTCGCCTGCAGCAATCTGTGAAGGGAGGCGTTTTGTTATGATCGCTGCACTGATAATATTCATGATCCTGTGCGTGTGGCTTCTGGCGCAGCATATCCGCAGTATTCTGGAGCTTCGTTCGATCTGTGGACAACTGGAGGAAATGGAACGGGGAAGCCATATGGAGCTGGGAGTGTACAGCCGCCGGAGAGAAGTGCTGAAGCTGTGCAGAACCTTGAACAGACTGCAGAGGAAGCAGGAGCAGGACCGGATTCTATATGAAAAGGCGGAAAAACAGCTCAAGCGGAATATTACCGCCCTGGCCCACGATATCCGGACTCCCCTTGCCGGAGCTTCCGGTTATGTACAGCTTGCCGGGGAATGCAGGGAGGAGGACAGGAGGGCATATTATCTGCAGGCTGCGCAGGGCAGGCTGAAAGAGCTTGGAGACATGCTGGAGGAACTTTTCCTGTTTACAAAACTGACCGGCGGTGATTTTGAACTGTCGGTTCAGGAGGTGCAGGTGCTTCCCCTGCTCAGCGACTGTCTGGTGGGGATGTATCAGCAGTTTGAGGAAAAGGGGATCTCGCCGGAGGTTCTGTTTACATCAGAGGAACTCCGCGTATGGGCGGATGAAGAATGTCTGAGACGCATTTTCCATAACCTGATCCGCAACGCCCTGTTGCATGGTACGGGAAATCTCGTGATCACTCAAAATAGCCGGCGCCTGATTTTCGAAAATACCGTATCGGAAACCAGCAGGCCGGATCCAAAACAGATTTTTGAACGGTTTTATAAGGCAGATTCAGCCCGGAGGAAAGGATCCTCCGGGCTTGGGCTGTTTATCGTAAAAGAACTGATGGAAAGAATGGGCGGGAGCGCGGCGGCGGAGCTGGAAAGGGAAAAACTGCGCATTATACTGGAATTCTCGAAATAATTTGTGGCTGAAAAAGGATTAAGTGTATTTGAGTCTGGACATTTTTCTTTGGTATGGTATAATATAAACGGGTTTTTATAGATGAATGGACAGATGACCCTAAAGTATTTATTTTTCAGGGCGATATTACATACGCGAAACTGACAGGTCAGAAATCATGGTTATGGAGGATGATTGATTTATGAATGAGAAAAGTAAAAACAAAGAAAGGATTTTGATCGTCGATGATTCTGAGATGAATCGTATGATCCTGGCGGATATGCTGGAGGATCAGTATGAGATTTTAGAAGCGGCGGACGGTGCACAGGGAATTTCAATCCTGCAGCAGATGAGTTCTCAGATTTCACTGGTCCTTCTGGACATTGTGATGCCTGAGATGGACGGATTCGAAGTCCTGGCGGTCATGAATCAAAAGAAGTGGATCGAAGATGTGCCTGTGATCATGATTTCCGCAGAGAGCATGCCTTCCTATGTACAGAGGGCTTATGAGCTGGGCGTTACGGACTATATCAGCCGTCCGTTTGATTCGTTGGTTGTACAGCGAAGGGTGATCAATACCATCATGCTTTACGCAAAGCAGAGGAAGCTCATCAAGATGGTCACGAACCAGATGTTTGAGAAAGAGAAGAATGCCAGCCTTATGGTTACGATCCTGAGCCATATCGTGGAATTCCGGAATGGGGAAAGCGGCCTTCACGTGCTGCATATCCAGACGATTACGGAACTTCTGCTGAAAAGCCTGCTTGGGAAAACGGACAAATATCAACTGTCCCACGAGGATATCAATATGATCACCATGGCCTCTGCGCTGCACGATATCGGTAAGATCGCCATTCCTTCCGAAGTCCTGAACAAGCCGGGACGGTTTACGGCAGAGGAGTACGAGGTGATGAAGACCCACTCCGCAGTGGGCGCCTCCATGCTGAAGGATCTGCCGTTCCATCAGGATGAGCTGCTGGTCAAGGTGGCTTACCAGATCTGCCGGTGGCATCATGAGCGGTATGATGGCCGAGGATATCCGGACGGCCTGAAAGGGGAGGAGATCCCGATCAGCGCCCAGGTTGTTTCCATGGCGGATGTCTACGACGCGCTGACCAGCGAACGGGTGTACAAAAAAGCATTTTCACACGAGACGGCCCTGCAGATGATCCAGAACGGAGAATGCGGTACGTTCAATCCGCTTTTGATAGAATGCCTGCTGGATGTGGCGGACAGCCTTCTGGAAGAGATGAAGGCTGCTTCTCTGACCAGTAAAAATGAGAAGGAGATCCGTAGCATTGTAGACGAGATCCTTCATCATGAAGAGCTGGATGATTCCAACAGCGCGCTGCAGTATCTGGAAGAGGAAAGGATGAAATATCAGTTCTATGCGTCGATTTCGAGAGAGATTCAGTTCGAGTATACGGTTTCCCCGTCCGTGCTGACGCTGACGGAGTGGAGCGCGCAGTGTCTGGGGCTCGACGAGATCACGATGGACCCGCTTAATAAAGAGAAGGTTCTGGAATCTATGAGCAGCCAGGACCGGCAGAACCTTCAGGAGCTTCTTCACAATGCGACGCCGGAAGAGCCGGATGTGCGCTTCAAATGTAAGACAAGTGTGGGCGGAAAGGTACGCGCCCGTGAGATCGTCTGCCGTTCGATCTGGTCTGACGATGAAAAGCCGCAGTATCTCGGCGTGATCGGCAAGGTGCTCGCCGACCATGATGAATAGCAGTTCATGAAAAGGCAGAATCTGACAAAAGTGGTTGGAAGAGGAAGCTTTTATATAAAAGAATTTTTTTAACAAATAGTTTTTTTGGAAGGAGTAATAATAGAGATGACAGTAAAAGAGTGTTATGAACAGATCAATGGAGACTACGAAGGCGTATTTGGCCGCTTCCGTGGAGACGAGAGGATCAAAAAGTTTGCGTTAAAGTTTCTTGCCGACGGAAGCTATGACAGTCTGTGCAGGACCCTGGAGGCCGAAGACTACAGCGAGGCCTTCCGTGCCGCGCATACGTTGAAGGGAGTCAGCCAGAACCTGGGATTCACCGGACTTTATATGGCCAGCGAGACATTGACGGAGATGCTGCGCAGCCATCCGGAGGATTATACTCCCTCCATGCTGGACGGACTGAAAGCAGAATATGAAAAGACATTCGCGGCAGTTCAGAAATTACAGGCAGAATAAAGAGGAATAGTCTATGTACCAAAAAACGAAAAAGAAGCTGTGGGTTAGTTTCTTATGCCTGATCGTGATCTGTATCGTTATTTTTGCATGGATGTACCAGTTCCTGGGTGAAAAAAATGAACAGACAGTCAACGAGATCGGAATGATCTACATGTCAGAGATGAACAGGCAGCTGGAGCAGAAGTATTCCACGATCATTGATCTGCGGAAGTCGCAGGTGGAAGGGATCCTGAAGCGTACCTCTCCGGAAACTGTCAGCTACGATGAGCAGATGCTGGAGGAGATGCGTCTCAATGCCAGTGTCCGCAGTGCCGTATATATGGGCTTTTATACGGAAAACGGAGCGAATGAGGTGATCTACGGAGAGCCGGTGGAGATGGAGAATACGGAGGAGTTCCAGAGATTTCTGAATGGGGAGATTCAGATCACCTCCTGTCTGTCCGCGGACGGGGAAAAGATACTCATTCTGGGGGTGGAAGCGGAATATCCGATGAAAGACGGCGGAAAAAGCGAGCTTCTGGTTGTAGGATTCAGTATGGAGGATCTGGAAAAAGCACTCGTCACACAGGAAGAGAATGCGTTGGTATATACGCATATCATTGAGGAAGACGGAAGCTTTGTCGTAAGAACAGGATATGACGGATGGTCCAACTATTACGACTACATTCAGGACAACATCGGAGAATTCAATGGGAAGACACCGGACGCATATGTGACGGAGCTTCAGAATTCAGTCGGGAGAAATGAACCATTTTCGGAACTGGTAGTCGTGGGGAAGAGCCACAGGCATCTGTATTGTACGCCCCTTCCCGGTTCCGGCTGGTATCTGGTAAGTGTCATGCCCTATGACGCGCTGGACAAGATCATAAGCAACTTGGGTGAGCAGCGTATCGGGCTTGTATTGGGAGCTTGCGGAACGCTGATATTCGTAGTGCTGATTGTTTTTGCGGTCTATCTGCGTGTGATTCATCAGCAGATGGAAGAGCTGGACAGGGCAAGGAAGGACGCAATCCATGCCAATCAGGCGAAGAGCGAGTTCCTGTCTAACATGAGCCATGATATCCGGACTCCGATGAACGGGATCGTAGGGATGACGGCCATCGCCATGGCGAACATTCAGGATCCGGTCCGGGTTCAGGACTGTCTGAAAAAGGTTACATTATCCAGCAAGCATCTGCTCGGGCTGATCAATGACGTGCTGGATATGTCGAAGATTGAGGACGGCAAGCTGTCTCTGAATATGGACGCCCTTTCCCTGCGCGATACGATGGACAGCATTGTAAATATCGTGCAGCCGCAGATCCACAGCAAGAAGCAGCATTTTGATATTTTTGTGCAGAAGATACAGACGGAGGAGGTATACTGCGACGGAGTGCGCCTGAACCAGGTGCTTCTGAACCTCCTGTCAAATGCAATCAAGTTCACGCCGGAGGACGGCAGGATCAATATCTATCTTTCCCAGGAGGACTCTCCGGCAGGAAAGGACTATGTCAGATGCCATTTCCGGGTAAAGGATACCGGCATCGGAATGTCGCCGGAGTTTGTGGAAAAGGTTTTTGACAGCTTTACCAGAGACGAGGAGCAGGTCCGCAAGATTGAGGGGACTGGCCTTGGAATGGCGATCACGAAGTGCATCGTAGAGGCAATGAAGGGAACCATTGAAGTTCAGAGCAAGCAGAATCAGGGTACGGAATTCCATGTGACGCTGGATCTGGAGAAGGCGGAGACCCGGGTGGAGGATATGCTGCTCCCCGATTGGAATATGCTGGTTGTGGATAATAACGAAGACCTCTGTCAGAGCGCGGTGCATGCTCTCGGTGAGATCGGGGTCAACGCGGAATGGTCAGTGAACGGCAGACAGGCGCTCCGGATGGTGGAGGAACGTCATGCCAGACATGACGATTATCAGGTCATTCTTCTGGACTGGAGGATGCCGGGAATGGACGGGCTGGAGATGACCCGTGAGATCCGCAAGCTCGTGGGAGATGAGATTCCGATCCTGATCGTATCGGCGTACGACTGGAGCGATATCGAGGAAGAAGCGCTTGCGGCGGGGGCGCATGGATTCATTTCCAAGCCGCTGTTCAAGTCGAACCTATATGTCGGCCTCAGCAAATTTGCCGGAGAGACTTCCGCGCCGGAAGAGAAGACCCATGATACCCATAACTTTACAGGAAAGCGCATCCTTCTTGCGGAGGACAACGACCTGAATTGGGAGATCGCGGAGGATCTTTTGCTGGAGGTTGGATTTAAAGTAAACAGGGCGGAGAACGGGCAGATCTGTGTTGAGATGTTCGAACAGTCGGAGATCGGAGAATACGACGTGATCCTGATGGACATTCGGATGCCTGTGAAGAACGGATATGAAGCGGCGAGGGCGATCCGTGCTCTGGACCGTCCGGATGTAAACCTGCCGATCATCGCAATGACGGCGGATGCGTTTTCGGATGATGTACAGCATTGTTTGGACAGCGGCATGAATGCGCATATTGCAAAGCCGATCGATATGGACAAGCTTCTCGTCCAGTTGGAAAAGTATATAGAGTGGGGCGAATCTGCGCAGTAAGACGGACGGCGATATACTGAGCGGCAGATAAAATCTGACGCTCAGTATATTTTTGCCGTCCCTGTTGATTGGAAATAAGAAAGGGAGACGTGCATTTATGGAAATGGTACAGGCACGGGAGCTGATCTATGAATATGAAAAGCGCGACGATGAAGGCAATGTCATCGGCATGAACCGCGCGGTGGACGGGATAGATATTGACATCAGCCCGGGACAGTTTGCTGCAATCCTGGGGCACAACGGTTCGGGAAAGTCCACGCTTG
The DNA here is from genome assembly GCA_910575475.1 of Lachnospiraceae bacterium. Taxonomy (GTDB): domain Bacteria; phylum Bacillota; class Clostridia; order Lachnospirales; family Lachnospiraceae; genus Schaedlerella. The sequence continues at coordinate 112,052 of CAJTGD010000012.1, read as the reverse complement.
CCAAGCACATGAATGCGATCCTGGTGCCGACCGGCGGAACCATGTGGGTGAACGGAAGGGATACAAAGGATCCGCGGGAGCTGATGCAGGTGCGCCAGTCGGCGGGAATGGTGTTCCAGAATCCGGATAACCAGATCATCGGTACGGTGGTGGAGGAGGATGTAGGGTTTGGGCCTGAGAATCTTGGAGTTCCCACAGATGAGATCTGGAAACGGGTGGAGGACAGTCTGAGAGCAGTAGGAATGCTGGAATACCGGACACATTCTCCCAACAAGCTTTCCGGCGGGCAGAAGCAACGGGTGGCAATTGCAGGGGTGATCGCCATGGAGCCCCAGTGTATCGTATTGGATGAGCCGACCGCAATGCTGGATCCTAACGGAAGGAAGGAAGTCATCCGCACTGTGCAGGAGCTTAGAAAGCGTCGGCATGTGACGGTGATCCTGATCACCCACTATATGGAGGAGGTCATTGACGCGGACCAGGTGTATGTGATGGACAACGGCCATATTGTGATGAACGGAACACCCAGGGAGATATTCAGCCGAGTGGAGGAATTGAAAAAATATCGTCTGGATGTGCCCCAGGCAACCATGCTGGCGGAGGAGCTTAAGAAACGGGGGCTTCCGATTCCCAGAGGGATCCTTCGGAAGGAAGAACTGGTAGAAGCAGTTGCGGGCCTCGCGCGATACGGACGGCGGGAGAACGGATAGACGCGGCGGCGGGACCGCCGCGGACCTGCGGTTTTAGATACCATCGTATGCAGAAAAGCTGCCAGTGGCAGGTTTTCTGTATGAAGCTTGGAAACAGGGGGATATGATGTCGATTCGATTGGAGCATATCAATTATATATACAGTGAAGGTACTGCCTATGAAAAGCACGCATTGAAGGATGTGTCTCTGGAGATCACCCAAGGACAGTTTGTGGGCGTGATCGGGCATACTGGTTCCGGGAAGTCTACGCTGATCCAGCATTTGAACGGATTGATCCGGGCATCCTCGGGGACACTCTACTATGAAGAAAAAAATGTCTATGACAGCGGATATCCGATGAAGGAGCTGCGCAGCCAGGTAGGGCTGGTCTTTCAATATCCAGAGCACCAGCTGTTTGAGGTGGACGTATTTACGGATGTCTGCTTTGGCCCGAAGAACCAGGGGCTCTCGGCGCGGGAATGTGAAGAGCGGGCAAGAGAAGCACTGGAGCTGGTCGGATTTCCGGAAAAGTATTACCGGCAGTCGCCCTTTGAACTGTCCGGCGGGCAGAAGCGGCGGGCGGCCATCGCCGGGGTACTGGCAATGCGCCCCAAGGTTCTGGTGCTGGATGAGCCGACGGCAGGCCTGGATCCGAAGGGACGGGACGATATCCTGGATCAGGTGGCGCATCTTCATGCACAGACCGGGATGACGGTGATCCTTGTATCCCACAGCATGGAGGACATTGCAAGGTATGTGGAGCGGATCATTGTGATGAATCAGGGGCAGAAGATGCTGGATGATACGCCGAAGAATGTATTTTCTCACTATAGGGAGCTGGAACAGGTAGGGCTGGCGGCTCCCCAGGTTACGTATATCATGCATGACTTAAAAGAAAAGGGGCTTGGCGTGCGGACCGATGCCACGACGGTAGAAGAGGCGGCGGATGAGATCATGCGGGCTCTGAAGCGTGTTTGAAAAACGCGGCTATGAGTATCAATGAAAAATCTTACAGTTTTGATGTTCTGAACAATATTTGAGAATGAAAAAGGAGTTTCCATGATCAGAGATATTACAATCGGGCAGTATTATCCTGCAAAAAGCTGCATACACCGGCTGGACCCCCGGGTGAAGATCGTCTGTACACTACTGTTCCTGGTTTCCCTGTTTGTGCAGAACAGTGTGCTGGGATACGGCATTGCGACGTTGTTTCTGGCAATGGTCATCAAGATCAGCAGAGTGCCGCTCAAATTCATCGTGAAAGGGCTGAAAGCGATCGTGGTGCTGCTTTTATTCACCGTGTGCATGCACCTGTTTCTGACAAAGGGTGGTAAGGAACTGGTTCATTTCTGGATCTTCCATATCACGGAGAACGGCCTGCGGACCTCTGTATTTATGGCGGTGCGTTTGATCTATTTGATCATGGGCTCATCAATTATGACATTTACCACAACACCCAACGGTCTGACAGACGGGATTGAAAGCCTGCTGCGTCCGCTGAACCGATTCCGGGTTCCGGTGCATGAGGTGGCGATGATGATGTCCATTGCCCTGCGTTTTATCCCGATCCTGCTGGAAGAAACGGACAAAATCATGAAGGCGCAGATTGCCCGCGGAGCCGACCTGGAAAGCGGAAATATCATACAGAGGACAAAGGCCATGGTGCCGATCCTGATCCCGTTGTTTGTCTCCGCCTTCCGGCGGGCCAACGATCTGGCCATGGCGATGGAAGCGCGCTGCTATAACGGGGGGGAGAACCGGACGAAGATGAAGCCTCTGATCTATAAGACAAGGGATCATATGGCATATCTGATCACGGTGTTCTACATGGCAGCAGTGTTCGGACTGGGAAGATTTGTACCCTTCCATTTGTGGATATTCTGAGCGCCAGATAAGTCTGCCGCCCAGTATAACATGACGCGTGCGGCCGCATGAGGAATTATGCCGCCTTGCGGTTGCGGCTGGAGCGATACTTATGGCAGACTTCATCGGCTGTGAGTATATTAAAAAAACAGTTACGGAGGTTTTTATGAAGCGGATCAGGATCACCGTCGCCTATGACGGCACGGACTACTGCGGCTGGCAGATACAGCCCAACGGGATCACGGTGGAAGAGGTGCTCAACCGTGAACTGTCCAGGCTCCTGGGGGAGAAGATCCGGATCATCGGCGCGAGCCGTACCGATTCCGGAGTCCACGCGCTGGGAAACGCGGCGGTTTTTGATACGGAGACGCGGATCCCGCCGGAGCGCATCTCCTATGCGCTGAATCAGCGGCTTCCGGAGGATATCGTGATCGTCCGGTCGGAGGAGGTGCCTGCGGACTGGCATCCGAGATACCAGAGCTGCGTCAAGACCTATGAATATCATATCTTCAATGCCGATGTACCGGATCCAACCAGACGCCGGAACACATATTTTGTATCATATCCTCTGAATCTGGAGGATATGCGCCGGGCGGCAGGATATCTCACGGGAACTCATGATTTCGTCAGCTTCTGCAATATCAGGACCAGCGTGGAGGATACAGTGAGGACAATTTATGATCTGGAGATCTCCAGGCAGGAGGTATATGGAGCAGGCAGCGGCCGGGACGGAAGGGAGATTACGATCCGGATCCGCGGAAACGGATTTCTCTATAATATGGTCCGGATTATCGTGGGTACGCTTCTGCGGGTCGGGCGCGGGTTCTATACGCCGGAACAGGTGAAGGATATCCTGGAAGCAGAGAACCGCCAGGCGGCAGGAGTAACGGCGCCTCCTCAGGGGCTGGTGCTGGTGGGGATTGAATATTTGCCACCTGTACGGTTGGATGCTCTTTGAGCATCCAACCCACCTCATTCATTCGTAAAATCCGTGCTTCGCACTTTTGTGCCTGCTAACGCAGTCACATTTTACTCATTAATGAGGTAGGCTGCTAATCCGCAGTCGCATTTTCATTGCAATAAATTGCATAAAAATGTGACTTCGGATTGCAACCGTACAGGTGGAATATTTGTAATTTCTGTGACTATTCAGGACAGCGGCAGACGGATCTGCGGTCTTTCGTTCTGAACAGCGATTGAATTCTATAGAATATATGGATCAGGAGTGTTTGCTGTACGGCAGTCATCAGTCAGGGTGACTGCCTTTTTTCAAACATAAAGGAGGGCGGACGCATTACATTTCTATTCTCAGCTATTTTATATTGTAAAAATGCACAAAAAACCGCTGGATGACGATGGAAAAAAGATGCATATTTGTTGCATTTGCCGTATTTTTAAAATACCGCAAATTCAGGTCATTCGTCCTTTTTATTTTCAAGGCGGATTCTGTATAATAAGTAAAAAGAGGTGAGGCCTATGGACGTATTTAAAGAGCTGCCGCTGAAAAAGCAGACGTACATGGAAATGCTGTTCCAGAACTGCACGGAGGAAGTCAAGTACTATATGAGAGTCATGGAGGTGGCGGAAAATGAGACGCTGATCAAAGCCGGGGAAAGGTGCAGCAATATTTACATCATTTTATCCGGAAAGGTGACCGGAATCGAATGGCCCATGAATGAAAGGCCTTACTATTTTAAGGACTATGGGCCCGGGGATTTTTTCGGAGAGATCGAGTACTTTGCGGATCTTACCAACTACCGGATCGGGGTGATCACGGCAACAAAGTGTCGGGTACTGGTGATTCCGATGGCGCCTTATATGGATTGGCTCTGCAGCGATGTGGATGCGCTGTACCTTCGGACGAAGGAAAACATGAGCAGGCTGATCTCCCAGACGGCAGATGCCCGGAAGTATCTGTTCATTGAAGGCCGGGAACGGCTGATGATGCATCTGATTCGAAAATACGAGCAGAAGCAGCCGCTGAAACAGGTGCTGGAGCTTAAGGAAAGCCGGGACCAGCTTTCAGAGGAGATCGGCTTTTCCGTTAAGACGCTGAACCGCAATATCAAAAAGTTGAAGGAGATTGATCTGATTGATATCCAAAAGGGGAAGATCGTGATCACAGAAGCTGGATATCAGGAAATGAAGCGGCATATCGGACAATACATTTATGGTGAGATCTGAAAATGTTAGAAAGCATAAGGAGGGAGAAACGATGTATGTAGGAAAAAAAGTAACCCGTGTGGATGCCTATGACAAGGTGATCGGGCGTACCAAGTATACGGATGACCTGTGCGACAAAAGCGCGTATATTGCACAGGTACTGCATTCCACGATTGCTCATGGAAGGGTGGTATCCATAGATACGAGCGAAGCGGAAAAAATACCCGGCGTGATCAGGGTATTCACTTGTTTCGACGTGAAGGAGAAGCATTATTTTCCGACGGCAGGCCATCCATGGTCCACGGATCCGGGGCATCAGGATGTGGCGGACCGTCTGGTCCTGACGGAAGAGGTCCGCTTCTATGGAGACGACATCGCCGCGGTGGTGGCGGAGGATGAAGTGTCCGCCGCACAGGCGATCCGCGCGATCAAGGTGGAGTATGAAGAGTATCCGTTTGTTCTGGATGTACAGGAGGCCATGAAGGACGGGGCGCCTCAGATCCATGAGAAGTACCCGAACAATATTTTGAAGCATACGACCATCCGAAAGGGGAATTATGAGGAAGCGATTCAGGAACAGGGACTGACCAGGGTGGAAGGCTGGTATGAGACGCCGACCGTGCAGCACTGCCATATCGAGAACTTCATCTGCTATGCGGAGATGGAGGGAGAACGCATTACGGTGGTTGCCTCTACTCAGATCCCGCATATTGTCCGCCGCGTGGTCGGCCAGGCGCTGGGCATCGGCTGGGGGCAGGTCCGGATTATCAAGCCTTATATCGGCGGCGGATTCGGCAATAAGCAGGATATCCTCTATGAGCCGCTCTGTGCATGGCTCTGTATGCAGGTGGGAGGACATCTGGTGAAGCTGGATGTTCCCAGGGAGGACACCTTTGTATCCAACCGAGTGCGACATTCCATCCGCAGCCATATCATTTCCTGGGTACGGCCGGACGGCACCTACGCGGCCCGGAAGCTGGAAGCCTTTTCCGACCAGGGGGCATATGCTTCCCACGGCCACAGCATCGTGGCAAAAGGGGCCGGCGCATTCCCGCAGCTGTATCCCTGCGACAATGTAGAGGTTGACGCATATACGATATTTACGAATAAATCCGTGGCAGGAGCCATGCGCGGCTACGGAATCCCGCAGGCTATGTGGGCGGTGGAATGCCATACCGAGGACGTGGCGGCCAAGATGGGCATGGATCCGCTGGAATTCCGTCGGAAGAATCTGATGCCGGTGGGGTATATGGATCCGTTTTCTAAAAATGAATTGTATTCTGATACCTTTAACCAGTGTCTTGACAAGGCCATGGAAGCCATTGATTATGAACGGAAGTTCAAGGAGTATCAGAACCAGACCGGAGATATCCGGCGAGGGATCGGCATGTCCGTGTTCTGGTACAATACGGCGGTGTGGCCCATTTCCCTGGAAACCTCGTCCTGTCGGATGGTATTGAACCAGGACGGCTCCCTGCAGGTGCAGCTTGGAGAGACCGAGATCGGCCAGGGGGCGGACACGGCATATACACAGATGACAGCAGATGTGCTGGGTGTGCCGCTGGAGAGTGTCCATGTGGTATCCTGCCAGGATACGGACGTGACGCCGTTCGGAACCGGGGCTTATGCGTCCAGGCAGACCTATACGGCAGGCTTTGCGATCCGCCAGACCGCGCTGCTTCTGCGGGAGCGGATTTTGAAATACGCCCAGGAGCTGACCCGGATGCCTCCTTACAATCTGGATATCGTGGACGGGAATATCGTCCGCACGACAGACGGAAGGGAACTGATGACATTGGGAGAGCTGGCCACCGAAGCACTGTACAGCCTGACGAACAGCCAGCATCTGTCGGCGGAAAGCACGTCCCAGATCAAGTCCAACGCGTATTCCTTCGGATGCACCATGGCGGAAGTGGAAGTGGATATCCCCATGTGCAGGGTGAAGCTTTTGGATATCGTCAATGTGCATGACGCCGGAAAGCTGATCAATCCGGCACTGGCAGAGGCCCAGGTACACGGCGGCATGAGCATGGGGATCGGCTTCGGGCTGTCGGAACGGCTGATGTTTGATCCGAAGACAGGGCGCGCGCTGAACAATAACCTGCTGGATTATAAGCTTTCCACCTTTATGGACCATCCGCGGCTGAAAGCGCTGTTCGTGGAGAATCCGGAGCCTACCAGTGCATTCGGGACGAAAGCGCTTGGAGAGCCGCCGACCTGTTCCGTAGCGCCCGCGATCCGGAATGCAGTGTATCAGGCAACCGGGGTCGGAGTCAATGAGGCACCTGTGAATCCGCATAACCTGTTCCGCAGATTTACGGAGGAAGGTATTTTCGAGAGTGAAGGGAGGTAAAACATTATGTATGATATAAAGGCACTTTACGAGGCGGAAAGTGTGGAGCATGCGATCCGTCTTCTCATAGAACATCCGGAGGCGCAGATCATTGCGGGCGGAAGCGATGTTCTGGTACAGATGCGGGAAGGAAAGCGCGCGGGCAAGGAGCTGGTCAGTATCTACGGTCTGGATGAGATGCGCGGCGTCAGCTATGAAGCGGACGGAGCCATCCGCATCGGTTCCCTTACCAGCTTTTCACATATCACCAGAGATCCGATCATCCAGAAGCATATCAATGTGCTGGGTGAGGCGGTGGATATGGTAGGCGGTCCTCAGATCCGCAACATCGGGACCATCGGAGGAAATACCTGCAACGGCGTGACCTCCGCAGATTCGGCTTCTACGCTCCATGCGTGGGACGCGGTGGTGGAGATCACCGGACCGGACGGGGCGCGCAGGATTCCGATCCATGACTTTTACATAAAGGCAGGCGTGGTGGATCTGCGGCCGGGAGAAATACAGACGGCGATCATCATTCCGAAGGAAGCCTATGAGGGCTATTACGGGCATTATATTAAATATGCCATGAGAAATGCCATGGATATTGCGACTACAGGATGCTCGGTCAATGTCAGGCTGTCCGCAGATAAAAAGACCATCGAGGACGCGCGGATCGCATACGGCGTTGCAGGCCCGGTGCCCATGCGGGCGCCGTCGGCGGAAAAAGCGACTGAGGGAAAGCCGGTGTCTGAGGAAACGGTGAAGGCATTTGCAGAGACGGTCCTGGAGGATATCAATCCCAGGGACAGCTGGCGCGCTTCCAAGGCGTTCCGGCAGCACATTGCGGTGGTACTTGCCAAACGGGCGCTGAAAGAGTCTATTCGTCTTGCGGGAGGTGAGGTCAATGAGTAAACAGTATAAGCTGGTTTCCTGCACCATCAATGGGAAGCAGGTGGAAAAAATGGTGGATGTCCGTGCCTCTCTTACGGATATGCTTCGGGACGATTATCGGCTTACCAGTGTGAAAAAGGGCTGCGAGGTCGGAGAGTGCGGCGCGTGCAACGTGATCATAGACGGGGAATGCTTCAACTCCTGCATCTATCTTGCGGTATGGGCCGAGGGCAAGGAAATATTGACTCTGGAAGGTTTGGCCGGACCCAATGGAGAGATCTCCGATATCCAGCAGGCGTTTATCGATGAGGCGGCGGTGCAGTGCGGATTCTGCAGCCCCGGATTTATCATGAGCGCGGTGGAGATCCTGGAAGCAAAACGGGAATTTTCGGATGACGAGATCCGCAAGCTGATGTCCGGACACCTGTGCAGGTGTACGGGATATGAAAATATCTTCCGGGCAGTGAAGAAGACCATGCTCCGCAGACTGGGAAAAGAGAAGGAAGCGGACGAGGTTTAAAAATGTATCCAAGGCAAAGAGCCGGATGTTGAGAATCGCTGGGAGAAGCGGTCATTGACAGACCGCTTCTCCCTTTTTGACTTTTTTTCGGGAAAATCGTCATTGTCCGGCATGAGGCAGACATAAAATAAGATAGGAAAAAGGTAAAAGACCATAAGAGCTTGAGAGAGGAAAAATCTATGGAGAATAAAGAAGAAATCATCACCACCGTAAGTGAAGAAAATATTTATAAGTTAAACGGAAGGGTGCCGCTGACGAAGGCGATCCCCTTCGGACTCCAGCATGTGCTTGCCATGTTCGTGTCAAATCTGGCGCCGGTGCTGATCGTGTGCGGCGCCGCGGTTGTCCGGGGAACGGGAGAATCCCTGACCGCGGTGGAGATCACAAGGCTTTTGCAGTGTGCCATGTTTGTGGCCGGCATCGGAACCTGTCTGCAGCTGTACCCGGTCTGGAAGATCGGCTCGAAGCTGCCGATCGTCATGGGTGTCAGCTTTACCTTCCTGGGAAGCCTGCTGATGATCTGCACCAATCCGAATCTGGGTTATGAAGGCATGGTAGGAGCCGTCATCCTCGGCGGTATCTTTGAGGGCGTAGTGGGACTGAGCGCAAAGTACTGGAAGCGGTATCTGACGCCGGTGGTCTCTGCCTGTGTGGTCATTGCGATCGGACTTTCTCTCCTGCCGGTGGGAATGAATTCCTGGGGCGGCGGCAGCGGCGCGGATACCTTCGGATCCTGGTATCATCTGTTTGTGGGAGCGTTTACCCTGGTGGTATGCCTTGTATCCCGCTATTTATTGAAGGGTGTGTATAAAAATCTGAATATCCTGGTGGGGCTGATCCTGGGATATATCCTGTCCGGAATCTTCACGATCGCGGGGATCGCGCCTATGATCGATTTTTCCGGAATTACAAAGACGATCGGCGAGGTCGGATTTTTCAGTATCCCGAGACTGGTATTTTTCACAAGCCACAAGCCGGTCTTTGATATCGGCGCGTTCTTTACGATCGCCATTGTATTCCTGGTGTCTGCGGCAGAGACGACAGGGGCGACGACAGCCGTATGTACGGGGACTTTAGGGCGTGACATTAAGATCGAGGAGCTGCAGGGCTCTCTGGCTGTGGACGGATTTTCCAGTACCATTTCCGGGTGCTTCGGCTGCCTTCCGCTGACCTCTTTCAGTCAGAATGTAGGCCTGGTGACCATGACAGGAGTCATTAACCGATTCACGATCCTGATGGGGGCTATGATCCTGATCCTGGCATCCCTGTTCCCGCCGCTGGGGGCGTTCTTCAACTCATTGCCTCAATCGGTGCTGGGCGGATGTACGGTCATGATGTTTGGGTCTATCATGTACGAAGGGATGAAGATGCTGAAGGAATGTGAGTTTGATGACCGGACCATGATCCTGGTGTCCTTGGCATTCTGCATCGGCGTGGGACTGACACAGACGGACGGCAACTTTTTTGCGGCATTCCCTCAGGCTGTGGGAGACATCTTTAATGGAAACGCGGTAGCAGGCGTGTTTGTCGTATCGCTGCTGCTGAGCTTTGTACTGCCGAAGGAGAAGAAAGAAACAGAGAATTAGAGTATGTGGGAGCGCGCATCGGACGGCGCGCTCTTTTTTCAATAAAAATATTGAAAGCTCTTTCTCAAAAGGAAGATTACTGGTACAATACTCTTATCAGAACCATCAGTAACATCAGAAACGCCGGAAGGCTGTGAAAAGAAAGGGAGCGTGTTGTATGAATTATTCGGAACAGGAAGGGAAACAGTATCATATCCAGGTGGGAAAGGGTGATGTGGGAAAATATGTGATCCTGCCGGGAGACCCGAAGCGCTGCGCGAAGATCGCGAAGTATTTTGACCGGGCGGAGCTGGTGGCGGACAGCAGGGAATATGTGACCTATACCGGTTATCTGGACGGGGTGAAGGTGAGTGTGACCTCCACAGGCATCGGCGGCCCTTCGGCAGCGATTGCGATGGAGGAGCTTGTCATGTCCGGGGCGGATACCTTTATTCGGATCGGAACCTGCGGCGGGATGCAGACGGATGTGAGAAGCGGTGATGTGGTGATCGCAAGCGGCGCGATCCGAATGGAAGGGACGAGCCGGGAATATGCGCCCATCGAATTTCCGGCAGTGGCGGATGTAGAGATCGTAAATTCTCTGATCAAAGCGGCGAAGAAGCTGGAACAGGATTATCATGTTGGCGTCGTACAGTGCAAGGATTCCTTTTACGGACAGCATTCTCCGGAATTGAAGCCTGTGAGCTATGAGCTTCTGGATAAATGGGAGGCGTGGAAACGGCTGGGATGCCTGGCATCGGAAATGGAATCGGCGGCATTGTTCGTTGTGGCCAGCAGTCTGGGCGTCAGGATCGGATCCTGCTTCCTTGTGATGGCCAATCAGGAGCGGGAAAAAGCCGGGCTGGATAATCCGGTGGTGCATGATACGGAGATGGCAATCCGCATTGCGGTGGAAGCGATCCGGAATCTGATCCGGGAGGATCAGGAGTGATTCTAAATGAAAAGCGGAGAGAAATTGCTATCTGTGAAGCAGATTGGTTTGTAAAAGGAGGACATCGTATGAAGCATGAGCAGATCATGGAACTGATCGAGACAGCGGCGGACCAGCTCCAATATTCCTATGTGCCGTACTCCGGTTTCAGAGTCGGCGCGGCTCTCCTTGCACAGGATGGGAGCCTGTATACAGGCTGTAATATTGAAAACGCGGCGTATACTCCGACAAACTGTGCGGAGAGGACCGCATTTTTCAAGGCGGTCAGCGAAGGGGTCAGGAGCTTTCGGGCAATCTGCATTGTAGGCGGCCCGGATGGGAGACTGGAATCCTATACGCCGCCCTGCGGAGTCTGCAGGCAGGTGATGATGGAATTCTGTGATCCGGAGGAATTTGAGATCATACTGGCTACCGGGAAGGAAGACTATAAAATATATAAGTTAAGAGAGCTGATGCCGTTGGGCTTCGGGCCTGAAAATCTGGCATAGGAGATACTTTTGGCTTGGCGGGACTGCCTGAAAATGGCTGTATCTCTACGATATATCACAGTGCTATATCGCAGGGATACAGCCATTTTCAGGCAGTTTTTTTTGTGAAACGGTTGCCGGAGCAGGCTTTCCTGTTTACTCCTGCGATGCGACAGACAGCCATGCCTGTGTGGATATTCGTCGGCCGACGTGAGGGCCACAAGTATCCAGAGGCTTACTGAGCAAGTATTTTGCTGCTGCCTCATCCTGCATCCTGGATTTAAAGATGCAACAATGATGTAAGAGATTACATTATTGAAGTAAATTGAATTATGAAATAAATAGGTATAATTGCACAAAAAATAGGATCAAATCGAGCAATATAAGAGCCGAAAATAAGCAGATTGATGAAAAATATTTTGGATATTGACTTTTGAATATACTATACTTACAATAAAAGTGTAAGTGCTTACATCATGAGGAATGGTTCACCTGATGATGTGAAAAATGGAGACGAAAAACATAGAAAAAAGAAAGGAAAGAGAAAGATGAGTCGTATGAAAAGATGGTTATCTGCAGCCTTATGTATCTGTATGGCGGCGGGGCTGGCGGGATGTGCTTCATCGGGCACCGGCGGGACATCAGGGCGCAGGAGGATTGTGCGGATCTCACACGCGCAGTCGGAGACCCACCCGGAGCATCTTGGACTGCTTGCGTTTAAGGAATACGTGGAGGATAATCTGGGAGATCGGTATGAGGTGCAGATTTTTCCAAATGAGATCCTGGGGGCGGCCCAGAGGGCGATCGAGCTGACCCAGACGGGCGCCATTGATTTTGTTGTGGCCGGCACGGCCAACCTGGAGACCTTTGCCAGTGTCTATGAGATATTCAGTATGCCTTACTTATTTGACTCTGTGGAAGCTTATCATGAGACGATGATGGACACGGATTATATGGAGCATATCTATGAATCCACGGACGAGGCAGGCTTCCGTGTAATGACCTGGTACAATGCAGGGACCAGGAGCTTCTACGCCAAGACACCCATCGAGACGCCGGATGACCTGAAGGGCAAGAAGATCCGTGTACAGCAGTCGCCGGCCAGCGTGGCCATGACACAGGCATTCGGCGCGGCAGCGTCCCCAATGAGCTTTGGAGAGGTCTATACGGCAATCCAGCAGGGGGTGATCGACGGGGCGGAGAACAATGAGCTTGCCCTGACCAACAATAAGCACGGCGAGGTCGCGAAATATTATGCCTACAACAACCATCAGATGGTGCCGGATATGCTGATCGCAAATCTGAAATTCCTGGAAGGGCTGTCGGATGAGGAACGGGAAGTATTTACAGAGGCAGCAAGGATTTCTACGGAAGTAGAGATGGAGAACTGGGATGAGCAGGTAGCAGAGGCGAAGCGGATCGCGGAAGAGGACATGGGAGTCCAGTTCTCGGAGGTCGATGTGGAGGCATTTAAAGAGAAGGTGCTGCCTCTGCACGAGGAGATGCTGGAGGAGAATCCGAAGATCAGGGATTTTTACGACCATATCCAGGAGGTCAACAAGGAAGCAGGTCAGGATAAGGAGGCAGATGAGTCATGAATGCATTGAAAACACTCCGGAAGGGGATGGATTGGGTATTAAGCTCCGCATGTTTTGTCATATTTGCGTTTATGGTATGTATCGGGACATACCAGATCGTAGTACGTTATTTCTTCAACAGTCCCAGCACGGTCTCAGAAGAGCTGTTGACATACAGTTTCACCTGGATGGCCCTGCTGTCATCCGCCTATGTATTTGGAAAAAGAGACCATATGCGTATGGGATTTTTGGCGGATAAGCTGACTGGGAAAAAGAGGCTGGCGCTGGAAGTCGTGATCGAAGCGTTGATCCTGGCATTTGCCGTGATCGTACTGATCTTCGGCGGAATCCGTATTATGAACCTGACCATGACACAGGTGACGGCATCCCTGGGAATCCCTATGGGAACCGTCTATACGGTGGTGCCGCTGAGCGGCGTCCTGATCGTGATTTATACGGTTCTCAACATCATTGACCTGTGTGCGGGAAGGATAGAGCTGGGCGATACGGAGGAGGCCCAGGAATAAAGAAAAGGAGGATTTTTCTATGGATATAGCAGTATTATCCGGACTGATTATTTTAGTAATGCTTGTGATCATGCTTGTAGCCGGTATGCCGATCGCGGTGGCTCTCGGAGTTTCATCCATCTGCGCGATCCTGCCGATCCTGAATTTTGAGGCAACGGTTGTAACAGGGGCGCAGAGGATATTCTCGGGAATCTCGGTGTTCTCACTTCTGGCGATTCCTTTCTTTATCCTTGCGGGAAATATTATGAACAAGGGTGGGATCGCCGTTCGGCTGATCAACCTGGCAAAGCTGGTGACCGGACGCGCGCCGGGAGCCCTTGCCCAGACAAATGTAGTGGCAAATATGCTGTTTGGCTCCATATCTGGTTCCGGCACGGCTGCCGCGTCCGCTATGGGCTCTATCATCGGACCGATTGAAAAGGAAGAAGGGTATGACCCCAACTTTTCCGCGGCTGCTAATATTGCCACCGCGCCAACCGGGCTTTTGATCCCGCCCAGCAATGTGATGATCACATTTTCTCTGGTCAGCGGGGGAACATCCGTAGCCGCGCTCTTTATGGCGGGATATGTGCCGGGATTTCTCTGGGGGCTTGCGTGTATGCTGGTGATCTATGTACTGGCAAAGAAAAAAGGATATCAGAGTACCTCCCGGTTTACCGGAAAGGAAGCGATGCAGGTGCTGCTCCAGGCGATACCATGCCTGCTGCTGATCGTAATCGTGATCGGCGGGATCATATTCGGGATCTTTACGGCTACGGAGGGGTCGGTCGTGGCAGTCGTATACAGCCTGATCCTGTCCCTGTTTTTCTACAAATCCATCAAGCTGAAAGAGCTGCCGCAGCTTTTTAAGGACAGTGCGGAGATGACGGGGATCATCATTTTCCTGATCGGTGTTTCCAGTATCATGTCATGGGTCATGGCATTTACCGGAATCCCGACAGCGATCTCCAATGGCCTGCTGGGACTGACAGACAATAAGTTTATTATCCTGCTGATCATCAATATTCTGCTGCTGGTGGTAGGCACATTTATGGATATGACTCCGGCATGTCTGATCTTTACACCGATCTTCCTGCCCGTGTGTACGGCGCTGGGAATGAATACGATTCATTTCGGTATCATGATGATCTTCAATCTGTGTATCGGAACGATCACGCCTCCGGTGGGGACCACGCTGTTTGTGGGCGTCCGTGTGGGAAATGTAAAGATCGAGACGGTGTTCAGGCAGCTGCTGATTTACTTTGCCGCGATCTTTATCGTGCTGCTGTTGGTAACCTATATCCCGCAGATCTCGCTGTGGCTGCCGGGCCTGATGGGGTATGTATAAGTATTGATTGGATAGAACTACAGACAAAAGTGCTCCGGCAGGCTGCAGTTTGAAAGCCGATATGCCGAAGGGGAATCCTGCCGGAGGTCGGCCCCGCCGGAGCATGTCCGAATGATGGAAAAGAATTATTTTAGTTTTGGAAAGAAAGAGAGGGATTAGAATGAAGCAATTTATGGATCAGGATTTTTTGTTAAGTACGGACACTGCAAAGACATTATTTCATGAGCATGCGGCAAAGATGCCGATTCTGGATTACCACTGCCATATCAATCCGGAGGAGATCGCGAAGGACAGGAAGTTTGAGAACATCACCCAGGTATGGCTGGGAGGAGACCACTATAAATGGCGGCAGATGCGTTCCAACGGAGTAGACGAGAAGTATATCACCGGGGACGCTTCTGACCGGGAGAAGTTCCAGAAATGGGCGGAAACTCTAGAGAAGGCCATCGGAAATCCGCTGTATCACTGGAGTCATCTGGAGTTGCAGAGGTATTTCGGCTATCATGGGTATCTCAATGGAAAGACAGCGGAAGAGGTGTGGAACCTCTGCAACGCGAAGCTGCAGGAGGACGGGATGAGCGTGCGCAATCTCATTCGTCAGTCCAATGTGACGCTGCTGTGTACTACGGATGATCCGGCGGATTCCCTGGAATGGCATAAAGTCATTGCGGAGGATGAGACCTTTGACGTTCAGGTGCTTCCGGCGTGGAGACCGGATAAAGCGATGAATATCGAGAAGCCGGATTATGCGGAGTATCTCGCAAAATTAGGGGATGCGGCAGGCATGGAGATCAAAAGCTTCGGGGATTTAAAGGCGGCTCTAAAAAAGAGAATGGAATTTTTTGACAGCATGGGCTGCAAGGTGTCGGATCACGCTCTGGAATACGTGATGTACGCCCCGGCGGAGGAGAGCCGGATCGAGGAGCTTTTCGCGAAGCGGCTGGAAGGCAAGGCTCTGACAAAGGAAGAGGTATTGCAGTTTAAAACAGCATACATGATCTTCGTAGGAAAGGAATATCACCGTCTGGGATGGGCAATGCAGATCCATTATGGCTGCAAGCGGGATAATAATGTGTTCCGCTTCGGACAGCTTGGGCCGGATACGGGGTATGATTGTATCGATAATTATGCGCCTTCCGCGCAGATGGCAGATTTTCTGAATGCGCTGAATGCGACGGACCAGCTGCCGAAGACCATCATTTACAGTCTGAATCCCAATGACAATGCGGCCATCGGAACTATACTGGGATGCTTCCAGGACGCAGGGACCGTGGGGAAGATCCAGCAGGGTTCCGCGTGGTGGTTCAATGACCACAAGACCGGTATGACGGAGCAGATGACTTCTCTGGCAAACTTAGGACTGCTGGGGAACTTCATCGGAATGCTGACGGATTCCAGGAGCTTTTTGTCCTATACCAGACACGAATATTTCCGGAGGATCCTGTGCGAATTGATCGGCGGATGGGTCGAGAACGGGGAATATCCGGCAGATATGGAAGTGCTAGGAGACATGGTGGAGGATATCTCTTACCGGAATGCGGTACGGTATTTCGGATTTGAACTGTAAAGAATAACGGTATTTGAAAAAACTGCCGCACCGGGGAGGAATCTCGGGTGCGGCGTTTTTTTAAGTGAAAAAGTGTACATAATCAGATTTAAACTGGGGATAAAAGTGCGCATAATCAGATTTCGACCGAAAATGGAAGTGTGCATAGTTCGATTTTGACCGAAAATAGTAGAATATAAATACAGGCGGCTCAGTAATTGGGCCGCCAGTTATGTTTCAAATATGTTGTGAATATAAGATTACATATGAACTATTTTGCCAGACAGCGCTTCATAACTTCATAAGCGCCCTTTGTCCGGATGTCTTCCAGATATCCGGCAACCGCGGCCTCGAATCCATCCAGCCGGCTTAAGTCCTCGCCCCAGAAGCTTTCATTGGTACATACGGCATGAGCCAGCTCCGGGGCACTGTCATCCTTGTGCGCTTCAAAAAATTCCAGAACATAACGGTCATCCTTGATCGGATACTCTTCCGCACCCCGGCGTCCCATCAAGGCATCCTTCGTCAGATGGTTCCCATTGAAAAACGCGATGTAAAACGCAAAGGATGCGGTGATGCATGCCGGAAGCTTTCCTGTTTTTTCTAAATATCCTTTCAGGGAAGGCATGACGCGCGCTTTCCATTTTGAGGTGGAATTGAGAGAGATCGCCAGCAGCGCATGGTCGATAAACGGGTTTTGAAACCGTTCTGTCACGGACGCGGCGAAGTCCTCCAATTCTTCCTTTGGAAGCGTCAGTGTGGGAATGATCTCCTCATAAATGGTCTGATTCATAAATCCCTGGATCACGTTGTCATTCATGCAGTCACGCACGATATTCTGCCCGGCCAGATAAGCCCCCAGTACAAAAGAGGTATGCGCCCCGTTCAGGATACGAACCTTGCGCTGCTTATAGGGCTTGTGGTCATCCGTGATCAGCACCGGAAGCCCGGCCTCTTCAAAGGGAAGCTCTGTTTTCAGGGACTGCGGGCCTTCGATCACCCAGAAGCCGAAGATTTCTCCGGTATCGATCAGCTGGTCGATATATCCGTTCTCTTCGTTGATGGATTCGGCCTCGGCGCGGGGGTATCCTGTAACGATCCGGTCTACCAGTGTGGAACAGAAGATATTTTCACTTTGGATCCAGGCTGTAAAATCCTCGCCCAGGTTCCATTGCTCCGCATATTGGAGGACACATTTTTCCAGTTCTTTCCCATTGTTGTCGATCAGCTCACAGGAAAGGATCACGAATCCTTTTCCGGTTTTCTTTCCGAACGTCTGGAAACGGCGATAGAGGAACTGTGTCAGCTTGCCGGGATAGCTGTCTGCCGGGGTATCGGTAAACCGGCAGGATGGATCATACACGATCCCGGCCTCGGTCGTATTGCATGCGATGTATCTCAAATCCGGATTTTCCGCGCATGCCAGCAGTTCGTCGAATTCTATATAAGGGTTCAGGCATCTGCTGACACAGGAAATGATCCGCTTCCGATTCACCTTCTGTCCATTCTGAAAGCCGCGCAGATAAAGGGTATAGAGTCCTTCCTGCTCATTGATCATATCGGCAAGCCCCGGCGCGATGGGCTGGCACAGGACGACCTTGGAGTTGAAGCCTGTCTTTTCATTTAATACATCGATAAAATAATCTACAAAGGCACGGAGAAAGTTGCCTTCTCCGAACTGCAGTACCCGCTCCGGTGCTTCGTGAAGCAGGTAGCCGTCATAGTTTATATCTTTTAAGGTCTGATAGCATAATTTTTTCATGATGATTCCTTTCTTTCAATAAGTAAATTAAAAAGCAGAATATGTTACTGTCTGCACGGTCTGTCTGCTGTGGCGTGAGGGCGGCAGTACAGGCAATTCACGCAGTTCGCTTTATAAGGTCACACCCTGCTTGAAGATCGCAAAATCATGGAAGCCTGCTTCCTCAGATTTTACCTTTTCCCCGGAAGCGGTTCGGATCACCTTGTCAAAAAGCTGCTCCGCCAGTTCATTCAGCGGTGTTCCCTCTACCATAGTCCCGCAATTGAAGTCGATCCAGTTGGACTTCCGCTCATAGAGCGCGGAATTGGTGGAGATCTTCATGGTCGGCACCGGGCAGGCAAAGGGAGTGCCCCGTCCGGTCGTAAACAGGACGATATGCGCTCCGGATGCCGCCAGAGCCGTAGATGCCACCAGGTCATTTCCCGGGGCGCTTAACAGATGCAGTCCTTTGCCGCGGATCGGCTCCCCGTAGGAGAGGACTCCGCGTACAGGCGCGCTTCCGGACTTCTGTGTACATCCCAGAGACTTATCCTCCAGGGTGGAGATGCCGCCCTTCTTATTTCCGGGGGACGGATTCTCATAAATCGTCTGATTATGGCTTTTAAAATATTCTTTAAAATCGTTGATCAGGTCCACGGTCTCTTGAAACAGTTCTTCCGTCTCGCAGCGGTTCATGAGCTGAGTTTCCGCTCCGAACATTTCCGGAACCTCGGTCAGGACGGTGGTGCCGCCCTTGGAGATTAAAAGGTCGGAAAACGCGCCCACGACAGGGTTCGCCGTGATGCCGGACAGACCGTCGGAGCCGCCGCACTTCATTCCGATGACCAGCTCGCTGCAGGGGATGGACTCCCTACGGAACTGCCCGGCATATTCCGCAAGCTCCCGGATGATATCAAGAGCATCCGCAATCTCATCCTGGGATTCCTGGCAGACAAGGAAACGGACACGCTGAGGGTCATAGTCTCCAATGTATTTTTTCAGTTCTTCAATATTGCTGTTCTCGCATCCCAGGCCGAGGACCAGTACGCCTCCTGCGTTGGGGTGGCAAATCAGGTCGGCAAGAATCTGCCGGGTATGCTCCTGATCATCGCCCATTTGGGAGCAGCCGTAGGGATGAGGAAATGCGGAGATCTCGTCAATCTGTTCCGTAAGGTAGGCCTGGGCCTGCCGCTCAATAGACGTGGCTATATTATTGACACAGCCTACGGTCGGGATGATCCAGATATTGTTGCGGACACCGACCTTTCCGTCTGCCCTGCGGTAGCCCTGGAAGAAGGTTGGCGCGGAAGGCGTAAGGGAAGAAGCCTGCGGTTCATAATGATAAGTCAGTACATCACCCAGACCGGTCCTCAGATTATGAGTATGGATCCAGGAGCCGGCTCCTACCGATTCTTTGGCAAATCCGATGGGACTTCCGTACTTGATGACCTGTTCACCCTCCGAAAGGGGCGTCAGAGTAAACTTATGTCCCTGGGGAATGTCTTCGGCCAGTATAACGGTCTGCGAGTCCACCTGGAACGTACTGCCCGCGGACAGGGGACACAGGGCAACCGCTACGTTATCCTGGGGATGAATTTTGATAAATTCCTGCATAAAGATTCCTTTCTGAAATAGAGAGCTTCTGTTAATATGTGATAATTGGTTCGGTTCGTTTCTTACTTAATGTAAGCGCTTACATTAAGTTTACTATAAAACAGGAAAGGAGTCAATAGAAAAAGCAAAAAAGTTGGAAAAAATGTGAAAAATCTAGAGATAAGGTTTGCTTTTTTGTGAAAAATATTATAAAATTTAGAGTAGTGATGGAATCAAAAATGAAAGAACTTACAACCATAGCGTTTGCGAGTGCCGGAAAGGATGGAATGTTAAGCAGGTGTTTTGAACTGTGCGATCGGAGAGATAGACCAGTCAAGATGTATAAGCTATTTCCATACAGTGCCTAAGAGGTGACAGGATGAATATTTACGATATAGCAAAGCTGTCGGGGGTTTCGATCGCTACCGTTTCCAGGGTTGTGAACGGAAGTCCCCGTGTCAGTGAAAAAACAAAGCAAAAGGTTCTTGCGGTGATGGAAGAATCGGAATATACGCCGAATGTATTTGCGCGGGGACTGGGGCTGAACTCCATGAAGACCATTGGCATCCTCTGCCCGGATATCTCCGATCAGTACATGGCGGAGGCGGTTTCGCATCTGGAAAAACGTCTCCACGAATGCGGATACGACTGCATCCTGGGCTGCAGCGGGAGCATGCGGGAGGCCAGGGAACACCATACCAGGCTGCTGCTCTCCAAGCGGATCGATGCACTGATCCTCGTGGGGTCTCTGTATGCAGGATCGGGAAAGGACCCAGAAGAGACGGAGTATGTCCGCGCGGCAGCACAGCAGGTTCCGGTATTCATGATCAACGGATATGTGGAGGGGGAAAACATCTACTGCTCCTATGGGGATGACCGGCAGGGGGCATACGATGTGACCCGGGCGCTGATCCGCCGGGGGAAAAAAAGGATTCTCTTTTTATACGATTCGCAGACATACAGCGCTCGGCAGAAAATGGAAGGATATGAGAGCGCGCTGACGGACGCGGGATATCCCATACTCGGGGATCTGAAGTATTATATCCGTCCATTCGGCATGCATCAGCCGGAGGAAGCCGGTTTTGCTGAATTTTCAGAAAATTCGGCGGGCTATGTGCAGAACAAAGTGCTGTATGTAAAGGAAATGCTGCTGGCGCACCGGACACTGGAATTTGACAGTGCATTTGCATGCAATGACGGCCTGGCTGTCGGAGTGCTCAAATATGCCAGGGCAAAAGGGCTGGCCGTGCCGGAGGAGCTCAGCGTGGCAGGATATAACAATTCCACGATGGCTGTCTGCTGTGAGCCGGAGCTGACATCGGTGGATAATCAGGTGAAGCGGCTCTGCAACGACGCGGTTGACCGGATGCTGGAGGTGCTCCAGGGAAAAGAGGATGTGGAGCAGGATCATAAGGTGCGGTGTGAGATCGTAAGAAGATGCTCTACGGATTTTTGAGTGTCCTGTTAAAATTGGTTGTAATTTACAATTAAATTCACATAAGGAGGTATATTACATGTTACACGAAGTAAAATTCCAGTCATTCAACGAGCGCGACGAGGTCTACGGATGGATCTATGTTCCGGCGGCAAAGCCGAAGGGCATCGTTCAGGTGATCCACGGCTACGGCGAGCATTCCAGACGGTATCTGCATATGATCGTGAAGTTCATGGACGCAGGGTTTATCGTAGCGGCCGACGACCATGTAGGCCATGGCAAGACCGCCCTGGAGAATGACACCTGGGGCGACTGGGGAGACAAGGGCTGTCATACTATGATGGAGGACGAGCATAAGCTGAAAGAATTGGTATGTGAGAAATATCCGGAACTTCCCTATTTTCTGTTCGGCCACAGCATGGGTTCCTTTATCGTAAGGGATTACATCGCAAAATACGGAAGCGAGCTTGCGGGCGCGACCATCTGCGGGACATCCGGCGTATTTCCGGGAGCGGAGGACGTGGCGAAGGAACTGGAAAAGGCAGTTGCCGACGGAAAAGGAAAGGAATCCGACCCGGCGTACGCGGGCAGCCTGCTGGGATGGATGTGCGAGCGGTGCGGCGAGGTCAGCATCGGAAATGAATGGATCTGCGCGGACCCCTACGTACAGAGAGACCATGCGGAGGATCCCTTCGACGCGTTTACAAAGCCTACGTCGAACCAGTCTCTGCTTTACTTTGTACAGATGATGCATGTGATCAACGGTACGGAATGGGCCGAAAAGGTTCCAAAGGACCTGCCCATCTACAACATCGGCGGCGACCAGGACCCGGTAGGACAGTACGGGAAGGGAATCTATGAGGTCAGCAACTGGCTGTACGAGACCGGGCATACCGTGGATACAAAGGTATATTCCGGCTTCCGCCATGAGATCCACAACTATGCGGAGATCAAGGATGAAGTGGAATATGGTGTCATTACATTTATGAACCGGCATCTGTAGAATGCTCTGTGGTCTCCCGCCGGAACAATATGGGGGGACCACCATGGAAATTGCGGAGGAGCATATTTATTTCAGAGTCCATCCGGAGGTGGAAAGATACTTTTCCGAGGAAAAGGAAGACAGGGGACATATGGATCCCGGTGTTCCATACCGTATAAAAACAATGCTGTCAGAAGGGGAATATGTGATCAGCAATGTGGTATACGGTCTGGAAAACAGAATTGCAGGATTCGTGGAATATGTTTATACCGGATGAATATCTATGAAAAATAAAAAAGCGCCTGCTGTGTCGGAGGAGAAAGAACTCCGGCGCGGCAGGCGCTTTCTGCATATCAGGAATGGACAAGATGCCGTTGATGCCGGTGCATGATGGGAAGGATGATCTCTTTGGCACTAACGGATGACGCCAAATTTGTTTTTCTATTTGTTGAAATAAAAGACAGGCCAAGTTTATAATAAACATACGATGAAGAAAACGTGATTGGCCGATCGCACTTCTGAATACCAAAAGAAAATGAGGTGTGGAATTTATGAAAGAAAAAGTACAGTTATTTGGAAGATCCCTAAGCGGCATGGTCATGCCCAATATCGGAGCTTTTATTGCCTGGGGACTGATTACCGCATTATTTATCGAGACGGGCTGGATGCCCAACGAACGGATCGCGCAGCTGGTCAGCCCCATGTCATCCGTGCTGCTGCCCCTGCTGATCGCATATACGGGAGGAAATGTGGTCGCGGGACAGCGGGGCGGAGTGATCGGCGCCATTGCGACCATGGGTGTGATCGTGGGTTCGGATGTTCCCATGTTTATCGGGGCAATGATCGTAGGCCCCCTTTCCGCATGGGTGATCAAAAAGTTTGATAATCTGATGGGGAATCATGTGAAAGCCGGATTTGAGATGCTGGTGAATAATTTTTCATTGGGGATCATTGGTGCCGTTCTTGCGGTTCTTGCCATGTACGGTGTGACGCCGCTGGTGGGCACGCTCAATAACTGGATGAGCATCGGGGTGGGTTTCTTTGTAGACCATGGCATCCTTCCGCTGACCAGCCTGTTTATCGAACCGGCCAAGGTTCTGTTTTTGAACAATGCCATCAATCACGGGATCCTGTCTCCGATGGGAATCCAGCAGGTGGAGGAAATGGGCAAATCCATCTTCTTCCTGTTAGAAGCTAATCCGGGTCCTGGGCTGGGTGTCCTGCTGGCTTACTGCATTGCCGGAAAAGGAAATGCGAAGAGTTCAGCGCCCGGTGCGGTGATCATTCATTTTTTCGGGGGGATCCATGAGATCTATTTCCCATATATCCTCATGAATCCCCTGCTCCTCCTTGCAACTATCGCAGGCGGAGCAGCCGGAGTGTTTACCTTCAACCTGATGGGCGTGGGACTGACGGCGCCGGCTTCACCGGGCAGTATCCTGGCATTGGTGATGATGGCGGAGCGGCATTGTTACGTGGGGCTGTTCCTTGGAGTGCTGATCGCGGCGGTGGTTTCCTTTGTGATCGCGGTTCCACTGCTGAAGTTCATGGGAAAGGATACCTCCCTGGAAGAAGCACAGCAGAAAAAGGATGCCATGAAGAAACAGGCAAAGGGAATCCAGGATGACAGCAGCGCGGCGGGAGAGCCTGCAAAGGGACAGGGAAAGATCCGCAAGATCGCGTTTGCCTGCGACGCGGGAATGGGCTCCAGCGCCATGGGAGCAACCGTACTGAAAAAGAAGATCGCGGCAGCCGGATTGGAAGGAATCGAAGTGATCCATACACCGGTGTCCAGTATTCCGGCCGATGTACAGATCGTAGTGACGCACCAGGAGCTGGGAGAACGTGCGGAGCGCAGCAATCCAAACGCGGAGCGGGTTCTGATCACAAATTTCCTGGCGGCACCGGAATATGACGTCCTGGTGGAAGATCTGAAGAAGAGAAATCAAGGATAATACAGAAAGCCTGTCACTGGCAGCTTTTCTATACAAAAGAAGGGGAGGGGCTATGGATATTTCGGCTCGTATGAGACAGATCCTGCTGGTACTGCTTCAGGAGGAAGGACCCATTTCCGTGAAGCTCCTGGCGGAGCAGATCGGAGTGAGCAAACGGACGGCTCAAAGAGAACTGGAATATATGGAAAGTACGCTGAAAGCGTATGAAGTCCGTTTTTCGTCAAAGACTGGCGTGGGCGTCTGGCTGGAAGGCAGCGAGGAGGAAAAGAAGCGTCTTCTTGCCGAACTCAGCCAGGGAGATCCTTACGATGTGAGCAACCGGGAGGAGCGGCGGAAGCGGCTCGTGCTGGAACTGCTGAGAGAAAAGGGGCTGAAAAAGCTGTATTATTACAGCAGTCAGTTCGGTGTCAGTGAGGCTACGGTCAGCGCGGACCTGGAAGCTGTGGAAAGCTGGCTGACCGGGTATGGCCTGCAGATCAGCCGGAAGCCGGGAAGCGGGATCGAAACCAATGGAAGCGAGGAGGATTACCGCAGGGCGATCCGCGCCTTTATTGAAGAAAATATAGATACGAAGGTACTGCGGGAAGCCTATGAGGAGGAAACCACGGTGCTGGATCCTCAGGATCTTCTGCTGAAAAGCGAGATCGGGCAGGTGCTGAACAACGATGTACTGAAACGTGTGATCCGCTGTATCGCGGGGATGGATCATCTCCAGGTAAAGTCCCTGACGGAAAATTCCTATGTGGGTCTCGTGATCCATATTACCATTGCCATTGACCGGATCCTCAAGGATGAGACGATCGAGCCGGGCAGCAGCTGGGGGGAACAGCTTGAACGGGATGAGGATTACCTTCTGTCGGAGGAAATCGCGGCGGAGCTGGAAGAGGAATTCGGAATCCGCTTTCCAACGATGGAGATTTCCTACATCTGCCTGCATATCAAGGGCGCCAAGCATGAGCGGATACGGTGGAATGCCGGGGAAGCCCTGACGATTGAAAACCGGGAGCTGCAGTATCTGGTCAATGAGATGATTGATGCCTTTGACCCAGTGCAGGCATGCCTGCTAAAACAGGACGAGGAATTTATCCAGGGGCTTTTGGCGCATCTGCAGCCGACCCTGATCCGGATCATATATGGAATGCATATTCAGAATCCCATGCTTGCGGAGATCCGGGAGAGCTACCCGGAGATTTACCGGAAATGTATTCATGTGGCGGCGGTTCTGGAGAAGAAGACGCAGCGGGAGGTGCCGGAAGAGGAGATTGGTTTCCTGACGGTACATTTCGGCGCGGCGGTATTCCGCCTGGAGGGACGCAGGGAAAATATACGGAAGGTCCATGCGGGAGTGATCTGCTCCAGCGGGATCGGGATCTCCCGTCTGATGGTGTCCAAGCTGGAGAAAACCTATAAGGATCGGAT
The DNA here is from genome assembly GCA_910575475.1 of Lachnospiraceae bacterium. Lineage (GTDB taxonomy): Bacteria > Bacillota > Clostridia > Lachnospirales > Lachnospiraceae > Schaedlerella. The sequence continues at coordinate 86,504 of CAJTGD010000012.1, read as the reverse complement.
GGTCCTGACGGCATACGGAAAAAATGATATTACGCCGTACATCATCGGAAAAACAGATTTTCTGATTTCCACGATTCCCATGGACCCCCAGGATATCCCGGTCGTTTCCGTGAATCCGCTTTTGAATAAGGAGAACATGGAAGAAGTACGGGAAATGATCCTGCGGTATGAGAGAATGCCGGAAAAGCACAAAGAGGAAAATGAGTTTTCCGTGAAGCTGGAGGAGATCAATCTGGTTGCCGTACAGATCAAGACGATCCTGAAAAATATGGAATTTTTTAAGGTAGACAATGACATTACCTTTGAGGAGCTTTTGATCGCGGTAGGGGAAAAAATGTCCCCTTATTCGGACCGCAGCGGACAGATCCAGGAAGACCTGATGCGCAGGGAACGGATTTCCTCCCAGGTCTTTGCGGAATTTGGGTTTGCGCTTCTGCATACCCGGACAAAGGGCGTGCTCCGGCCGGAGTTTGCGGTCTGTATGACGAAAGATCTGGAAGCATTTCAGGATCCTTATTTTAAGGGGATCCGGACCGTGATCATTATGCTGGTGCCGATTGATGAGAATGGACAAGTCAATAACGAGATCATGGGATATATCAGCAGCATGCTGATCGAAGAATATGAATTTTTGGAAGTGCTGGCACGGGGGGACAAGGAGGAGATCCGGGAGCTGCTTTCCAGGTATCTGAAGGAATATTTCAATCGGTATCTGGCGAAGGTGTGACATGTAACCGGCACTGCTGCTGTTCAAGGTGCCCTGCACCTTGCTGCAAGGCATTCTGGCACTATCGGATAGCGCCAAATCCCATTTTCTATTTGTTGAAAGGAGACGTTTCCGGGGCATATAATAAGGATACAAGGAACCAACACCCCGGGGAAATGAAAGAGATAGAGAGGACACAGGTGGTCAATATGTTTTTTAAGAAAAAGGAAGAAAAAAAAGAAAAGAAGGAATTACTGTACCGTGAAAACGTACATGTAAACTGCGAACTCGATACAAAGGAGAACATCATCCGCAAGGTGGGGCAGATGCTGGCGGATTCTGGATATGTGGAGCAGCCGTATGTAGACGGGATGGTGGAAAGAGAAAAAACATTTTCCACATTTATGGGAAACGGACTTGCGCTTCCCCATGGAATCGAAGCCGTAAAGGACCAGATCAAGGCATCCGGGATCGCCGTGATGACATTCCGGGACAGTGTGGACTGGGACGGGGAAGAGGTAAAGGTCGTGATCGGAATTGCCGGAGTGGGCGAGGAGCATATGGATATCCTGTCGTCCATCGCAGAGAAGATGCTGGATGACGCGACTGCGGAACAGATCAAGACCTGCGACGCGGTCACGCTGTACCAGATTCTTTCCGGAAAGGAGTAGAGAAGGATGATCATAACAGTTACGATGAACCCGGCCATTGATAAGACGGTGGAGATCGATGCGCTCAAGCCCGGCGGCCTGAACCGGATCCGGAAGGTGGAGTATGACGCGGGCGGCAAGGGGATCAATGTTTCCAAGACAATCCATGAGCTGGGGGGCGAAAGCATTGCTACCGGTTTTCTGGGAGGGAATGCCGGAAGGACCATAGAAAATGTGCTGGACGCGCGGAAGATCATGCATGACTTTATCTGGGTAGACGGGGAGACCAGAACCAATACCAAGGTGTTTGAGGAAAACGGAGCGGTCACCGAGCTGAACGAACCGGGGCCGGCTATTTCAGAAGAGCAGATACAGAAATTAATGAATAAACTGGAAAACTATGCGGGAGTGAATACGTTGATCGTTCTTTCCGGCAGCATTCCGGGGGGCGTGGGCAAGGACATTTACGAAAAGATCATCCGAATGGCTCACGGAAAAGGCTCTCAGGTACTGATGGACGCGGACGGCGAGGTGTTTAGCCTGTCACTGGAGGCAGGTCCGGATATCATCAAGCCGAACCGTGTGGAGCTGGAGGAATATGTGGGAATTGATTACCGCGCGTCCGGGAAGGAGCTTCTGGAAATGACCCGGAAGCTGATGGAAAAGGGAATCCACACGGCGGCAGTTTCCATGGGGAAGAGCGGCGCCATGTTCGTGAAAGGCGGATATGAGGCGGTCTGCCCGGCCCTTCCGGTGAAGGCACATTCTACGGTGGGCGCAGGAGACGCCATGGTGGCGGCGTTGGCCTACGCATGGGATCAGAAGCTGGGAGACGAGGAAACCGTCAGACTGTGTATGGCGGCATCGGCAGGAGCAGTGACAACGATCGGAACGAAGCCTCCGGCGAAGGAACTGGTGGAAGAGCTGAAAATGCAGGTGAAGATTGAGAGTGCGGGATAACTTAAAATAGAAACCGGAGACTGTAAACGGACAACTTTATTATAGATGATAAGGAGTAAGAAGGATGAAAACAAGAGCAGTCAGAATGTATGGAACGAGAGATTTGAGATTGGAGGAATTTGAACTGCCGGAGATCAGGGACGATGAGATCCTGGTAAAGGTCATGAGCGACAGTATCTGCATGTCCACCTATAAGCTGGCGGAGCAGGGCAAGAAACATAAACGTGCTCCCCAGAATATCGATACCAATCCGGTCATCATCGGACATGAATTTGCGGGTGTGATCGTGGAGGTAGGAGAAAAGTGGAAAGACCAGTTCAAGCCGGGTATGAAGTTTGCGCAGCAGCCGGCATTGAATTATAAGGGAAGTCTGGCTTCTCCCGGATATTCCTATGAATTTTTCGGCGGAGCCTGCACCTACTGCATCATCCCCCACGAGGTGATGGAACTGGGATGCCTGATGCCTTATGAAGGAGAGAGCTTCTTTGAAGCGTCTCTGGGCGAGCCCATGAGCTGTATCATCGGAGGCTACCACGGGAATTATCACACCAACAAACGGAACCATGATCTTGCGACAGGCACGAAACCGGACGGCGATATCATCATCCTCGGCGGCTGCGGCCCCATGGGACTGGGTGCGGTGAGCTATGGGATCCAGATTGAGAACAGGCCGAAACGGATCGTTGTGACAGACATTGACGATGCCAAGATCGAGCGCGCAAGGGAAGTGATCCCGGAAAGCAAGGCGGCGGAAAACGGAGTAGAGCTCCTCTATGTGAATACGGCGAAGATGGAAGACCCGGTGGAAGGTCTGCGGGCGATCACAGGCGGAAAGGGGTATGATGATGTGTTTGTATATATCCCCAACCGTAAGGTGGCGGAGATGGGCGACCAGCTCCTGGCATTTGACGGCTGCATGAACTTCTTCGCAGGCCCCACGGACAACCAGTTCAAGGGGGAGATCAACCTGTATAATGTACACTATACAAGCGCGCATATCATGGGAACGACCGGGGGAAATAACGACGACCTGATCGAGGCAAATGATCTTGCTGCAAAGGGCAGGATCGAACCGGCGGTGATGGTGACGCATGTAGGCGGCATTGACAGCATCGCGGATGCGACCCTCAACCTGCCCAATATCCCGGGCGGAAAGAAGCTGACTTATACACAGTTCGATATGCCGCTGACAGCAATCGAGGATTTTGGAAAGCTGGGCGAGACGGATCCGCTGTTCCAAAAGCTGGATGAAGTCTGCAAAAAGAACCGGGGACTGTGGAGCGCAGAGGCGGAGCGGATATTGTTCGAGCACTTCGGCGTGGAGTAGTAACGGCGTAAAATAAGAATACAAATAAAAGCGGAGCTGTTCAAAGAAGATGATTCTTTGACAGCTCCGTTTTTATTTTTCCAAAAAGCCAAGGAATGAGAACAGGAATCCGACAACACCCAATGAAAGTGTGATTGAGTCCATTCCAAATGAACAAAGCCGAAGTAAAAGCGCAAAGAGCAGCATGGAAATTCCAAATCCGATTTTTTTCATAACAACCTGCCTTTTATGTTTTTTTCTCATTTTAACACAATTCTTTCGGTGTGAAAATAGTTGATTTTGTACTGTACAAATTCTAATTTACACGCTATGATATCAAAGAAGTACAGATTCTGAAAAATATTTCGAGGGGTAATTTTCCACATTGTTACATAACAATCCAACGCCAAACGATAAGAAGGAGTGCACTGAGATGGAAAATGCTTACGTATTGCAATTATCAGACCATAAGTTTCAAGACCTTTATCTCTGCTTTTGCGGCTATGCAAAATGCGAACCGCTGCACAGCTTTGGACCTGCCGTCCGTCCCAACTATATTCTCCACTATATCCTGGAAGGAAAAGGCCGTTATTATGTAGAGGATACCCAGTATGAACTGCAGGCCGGCCAGGGCTTTCTGATCGAACCGGAGGTTCAGACCTTCTACCAGGCGGACCAGGAGGAGCCGTGGACGTATCTGTGGGTGGGCTTTCACGGCAGCCAGGCCCGGGAATATCTAAAGGACATCGGCCTGAACAGCCATCAGCTGATCTTCCGCTGCAGCCATGCTGAGGAATTGAAGCAGATTGTGATCACCATGCTGAAAAATAATACCTCCAGCACAACGAACCAGTTCTTGCTGGAGAGTCTTCTGTATTCTTTTTTCTCGATTCTGTCACAGGATATCGATATTGTTCCGTCTGCGGTCGCGAATGAAGAAAATATGTATATCCGCAGGGCGCTTGAGTATATCCATAACAATTATTCCAACAGCATCAAAGTGTCTGACATCGCGGATTATGTCTGCATTGACCGGAGCTATCTGTACAGGCTGTTCCGGCAGAGCATGGACATGTCGCCCCAGGATTATCTGGTCAATTACCGGATCACCCGTGCGGCAGAGCTGCTATCCCTGACGGATCTTCCGGTAGGAGGGGTGGCGCTGTCCTGCGGATACCGGGATCCGCTTGTCTTCGGAAAAGCATTTAAGCTGAAAAGAGGGATCACCCCCGCGCAGTTCCGGAAGAAAAACCGTAAGGATGCCAACGAACATCTTCAGACGAATCAGGATATCCTGGGGAAATTATGACTCTTCTGCTGTAATCCGAGAATACTTTGCAGATGCGTGCAAAAACAGCGGAAAGCGGTGTCATCATTTTGACTGTTTTTCTAAACAAATGTGTCTACTTACTTGTCCGGCCTCCATATATAATAGACTTACAAGGAACGAAGAAATTGCGCAGCTTCTCCAATCCGAGTCTAAAAAAGAATTTGGAGGAAGAACTTATGAGCAACACAAATGCACAGACGCAGAAACCACAATACAAGCATGTTTCTGCAAGAGAAAAATACTGTTTCGGAATCGGCGCGATTGGAAAAGACGCGATCGTAAACCTGGTTGGATCTTTCCTGATGCTGTATTTTACAGACACCTTATACCTGGCGCCGGGATTTGTCGGGGCGCTGTTCTTCGTAGCCCGCATCTGGGATGCGGTCAATGACCCGATGATGGGCATGATCGTAGACAATACCCGGTCCAAATATGGTAAATTCCGGATCTGGCTGATCGTTGGAACCCTGCTGAACTCCGTGGTATTTATCTTCCTGTTTACCAGCTGCGGATTGACAGGAACCTCCCTGTATGTCTATGTTTCCGTGATGTATATCCTGTACGGCATGACTTACACCATTATGGATGTACCCTACTGGTCCTGGCTTCCGAACCTGACCAACGATCCCCGTGAACGTGAAAAGGTGTCCGTCATCCCGCGTTTCTTCGCAAGCCTTGCAGGCTTTACAGTTGCCACATTCGGTCTGTATATCATCAACGGATTCAACCGCATGGCAGGAAATAAAAATCTTTATGCGGAGCAGGGCTTTACCATGTTTGCAGTGGCGATCGCAGTGGTATTCATCCTGACCATCGGCATTACCGTATTCAATGTAAAAGAAGAATCTACACTGAATGCAAAGGCTGAGAAGACCAGTCTGAAACAGGCATTGAACGTGATCGTAAAGAATGACCAACTCCTAGCGTTTATCGGACTGCTGCTGACCTTCAACCTCTGTACACAGATTGCAAAAGGCTTTGCCGTATATTATTTCAAAAATGTCTGCGGAAATGAATACCTGTACTCCATCTTTGGATTTGCCATTATCGCGGAAATGCTGGGCCTGATCTGCTTCCCGAAGATCGCGGAAAAGATCAGCCGCGAAAAGGTATATGCCCTTGCATGCGGACTTGTGATCCTTGGACTTGCTACGCTGGGGCTGATGGGATTTATCGCTCCTCAGAGCAAGGCAGCTGTAATCCTGTGCTGCGGACTGATGTTCTTCGGTTCCGGCTTATCTCTGGGTGTGACCACCTGTTGCATGGCAGATGTGATCGATTACGGGGAAGTGAAATTTGGTGTCAGGAATGAAAGCGTGACCTGTTCTGCGCAGACCTTTTTGATGAAGGCTGCCATGGCAGCGGCAGGCGGCCTGACCGGTGTGGGCCTGCAGATTGTAGGCTACAATGCAAAGGCAGAGGCTCAGAGTCTTGGAACGATCACCGGCATCAGGGTTCTGATGATCGTGATACCGATTGCGCTGGCAGTATTGAGTTTCTTTATCTACAAAACATTTTACACCCTAAAGGGAGAAAAAATGGCAGAGGTGACGCGTAAAGTCAACGAAATGCATGCAATTCAGCAGAATGTGAATTGACAATACGGCATTTCGGAAGAAAAATATCTCCAGGACAGCAGGCTTATGAAGCTGCCCTGGAGAGCATAGTAATTTGCTATTATATTATTATACCAGGAGGAGGGTTCTATGAGCATTTTATTTTGCGAACGCACACGTACCTTTCATTTATTTAACAACAAGATCAGTTACATCATGACGGTCCTTCCCAATGAACAGATGGGCCAGCTGTATTTCGGCAAGAGGATCCATCATAAGGAAGACTTTTCCTATCTTCTGGAAACAGGCTACCGTCCCATGACCTCTTACGTATTCGAAGGAGACAGATCATTTTCTTTGGAGCACGTAAAGCAGGAATACGGTGTGTACGGTACGACAGATTACCGCCGCCCGGCAGTGGAGATCCGCCAGGAAAACGGCAGCCGCCTTTCGGATTTCCGCTATCAGAGCCACACGATTACTGCCGGAAAACCGAAGCTCGCAGGGCTTCCAGCCACCTATACAGAGGAGGACAGTGAGGCGGAAACACTGACGCTGGTTTTAAAAGACCCGGTAACGGAGATCACGCTGCAGCTTTTCTATACGATTTTCGCGGAAGGCGGGATCCTGGCGCGGAGCGCGAAGCTGACCAATCAGGGAAGCAAAGATGTACATCTGCTGACCGCCATGAGCCTGTGCATGGATCTGCCGGACTGCGATTACGAATGGCTCCAGTTCTCCGGCGCATGGGCACGGGAGCGCCATTTAAAGGTACGGAGGCTGGAACAGGGCATCCAGGCGGTGGACAGCAGAAGAGGACATTCCTCCCATGAGCACAATCCGTTTATCGTGCTGAAACGTCCGGACACCAATGAATCTCAGGGAGAGGCCATTGGATTCAGCCTGATCTACAGCGGCAACTTTCTGGCACAGGCGGAGGTAGATACCCATGACATGACCCGGGTAATGCTGGGAATCCATCCTGATGGCTTTGACTGGAAGCTGGAACCGGGAGAAGAATTTCAGACGCCCGAAGCCGTGATGGTTTATTCGGATGCCGGGTTAAACCGTATGAGCCAGACCTTCCACAAGCTCTACCAGAAACGCCTGGCAAGAGGTTACTGGCGGGACCGTCCAAGGCCGATCCTGAATAACAACTGGGAAGCGACATATTTTGATTTTACAGAGGACCGGCTGGTTGAGATCGCGTCCAAAGCAAAGGAATGCGGCGTGGAATTATTTGTTCTGGACGACGGCTGGTTCGGAGAGCGCAGCAGCGACCATGCCGGACTAGGCGACTGGATCGCCAATCGGGAGCGCCTGGCAAACGGCATTACCGGGCTGGCAGAGCGCATCGAAGACCTGGGAATGAAGTTTGGGCTCTGGTTCGAGCCAGAGATGGTGAATAAAGATTCCGACCTTTACCGGGCGCATCCAGACTGGATCCTGGAGACGCCACAGAGAAGGGCATCTCATGGCCGGAACCAGTATGTACTTGATTTTTCACGGAAAGAGATCGTAGACTGCATCTATGAAATGATGGCGAAGATCTTACGGGAGGCAAAGGTCTCGTATATCAAATGGGACATGAACCGGAGCATCACGGAATGCTATTCCGCCGCGCTCCCGGCCGACCGACAGGGGGAGGTGTTCCACCGCTATATCCTGGGCGTTTACGACTTATACGAGCGGCTGACCTCTGAGTTCCCGCATGTGCTTTTCGAATCCTGCGCAAGCGGCGGCGGGCGGTTTGATCCGGGAATGCTTTATTATGCGCCCCAGGGCTGGGCAAGCGATGATTCTGACGCGGTCGAACGTCTCAAGATCCAATACGGCACCACCTATTGCTATCCTGTCAGCAGCATCGGAAGCCACGTATCGGTCATCCCGAACCACCAGGTATTCCGCAGGACACCGCTTCACACACGGGCAAATGTGGCTTACTTCGGTACCTTCGGCTATGAACTGGACCTGAACCATCTGACGGAACAGGAGCAGGAAGAGGTGAAGCGTCAGATCGTATTTATGAAGGAATACAGGGAAGTGCTGCAGTTCGGCACGTTCTACCGTCTGTCCAGTCCCTTTGAGGGCAATATCACCTGCTGGATGGCGGTCAGTGAAGACAGGACACAGGCGATCGTCGGATGGTATCGGGTGCTTTGCGGCGTGAACCTGCCCTATGCGAGGATCCGTCTTCAGGGTCTGGATCCGGAGCTTTGCTACCGGAATCAGGAAACAGGAGAGTCCTATTACGGGGATGAACTGATGAACCTGGGCCTGATCACGTCAGATGCGTTATCCGGCCAGGTGGAAGATCCGAATGCGGACTACGGCGACTTTGATTCCGGACTGTTTATATTTAAGGCTATATAATACGGAAATCGGCAGATCCGGAATAACAGACCATTGACCTGTCTGCTGTTCCGGATTTTTCTAAAATTATTTGCAGGGGGTTATTCCAATGGATACACAAAACAAAACTTTTCTCAAACGCTGCATCATGATGGTGACCGGCATCCTGTTTATCGGGATCTGCGTCGGCTCCTACCGGCTCAGTGCCTTCGGCGTAGATGCATTTACCTGTATGAACCTGGGGATCAGCGGATTTCTGCACATGACCTTCGGTACATGGCAGCTGATCATGAATGCGGCGATACTGGTGGTTGTGTTTTTTAATGCAAGGCAGTGCATCGGGGCGGGCACCATCGTCAATATGGTCTGTGTCGGTTATCTGGCAGACTTCATATGCTGGCTGTTTCAGGACATCCTGAAAGAAGAGATGACGCTGCCGCTTCGAATCCTGGCCCTGATCATCGGCAGCATTTTCGCGGGGATGGGCGTGGCGTTTTATATGGTGGCGGAGATGGGGATCGCTCCTTATGACAGTGTAGCGGTGATCATAGAAAATGTGACCCGTGGTAAGATCCCCTTCCAGAATGCCCGCGTCATGAGTGATGTTACGGTGGTTGTGATCGGTGTGGTATTCTGCCTCATGTCTCATGGAGATCTGTGGCTCATCATTGGGATCGGCACGATCTGCAATGCACTGCTGAACGGACCTCTGATTCAGTTCTTTAAGATCCATGTCGCGGAGCCGGTTATGAACGGAAAATAATGCTGAAAACAGGGCAACGGGAGATAGAACGGTTTCCCGTTATCCTGTTTTGTATTTCTTTTACCAAATGGAAAAAATAAGTGTAAACCCGCTCAGGAAAAGTATTTTCAAATCGCGCATGACATGGTACAATAGTCACAGATTTTTTTACTTATTTTGCGCAGAGTGCGGGAGCAGACGGTATGGACAGGATCGCTCAGAATATTTTCAAAGCAATACATGAGGGAAAATGGCTCAGCATAGAATATAAAAACCAGAGAGACCAGATCACAAACTACTGGATCGCCATCCACGGGATTGACGTCAGGAAACGCAGCCTCAGTGTGGAAGGCTTTCACCTGATGATGCATACCGTGGAGCGGTACGATTTCATTTATATAGACTCCATCCTGTCTGCCGCGGTGGTGGAGGCTTCCACGTATAAGATTGAAGAACAGCTTGTGGAGGACATCGAACGGAATCCGGAAAAATACGAACCCCTTTTCGGGCAGACCGTGAACCTGAAGATCCTCAATTACCTGATCGACTGCAACCGTCTGGACACCCAGCCCTACCAGTGCGAGTATTCCCTGCTTGAGCACCTGGACGGCAGTTCTTTCAAAAATGGAGAGTATCCTTTGGACAAGGATCAGTTCCGGCAGCTGGTCCGGCAGTTCCAGGAGGAGAGCACCCGGCCGGAGAAGCACAAAAGCTGGCAGTACCGCCAGCTGGTCATGAATGAGCTGAGCATCCTGGCCAGGGGAAGGAGCAGCCAGAGGGAAGCGCTGTACGTGCTTGCGTACCGGAAGCTGTATCTGGATGTGAAGCGCCGTGTCCTCAAGCCGGACGGGGAGATCACCATCAGCCGGGAATTTACTGTCAACGGAGAGAAGGAAAGCATCCGAAAATATATGGATCCGGCGGATTCGGATCTGCTTGCAGAATTTGCCCGTCACAAGGAGACGATCAAAGACCGGATCACGCATTACAATTCGTTAAAGCAGGGCGTGGATGACCGTCCCTATATCATTGCTCTTGCAAGAGACATCAAGGTCGATCTGAACAAGGAATATGAGCCGGTCATCAAAAGCCTGGAGGAAGGAAAAGAGACCCAGCCCGTCAAGGCATTTTTCGGAAAACTGCTCAGCAAGCCGCAGCGGAGAAAAGACTACCCGCTGGCGCTTCTGGAGCACCGTGCCAATCTGGACCAGCTCCTTGCCATCCACAACGCCGTAAAATATCCGGTCACTTATGTTCAGGGTCCGCCCGGCACCGGGAAGTCACATACCATCCTCAATACCATCATTACCGCATTTTTTAATGAGAAGACAGTGCTTCTGGCATCCTACAACAACCACCCTGTTGACACGGTGGTGGAAAAGCTGAAGTCCATTCCCTACAAGCAGGGAGAAAATATCCCCTTCCCGGTGATCCGCCTGGGAAATACAAGGCTTGTAAAGCAGGCCCTCTTGGATATCCGGGAACAGTATGAGCGGATCAAAAACAAGCCGGTTTTTGAAGGGACGCTGGAAAAAAATAAAGACCATAAGATCAGCCGAACCAGGAAGCTGACGGAGCTTTTGAAAAAATATGAGAATACACTGGCGCTGCGGGAAAAGCAGGAGGCCATCGAGTGTCTGCTCGGCAATACACAGCATCTGACCTTCCAGACGGACCTGCAGGGCAGACAGCTGGAAGAGATACGCCGGGATCTGCAGGAGATCGGAGAGATCACCAACGAACAGGCACTGGCACTGTTGGATCAGGATGAAGCGGGATTCAAGCAGTACCTGAATTTTACCTCCATCAAATACCTCAAACGCCTGGGAGAACCGAAAAATGAAGACCTGCGCAAGATCCTGGAGATGGAGGATGAAGAGGAAAAGGTAAAGGCATTTCACAGATATCTCAGTGAGACGGAGAATGTAAAAAAGTTCCTCCGCATTTTTCCGGTGGTTGCGACCTCCTGCATCTCCTCCTGCCGGCTGGGAAGCCCGGAGGCGCATTTTGACCTGACCATCATGGATGAGGCCAGCCAGTGCAGCACGGCCATGTCCCTGCTTCCTGTTATCCGGGGAAAGAACCTGATGCTGGTAGGAGATCCCCAGCAGCTGAACCCGGTGATTCTTCTGGACAGTAAGGACAATGAGATCCTCAAGCAGCGTTATCAGATCCCGCAGGAATATGATTACCTGGAAAACTCCATTTACAAGACATTCCTGGCAAATGACGCCGTCAGCGAGGAGATCCTTCTCCGGCATCACTACCGCTGCTGTAAATCCATTATTGAATTCAACAATGTGAAATATTACAATAGTAAGTTAAAAATCGAAAGCAGGGCGAAGCCAGAACAGCCTCTTGTCTATGTGGATGTGAAAAACAACGAGACCGAATTAAAAAATGCCGCGCCCCGGGAGGCGGAGCAGATCGTCCGGTACGTGATGGACAACCGGGATAAAAAGATCGGGATCATCACGCCCTTTGCCAACCAGAAGGAGTGCATCAGCCAGATGCTAAAGGACAGGGGGATCCAGGATGTGTCCTGCGGTACAGTCCATGCGTTTCAGGGCGATGAGAAGGATATCATCTTATTTTCTACCGCAGTGACAGACCAGATGTCGGAGAAGACCTACGGGTGGCTGAAAAACAACCGGGAGCTGATCAACGTAGCCACCTCCCGGGCAAGGGAAAAGCTGGTTCTGTTTTCCAGTACAAAGAATCTGCAGCGGCTCCACGATGAGGCGGACAAGGATGATATGTATGAGTTGGCCCGGTATGTGAGCAGCAAAGGACTCTGCCGGGTATCGGCGGATGAGGTCCATTCCCGGGCATTGGGCATCAAGCCTTACAGCGCGCAGATCGAGGAGGATTTTCTCGTCAGCCTCAATCATGCGCTGGGGAATATCCTCAACAACGGGCGGAGATGCAAAGTGGAAAATGAAGTGGAGATATCCCGGGTGTTCCGGGATGAGCATACAGGGGAAGGGCTGTTCTACAATGGAAGATTTGACTTTGTCATCTATGAAAAGGAGTATGGAGGCGGGGAACAGCCGATCCTGGCCATTGAACTGGACGGAAAGGAGCATCAGGAGGAGTCTCTCGTGAAGCAGCGGGACAGGCAGAAGATGCAAGTCTGCAGAAAGCATGGATTTGAACTGATCCGGGTGGAGAATTCCTATGCCAGACGCTATTATTATATCAAGGGAATCCTGGAAGAATATTTCCGGAAGGTCAGATAAGACAGATACTCACGGCCGATGCAGCAGTGTTCAATATAAATTCAGATAAAAAGGAATGAGGCTCCCAAACGCATCATAACTTAAAAAGCAGGACAAAGGGAAAGGGGAGGGCACAGAACAAATGTTAAAAATATTTCGGAAAAAACAGCCGGTAAAGAAGGAATATGACAGGGCAAACCAGAAGCCCATCCTGCGCTGCAGCATCTGTACAGGAGAGCAGGTGGCAGGCTTTAAAAATATCCATACAGGACAATGGGAAGAGGTGATGCTGATCAAAAATGAGGAGGATCTGGAGACATTCAAGCGGATGTATGATCTTAAGGAGGTGACGAAGGAATACTGACCAAAAAAGCAGGAAAAATTTGTATATTATTTACAGTGAAAAGTGCTTGTTAATTTATTGTCAATGTGTTATTATAATTGAAGCGAAAGCAAAATACGACAGGATTTGCTGACCGCCGAAAGGTAACTTTTAGTAAAAAACAATAGGTTAAAGGAGAAAAAACATGAGCAGCAAAATCACAATCATTGGAGCCGGAAGCGTAGGCTCAACAATTGCGTACACACTGTCTGGAGAGGACATCGCGTCTGAGATCGTCATGATCGACATCAACAAGGAAAAGGTTGAGGGCGAAGTGATGGACATCGAGCAGGGAACCTGCTTCAGAGACCCCGTTTCTATCGTTGCGGGCGAGTATGAGGATGCAAAAGATTCTGATATCGTCATCATCACTTCCGGAATCGCGCGTAAGCCGGGACAGACAAGAATTGAGCTGACCCAGACCAACGTGAATATCTTAAAACAGATCACACCGGAGATCGTAAAAGCGGCTCCCAAGGCGCTTTATATCATCGTAAGCAATCCGGTTGATATTATGACCTATGTATTTACCAAGATTTCGGGGCTTCCGGAGAATCAGATCATCGGTTCCGGAACAATTCTGGATTCCGCGCGTCTTCGCTGCGGTCTTTCCGAACATTTTAAAGTTGCACAGAGAAATATCCATGCATATGTATTCGGCGAGCATGGCGATACCTCCTTTATTCCATGGTCAGCGGCAAGGATCGCGGGCGTCAACGTAGACGATTACTATGAGATGATGCCGGGCTTTGAGAAGCTGGATAAGGAAGCGATGCTTACATATGTACAGAAATCCGGCGGCAAGATCATTGCAAATAAGGGAGCTACCTTCTATGCGGTAACAAGAGGCGTGTGCAAATTATGCAGCATCCTGATGGCTGCTTCTGAATCCGTATCTACCGTATCTTCCATGATGCACGGCGAATACGGCATTGAGGATGTCTGCCTGAGCACGCTTGCACTGGTGGGACCGAAGGGGATCCACAGCAAGGTTCCGATGACCCTGACGGATGAAGAGGTAGCAAAACTGAAAGCAAGCGCGGATGCGCTCAAGGCAGTCATTGCCCAGATTGAATTATAAGAGGAATTGCGCTGACGCGCAAGCAGGTCATCAATTTTCAGAGAAAATTGGTGACAAGATATAAGAGGAATTGCGCTGATGCGCAAGCAGGTCATCAATTTTCAAGGAAAATTGGTGACAAACAATAAATAAAGAAAGGATAGCGAGAACTATGAAGTACAGTTATTATCCGGGATGCACTTTGAGAACAAAGGCAAAGGATCTGGATGCTTATGCCAGGGCTTCCGCAAAAGCGCTGGGATTTGAACTGGAAGAGATTGAAGACTGGCAGTGCTGCGGCGGCGTCTATCCGCTTGGTACTGACGAGATCGCTACGAAGCTGTCTTCTGTCCGCGCTCTGAATGAGGCTAAGGTAAAAGGACAGAGTCTTGTGACCCTGTGTTCCGCATGCCATCATGTGATCAAGCGTGTCAATGACGACATGAAGAACGTAGAGGATATCCGTACCAGGGCAAACAACTATATGGAGCTTGAGGAGCCTTATGCAGGCGAGACAGAGGTCCTTCATTTCTTAGAGGTTCTTCGTGATAAGGTTGGATTCGACGAGCTGAAGAAAAAGGTGACCAATCCTCTGACAGGAAAGAAGATCGGCGCTTACTATGGGTGCCTGCTTCTGCGTCCGAGCAGCCTTTTAGCTTTTGACGATCCGGAGAATCCGAAGATCATCGAGGACTTTATCCGTGCCATCGGAGCGGAGCCGGTCGTTTACCCGTACCGCAACGAGTGCTGCGGCGGATACATTTCCCTGAAGGAAAAGGAAATGTCTAAAACGATGTGTGAAAAGATCACGGACAGCGCAGAAGGCTTCGGAGCCGAGATGCTGATCACGGCATGTCCGTTATGTCTGTATAATCTGAACAAGAGCAGCGGGAAGCTCCCGGTGGTTTACTTTACGGAGCTGCTGGCAGAGGCTCTTGGCGTGAAAGAGGAGGTGCAGAAGTCATGAGTTCTGAAAAGAAACAGGCCGAGCTGATCAAAGAGATCAGCGGGGTCAATCCGTTGAAATGCATGAAATGCGGGAAATGCTCTGCAACCTGTCCGTCTTACAATGAGATGGATATCAAACCGCATCAGTTTGTATCCTATGTGATCAATGAAGATATCGAGAGCCTTGTGAATTCCAGGTCTCTCTGGAAATGCCTTTCCTGCTTTGCATGTGTGGAGAGATGCCCCCGCGACGTAAAACCGGGCAAGCTGATCGACGCGGCAAGACAGGTCGTGGTACGTCAGAAGGATCAGGATTACCTGTCTCCGAACGAAATTCCGGAGCTGATCGACCCGGAACTTCCGCAGCAGTTATTAGTCAGTGCATTCAGAAGATACAGGAGGTGAGGTTTAAGTGCAGAGGATCGGAGTATTTGTCTGCCATTGCGGAAGCAATATCGCCGCAACGGTGGATGTAAAAAAAGTCGTAGAGATGGCACAGATGGAGCCGGGCGTTGTCCATGCCGAAGACTACCAGTATATGTGTTCCGAGGCAGGACAGGCAAAGATCGCGGCGGCCATCCATGAGAAGGGACTGACAGGAGTCGTCGTATGTTCCTGTTCCCCGCGTATGCATGAGACCACATTCAGAAAGGCAGCAGAGCGTGCCGGATTGAATCCATATATGGTAGAGATCGCCAACATCCGTGAGCATTGTTCCTGGATCCACAAGGATATGGAGGAAGGGACGAAGAAGGCAGTCATCCTGATGCGTGCGGCGGTTGCGAAGGTGAACTTAAACGCGCCGCTCCAGGCAGGGGAAAGCCGTGTGACCAAGAGAGCTCTCGTCATCGGCGGCGGTATCGCGGGAATCCAGACCGCTCTGGATATCGCGGACGCAGGCTATGAAGTGGATATCGTGGAGAAGACGCCCAGTATCGGCGGAAGGATGTCACAGCTGGACAAGACATTCCCCACACTGGACTGCTCCGCATGTATCCTGACACCGAAGATGGTGGAAGCATCGGCCCACGACAAGATCAAGATCTATACATACAGTGAGGTAGAGAAGGTCAGCGGGTTTGTAGGCGACTTTACGGTAGATATCCGCAAGAAGGCAAGAAGCGTGGATATGGACAAATGTACGGGCTGCGGCGTATGCCAGGAGAAATGCCCGTCCAAGAAGGCGCCCAGTGAATTTAACCGGGGGCTGAATACCAGAAGCGCGATCTATACCCCGTTTGCGCAGGCCATCCCGAATGTTCCGGTGATCGACCGCGAGGCCTGCATCAAGTTCAAGACCGGCAAGTGCGGACTCTGCTCCAAGGTCTGCCAGGCAGGAGCCATCGATTATGAGCAGAAGGATGAGATCATAACAGAGAAGTACGGCGCGATCGTGGTTGCGACCGGATTTGACACCATCAACCTGGACAAATATGACGAGTACGCGTACAGCCAGAGCAAGGACGTCATCACATCCCTGGAACTGGAGCGTGTGATGAACGCGGCAGGACCGACTCACGGACACTTGGAGCGTCTCTCCGACGGAAAAGCGCCCAAGGAGATCGTATTTATCCAGTGCGTGGGAAGCCGCTGCTCCGACGACAGAGGAAAACCGTACTGCTCCAAGATCTGCTGTATGTACACCGCGAAGCACGCCATGCTGATCCGTGACAAATATCCGGATGTGAACGTGACCGTGTTCTATATTGACGTCCGTACACCGGGCAAGAACTTTGACGAGTTCTACAGAAGAGCGGTGGAACAGTATGGAGTGAATTATATCAAGGGACAGGTCGGAAAGGTCATTCCCCAGCCCGACGGAAAGCTTCTTGTTCAGGGCTCAGACCTTTTGGACAACCGGCAGATTTTGAAAGAGGCGGATATGGTGGTCTTGGCGACAGCCATCGAGCCGAATCCGGATGTGCGCAAGATCGCGACCATGCTGACCGCAAGTATTGACACCAATAACTTCCTGACTGAAGCGCACGCAAAGCTGCGTCCGGTAGAATCTCCCACAGCGGGTATCTTCCTGTCCGGCGTATGCCAGGGACCGAAGGATATTCCGGAGACGGTTGCCCAGGCAGGCGCTGCGGCGGTGAAGGCGATCGGGCTGCTGGCGAAGGATAAGCTGCTGACCAACCCATGCACCGCGCAGTCGGATATCCTGCTGTGCAACGGATGTTCCACCTGTGAGAATGTATGTCCGTATGGTGCGATCACCTATGAGGATAAAGAAGTCAATGACCATGGAATCCGCGAGACACGCCGGGTAGCAGTCGTGAACAACGCGCTCTGCCAGGGCTGCGGCGCATGTACCGTTGCCTGTCCGTCCGGAGCCATGGATCTGCAGGGATTCTCGAATAGACAGATCATAGCGGAGGTGGATGCAATATGTCGTTAGAAAAGAAAGAATTCAAACCGAAAATTGTAGCGTTCTGCTGTAACTGGTGCAGTTATGCAGGAGCTGACCTGGCAGGAAGCAGCCGTCTGTCCTATCCTGCCGACGTAAAGATCATCCGCGTTCCCTGTTCCTGCCGTGTGAATCCGATGTTCATCTTAAGGGCATTTGAGAAAGGCGCGGACGGCGTGATCATGTGCGGATGCCACCCGGGAGACTGCCATTACAGCACCGGCAATTACTATGCAAGAAGACGTATGACATTGCTGTTCTCCATGCTGGATTACATCGGTGTGGAAAACGGCCGTACACGCGTAGAGTGGGTATCTGCAGCGGAGGGTGTGAAGTTCTCTGAGACAATGAACAGCTTTGTAGAGAAGATCTATTCTCTTGGCGAAAACGTAAGATTGGGGGATCTAAGATGCAAGAATTAGTAAACCGTGCAAAAGAACTGCTGGCAGATGGGACTGTGGCACGGGTTCTCGGCTGGAAGGCCGGAGACTTGCCTTATAACCCGGAGCCGGCTTACTTTGAGACAGCGGAAGCTCTGGAGGATTTCGTGTATAACGGATTCTGCGGAGCCAACCTGAGTAAATATATGATCGAGGCATCCAAGCTGGAAGGAAAGACCCTTGTCTGTCTGAAGCCTTGTGATACATACAGCTTCAACCAGCTTTTGAAGGAACACCGCGTAGACAGGGAAAAAGCCTATATCGTAGGTGTGGGATGCAAAGGAAAACTGGATATCGAACGGATCAAAAAGCAGGGGATCAAGGGGATTGAGAGTATCGAAGGCGCAGAGCTCACCGATGATGCAGAGACCCTTAAGATCCAGACCATCTACGGGGAAAAGACCTGCGCCTACGCAGATGCCATGCTGGAAAGATGCCATGTCTGCAAGGGCAAGGATCACATGGTCTACGATGAACTGATCGGAGAGTCCAAGGAGACCAAGGACGGAGAGCGTTTTGACGAGGTGGCAAGGATCGAGGCCATGAGCCCGGAGGAGAAGTTTGCGTTCTTCCAGAGTGAATTGAGCAAATGTATCCGCTGCAATGCCTGCAGAAATGCATGTCCGGCCTGCAGCTGCCGCAAGTGCGTATTCGACAGCAACAAGTTTGACAGCTCCCAGAAAGCCAATGCGGATACCTTTGAGGAAAAGATGTTCCATATCATCCGCGCGTTCCATGTGGCAGGAAGATGTACAGACTGCGGAGAATGCAGCCGCGTATGTCCGCAGGGAATCCCGCTCCACCTGTTCAACCGTAAGTTTATCAAGGATATTGACGAGCTGTACGGCGAATATCAGGCAGGGGAAGATACCGATTCAAAAGCACCGCTCACCAACTACACGTTTGGAGACGCGGAACCAAGTATTGTAGGAAAGAGGGGATAATGTATGTATAAGATAGCAAAAAAAGATCTTTCCGCATTATTCCATTTAATCGCGGAAAACCGGGAACTGTATCTTCCGGTAAAGACAGCCGGACAGACCAATTTTGCCGCATGGACTGAGGATGCGGAGGTGGATCTGGATACGCTGAAAACCGTGAAATCAGCAAAGGACGCATTTTTCCCGCAGAGCGAGGGGCTTTACACGGTCAAAAAAGAAGGTAAGAAGATGTCTGTAGAGCCGGAGACATTGAAGGAGCAGGACTTTGTCGTGTTCGGCATGAAGGCATGCGACGTCAAGGGCCTGGAGGTACTGGACAATGTATTTCTCGCAGATCCCATCGATACCTTCTACGCGGCCAGAAGAGACCACGGAACGGTCGTGGCCATGGCCTGCCATGAGCCGGAGGAAACCTGCTTCTGCAAGGTATTCGGCGTAGACGCGGCACAGCCGGCATCAGACGTCGCTGTCTGGATGGTGGGAGAGGACCTTTACTGGAAAGCGCTGACCGAAAAGGGAGAGACGCTGACAGCCGCAGTGAAGGAACTGCTCTCAGACGCGGATGAAGCGGCCGTAGAAGCGGAAAAGGAAGCCATCCGCGGGATCGTGGAAAAGCTGCCCTATATGAACCTTTCCTTAGAAGGATGGAACGGGGATGCCCTTACGGAAAAATTTGACTCCCCGATCTGGGAAGAATTATACAAGCCATGTCTGGCATGCGGCACCTGTACCTTTGTGTGCCCCACCTGCCAGTGCTATGATATCAAGGATTATACCGCAGGAAACAGCGTTTCCCGTTACAGATGCTGGGATTCCTGTATGTATTCAGACTTTACGATGATGGCTCACGGCAACAACCGTACCAGCCAGATGCAGCGGTTCCGCCAGAGATTTATGCACAAGCTGGTGTACTATCCGGCCAACAATGACGGGATGTACTCCTGCGTAGGCTGCGGACGCTGTGTGGAAAAATGTCCGTCCGCCCTGAATATCGTGAAGGTCGTAAAAGCATTTCAGAATCAGGGAGGTGAAAAATAATGGGTGAATGTACATGTCATAAGAATTATACATTAGATACTCTGATCCCCCAGGTAGGCGTGATCACGGATATCCGGGAAGAGACGCCGGACGTCAAGACATTCCGCGTCAACGCGCCGGAGGGCGGCAAGCTCTTTGAGCATATGCCGGGACAGTGCGCCATGGTCTGTGCGCCGGGAATCAGCGAGGGTATGTTTTCCATTACTTCTTCGCCTACGAATAAAGAATATCAGGAGTTCAGCATTAAGAAATGCGGGATCCTGACAGATTATCTCCACAGCCTGGAGGTGGGCGATGAGATCACGGTCCGCGGACCCTACGGCAATTCTTTCCCGGTGGAGACGGAGCTGAAAGGCAAAAACCTTCTGTTTATCGCAGGCGGTATCGGCCTTGCGCCGCTTCGTTCCGTGATCAATTATGTGCTGGATAACCGCGCGAATTACGGTACGGTAGATATTGTCTATGGTTCCCGTTCTGCAGAGGATCTGGTTCAGCTCAAGGAGATCCAGGAGGTCTGGATGAAGGCAGAGGGCGTGAATGTATACCTGACCATCGACCGTGAGCAGGAAGGCTGGGACGGCCATGTTGGATTTGTTCCCAATTATGTGAAGGAGCTTGGATTTGATACGGACAAGACTGCGCTTGTGTGCGGGCCTCCGATCATGATCAAGTTTGTGCTTGCAGGCTTAAAGGAGCTTGGATTTACCACAGAGCAGGTCTACACGACACTGGAGCTTCGGATGAAGTGCGGAGTCGGAAAGTGCGGACGCTGCAACATCGGCTCCAAATATGTGTGCAAGGACGGCCCGGTATTCCGGTATGATGAGATTGATGAACTGCCAAACGAGTATTAAAGTGAAAGGACATGAATAACATGGAAAAGATGGTAAATGTATATTTTTTCGGTAAAAAATACAGCGTACCTGCAGAACTTACGATCATGACCGCGATGGAATATGCCGGATATACACTTGGAAGAGGATGCGGCTGCCGTCATGGTTTCTGCGGAGCATGTGCGACGATCTACAGGATCAAGGGAAAAAATGAATTAAAGACCTGCCTTGCCTGCCAGACACAGGTAGAAGAAGGAATGTATGTGGCAAGCATCCCCTTCTTCCCGACAGATAAAAGGACCTATGATATTGAAGAGATCAAGCCGACCCAGCAGATCATGATGGAGCTGTATCCGGAGATCTACAGCTGTATCGGATGCAACGCATGTACGAAGGCATGTACCCAGGATCTGAATGTTATGCAGTATATCGCATACGCACAGCGGGGCGAATTTGAGAAATGTGCGGAAGAGTCCTTTGACTGTGTAAGCTGCGGATGCTGTTCCGTAAGATGTCCGGCGGGAATCTCCCATCCGATGGTTGGACTCTTAGCAAGACGTCTCACCGGCAAATACATCGCGCCTGAGACCGAGCATCTCAAAAACCGTGTGGACGAGGTGAACCGGGGCGAGTACGACAGCCTGATCGAGCAGATCATGCAGAAGCCGATCACAGAGATGCAGGAACTTTACAACACAAGAGAGATTGAGAAATAGGGGAGGGTCGAATATGTATACACCATATCCAGAAAATATGATGGAATCCATCAAAAAGGTAGAGGCTACAAGGGCAGAGCGTATGTCTACAGAACCGAGACGTCTGACTGCCGACGAAAAAGATGCTCTCCTGAAGGAATTCCATCCGGATTATAATCCAGATGCATTTGCAGAGATTAAAGTAGGCCCGAACAAAGGACAAAAAGCACCCCTTGAGCTGGCTGAAATGCTTCACTCCACAAGCCGCCTTGTGCAGGAGAAGGTTGACATCACGAAGGTAGATTATGACGTAGACGTACTTGTGATCGGCGGCGGCGGAGCAGGTTCCTCCTGCGCCATCGAAGCGCACAACGCAGGCGCAAACGTGATGATCGTGACAAAGCTCCGTATCGGCGACGCGAATACGATGATGGCGGAAGGCGGTATCCAGGCGGCGGATAAGGAAAATGATTCTCCGGTCCAGCATTATCTGGACGCATTCGGCGGCGGACACTTCGCTGCAAAGCCGGAGCTGGTAAAACGTCTCGTAATGGAAGCGCCTGACGCGATCAAATGGCTGAACGAACTGGGCGTTATGTTTGACAAGGACGCAGACGGACGGATGGTAACGACCCACGGCGGCGGTACATCCAGAAAGAGAATGCATGCATGTAAGGACTACTCCGGAGCAGAGATCATGCGTACACTCCGCGACGAGGTATTGAACCTTCAGATTCCGGTGGTAGAATTTACTTCTGCGGTAGAGATCATCAAAGATGAGAAAGGCCAGGCTGCAGGCGCGATCCTTCTCAATATGGAGACAGGAGATTATTCTGTTGCCAGAGCAAAGACGGTTGTGATCGCAACAGGCGGCGCGGGAAGAATGCATTACCAGGGATTCCCCACATCCAATCACTACGGGGCAACGGCAGACGGGCTTGTACTGGGATACCGGGCAGGAGTACCGCTTCTGTACCAGGATTCCATCCAGTACCATCCCACAGGCGTTGCGTATCCGGTGCAGATCCTGGGCGCTCTTGTGACAGAGAAGGTTCGTTCTGTTGGCGCGCAGCTTGTCAATGCAAATGGGGAAGCTTATATTCATCCTCTGGAGACCCGCGACGTCAATGCTTCAGGCGTAATCCGGGAATGCAGGGAAGGCCGCGGTGTAGAGACGCCAGACGGAGAGCACGGCGTATGGCTTGATACACCGATGATCGAGATTCTCGGAGGAGAGGGAACGATCGAAAAGAGAATCCCTGCAATGTTCCGTATGTATATGAAATATGGAATCGATATGAGAAAAGTTCCGATCCTGATCTATCCGACACTGCATTATCAGAACGGCGGCCTTGAGATCGACGGAGAAGGCTTCGCAAAGAACATTCCGAATCTTCTGGCAGCAGGAGAGGCAGCAGGCGGAATCCACGGAACAAACAGACTGATGGGCAATTCCCTTCTTGATGTCATCGTATTCGGCCGGAACGCAGGTAAGAAAGCAGCGGCAAAGGCAAAAGAAGTCGAACTTGGCGCTATGAATCTTGACCATGTGGCAAGCTATGACGAGGAGTTAAAGGGCGCTTCTGCAGCGACAGGAGAGGTATCACCGAAGCTTCTTCCGAAGTATGCGCGCCATGAGAGATAATCGATAGCAGTATTGGGAACGGGGGTGTCGGGAAGGGATGAGTCGGTTGGAGGCTCTTTAGAGTATCCAACCGTACAGGTGGCAATATTTCGAGTGAGAAAAATCAGTTCCCGACAGCCCTGCCGTGAATATAAAGAAGGAGATTAAGTTATGCGAGAGATAGAAGTAAGCAAGATTACGGACATCGTAGAAAAGCTTTGCATCGAAGCAAATGAGCATCTTCCGGAAGATGTGAAATGTGCGATCAAGGACTGCCGTGCCTGTGAGGACGGGGAGATCGCAAAGGGCGTTCTGGACAATATCATCGAGAACTTCGAGATCGCGGACAGCGAGTGCGTGCCGATCTGTCAGGATACCGGCATGGCATGCGTATTTTTAGAGATCGGACAGGATGTGCATCTGACAGGCGGCAGCCTTGCAGAAGCGGTTGACGAGGGTGTGCGCCGCGGCTATGACAAGGGGTATCTCAGGAAATCCGTTGTAAAGGATCCGGTGCGCCGCGGAAATACAGGCGACAATACACCTGCAATGCTCTACACAGAGATCGTTCCGGGTGAGCAGATCAAGATCACGGTCGGACCGAAGGGTTTCGGAAGTGAGAATATGAGCCAGATCCGCATGTTCAAGCCGTCTCATGGCCTGCAGGGGATCAAGGACTTCATCCTGGAGGTTGTAGAGACCGCAGGACCGAATCCCTGCCCGCCGATGGTAGTCGGCGTAGGAATCGGCGGAACCTTTGACAAGGCGGCCCTTCTTGCGAAGAAGGCATTGATGCGTCCCATCGACTCCTCCAATCCGGATCCGTTCTATGCAGACCTGGAAAAGGAGATGCTGGAGAAGATCAACAAGCTGGGGATCGGACCTCAGGGCTTCGGAGGAAAGACCACAGCCATCGGACTGAATATTGAGACACTGCCAACCCATATTGCAGGCATGCCATGCGCAGTGAATATCAACTGTCATGTAACACGCCATAAATCGGAGGTGATCTAAGATGGCAGCAAAAAAGATTACATTACCATTGACAGAGGAACTTGCAAAGACACTGCACGCAGGCGACAGCGTCCTTGTGACAGGAACGATCTATACATCCCGTGACGCGGGCCACAAGAGGATGTGCGAGGCTCTGGCAAAGGGCGAAGAGATCCCGTTTGACCCGACAGACGCGACCATCTACTATGTAGGGCCGACTCCGGCAAAGCCGGGACAGGTCATCGGTTCCGCGGGACCGACCACCAGCGGCCGTATGGATGCCTATGCGCCGACCATGATGTCTGTGGGCGCGCGCGGCATGATCGGAAAAGGCGCACGCCTTCCGGAAGTGATCGACGCGATGAAGAAGTATTCCGGCGTTTACTTCGGCGCCATCGGCGGAGCAGGCGCGCTGCTTGCAAAATGCATCAAAAAGGCAGAGCTGATCGCCTATGAGGATCTGGGTGCGGAAGCGCTGAGAAAGCTTTATGTAGAGGATATGCCGCTGGTTGTCATCATCGACAGCGAGGGAAATAACCTGTACGAGAGCGGACGGGCTGCTTATCTGGAAGAGCATAAATAATCATTGTAGAGTTTCGTGCAGACAGCGGGCCGCTGGCGGCTTGCTGTCTTTTATCATAGTATACAGAAGGGAGTCATAAGACATGGAGTTATTTGGAGGAATATTGGCAGTAAAGGCTGTAGTATTTCTTACGTTTTCGGTCTTTGCAATCGCGGCCATCGGGTATGCGATCGGTAAGATCACCGTAAAAGGAATCAACCTTGGAACGGCCGGGGTATTTATTATTGCTCTGGTTTACGGATGCCTGCTGTACACAAAACTGTCAGACAACCTGATGGCGGGAGAGACGACCTTTGCTACGGACGCGCTGAAAATCGTGGAAAATATGGGTCTCATCTTTTTCGTGACCTCTGTCGGCTTTATTGCGGGGCCGAATTTTTTTGGAAACCTGAAACGGAACTTCAAATCCTACGTTCTGCTGGGCGCTGTGATTATTTTTGCGGCGGCGGTTACCTGCGTCGCATGTATTCTGATCGGTTCCAACTTTACGGACCTGGAACATGAGCAGTTCCGGGCGATCATGGTGGGCCTGCTTTCCGGAGCGCTGACCAGTACGCCTGCATTTTCCGCATCCAAAGCTGCTGTCGGTTTGGACCTGGAAGCGTTGGTATCCGTAGGGTATGGGATCTCCTATCTGTTCGGCGTAGTCGGTGTGGTCCTGTTTGTGCAGATCGTTCCGAAGATGCTGAAAGCAAACATGAATGAAGAAGTGGCAAAGATTACCGCAAAAGAAGGCGAGGGCAGGAAAAAGAGCAGTCTGATCCTGACAGAAGTGGATGAATTTGGATTTTTCGCGTTTTCACTTGCGGCGATCATTGGAATCCTGGTGGGAAGCCTCAGCTACAGGAACTTTTCACTGACCACGACAGGCGGCTGCCTTCTGACAGCCCTCGTATTCGGACACTACGGACATGCCGGAAAGATTTCCATCGTTCCGAAAAATTCTACCCTGAAGATGCTGAGGGAGCTAGGACTGATGCTGTTTTTGATCGGGGCGGGAGTATCCGGCGGTGCCAAGTTCGTACAGTATTTCGAACCGGTATATTTTCTTTACGGAGCGATCATGACGATCCTTCCGATGATCATCGGATTCATTGTGGCAAAGAATGTATTGAAACTGCCCCTGCTCAATAACCTTGGTTCACTGACCGGAGGTATGACGAGTACGCCGGCCCTTGGAACTCTGATCAATATGGCCGGTACGGAAGATATTGCGGCTGCCTATGCGGCGACTTATCCGATCGCGCTGATCGCGGTGGTGCTGGCGTCGCAGCTGATCATATTATTCTGTTAGTTTTTACCATTGAATATAGGGCCGTTCCCGTGGGGGCGGCCCTTCTTGAATACCATCGTATGCAGAAAGGCTGCCAGTGGCAGGCTTTCTGTATATCTGGTAATCCATGGTCCGCTAGACCATTTTAAGCTGGTGTCTGAATACAAACTGACGGATGTCTTTTTCGGCACTGTTCGTTAGATGTATAAACCGGCATCCATAGACATGATACGCATCTTCCATCGGCTGTTCTCTTAGAATAGCGGCTGTCATCTTCTGTTCCTTTTTGAGAAAACAATAATGAAAGGAGATTTCTTCATGGACATTTAAGGACGCCTCAGTAAAAAGCAGGATGCCTCCAACGCTGATATTATGTATACTCCCGGTGAACTGTCCATGCATAACAGACGAAAATTCTACATTCTTCTCCAGCTTGACGCGCAGATCCTTCTGCCGCTGTATGGTCTCGAGAACCTTGACGATCTCACAGCCCGCCGCCCACTGCTCTGTGATCTTCGGGTCCGTATTTTTGCGCAGAATAATTTTGCTCAAGGTTTTGATATAGCCCAGCTGGCTGTCAAAAAAATCAATCCACAGCATTCTTTCTGCCCCAGGTTCAAGATGAATGTTATCATCAAAATATAACGTAATGTTTGCTTTTACGCTTTTTACCCTGGCTTTCATAAGAAATCTGGCGTCTTCATCAAAAATCTTGCATATGCCGCAATCCTTTAAAATCATGGCCTGAAAATCTCCCTTCCTTCCTAAACTAAAAATATCTTATCATAGAAAGAGAGGGTTGTAAACGAATTGAGCTATATTTCCCGGCCGTGAACAGTAAGCGAATGGAGGCTTTCTGTTTATCATTCATGGCTTGTAAAAATAAAATTGTTAGTGCTGGAAGAATAAGCATTGTATTTTATATGCGGTTTTGATATAATGAATTGCACTGATGCGCAAGCAGGAGGCATACTCATATATCTGTTTCGGATAAACAGATGCTTCTGCCGATCTCACGGATCGGCTGTAAAGCATCGGAAGGGAGGAAGCATGGTTGACATACACTGCCACGCGCTTTACGGCGTAGATGACGGAGCCGGAAGTATCGAAGAATCTACCGCCATGTTGCAGCAGGCAGAGTCACAGGGTGTTGAGACGATCGTTCTCACTCCCCATTACCGCCATGGAATGTTCGACTATCCGGCGGAACAGATCCGCGAGAATTTTGCACGTTTAAAGCAGGAGGCTGAACAGACCGGCATAGCGCTGTGTCTGGGCTGTGAATACCATGTTGACAGCAGGATCCTGGAGGCCCTGCAGGAAAATCCATGCTTTTCCCTCGCGGGCGGGGACTTTGTGCTGACCGAGTATTCCTTTGACACGGATTTTTCCTACATATATATGCAGACACAAAAGCTGATTTCCTGTGGATACATTCCCGTTATAGCACATGTGGAGCGCTATGGATGTTTCCTGAAGGATCCAAAGCTCTGCCTGGAACTTTCCAACACAGGCGCTTTTATCCAGATCAATGCGGACAGTGTCCTGGGGCTGGAGGGCAGGGCAGGTGAGAGGTTCTGCCGGAAAATCCTGAAAAGAGGTTGGGCGGATATTGTGGCGGGCGACGCCCATGGTATAGATACGAGGGCATGCCATCTGAAAAAGTGCATGGAATACATTTCCAGAAAATACGGGGAAGACTACGCGGAACTGCTGTTTGAGGAAAATCCCAAAAAAGTAATTGAAAATAAAGCATGAAATAAAGCTGCCGCAGGCGGCACGTATTCGTGATGATATATTTTGAAAGGACAGGGACATGCAGCTTGAACAAGAAGAGTTAGAAATTGATTTAAAAGAACTTTTTTTCGAACTGTTGAGCCATTGGAAAATATTGACGGTATCTACCATTATGGCAGCAGCAATCGCACTGGTGGCGAGTAAATTCATCCTGGTGCCTCAGTATGAGTCAACATCGGCATTGTATGTATTGAGCAATTCGATCACCAGCCTGGCGGATATCCAAATCGGAAGCAGCCTGACAAATGACTATATCGTAGTAGTCAAGGGACGGCCGATACTGGACCAGGTCATTGAAAATCTAAATCTGGATGAGACTTATGATTCACTGGAGGATAGGATTACCCTGGAAAATCCGGCTGACTCCCGTATTCTGGAGATCACAGTCAGGGATACCGATCCCAACCGCGCAAAGGTAATCGCGGATGAGATGGCCAGTGTAGCCTCAGATTACATTTCGATCAAGATGGATCAGTCTGCGCCGACCACCATTCAGAACGGCTACGCG
The DNA here is from genome assembly GCA_910575475.1 of Lachnospiraceae bacterium. Taxonomy (GTDB): domain Bacteria; phylum Bacillota; class Clostridia; order Lachnospirales; family Lachnospiraceae; genus Schaedlerella. The sequence continues at coordinate 58,159 of CAJTGD010000012.1, read as the reverse complement.
GACGGCGAGCCTGTCAGCCCTCATGTCGGAATGAATACATTGATCGGCGCAATCGTCGGTTTTCTCCTTGCGGCGGCGATCATTACGATATCCTACCTTCTGGATGACACGATCATGACAGATGAGGACGTGGAACAGAAGCTGGGAATGAACCTTCTCGGAAGCCTGCCGGAGGTTACTTCTGACGATAACAGGAAAGACTCCCGAAGAAAAAAGAAGAAAAAGCGGAAACAAAGCGCATAAGGAGGAAAGCAGCCATGCAATTTGTATTGCTTGAAAATATAAGCGAGTTAGAGTATGCCATGAAGGAATCTCTCCGTGCGCTTAAGACGAATATCCAGTTCTGCGGTGATGACATTCAGACGATCCTTGTTACCAGCACGATCCCGAATGAAGGCAAAAGTACCGTGACCATTGATCTGGCCCGTTCTCTGACTGAATCAGGAAAACGTGTGCTGCTGGTCGATACGGATATGCGGAAATCTGTCCTGATCGGACGGCTCCGTGCAAAAAACGCGGCCGGCGGTGAAATTTACGGCTTGTCCCACTTCCTGTCAGGCCAGAGAAAGCTGGACGAGGTACTGTATTCTACAGATATCCAGAAGCTGTCTATCATCTTTGCGGGACCTTCCGTTCCAAATCCGACGGAAATCCTGGACAAAAAATATTTCAGAGAGTTGATTGACTTTGGCAAAGAGCATTTTGATTATGTCCTGCTGGACTGCGCGCCGCTGGGTGCGGCAATCGATGCTGCGGTAGCCGCAAAATACTGCGACGGGGCCATCATGGTGATCGCCCAGGGAATCGCAAGCGGACGCATGATCAGCGGAGCGAAGAAGCAGCTGGAAGCGTCAGGTGTACGGATACTTGGAGCGGTACTGAATAAGGTGAAGATAAAGAAAAGCGAATATGGACATTATTATGGCAGCTATTACGGCAGCTATTACGGCAGTAAGGAACGATCATGAGTAACAGGAAAAAGAAACCTGCCGCAAGACGCAATAAGCGAATCCCCTTTATCCTGCTTTTTACCGGGCTGTCTGTCGCGCTTGCAGGAACAGCTGCAGCGGGGTTTCATCTGCGCCGGGATCAGGCATCAGGTGTCAGTGATACAACACGTTCCGCCGAAAGCACAGCCGGGGAACCGGTACGGGAAAAGTGGCAGGAAGGCGTGATCAGCTATCAAGGCAGGCATTACAAGTATAACAACCGTCTCCGGACTTATCTTCTGATGGGAATCGATAAAGACGGGCCGGCCCTGGCGGCAGAGGACGGCATCAGCGGCGGGCAGTCGGATGCCCTGTTCCTGATCGTGGCTGATTCAGAAGAGAAGAATATTTCCTTGGTCTCCATCCACCGCAACACAATTACAAAGATTCAGACACAGGATAAGGATGGTGTAGACACCGGCGAGATTGATGCGCAGCTCTGTGTACAGTATGGTTTCGGAGACGGAAGGCACCAGAGCTGCTCCAGAACGGCAGATGCGGTTTCTTATCTTTTCTACAACCTCCCGATTAGCGGCTATCTTTCCATCTATATGGGTGCGGTTCCGGCATTGAATGATTCGGTAGGCGGTGTGGAGGTCTCAGTCCTGCAGAATCTCAGCTATCCGGAAAAAGGCGTAGAACTGCGTGCCGGGGAGAAACGTACTCTTAGCGGGACGGAGGCCTACTATTATCTGCGCGGCAGAGATATCAATGAATATGACAGCGCGACCCACCGCCTGCGCAGGCAGGAACAATATATCACTGCTTATATGGGAAAGTTAAAAACAGCCATGGCAGGAAATCCTGACAAAGCAGCTGAACTGTATGATTCGGTCTCAGAATATCTGGTGACCGATGCGGACTTTGTAAACCTGGTCTCAGAACTGATCACCTATGAGTACGATGGAAGCCGGATGTATTCGGTTCCGGGGGAGACACGTATGGGCGAAGAATTTGAGGAATTTCATGCAGATGACGCGGCACTTTATGATCTGGTCCTGCAGGTTTTTTATGAAGAGATCGGATCTTAAGACGGTATTAGGTGAGGTATTGCTTGCAATGCCGCGCTTGATATAAAAACCACATGGAAAAAGAAAGGAGTGATGCGGACATGAAAAAGAAACTTGCAGGATTGCTTACGGCGTTTCTGGTACTGGCGATGGGGACGACTGCATTTGCGGCCGGTTCTTCCAATACGTCAAATGTAACGGATACAAACAAGCCCTCTTCACAGCAGCAGGCCGTGCTCTCTGCCAACGCTCAGATAGCAGGCCAGGTTGTGTCGCCGACTGACGGTATTTCGGTAGCAGTGCCGGAAGGCGTTTACGGCGCTCAGGTGATCACGGCATCTCAGGTTGTTGCGTCTCAGGTGGATGCGGATGCGCAGGTCATGGCTGTAGTCGAGGTCAGCGGGGCAATCCCGGCGGATGGGCTGGTTACGTTTACCGTTCCCGGCGTACAGGCTGGCGACAATATGGCCATTCTCCACCTGACCGGCAGCGGCTGGGAACTGATCCCGGTAGAAGCTGTCGGAAACGGCATGATCACAGGAAGGTTTACCTCTTTCTCGCCGGTCGCATTTGTCAAGCTTCCTAAACCGCTTGCAGGCCCGGTACAGGGTACGACCCCCGGTGCTTTTCAGGCAGGACAGCAGTCGGGAACCAGCACCACAAGTGCTGTGGGTTCCCCGAAAACCGGTTCCGCGTGTTCCGTGCTGCCGATTCTGGCAATGCTCTGCGCGGCAGGGATCATTGTCTGCGGTAAAAAAGCAATCTACAACGCATAACTCAGGATAGCTCGTATGTGGCAGAAGAACCAGGGGGGCTTTAGCCGACCCCTGGTTTCAAAATAGTACAGGGAAAATATGGATTTAAAAGACAGAATAAAAACTGAAATACCAAATCATCCGAAAAATAAGCAGAAAAAGCGATTCTATATCATCTTGCTTGTGATGTTCGCGGTTGCCCTGGCGGTGATCCTCGTGCTGATGCTCCGTACCCGGCAGGCACAGAAAAACGCGCAGGAACACTTCGATGCTCTTGCGGCACGGTCCGGCACGGACAGCCGGTCCTCCAACCCTGCGGGCGATGACGGTGAAGTATCCGGGACAGGGACAGAAGCATCCGAGGCAGAAGTGGAAGCATTCGGGATAGGGGTCGAAGCACCGGAAAAGGATCTGGACTGGGAAGCGCTCCATGCGGAAAACAGGGACATCTATGCATGGCTCTATATCCCCGGAACCGGCGTGGACTACCCGATCCTCCAGCATCCGGAGGATGACACCTATTATCTGGAACACAATCTGGACGGCAGCCAGGGATACCCGGGCTGCGTCTACACAGAAAGGCTGAACAGTAAAGACTTTGTGGATCAGAATACCGTCATTTACGGCCATAACATGGATGACGGCACGATGTTCCATACGCTGCTCGGATATCGAGATAAAAATTTTTTTGAGGATAATCGATATGCGTTCATCTATACTCCAGAGAGGATATTTGCATATGACATTTTTGCGGCATATGAATCCGGAGATGAGCACATTCTTTATACCTATGGATTTGCCGGGGATTCCGGATTCCAGGAGTATCTGGATATGATATTTCGTAGCCGCGACGCGGGGGCGCGTTTCAGGGATGGCGCGGAGGTAGATGACGGCAGCCGCATCATTACCCTGAGCACTTGTCTGGACACAAGGCCGGACGGACGCTATCTGGTGCAGGGGGTTCTGGTAAACGAAAAAATACTTTGAAATAATGAAGGAAGCGGGGAAAGCGGACATGTACAGGCAGGAAAAAAGCAGTTGGCTGAAGCATTTTGATTTTATGATACTCGATATGCTTTGCCTCGAATTTGCTTTCCTGTCGGCATGCATGATACGGAATGGGTTTGGATGGCCGTTTCATAATGATGATTACGCAAAATTCGGAATTGTGATCCTGCTGCTGCATGTGTGTGTTGTCTTTTTTCTGGACAGCTATAAAGACATCGTAAAACGCGGCTATCTCATAGAGATAAAGTCTGTAGTAAAACACAATACAGCTGTACTGCTTTCTTCTTTTGTGTATCTGTTTGCTACAAAGCAGACGGCTATCTATTCGCGAATCATTATATCCCTGATGTGGGTGATCGGCTGCTGCGTGATGGCTGCGGCAAGGCTTGTCTGGAAACGTGTGGTAAGGACACGGATTCGGAAAAGAAAAGAGGAAAGAACTGTACTGGTGATATCTGACTCACATAATATTGAACATGTCATTGAGACTTTCCAAATGCAGCGTTTTGAGAATTTCATCATCTCAGGAATCATGATTTATGATCAGGATCTGATCGGTAAAGATATAAAATCTGTGCCGGTCGTTGCATCAAAGGATACGATACTGAAATATATAAAGCATAACGTAATTGACGAAGTGTTCCTGTCGCTGCAGGGGGGGGATTCTTATATAGAGCTGATGATCAACCACTTTATCAATATGGGGGTGACTGTACATATCGAACTATCTCCATTGGGAACGAATATAGGCAATCGCGTGATTGAATGTTTTGGAAGCTTTACGGTACTTTCTATAGGTACAACATTTGTCAGTGACTGGCAGCTGATGGTCAAAAGGATCATGGATATCGCAGGAGCACTGGTGGGGCTTGTACTTACCGGGATCCTGTTTATCATATTCTCTCCTGTCATCTATCTGCAGTCTCCGGGTCCGATCTTTTTTTCACAGAAACGTGTCGGAAGAAACGGACGGGTATTCAAACTGCACAAATTCCGCTCCATGTGTCCTGACGCGGAGGAAAGAAAACAGGAACTGATGGCACAGAATAAAATGAACGGCCAGATGTTCAAGGTGGATGATGATCCGCGTATTATCCCGATCGGGAGATTCATGAGACGCACAAGCCTGGATGAATTTCCGCAATTTTGGAATGTCCTGAAGGGGGATATGAGCCTGGTGGGGACAAGGCCCCCCACTGTAGATGAATACGAACAGTATGAACTCCACCATAAAATGCGGCTTGCGGCCAAACCGGGGATCACCGGTATGTGGCAGGTGAGCGGGCGGAGTGATATCGTGGATTTTGAGGAGGTTCTGGCGCTGGATACAAAGTATATCAGCGAATGGAATCTGGGGCTGGATATAAAAATTTTGTGGAAGACCTTCAGGGTATTGGCGAAACGGAACGGGGCTGTGTAGGAAGATGGATTTTGAATAAAAAGAGAGAGTTAAAAAATAGAAAGTCAAAAAAGAGCGCAAAAGATAGAGGTTTGAATATAGCTGTGCTTGGCCATAAAAGAATTCCATCCAGAGAGGGCGGGATTGAAGTGGTTGTTGAAGAATTGAGTACAAGGATGGCCAGGGACGGAAATCAAGTAACCTGCTCAGTCTGCGCTTCTTTTGCGGCGGCCTTCGGGAATTATGACATCGTCCATATCCATGGAGAGGGTTCCGCGTTGATGTGCTGGTTGCCTAAGATCATGGGAAAGAAGGTAGTCATGACGGTTCATGGTGCTGCAGTGATAATAGGGACATCAGGTTTTAGCAGGAGAATGGCATGAAAATTGATGAGGATAGCGGCATGTTGATTATACGAAAGAATAAATGTTAGGAGCATGGACGCATGGACGTACAGCACGTATTCCTTGTTGGCAGTAAGGGAATTGGCTCTTACGGAGGGTTTGAAACCTTTGTAAATAAGCTGACCGAATACCACCAGAACAATGACAAAATTAAATATCATGTGGCTTGCAAGGCGAATGGCTCCGGCTGTATGGATCCGAAGAAGACCGAAGGCGTGGAGATCATTTCAGACCATGAGTTTTTGTACCACAATGCCCACTGCTTCCAGATCCGTGTTCCTGAAAAATTAGGCTCCGCACAGGCAATCTATTATGATATTGTTGCATTGAAAGAGTGTTGCAAGATTATCAGGGAGCAGAAAATTAAGCATCCCATCGTCTACATTATGGCTTGCCGGATTGGGCCATTTATGAAACACTTTTACAAGGAAATCTACAAGCTGAGTGGAAAGGTATATCTCAATCCGGATGGCCACGAGTTCTTAAGGACTCTCTGGCCTGGGCCTGTAAGAAAATACTGGAAGATTTCTGAGCAGATGATGGTCAAATGGTCTGACTTGGTAGTCTGCGATTCTATAAATATAGAGAAGTATATTCATAAAGAATATGATGGGAAGGGCATCAAGGGAAGAAATAGCAATAGAAATCCAAAGACTACATATATCGCTTACGGGGCGGAAACCCGGAAGAGTAAATTGGCTGATGACGATGAAAAGCTGTTGGCTTGGTATGAGAGTAAAGGATTAAAAGCTCACAGTTACTATCTCGTTGTTGGCCGTTTTGTTCCTGAAAACAATTACGAGACGATGATCCAGGAATTTATGAAGAGTAATTCTTCTCGTGATTTTGCATTAATTACAAATGTGAATGATAAGTTCTTAGCAGAGTTGGAAAAGAAGTTGGACTTTAGAGCTGACGGGAGAATCAAATTTGTTGGTACGGTATATGATCAGGAGCTGCTAAAAAAAATCCGAGAGAACGCCTATGCATATCTTCATGGGCATGAAGTCGGTGGTACAAATCCGAGCTTGTTGGAAGCACTTGGTAGTACGGAGTTGAACCTGTTGCTGGATGTCGGATTTAATAGGGAAGTAGGGCAGGACGTGGCGCTGTATTGGAGTAAAAGAGATGGAAGTCTGTCTGGGCTGATTGATAAGGTTGATGGAAAGGATAGCCAGCAGCGAAGCGAATATGGTCTTAGGGCTAAAGAACGAATTAAGAGCGCATATAGCTGGGAGTATATTACCAGACGGTATGCAGATGTATTTTGTGAATAATGTTCATAATTTAGGAGCAAATTATGATGAATTCAGAAGCAGAATGAGCTTTATTTAGCACATTCGATAATAACGACAATTGCGCTGAAATATTCAGTGCCATGGGTATTATCGATTAGGAGGCTTCAGCAAAATAAAGCATAGTAATCGGATAAAGATTATTCTATCGAAGTCGTGAATAACATTACTATTTTTTATGCCATACGCAATCTTTAAAAAGCGGCGGAAAAATGGCATGTGGTAGGACATATGTGAGTGGATGATCCCTTCGATACGAGTGCTGTTAAGTAGGTCATCCAGATGGTAATCAAGGTAAATCCAGATGCTATCATGGTTATCAAGTCTACAATTCCTATAGGGTTCACGGCAATGGTTCGTGAGAAATACTATTGTGACAATATCATATTCAGTCCAGAGTTCCTGCGAGAGTCCAAGGCACTCTACGATAATCTGTATCCTTCTCGTATTATTGTGGGGACCGATACGTGGAATGCCGGATTGGAGAAAGCAACAAAAGCATTTGCACAGTTACTTCAGGAAGGAGAGCTTGGATAATGTGAGAGGGAAAGTATATACAAGAGATATTTTTGGTAGGGATTAAAAAGTCAGGAGAGCGAGCAGTGAAAAGTATATTGTTCGTCCATTCGAGCTCGGAGTTGTACGGCTCGGACAGGTCGCTTTTCAATATAGTAAAAAATATCGACAAAAACAAATATAAGGTATATGTTGTTTTGCCATGTCCTGGGCCGCTTGTAGATGAGATGAAAAAGGTTAAGGGTATCCATGTGGATATTTTTGCGATAGCCGTGTTGAGGAGAAAGAATCTCTCTCTCAAAGGAAGTCTCTCATACTTAAGGGATTTTGCAAAATCCATGCGATTTCTGAAAGCATATATCAGAGAATTTGAGATTGATATTGTGGATACCAATACAGCGGTTGTATTTCCCGGTGCCATTGCGGCAAAACGTTTGAAGAAAAAGAGTGTATGGCACATCAGAGAGATTATTAGCAGCGCTTTAGAAAACAAAATGATCTCTTTCATGATGGATAGATACGCTGATTTGATTATTGCTAATAGTAAGGCTACAGGAGACGCTTTATTGGTTAACCAAGACAAAGTCCGAGTTGTCTATAACGCTGTGGATGAGAAAAAGACGAGTGGAAATGTCCCTCATGAGTTGATTACAGTTGGTATGGCTGGGAGGATAAACCGATGGAAGGGCCAAAAACTACTTGTGGATGCAGCTGCAATCGTGCATAAGGAATGTCCGGATGTGATTTTTGAGATAGCTGGTGAGACCTATCAAGGAGAGGATCAGATAAAGGCTGATTTGGAGAGTTATATAACAAAGAAAAAACTGGAGAATACGGTCAGGCTGTTAGGCCAGATAAATGATATGGAAAGTTTCTATCTTAGCCTAGATGTTTTTATACTTCCATCTATACAGCCAGAGCCATTTGGGCTTGTTGTGATAGAGGCAATGGAATACAAACTTCCGGTGGTAGCGACAAATCATGGTGGCCCCACAGAGATTATTACAGATGGTCAGGACGGTTACCTAGTGGATTACCGTAATGCGCAAGAAATGGCTAAACGAATTATTGAGTTAGTAAAAAATGAAGAACTGCGGAAGCGGATGGGAGAATTCGGGTTAAAAAAAAAGAGAGCACAGTTCTCTGTATCAGCCATGGTACAGGGGATTGAGGCAGTGTTTGAGGAAGTGGCAAATTGATGGAAATGATAAAGAGAAACAGAGAGATTAGAGGGGGAGGGAGGTAGTCGTATGAAAATTGTATATGTGGTACTACACTACCTGGCCACATTGGACACAATAGAATGTGTGGAATCTATTTTTAATAATGTTAAATCGCAAAAACACGATTCAGAAATTGTAGTTGTGGACAATGGCAGTCCCAATGGATCTTATGCGGATTTGGAGAAGGCATTTGAGAATTATCCGTCAGTTACACTGATCAGAAGTGAGGAAAATCTTGGATTTGCAAGGGGAAACAATATCGGTTATCAATATGCAAAGTATAAGAAAAACGCCGACTTCATAGTACTCCTTAACAATGATACAATAATCAATCAGTCGAATTTTACTGATATTATAGTTCGCAAATTTGAAGAGAAGCAATATTCAGTTCTTGGTCCTGATATTGTCTCGGCAGCTGGATATCATCAGAACCCAGGAAGAAAACAAAGCTGGAATCTTAAGGAACTTGTTATTTTCCGGCTCAAAAAACGTAATCGTCTTTTGTTAAGTTATCTTCATATGGATTCCTTGGCATCCAAGGTAATTGAACAGGTAAAAGAGATATATAGAACGGAAACATTGGTCGGAGATATGGAAAACACAATCCTACATGGGGCCTGCCTAATTTTTTCACCTCTATATGTGAAGCGCTTCGAAGGATTGCATGATAAGACTTTCTTGTACATGGAAGAAGATATTCTCAAGCTATATGCGGACTTTTATGGTTTTTTAATGCTCTACAGCAGTGAACTGCAAATTTATCACAGAGAAGATGTCGCCACTAATATGGTGGAGGCAACAAATGATAAAAAGGCGAGGCTGAAATATAAATATCTTATTGCATCATCGAAAATATATAGTAGGTTAAAGAAGAACATGATTGCAAAAAAGAAGATTATAAATACGGCAGAAAAAGTTGTAGGTCGTGCAAAAGCAGGGGGTATAAGATAGATCTTGATATACTTATAGCTTACCTGTTTTTCATATTTTGGCAGAGAGAATGGATACTTCTAAGAGGCAAACTAAGATGTCTCGGCATGAAGTCCGTTGGAAGGACTGTGTTTATTGGGAAAAAGGTGGTTTTGAAATGCAAGAGTGAGATGAGCCTTGGAGATGGAGTTTCTATCCAAAACGGTGTATACCTTGATGCTTTGTCAAGGACAGGTTTGGTACTTGATGAAGGAAGCAGTCTGGGAAGCGGCACTATAGTACGTTGTTCTGGGAATTACCGAGAACTTGGACAGTGGTTTATATAGGGGATAATGTGATTGGGGGACAGAATATACGATTCCATTCATCAAACCATGTTCTTAATAATAAAAGAAAACTTATCAGGGAGCAGGGAATTACGGAAAAAGGAATCAATGTAGGAAATAACTGTTGGATAGGAGCTAGTGTTGTATTCTGTGATGGCGTAACTGTTGGTAGCGGTTGTGTGATTGGAGCTAATGCAGTGGTCACAAAGAGTTTTCCCGATAATAGCGTAATTGCAGGAAACTCAGCGAAAGAAGTGAGGATGAGAGAGTGAGTCAACCAGAAAAGATAGATAGGGCGTTGTGTGAATTGAATCAGGAAATACTTGATTTACGACATTCGCCAGAATATCAGTTTGGAGTAAAAGTTTCAAAATTGATATATGCAATCAAACATTTGCAGTTCCGAACTCTGTTAATAAGTTTTGAACATAAAAAAGTAATAAGGAAATTATCAAAAGGACATAAAGCCAATATTGAATTTTTGACCTTTGATGGTTCTATTGAAACGAATACTCGCATAGCAGTATATACTTGCATAACGGGATACTATGATAAACTATTGGAACCAGTGTATGTGCCAGAAAATGTTGATTTCTATATTATTACAGATATGGCGATAAATTTATCGAGTGCCTGGAAAAAGATAGATATAAATACTGTTGAAGAGGTACATGGTTTTGACAATACAAGAAAAGCAAGGTATATGAAAACACACCCACATGTTTTTTTCAAAGACTATGAATACTCTATCTGGGTGGATTCCAATATTAGAGTTGTAGGAGATTTATCTAAATTCATAAAATGTGTGGGCAAAACTGTACCTTTTGCGTCAAATTGGCATCCAGATAGAAATAGTATATATGCAGAGGTGGAGGCTTGTATATCTAGGAAAAAGGATGATCCTGATTTGCTCAGGAAGCAAATCGATAATTATAAAAAAGTAGGGATGCCTGAAGATTTTGGCTTGATAGAGACAAATATGATTGTTCGTAAGCATATGGAAAAGTGTTGCATAGAACTGATGGAATTATGGTGGGGTGAACTGATGCAATGGAGCAAGCGAGACCAACTTAGCCTACCATATGTTATCTGGAAAAGCGGATATACGATGAGAGATTTTGGATTCATAGGAAATGAAATAAGGCACAATCCAAGCGTACAAGTTGTTTTGCATGAGAGTAAGTACAGAGCTCCGACAAGATGATAGCTTAGGAGGTGCTCTATAAAAAGAGGTAAGGAAATGCTCTATTCATATATATCTATTTCACTTTGCGTGATATTAGCAATTATAGGGAAGCTAAATGAGAAAAAGATATTTAATCCAGTAATATCATTTTATGCATTATGGGCATTCATTTTGATTTTAAATTCTTTCCATTTATTTGGTTTAAAAGAAACTCGGGAAGAAATTAATCTTTGCATACTTTTTGGTGTTATTGGATTTGGATTTGGGTATTATTTGATAAGAGATTGGTCCAGAAAGCATTGTTTAAGGTTTGGATTTGGCAGAAAACATAATTCATGTAAAACAGCATATCAATACAGCATTAGATATGGCGGGGCCTATGTTTTGTGTGCAGTTTGTTTGATTGTATCACTAATTGAATTAGGAAGTATGATTTCAACAATCCTAAAGGGGGGTGGTCTTGCACTAATCAGATACACAGCTCAGAATGCAGGGCAAACGAGAAGAGGCTTCTTAAACGCAATAGATATTTTGATAGCAACTCCATTTTCAATGGCATTACAGCCTCTTGTTGCTGCAGATTTTTGGTTAGGGAAAAGAGACCGTAAGCTTTTGATTTTAGATATTATAATAATCACGGTCAGGGTGCTTAGTAATGGTGGGCGTTCTCCAATAGTAAATTTGGTTCTTCATATAGTAATTGTGTTCACATTTATTGATGTTGTAAAAAGACAGGATATTACAGATAGATTAAAAAAGTTCTGGAAGAAAGCAAGGCGTATAGTTACAATTACAATTATAATAATTATAGGCATAGCTGTTATTATATATACAACAATATCTAGAGAAAGTACTATAAAAACGCTGTACTATTATTTTGCGATGGAACCATGCATGTTTGACTATTGGGCTCAGGGGGTTGATGCAAGAAATTTATTAGGATATGGTATTGCCTCTTTGAATGGCTTTATTTTTCCTTTCCTCTATTTGCTAAAAAATGGATTAGGCTTGCAATTTCCTAAGCATTGGTTATCAATTTATCAGTTGATACTATCAACTGATAGTCAATGGACAACAATCACAATAAGTGGAACGAGGGCAAATGCATATGTTTCACTGTTTTGGTACTTTTACGTAGATGGAAGGTGTGCCGGGGTGTTTTTAGGCTCTATGTTGTATGGATTGCTAATGTCTAACAGTTTCAGCAGCGTTATCAAAAAGCCTAATATAAAGACAATATGTATGTACTCATTTCTGTTACAAGGACTCTTATTTTCTTTTATTAGAATGCAAACATCTAATTTATATTATGCTATGGCTATAGTGTACATCGGCTTGGTGTTATTTAAGAGAAAGAAAGCGTGAGTGCTTTATTTGTGCAACTAATGGAAAGGAGAGAACCACTGGTAAAATGAAGCATAGCAGTATAAAGGAGAATTTTATTTATAACGTGATTTATCAGGTGCTTCTTGTATTGTTGCCTCTTATAACATCACCCTATGTATCAAGGGTATTGAGTGATGATGGATTGGGTGTATACTCATTTCAGTATACAATAGCAAATTGCTTTGCACTCGTAGGTATGCTTGGCGTTAATAATTATGGAAACAGGTCGATTGCTGCCGTTAGAGATGACAGAAGAAAGAGAAGTCATACTTTTTGGAGTATTTGGGTACTGCAGCTTACTACATCATTGTTTTCTTTAATTGTATATATTGTTTACTTAGCTATAGTGTGCAGACAAGAACATTTGCAAACAGCACTTGCTTTGTTTTTTGCTGTACTTGCTTCTGTAGTGGATATTAACTGGTTTTTCTTTGGGATAGAAAGATTTAAACTTACTGTAACTAGAAATATTATTATAAAACTGATGAGTGTTGCATGTATTTTTCTTTTTGTTAAAGAAAAACAGGATGTATGGATATATTCACTGATAATTGCGGGAAGTTTGCTTTTGAGCAACTTGTCAGTATGGCCATTTCTAAAAAGAGAAATCGATATCTGCAATATTTCACTTAAGGATATGACCCGACATTTTCCACAAATGTTTGTGCTCTTTGTTCCTATTATTGCGGTAACATTGTATAACAAAATGGATAAAGTTATGATCGGAAGCTTTAGCACAATGTCTCAGTCTGGATTTTACGAAAATGCAGAAAAAATTATTAACATACCAACCGGAATAATAACAGCATTAGGGACAGTAATGCTTCCGAGAATGTCATATTTATTTGCAAATAATAATGATGAATCAGCAAGACGATATTTTAATGTTTCTTTAGAGTTTGCCACTGCTATGTCATGCGGATTAGCGTGCGGAATTTCTGCTATTGCGACGGACTTTGCGCCATTGTTTTTTGGAGAGTCCTTTACAGGCATCAATATATTAATCATTGCTTTATCACCCAAAATAATATTCTTATCTATTGCTAATGTGATGAGAACGCAGTATTTAATACCATTATATAAGGATAGAGTCTTTTTGAATTCCGTTTGGCTTGGAGCAGTGGTAAATGTGGTAATTAATGCATTGTTGATTCCTGGGTTTGGGGCATTAGGAGCGGTGCTTGGAACAGATGCCGCTGAGTTCATCGTTATGGCTTACCAGGTGGTCGCAGTAGAAAAGGATATGCAAATAATTAAAAAATTGGTCAGAAACTTATATTATTTAATGGCGGCATCAATTATGTTTGTAATAGTCTTCTGGTCAAGTCAATATTTAGGGCATGGAATATTAGGAATAATCCTGCAAATAATTTTAGGGATGGTAGTCTACATGATTTTGTGCCTTCCGTTTTGCTGGCATAGATATAAAAATGAGATAAAGTATATATAAAGATATGTGGAGGCAGAAATGAGCGCTATAGAACAATCAAATATAGTGAGAAATTTATCATTTGATTATTTGAAATTTATTGGAATGATAGGGATATTGATCGCTCATATTTCATCAAATAAAATTATACTTAGTATAAGGAGTTTTGATGTAAATTTGTTGATTATATTATCTGCTATTTTGGCTACTGATACAGTTCATTCTGATATGACATTATGCGAAATAAGAACATATATTAAAAAAAGAATTTTGAGACTCGCAGTTCCTACTTGGATTTTTATAACAATTTATCTATTGCTGAATTTAGTGTTCAGATTTGCAGATTATAATGTTGTTAATATCGTGAGGTCATATTTGTTTCAGGACAATTCAATTGGCTATGTTTGGATTATCTATGTATATTTGATTGTTGCTGCGATGATGCCATTCATGGTAAGAGTAGACTTGATTAATAGCAGAAATAATAAATTGATTTTCTGTCTGTGCGTACTGTGCTATATATTCCTATATATGATCTCAGACGACTATTATTACAGAGTAATTGTTTTATATCCCATTGTGTATGGAATGATTTCGGCTTTTGCTATTAACTGGAACGGTTTTTCTGCGAAGTATAAAAGGATATTTTTATGCTCCTGTACTGCTTTATTTCTCTGCCTCGCTGCTTTTTATTATTACAGAACCGGAATGATGTTATCAATAGATGCATTTAAGTATCCACCAAAACTTTATTATTTAACATATACACTTGCAGTATCCTTTGCTTTATTAGAAATATTTCAGAAAATTAAAATGGGGGGGATTGTAACGTATTACATTACATTTGTTTGTAGGCATTCATTATGGTTTTATTTATGGCATATTCTTATGCTTCAGATTTCTTATAGGATATCTGACAATGAATGGATTAGATTTTTGACAGTAATCGTTGGTTCTAGCTTGATAATATTTGCACAAGAAATTTTAGTTAATAAATTGGCGGATTTAGAATTTAATAAGAAATTATTATCTATATTTAAAGGATAGGAGAAGGAAAGAATGGCTTGTTCAAAAAGTATTATGCGATATATAGCAAATCCATATACACTCTTTGACCGTTTATCGAACGATGGCATAATTTCCCTAATGCGGATATACCCCCTAAAAAGCCAAAAGAGTTAGATGAAATGATATTGTTAGCAGAAACATTGTCTTCCGATATTCCACATGTGCGTGTGGATATGTATCTTAGTTCGGGCAGAATATATTTTTGGGAAATGACTTTTTACCATAATTCTGGCCTCAGGAAATTTGAACCGTATGAATATGACCTTATTTGGGGAAATGGTTCAAATTACCTGATAAGACTTTATAAGATGGGGCAGAATAAGGCATCTGGATATATATGGTGCAAGTCTGTTTGGAAAATATATTCGTAGAGTTGCAGTAAATACCGTTCCTGAGTATTTTGGGAAGCACTTTGATTCTAAAAGAGTTAGGATACTTGCGTCCATAACATTGCTTTTTGTAGTAATAGCTTACTTATATGCTTTCTGCTATGCAAGGCGTTTCTACACTTATGACATCCATCATAGGGTTGGATTATAAAGTATGTGTTGTAATTGTTTGGTTATCATTTACCATATTTACGGTGTATTCTGGATCAAAAGGTGTGTTGATTACAGATACGATTATGTTTCTGGTATTTCTTGTGGCTGCAATTATCAGTATCCCGTACATAGTAAATGAAGCTGTTGGATGGAACATAGCGGTCACAGCATTAGCACAGTCCACAACAAGACCAAGAATAATTGCCTGGAAAAATATCAGATATATCCATCCGGAATTTAATGTATATATACGGATTTGGAGTGCTTTTGGGACTGTTCTTCGTGGTGTTCTATGCACTGCCGTATATTAATGCAATTGGCTAAGAATATTAAGGAGTTCCAACATGACATACAACACATCGTTCTGCAGTTCACTTGCAAACAGAATTAACGAGCTTGCTGGATTTATGCAGATAAAGGACGTCATACCATCTGTTAAGGTAGTTGACAATGGTATTATTCTCCCTAGAAAACAATTGGGGGGGATTTCGCATAATGTAAAAATTCCGTATCAGGGTCTTGGGGGTGTAGTTGATAAGGATGGGAAGCTGGTTAAAGAATCCATTATCTATGACCTTAAGATTGAAAGAGATGTGGATCGAATTGCGTTCGGCGGCGCATACTCAGTCTCTAATCCAGTGGAATCCGAAGAAACAGCGATTTACCTCGGCCTTGCGCACAGACATTGGGGACATTTTTTAATTGATATTGTCCAGCGGTGTTGGTATCCCATGGTAAAAGGACTTTTGGCCAAACAGACAGGAAATGAGGCTCCCTATTTTGATGGAAATGAATTGACAGAGGATTATGTTTATGTGTTTTCAGGATTTGGTGATAGTAGTACAGAATTCACAGGGAACTATAAGGAGTTCTTTCGGCTTCTGGGGCTGGATTGTAGTAAAATGTTTTTTGCTAACAACCCAGTCCTATATAAAAGAGTCTTGGTTCCAGATGTGGCGGTGCATCCGGGGGAATATATAACGACTGCGTATAAGACTCTATTTGATATCGTTATTCACAATGCGATGGCTGAGGCGGTTAGTCTTGGATTGAACACAGCGGAACAAATATATTTCTCCAGAGAGCACTTGAAGGATACTAAGGATATGGGAGAGAATCATATAGAGAAGCTGATGATACAATGTGGGTATAAAGTTCTGTATCCAGAAGAGTTGACTCTCGTAGAGCAGATTTTCTGCTGGCAAACGGCAAAAGAGATAGCTTGTATCAATGGAACTATACCTCATAATTGTGTTTTCGCTCATGAATCATTAAGGCTATATGTATTCAATAAAATGGAGCTTATGGTGGGGTATCAGTTTACCATGGATATGGTGCAAGGTATAACACCTATATACGTAGAGGCTTATAATGAGCCGTTCAAGAGATATCCGTTATCCGTGAGCAGAGGCCCGTTTTGGATTTCTGCAACAGAAAATGTGCGGAGATTTGTATCAGAACAGTATGGAATTTCTACAAAAGCGGATGTCTCTGGCATTGGTGACTGGATTAATTATTTGGTTCGTTGCGGTATTGCTGAAAGTAAATATCAGTTGAGAGGCAACAAGGCAAAGATAAAGAATATGCTGAGAAAAATTGGGAAGATTTGAGTGTGAGTCTTGAACGATAGTTCTCAGAGATTGGGTGTACCTGATAGTGATGCCTAAGCAAACGGGAATGCCGAAGGCTGTAATACGGCACGCTGGCTCTGTTTTTTGCGGCGGGAGGTTTAGTCTACCTGTACCGGGAAGATGTTTTTTCACTTTACAGTAAGATCAATCATCAAACTAAAATTCCACCTGGATCCCTATTCCCGCTGCATGTTTGCCTTCTGCAACCGCAGACGTACATCGATCAAGATCCTCCAATGGGATGGATCCGGCTTTTGGATCTTGATGAAACGGCTCGACCGCGATTCCTTTCGCTGGCATACAGGCCATGCAGACATATCAGAAAAAACAGGAAACAGAGATCCAGCTCCTGAAAGAAATAACGAAGGAATTGGAATTTATGAACGCGCTGCTTTCGGACAGGCTGGCGCTTGCGCAGAGGAAACAGTTTGGCTCTTCCAGCGAAAAATACGCGGAAGGGTATGAGCAGATGGACTTATTCAATGAAGCGGAGCAGGAGGCGGATCCCAACGCGGCTGAGCCGGAGATGGAAGAGATCCATCCGAAACCCTACAAGCGCAAAAAACCAACCGGAAAAAAAGAAGAGGACCTCTCTGCATTTGAAACTACAGAAGTGATCAAACATAAATTAGAAGGGAAAGAAAGATTCTGCCCCGAATGCGGGACAAAATACAAAGTGGTGACTACGGAAACCGTAAAATATTTAAAATTCATCCCGGCCCGTTTTGAAGTGGTGGAGGAGATTACCTATATTTACGCCTGCCCGAAATGCGGAATGATGAAACGTCCCCAGAAGGATCCTGCGCTCCTGAAAGGGAGTATTGACGGACGGGCACAGCGGATCCCCGCGGATGGTCCTCTTCCAATACGAAAGGACCAGGGGTGGGTACCATCCGGTGAAATTTCTGGGGGATGAGTTCCAGAGCTATCTGACCTGTGACGGATACCAAGCTTATCACAGCCTCCCGGAGCAGATCACGGTGACGGGGTGCATGGCACACGCAAGGCGGCGGTTTGATGAAGCCCTTACCCCTTTGAAAAAGGGCTTCACCAAAGAACAGCTGAAAGAGACAACCGCATACCAGGCGATGGAACGGATCGGCATGCTTTATAAGATAGAAAAAGAGATCCGCGGCCTATCGGCGGAGGAAATATATATTGAGCGTCAAAAGCAGTCAAAACCGCTTTTAGAGGCTCTCTTCGAGTGGCTTCATACCCTGGAAGGCTCTGTAAACAGATCTTCTAAAATAGGGGAGGCCATCCTGTACATGTTAAACCAGGAGAAATATCTAAAAGCATACCTGGAAGACGGGCATCTGAGCATTGATAACTCGGCCGCTGAGAGAGCGATCAAGAACTTCGCCATCGGCCGCCGCAACTGGCTTTTTTCCAAAAGTATCAAAGGAGCCGAGGCTAGCGCGGCCGTATACAGCATCACAGAGACAGCGCTGCTGAATGGCCTTAAGCCCTATGACTATCTGGCTTACATATTGGAACGGATGAAAGATTTAGGCTCGTTTCCTTCAAAGGAAGCCCTCCAGGAGCTATTGCCATGGTCAGGATCCCTACCGGAATCCTGCCGTACAAATCAGCCAAGGAATACGTCCACCTAGCAGAAGATGCTGGGTGGATTTTTTGTCAAAGTACAGATGAATTTTGGATGATGATCAGCTTTCATCAAGGCACAGTTTACCAAATATTGGAGATTTGGAACAGGTACGGATTATTTCGTGCTTACCTTGTATTTCCATATAGCTATGTGCGATGAGTGCGTAAGCATCGTTTTTGCAAATGGATGAGTAGGTTGGAAATCTTTCAGGATGGCAACGGGATGGATTCTCCGCTGCGCAGACCATGCGTATATTAATATTAGGTTTCCTATAGTGTGCCCATAGAGAATATATCAATTTTTATTCCAGAGAGATATGACGAATACCTATCAAAACTATATGGAGATTGGAAAAAGATGCCGCCTATAGAAAAAAGAAAAACAAATCATGATTCTCTTAACAGCTTTACAAACTTTTCTGGCTCGATTACTTTGATCCTAGACATCATATAGTCATCTGGATTTCTCGTCACGATATAATCAGCCATTGCTTCTACCGCACATTCTTCCTGCAAACAATCCTCAAAATCTGAAAACTCTTCATTTTCAACAGCAGAAATGATTTTCTCTGCATTTAAGTCTGAAATACGGAAAATATCACACAGGTTTTTTATAAGCCAGCGCCTTGTATCAACCAAAATTACTATATTTTTCTTCCCTCGCCTCCTGAAGTTCTTTGTTGGGGTCAAAATCTGCCGGCAGTCTTTTTTCCATATTTAAAATCTGTGTAAGAGCCATTTGTGCCTTTTTCGTGTCTTTTCTTTTATCTATGGACATTGCCTCGAGATTCTGCAAAATATTTATTACATACAGCATATTGTCTTCAGGCATACGCTGTATCATTTTAATTGCTCTTTCTTTTATCAGTGTCATATCATGGTATCCCTTCCAATCGTTGTTTGGCTTTTATTATAATACGCATTCCCCCAAATACAATCTGCTGTTTTTAGTGGGGAGTAGATAAATTTTGTTGGTTTTTATGCCTTGATAAAGAAAAGTGGGTTGTGTATGCGTGTCTAAAGGAATGGGCGCAAAGCCTGCTCACAACGCAGCCACTGGAAAATACCATGCCCCGCGGTTGAATGGCAGTAGTTCATCACACAGACATATAATGATTCCGGGCTGTACGTCCATTTTAAATTTATCCAGAACTTTAAAATTTTTATCCGGGTGAGCGGGCGTTTTCCCCTTTTTGATCTCAATCGGATACATTTTATCACCTTCTGCCACCAGAAGGTCGATCTCTTTCTGATCAATGTCCCGGTAATAATACAAATCAGGTTGTTTTCCGGCATTATAATAACTTTTTATAATTTCGGAAACCACAAAGGTTTCTAAAAATGCCCCGTCCATTGCGCCGTTCTCCAATGTCTCCGCATTTGGCCAGCGGCAAAGATATGCGGCCAATCCGGTATCCATGAAATAGAATTTCGGCGTTTTTACAAGACGGCTTGTCAGATTAGAATAATAGGGACGCATGATGAAGATGATCCCGGAGCTTTCCAGAATAGAAACCCAGGATTTTGCGGTAGGCGAGGATATTCCTATGGCATTCGCGATCTCATTGTATTTCAGTTCCTGTGATGTTCTTGCTGCCATAAATACCAAAAAATCATAAAATTCACTCAACTTTCCTACCTGTGCCAGATCCCGGACATCCCGTTCCAGATAGGTGTTGATATAATCCTGATAAAAGCGATCCCGTTCCAGCGCTGTTGTGACAAGCTTTGGCATGCTTCCCTGGAAGATACGTTCATAGATCTGATGTATATTCTTTGACTGCTTATGTTTCATCCGTTCACGAAGGGAAGGCAGGTCAGGATGAAATATCCCTGCCGGCCGGGTCTCGATTTCGGCTTCGGACAGACCTGACAGCTCAAGAACCGCAACCCTGCCGGCAAGTGAATCGGATGCTTCTTTCATCATTCTAAATTTCTGAGAACCTGTCAGCCAATACATACCGTGGTTGTCCTCTTCATTTAAGGCCATCTGGTCAACAATCTTTTTCATCTCCAGAAGAATAGATGGTACTCTTTGGAACTCGTCGATCAGTAGAGGATATCCATAGGTTTCAAAAAAAAGCTCTGGATCTTGTTCCGCAAGGCGGCGGGCATTTCCATCATCAAATGTTACATAACGGCGTCCGGTTTCCTTTATGTGGTTCAGCATGGTTGACTTTCCTACTTGTCTTTGCCCGCAGACCATAACGATGGGATAGAATTTTGATGCCTCCAGTATCTGGTGTTCTAAATGTCTGCTAATATACACGATGTATTGTACCTCCCATTATTTCAAATACGAGAATTCTAAAATCTGATTTTATTTTAAACATCAAGATTATTGTTGTCAAGTCTGGAACTGATAAAAGTAAGGAACTGTTAAGAATTAACTGCGAGGGTACTGAGCAGTTACTATTTTTCTATAATAAGATGTCGAAACTGCCTGACAGCTTTCTTCTTTTTTCACAGATAAAGTATGTTAGTATTACCAAAATCGTAACACACTTTATCAATCATAAAAAAGGAGGACAAGCTTATGAACAGGCTGAAAAAAAACTGGATGCGGGCGGCTGCCTTGGTGACTGCGATGACAGTTCTTCTGAGCGGCTGTACGGCCTTCGATGCCTGCGCGTATATGCAGGCAATCCTGGATGTTTCTTATAAAAATGAGACAGAGGATTATATGGAACTGACAGGCGCGACAGAGGAGGAAGCCAAAGAGATCTTTCAGAATAACCTGGATGCCACGATGCATGAATTTAATACGGCAGAGCTATCGGAAGAACTGGAGGAAAGCTACAGGACCTTATTTGAAAAGACTGTAAAACAGGTGAAATATACAGTAGGAGAAGCGGCAGATGCAGAGGGAGGCGGTTATACGATCGATATCTCCGTGGAACCGATCCTGCTGTTTGACAATACCTATGATGAATTTCAGAAGAAGGCCGAGGAGTATGCGGCAGAGATATCCAATCGTGTGATGAACGGGGAGGAAATGCCTTCGGATGATGAGATACAGAATCATGTATATCAGACTTATTATGACGTACTGACGGAAGAATTGGATGCAGGTCTGGCTTATGGCGAAGCGAAAAATATTACGGTACATATCAACAAGACAGAGGAAGGCGTTTATGAGATCCCGGAGGAAGATCTGCGTGCTCTGGATCAGGCCATGATCTCACAGGAGAAGCTGGGGCAGGGGAATCGAGAGGCTGTAAAAAATGAGAAAAATAATAAAAACGAAACGGCAGAGAAATTAGAATAATTCGTTGACAATACCTGGTATCAGTGTTATTCTAAATAAAAATAGAAATGGAAACGAGATAGAGGTCGCATTTTTTATCAGTACATTGCCGGATGTGCAGGGCAGAGGAAGGCAGCGGAAAGGAAAAGATGCCGAAAGGATATGATTCCTGAGGTCATATCGCTTGGGCGTGGCGTGAACAACGACATGACTGTCATCGCAGGATGGAGGGCTATCTGATATACATGGATGTATATTTGGGGGACGGCGCATCTTGCCGTTTCTTTTTTCGTCAAAGAGAATAAGGAGGAAAAAGCAGTGGCAATTTTTAAGGGCGCAGGTGTTGCGATCATTACACCGATGAAAGAAAATCTGGAAGTGAACTATGATAAGCTGGATGAGATCCTGGAGGAGCAGATTGCCGGGGAGACAGATTCCATCATTATCTGCGGAACGACAGGAGAGTCCGCGACTTTAAGCGAGCAGGAGCACATGGACGTGATCAAGTTTGCGATCGAGCGCGTGAACCACCGGATCCCGGTCATTGCGGGGACCGGTTCCAACAGCACCGCTACGGCAGTGCAGCTCTCCAAAGAGGCGGCAGCGGCAGGGGCGGAAGGGCTGCTCCTTGTGACTCCGTATTATAATAAGGCGACGCAGAACGGACTGATCGCCCATTATACAAGGATCGCCAATGAGGCGAAGATCCCGGCCATTCTCTACAATGTACCCAGCCGTACCGGATGTGCGATCCAGCCGGAGACTGTGGCCCATCTGGTAAAAAATGTGGAATACATCGCGGGGATCAAGGAGGCTTCCGGCAATATCGGCAATGTGGCGAAGATCATGCACCTGTGCGACGGAAACATCGACCTCTATTCCGGCAACGACGACCAGATCGTTCCGCTTTTGTCTCTGGGAGGTCTGGGAGTGATCTCTGTGCTGTCGAATGTGGCGCCGAAGTACGTACATGATATGGTCTATAAGTTCTTTGACGGTGATGTTCAGGGAAGCTGCAAGATGCAGCTGGATGCCCTTCCGCTTTGCGACGCTTTGTTCTGCGAGGTGAATCCGATCCCGGTGAAGGCGGCAATGAACCTGATGGGGAAGGAATGCGGACCGCTGAGAGGACCATTGACGGAGCTCGAGCCGCAGCATAAGGAAGTGTTGAAAAAGGCGATGCAGGAGTTTGGGATCCTGTAAAAAAGAGCTGCGGTCATTACAGTTCACTGGCCAGCCAGTAAACTGCCGTTTACAGTGATAAAGGTGAATACTACGAGTGGTTTTAGCAGGCCGCCGCGGTATGCGTTTGGAAGATGCGTACCGCGGCGGTCTGTTATTTTGCCGCGGCGGGGGACGCCGCAGATACTTTTTGAAACGACCGAATAGTTTTGAATATAAGTTTTGCACAGAAAAAGAAAAAAAATCAGAACTTTTTTATTGACTTTTTCCTGGAAATGTAGTACGATGATTTCAATAAAAACCGAAACGTTTCGGTTTTGACAAAGGAGGAGAACAAGATGCCATTAGTAACATCAGAAAAAATGCTGGCGGACGCACAGAAGGGCGGCTATGCCGTAGGCGCGTTCAATGTGGAGAACATGGAGATGGTGAAGGCGGTCATTGCTGCCGCGGAGGAGCTTCATGCCCCGGTCATGCTGCAGACCACGCCGTCCACGATCAAGTACGGGACGCTGGAGACCTATTATGCGATCGTCGCTGCGGAGGCGAAAAAAGCGGCAGTTCCGGTCTGCCTTCACCTGGACCACGGCAGCAGCTTTGAACTGGCGGTACAGGCGCTTAAGGCGGGATACACTTCTGTGATGATCGACGGTTCTCATGAAGATCTGGAGGGGAACATCGCGGTCAGCAAAAGGGTCGCAGATGTGGCAAAAGCCTGCGGCATCCCGGTCGAGGCCGAGCTCGGCAAGGTAGGCGGCAAGGAGGATGACCTGGAAGCAGAAGCAGATACCAACACGGATCCCATGGAAGCGAAGGAATTTGTGGAAAGAACCGGAGTGACCTCTCTGGCGGTTGCCATCGGAACGGCCCATGGATTTTACAAGGGAACGCCGGTGCTGGACAAGGAGCGTGTATCCGAGATCCGGAAGGTGGTTTCCATCCCGCTGGTGCTGCACGGGGCTTCCGGGCTGAGCGACGACGAAGTACGGGACTGTGTGCGCCGGGGAATCTGCAAGGTGAATTTTGCGACCGAACTGCGGGCGGCTTACACGGCTGCGGGCAAGAAGCTGATCGAAGAGAAGCCGGATACCTTTGACCCGAAAAAGCTGGGCGTGGTCGGTATGGAGGCAGTGAAGCAGCTGGTGATGGAGCGCATGAAAGTATGCGGATGCGACGGAAAGGCAGATTGATATGATGGCCATTGTGAGATGCAGCTTGGGGATGGACGGAGGAAGAATGGCAGAGCGGCATGCCTTGTGAAACGGCCGAATGGCCATAACGGGATTCCCTTGGATATAGATTTTAGAAGCAACAGTGAAAGCAGGGTGCGGATATGGCGGCAACGATGAAAGACATAGCAAAAGAAACCGGGCTCGGGCTGGCAACGATTTCTTCCTATCTGAACGGAGGAAATGTCCGGGAGAAGAACCGGGTCAAGATTGAGCAGGCCATTGAAAAACTGAATTTTGAAGTCAATGAGGTGGCCCGGGGGTTAAAAACGAACCGGACAAAGACGATCGGCATCATCATACCGGAGCTGAATAACATTTTCTTTGCGGAGATCATTACGGAGCTGGAGGATGTGCTCCGGGGGCAGGGCTATGCGGCTATGATCTGCGACTGCCGTACCGATGAGAAACGGGAAGCGGAGGCCGTAGAGTTTTTGAAACGCAGAAGGGTGGACGGGATGATCGTCATTCCTACCGGAAAAAGCGGCGCCTGCCTGCAGAATGTGATGAAAACCGGAAAGCCCATTGTGATGATTGACCGAAGGATCCGCAGCGTCCATTGTGATACCGTGCTGGTAGATAACCAGGGCGCCGCGGAGGACGCAATCCGGCGTCTGATCGCCGCGGGGCACCGGCGGATCGGCATGATCGCGGGAGAACAGGAGGTCTACACGGCGGAGGAACGTTTTCGGGGGTATGTGCGGGCGCTGGAACAGGCGGGGATTGCTGCTGCCGAATCCCTGGTGGTCCGGGGGGACTACACCATCCGGGGCGGAAGCCGGGGAATCCAGGAGCTTACCAGGAAAAATCCCGACATGACAGCGGTCTTCATTTCCAACTATGAAATGACGCTGGGGGCGATGATCGAGCTGAATGAACTGGGAATCCGGATTCCGGAGGAAATGTCGGTCATCGGCTTTGATAATATGGAATTTGCCAGGGCATGCATCCCGAAGCTCAGTATCGTGACCCAGCCTACGAAGGAGCTGGGAAGGCGGGCCGCGGAGCTGATGCTGAAAAGGCTGGAGGAAAAAGAGCGGACGGAGTTTGAGACGGTCAGGCTGGCCACCAGCTTTGTGGAAGGAAGATCCGTTTGCCGGAGGCCGGATACGTTGCGGGCTGCCGAAGGATCCGAAGGCCGTGTACAGAAGGAAGAAAGGGGGCTGTGATGAAACCATATTTGTTAGGAATTGATATTGGAACAAGCGCCTGCAAGGCTGCGGTATTTGACCGGAACGGAGAGGTGATCGCTTCGGCCAGCGAGGAATATCCGGTGTACTATCCCCATCCGGGATGGGCGGAGCAGGATCCGCAGGACTGGTGGCGGGCCGTGTGTACTGCCATAAAGAGGATGGCGGCAGACGGAGTGGATCTGTCGGAGATCGCAGGCGTTGGGATCGACGGGCAGAGCTGGTCGGCAATCCCGGTGGACCAGGCGGGAAATGTGCTGGCAAGGACACCCATCTGGATGGATACCAGGGCCCAGGATATCTGTGATGAATACAATGAAAAGCTTGGAGCGGACCGGATCTTCCAGACAGCAGGCAACTCTCTGCAGCCGTCTTATACCACGGCGAAGATCCTCTGGTACCGGAGGAATCTGCCGGAGGTGTACCGCCGTACATATAAGATCCTGCAGTCCAACAGCTATATTGCGTTCCAGCTGACCGGCAGCATGACCCAGGATATTTCCCAGGGATACGGCCTGCACTGCTTCGATATGCGTACCGGAGCATGGGACGAGGAGCTGTGCGAGGCGCTGGAGATTCCCAGGACGCTGCTTCCGGATATTTATCCGAGCCATGCCGTCATCGGCACAGTGATCGATCAGGCGGCGGAGGAAAGCGGACTGACGGCAGGGACTCCTGTGGCGGCAGGAGGGCTGGATGCGGCCTGCGGAACATTAGGAGCAGGTGTGGTCCACCCGGGAGAGACCCAGGAGCAGGGCGGCCAGGCAGGCGGAATGAGCATCTGTATCGACACCTATCAGGCGGACCCGAGATTGATCTTAGGCTACCATGTGGTGCCGGGCAGGTGGCTCCTCCAGGGGGGCACCACCGGAGGCGGCGGTGTGATGCGCTGGCTGGAACGGGAATTCGGTGCTTACGAGCGGGAAGCAGGAAAGGGATGCGGCAAAAGCTCGCTGGAACTGTTCAACGAAGCGGCGGAGGCAGTTGGCCCAGGCTGCGACGGAATGGTATTTCTCCCCTATATGTCCGGCGAACGCTCTCCGATCTGGGATCCGGATGCCAAAGGAGTCTATTATGGAATGGACTTCGGAAAGACCAAGGGACATTTTATCCGGGCGGCTATGGAGGGTGTGGCCTATTCTCTGCACCACAATCTGGAGATTGCCAGAGAAGCCGGAGCAGAGGCAGAGGTGTTGCGGGCCATGGGCGGCTCGGCCAATTCGCTGCTGTGGACCCAGATCAAGTCCGATATTACCGGAAAGCCGATCGTAGTGCCCTCATCCGATACGGCCACCACACTGGGCGCAGCGATCCTGGCCGGCGTGGGCGTAGGCATGTACGGCAGCTTTGAGGAAGCCGTAGGACTGACGGTAAAGGAAAAGCGCCGCCATGAGCCAAACCCGGAGCATCGGGAGGTTTATGAGAGGAACTACCAGATCTATCTGGAACTGTATGGGCAGCTCAAGGGCATAATGAAGAAATACAGGAAAAGTTAACCTGCCGTTTTGAGAGGCAGTATGACAGTATCATAAAAAATAAGGTGTCTGATGAAACAGATACAAAAGGAGTCAGAAAAGATGAAAGCAGCAGTAGTATGTGCAAATGAAGATGTACAGTATCTGGACTACGAGGAGCCGACGCCGGGACCGGGGGAAGTGAAGGTAAAGGTAAAAGCGTCCGGGATCTGCGGTTCAGATATCCCCAGGGTTCTCTACAATGGAGTCCATTTTTATCCGATCGTGCTCGGACATGAGTTTTCCGGAGACGTGGTGGAAGTCGGGGAAGGGGTTACAAAGGTAAAGATCGGTGACCGGGTTTCTGGCGCGCCTCTGCTTCCCTGCATGAAATGCGATGACTGCCAGAACGGGAATTTTTCTCTCTGTAAGCATTACAGCTTTATCGGATCCCGTCAGCAGGGGAGCAATGCGGACTATGTGGTCCTTCCGGAACAGAATGCGGTCATATTTGAACCGTCCATTTCCTATGAGCAGGGAGCCATGTTTGAACCGTCCACAGTAGCGCTTCACGGCCTGCTTCAGAATGATTATCAGGGCGGGCAGCATGTGGCAGTACTGGGCGGCGGCACCATCGGGCTGTTTACCATGCAGTGGGCTAAGATCTTCGGATCCAGAAAAGCGGTGGTCTTTGACATCAGCGAGGAACGGCTGGAGCTGGCGAAGCGGCTGGGAGCGGACGAGGTCATCAACACCACAGAGGAAGGCTTTTTGGAGAAGGCCATGGAGCTTACCGGAGGGAAAGGATTTGCCTATGTCTATGAGACCGCCGGACAGGCGCCGACCATGTACATGGCGTTTGAGCTTGCCGCAAATAAGGCTCATGTGTGCTTTATCGGAACCCCCCATGTGGACCTGACCTTTACCCCGCGGATGTGGGAAAATATGAACCGGAAGGAATTTAAGCTGACTGGTTCCTGGATGTCCTACAGCTCGCCGTTCCCGGGAAAGGAATGGGAACTGACGGCCCACTATTTTGCAACCGGGCAGTTAAAATTCGATGAAGGGCTCATTTACAAAAAGATGCCCATGAGCCAGGCACAGGAAGCGTTTCAGATGTTCAAGACACCGGGCCTCGTAAAGGGCAAGGTGCTGCTGTGTAATTAGGAGGAAGGCTTGAGATGATTCTGACAGTGACATTGAATGCGGCCATCGACAAACGGTATGTGGTAGAGGAGGTCCGGACGGGAGAGGTGAACCGGGTGAAGGAATGCGTCTATACGCCGGGCGGCAAGGGGCTGAATGTGTCCAAGCCGGCAGCCATCTATGGGGCGGAGGTGACGGCCACCGGATTTGTCGGCGGCCACGCAGGGCATTATATTGAAGATGCGCTGGAGCCCTTTGGGATCAAGAGCGCGTTTTACCATATGGAAGCCGAGAGCCGTTCCTGCATCAATATCTGGGACGAAAAGAACCAGCTCCAGACGGAATTTCTGGAACCGGGGTTTACTGTGACTGAGGCGGATTTTGAACGGTTCCTGGAGCATTTTCAGGGACTGGCGGCAGACGCGGATGTGGTGACCATATCCGGAAGCGTACCCAAAGGGCTGGACGGCACAGCCTATCAGCGGATGGTAAAGCTTGTCAGGGAAGCGGGAAAGCCGGTGATCCTGGATACCAGCGGGAAGCTGCTGGAGCAGGGGATTGAGGCGGCCCCGACCATGATCAAGCCCAACCTGGATGAGATCCGGATGCTGACCGGGAAGGACTGCACCGATCCGGAAGAGATCATAGAAGCGGCAAAGGTGCTTCATGGGCAGGGGATCGGGATCGTTACCGTATCCCTGGGAGGAGACGGCGCCGTTGTGGTATCGGATGAGGGCGCATACCGGGCCAGAGTACCCCGGATCCATGCGGTGAATACGGTGGGCTGCGGAGATTCCATGACTGCAGGGTTCGCGCTGGGCCTGAGCGAGGGCTTAAGCATCAGAGACACATTGCAAAAGGCAAGCGCCGTTTCCGCGGCAGCAGCCATGCGGGAAGAGACAGGATTCTTTGTAAAAGAGGATATGGAACGGCTCCTGCCGCAGATCGAGATTGTCGAGCTGGCGTAAGACGGCGGATTTTATGGGCCATGAATAAAAACATGATGATAGAAAAGGAGAAGAAGCAATGGGAGAATTTATCAATCCGGCAAGTGTGCCGAAGGTAACATTTTACAATGGAGTGGAAGTACCCTGTGTAGGTATGGGGACGTTCGGATCCGACCGCTTTACCCCGGAGCAGGTATCCGGCGCGGTGGCAGGCGCGATCCGCTGCGGCTACCGGATGTTTGACTGTGCCGCATGCTATGGAAATGAGGACCAGATCGGCCAGGTGTTCCAGGACGCGTTCGATGAAGGCGTGGTGGAGAGAAGCGAGCTGTTCATTATGACAAAGGTATGGAATGACATGCATGAAAGAGTGGAGGAGTCCTGCAGGAAGAGCATTGCGGACCTGAAATGCGGCTATATCGACCTGTTTTTCATTCACTGGCCGTTCCCGAACTATCATGCACCGGGATGTGACGTGGATTCCAGAAATCCGGATTCCAAGCCCTTCAGCACGGAGGAATTTATCCGTACATACAGACAGTGCGAAGAACTGGTAGAAAAAGGGCTGATCCGCAATATCGGCATTTCCAACATGACCATTCCGAAGCTGGAGGCAGTACTGCCTCTGATGAAGATCCTGCCCGTGGCATGCGAGATGGAGCTACATCCCTGCTTCCAGCAGCAGGAGCTGTTTGATTACCTGAATGCCCACAAGATCCAGCCCATCGGATTCATGCCGCTTGGCTCTCCTCAGAGGCCGGAACGTGACATCTGTCCGGAGGACGTTGCGGACATGCAGACGCCGGAAATGCAGGAGATTGCGAAAGCGCACGGCGTGCATCCGGCACTGATCGCTTTGAAGTGGGCGCACCAGAGGGGACAGATTCCGATTCCGTTCTCTGTGCATGAGGTGGAATATGTGAGCAATCTCAAGAGCATGACCGAGGATCCGCTGACAGATGAGGAAATGGCAAAGATCGCAACGCTGGAAAAGAATAACCGGCTCGTGAAAGGGCAGGTATTTCTTTGGGAAGGCGCAAACGACTGGCATGACCTGTGGGATGAAGACGGCGTGATTGTGACCCTGTAGTTCCAGATCTGTGCAATCATACAGAAAGCCTGCCACTGGCAGCCTTTCTGTATACGATGGTATAAAAAACGCCGGCCCCATTGCAGATGAATGGCGGTCAGGCGTTTTTTTTCCCTATGATTTTAGATACCGCTTCGGCGTGGTTCCTTTGTATCGCTTAAATGTCTTGATAAAATAACTCAGGTCATTGAAGCCGGAATTATATGCCACCTCTGTGATGGACTGCTCGGAGGTCAGAAGCTGGTAGCAGGCCCTTTCGATCCGGTAATAATTCAGGTAATCAATGGGGGTCCGGTGAGTCATTTCCTGAAAAAATTTACAAAAATACTTGGGCGACATATTGACGCTGTGGGAAATCTCCTCCAGCGTCAGCGGCATTTTATAAGAGCTTTCTATAAATTCCAGGACCTGCTTGAGCTGCAGGATCCGCCGGTGGTTGCGGGGGTAGACTTCCGGCGCGGGATGATAATGGTTTTCCGCGAAGATCGTACCGATCATCTGATACAGGGACCCCAGGACGATCATCTGGTATCCCGGCCTCCTGGAAGCCACCGCGTCGAACATCCCCCAGATGATGCGGTGGAGCTCCTGATCGGATTCCGGATATATATACTGCGGCTCGACCTCATGCTCTGTAATCCTACGGATCATCCGGCAGCAGGAATCATTTTTATTCATGAGAATATTCATATCAAATACCAGACAGTCATATTCACAGTCGTCGGGTATCCCCTCATGCAGGACACCGGCCGGAACAAAGATGAACATGCCGGCCGAAGCGTCAAATTTCTCTTCATCGATGGTCAGGTGCAGGGTGCCCTTTAAAATCCGGATCAGTTCAAACTCTACATGCCAGTGCAGGGACATGACATACTGCGGATGAGACGGGGATACATGATGATATTCCATAGGAAAGTCGGCGGTCCCTCTCTGCCAGCTTTCCTGATAATTAATATACTGCATAATACTCCTTTGTGCGTGTTATTGTACGATTCGCAGTTACTTCATTTCAATGTGGAACGTAGAAATATGTGGTTGCTGTTCACACAGTGTCGTACACTTGCTAACGATATGTGAATATTGTTATACTTTTTTACATTATAACACAAGTATAATTCTCTGTACAATGGTAAAATAAAATCACCGTTTATATTTGGGACAGCAGGATTTGAGGAAAATGACTGTGCAAGTTTACTTGTCGAAACGCTTTTTCTATTTCTGAAATTGGGCGTATCGCCTATAGAGTCAGGGGGAGACTGTATTGGCAGCGGTGAGGATACACAATTCATAGAAAACGCGGCTGTCTGTTCTAAATAGTTACAAATATACCAAAATCATCAGAAGGGAGGAGGTAGGTCAGTGAGCGGAAACAAGAAGCAGGTCCTTGCGTTTGACTTCGGCGGCGGGAGCGGCCGGGCTATCCTGGGAAGGCTGGAGGACGGGAAGATCCGTATGGAGGAGGTACACCGTTTTTCCAACGATCCGGTGATGCTGAACGGGACCATGTACTGGGACACACTGAGACATCTTTTCGAGATCAAGCAGGGGATCGTGAAGGCAAAGCAGAAGGGCGGCTTTGAGAGCATCGGCATCGATACTTGGGGTGTGGACTTCGGCCTCATCGACGAGCACGGCGATCTTTTGGAAAATGCGGTTCATTACCGAGACGACAGAACCGTGGGGATGCAGGAAGAGGTGTTCAAGGCCATCCCGAAGGAAGAGGTCTACAGCCTGACCGGACTGCAGTTTGAAAACTTCAATACCATTTTCCAGTTATATTCCCTGGTGCAGAAACGGCCCTGGATCCTGGAAAGGGCAGACAAGCTGCTGCTTTTGCCGGATCTGTTCAATTATTTCCTGACCGGGGAAAAGAGAGCCGAGTACACCATGGCGGCGACCACGCAGCTTCTGGATGCAGGCAGGAAGGAATGGTCCGACCGGATCCTGGAAGCGCTGCGGATCCCGAAGACACTTCTGCCGGAGATCATTCCCAGCGGTACGGTGGTTGGAACGCTGAAAGCGGATATCTGCGAGGAGCTTGGAGTGGAACCGGCCAAGGTCATTGCCATCACGGGACATGATACACAGAGCGCAGTCGTATCCGTTCCCACTCAGGAGAAGGACTTTATCTTTATCAGTTGCGGCACATGGAGCCTTTTCGGAACGGAGCTGGACGGGCCTGTGATCGGGGAAAGATCCATGGCATGCGATGTAAGTAATGAAGGCGGCTACGGCAATACGACCACATTGCTGAAAAATATCATCGGACTCTGGCTGGCCCAGGAGAGCCGGCGCCAGTGGATCCGGGAAGGAAAGGAATATTCCTTCGGAGAGCTGGAGGAGATGGCGCTCACGGCAGAGCCGTTCCAGAGCTTTATTGACCCGGATGCGCCGGAGTTTGTTCCGGCAGGCAACATACCGGAGAGGATCCGGGAATTCTGCCGCAGGACCGGACAGAAGGTGCCGGAGACCGTGGGAGAGATCATGTGCTGCATCAACCAGAGCCTGGCATTAAAATACCGCTACGCGCTGGAACAGATCGAATCCTGCACCGGAAAGCATTATCCGGTCATCCATATGATCGGCGGCGGGATCCAGAGCAAGCTGCTCTGCCGGATGGCAGCAGGGGCAAACGGGCGCAAGGTGATCGCAGGTCCGGTGGAAGCCACCGCGCTGGGAAATATCGCGGTACAGATGATGGCAATGGGCGAGATCCGGGATGTAAAGGAAGCAAGGCACATCATTGCGGAATCAGAAACTACATATGAGTATCTTCCTCAGGATACTGAGAAATGGGATGCTGCATATGAGAAATTTAAAACATTTATTCATTAAAGGAGGAATACTGCTATGGCAAAATCAAGACTCATTGGAGACTATCCGGTAATTGGGATCCGTCCCACCATCGATGGAAGAAGAGGGGCGCTCAAGGTTCGTGAATCTCTGGAAGATCAGACCATGAACATGGCAAAATCCGCGGCTAAACTGTTGGAAGACAATCTGAAATATACCAACGGTGAGCCTGTAAAGGTGATCATCGCGGATACGACCATCGGACGTGTTGCGGAAGCAGCGGCATGCGCGGATAAGTTCAAAAAGGCCGGGGTAGACATTACTCTGACCGTGACACCCTGCTGGTGCTACGGCGCAGAGACCATGGATATGGATCCAATGACGATCAAAGCGGTATGGGGCTTCAACGGAACAGAGAGACCGGGCGCGGTTTATCTGGCATCAGTCCTGGCTACTCATGCGCAGAAGGGCCTGCCGGCATTCGGTATTTACGGACATGATGTTTGTGAAGCGAGCGACACGGAGATTCCGGAGGATGTAAAAGAAAAGCTGCTGAGATTTGCACGTGCCGCGGTTGCTGCTGCGACCATGAGAGGAAAATCTTATCTGCAGATCGGTTCCATCTGTATGGGGATCGGCGGATCCATCATTGATCCGGCATTCATCGAGGAATACCTTGGAATGCGTGTGGAATCCGTAGATGAGGTAGAGATCATCCGCCGTATGACAGAAGGCATCTATGATGAGGCAGAATATCAGAAGGCGCTTGCATGGACAAAAGAAAAATGTATCGAAGGCTTTGACAAGAATCCGGAAGAGCTGCAGAAGAGCCGCGACGCAAAGGATTCTGACTGGGAATTCGTTGTAAAGATGATGTGCATCATCAAAGACCTGATGAACGGAAATGACAATCTGCCGGAAGGCTGCGAAGAAGAAAAGGTTGGCCACAATGCCATCGCTGCCGGCTTCCAGGGACAGAGACAGTGGACAGACTTCTATCCGAACTGCGACTATCCGGAAGCAATGCTCAATACCTCCTTTGACTGGAACGGAGCAAGAGAGCCCTATATCCTGGCGACTGAGAACGATGTGCTCAACAGCCTTGGAATGCTCTTTAATAAACTGCTTACCAATTCTCCGCAGATTTTTGCCGATGTTCGTACATACTGGAGTCCTGAGGCAGTGAAGAAAGCGGCCGGCGGCTATGAGCTGGAAGGAAAGGCAAAGGAAGCAGGCGGATTTATCCATCTGATCAACTCCGGAGCAGCATGTCTGGATGCCAACGGACAGGCAAAGGATGCCAACGGAAACGGCGTGATGAAGCCGTGGTATGAGGTAACAGAGGCAGATCAGGAAGCCATCATGAAGGCGACTACATGGAACTACGCAGACCTTGGATATTTCCGGGGCGGCGGCTATTCCTCCAGATTCGTAACCGAGGCAGAGATGCCTGTGACCATGATCCGTCTGAACCTGGTGAAGAACTTAGGACCGATGCTGCAGATCGCAGAGGGCTGGACCGTACATCTTCCGGACGAGGTAACCGACGTACTCTGGAAGAGAACCGACTATACATGGCCGTGTACTTGGTTCGCACCGAGAACAACCGGAGAAGGCGCATTTGCTACGGCATATGACGTGATGAACAACTGGGGCGCAAACCACGGCGCGATCAGCTACGGACATATCGGTGCCGACCTGATCACCCTGTGCTCCATCCTGAGGATTCCGGTTGCGATGCACAACGTACCGGAGGAGAAGATCTTCCGTCCGGCAGCATGGAACGCATTCGGCATGGACAAGGAAGGCGCTGACTACAGAGCATGCCAGGCTTACGGACCGTTATATAAGACCATCAAATAAATGGAGGGTATAGAATATGTTAAAAGGAATTCCGAAAATATTGTCTCCGGAATTGTTGATGGTGCTCTGCGAGATGGGGCACAGTGACCGTCTGGTGATCTCCGACGGAAACTTCCCGGCGGAATCCATGGGAAAGGACGCGATCGTGATCCGCTGTGACGGTCACGGCGTACCAGAGCTTCTAGATGCGATCCTGCAGGTATTCCCGCTGGATACTTATGTGGAGAAGCCGGTGAACCTGATGGAAGTGATGCCCGGGGATGATGTGGAGACTCCAATCTGGGATACCTACAAGGAGATCATCGCAAAGCACGATTCCCGCGGTGCGGACTGCGTGGGCAATATCGAGCGGTTTGCATTCTACGACGAGGCAAAGACGGCTTATGCGATCATCGCGACCGGAGAATCCGCCCTGTATGCGAATGTGATGCTGCAGAAGGGTGTTGTGACAGAATAGCCGCAGAACCGGCTTTTTATTCCCCGTCAGCTTACTACGGGGGCTTTGACCCGAAAGAATCCTCTCTATCAATTTGAAAAGAAAAACGCACCGGGAATGGTATTATTGCGATACTGTCCCGGTGCGGTTTTTATACGATCGTATGCAGAAAGGGTTACTATGTGATATCCCGTTTCTGATAAATGGCCGCCGCAATTCTGTATGCGGCAAAAAACCACAGGACAGAGATCACAAGCACGATGCAAAATGCGAGGAGGATATGGTCTTTTACAGGAATAAACAGGTTCGTGAAAAGCACCAGCAGCATAATGATTCCCGTGGAAGCCAGGAAGGACATCATAAAGACGATCTGTGATTTTTCCGGGTCAAACAGGTAAGCGCAGGGGAGGCTGATGCCGCCGGCCAGCAGGGTCGCGCTGATCCCGATGGAACCATACAGGCATAAGGAGTGCAGTGTGATATCCCTGTCAAAAAAGGAAAGGAATGCACAGGGAACCAGGGCCGCACCCAGTCCCAGGGCTGCAAGCAGGATATAAAAAATAAACTTTTCACCGATGATCTGCCCCTTTGTTACCGGCATGGTGACTACATTTTTATTCCATCTGGAGCTTGTGTCGCTTGTGATGCTGATAAAAACCGACGTTGTGGAAACGACCGGGGCAAGGACCAAAAGGGCGCTTGTTTCCAGCAAAAAGGAAAGTCCGAAGCCCAGGACGATCAGGCTTATGACAGTCACAAGAATGTTGCTTTTTGCAATATAGAGATCTTTCAGTAAAATACCTTTCATCACTTTTCCCCCTTTATATATAAAAGCATGATTTCGTCGATCGCTGCCGGGACGATCAGGGCATCCCTGTATTTTTTCTGCATTTTATCCCGGTCGGAGATCAGAACCTGCCACTCATAATCCATCTTTCGGGATACGATGATATCGGATTTTTCTATTGCGTCAAATTGCGCCGCTCCGCATTTGATGATACCGTACTGTTCGGTCAGCTCATCCTTGGGCTTGGAGAACACGACCTTCCCCTCGTGGATAAATACAATATAGTCCGCGATTTTTTCCAGATCGCTGGTAATGTGGGAGGAGATCAGGATGGAATGCTCTTCGTCCTGCACAAAGTCAAGAAGCATATCCAGGATATCATCCCGAATGACGGGGTCGAGTCCGCTGGTTGCTTCGTCCAGGATCAGCAGCTTCGAATGGTGCGACAGGGCGGCGGTGATCGCCAGCTTCATTTTCATGCC
Organism: Lachnospiraceae bacterium; assembly: GCA_910575475.1. GTDB lineage: Bacteria > Bacillota > Clostridia > Lachnospirales > Lachnospiraceae > Schaedlerella. The sequence goes on along the minus strand of CAJTGD010000012.1, from coordinate 21,608 downwards.
CTTTGAAAACTGTCTGATCGGCTTGTCGGGAGGCAGTGAAAACTGCTTTAAAAGCCGCAGATAGGCCGGTTCGTCCCAGGAACGGTAAATATGCTTCATGACACGGCTGATCTTCTTCGGAGAAAGGATTTCCGGATAATTGCTGCCGTCAAATACAACGCCGATCTGCTCCCTGGTCTCTGCGTCCAGTTCTTCCTTTCCCAAGATGGCAGCATGGCCGGCTTCCTTTTGGATCAGGCCTATGGCCGCATGGATCGTGGTGCTTTTTCCGGCGCCGTTTTCACCGATCAGCCCGACGATAGAGCCGCTCGGAACCGTAAATGAGACATGATCCAAAACAAAGTCCGGATAGGTTTTGGTCAGTCCTGAAATTGTCAAAGCGTGGTTCATTGTACATCCTCCTTTATAGAATGGTGTCTGCAGATCCCAGGTTATCGTGAAGCAGAGAGCCGGGAACCCTGGCGTGGATCGATGGCTTCTGCGCGGGGTCTGACCTTCGATTCAAACGAAACAATCTTTTCACTCAGGTTATTTCGATAAAATGTGATCTGTGATATACTGTATTACTAGTACAAATACAGTATAATACGATGCGTATCGGATGTCAAGAGGATGAGAGAAATTTCGAAAATCTATCAGAAGGTGAGCAGATCCGCGAAGGCAGCAGTAACCTTGCGGGGCTTTGCTGCATACAATGGAAGTAAGTGGAAATATGTTGTCAGGAGACGGATATGCGGCTGTGTGAACTCCGGGAAAAGGAAGTAATTAATAGTTGTGACTGCAAAAGGCTGGGATGTGTGGTGGATATCGAATTTGACTGCAGCAGCGGGCAGATCGAGGCACTGATCATTCCGGGGCCGGGGAAGATCTGCGGTTTTTTGGGGACGGACAGTGAATATGTGATTCCATTTCACTGTGTAAAACGAATCGGGCCGGATATCATCCTCGTAGAAATCCGGGAAGAAAAATTTCTGAAAAAAATATAATGCAATTGTGCCACGAATTGTGTATAATTAAATTATACTGTATCTGTTTACGAACGAAGGCAGGGTGCTTTAGCTTCGGGAAGCGGCAGTATGGAGTTCCTTTATAACGACTTGTATACCATAGCAGAAAAAGAAAGGCGGATGATATTATGAAATGTCCCTATTGCGGAAATTCGGACACACGCGTCATTGATTCCAGGCCGGCGGAAGAGAACAATTCGATTCGCCGCCGCCGTTGTTGTGATGAGTGCGGAAAACGGTTTACCACTTATGAGAAGATTGAGACCATCCCGCTGATCGTGATAAAAAAGGACAATAACCGGGAACAGTTTGAACGTTCCAAGATTGAGAGCGGAGTATTGAGCGCCTGCTATAAGCGGCCGGTGCCTGCGGATGCCATCAAGGAAGCTGTGGATGAGATCGAGCTGCAGATCGTGAACCGGGAGGAGAAGGAGATCCCCAGCAGCCTCATCGGCGAGATCGTCATGGAGCGGCTGAAAACCCTGGATCCTGTGGCTTATGTCAGGTTTGCTTCTGTATACCGGCAGTTCAAGGATGTCAACACATTTATGGAAGAACTGAAAATGTTCCTGGAGTAACAGTCGTAGTTTGCGAAATTGATTTACAAAATTGAACCTTCCTTAAAAAAATCTTCTTACGCCTGCATGAAAAAGGTGCTATAATTATATGGATAAGAGGTGTTTTAGAGCTTTTATAAGCGTGAAGATCCAATGTCAATGCAGCAAAACAGAGATTTTTCTATCTGGTAAGGAAGGAGGATGTGTATGCATAATCAAGGTGATGCAGTAGTTTATAAGTGTAAGGGTGTATATCGGATTGAAGATGTAGGAACATTGGATTTTACGTTTGCTGACAGGAAGAAGAAGTATTATACCTTACAGTCAGTGGGCAATGCAAAGGATCGGGCATATGTCCCCATTGATGATGAGACCAACATCCGCAAGCCCATTGAGCGGGAGGCGGTTCTGGGACTGATCAAGAGGCTGGACGATATTGAGATCCTGTGGGTGCGCAGTGAGAAGACGCGGGAGCAGGAATATAAGGACTGTATCTCAGGATATGTGCCGGAGAACTGGATCCGGGTATTGAAGACCCTTTATAAGCGTACAGAGCATCGCGGCGGTGTTACAAGCATGGACAAGAAGTACCAGCAGCTTTTGGAGCATGCACTTTACAGTGAATTTTCCTATGCCCTGGGCATTCCGGAAAATAAAGTCGAAGGCTTTATCAACGAGCAGAGAAAAAAAGAAGCATGATAAGTATGCCCTGGAGGATGACCTGTCAGCGGACAGGCATTTCCGGGGGTTTTTTATGCGTATGAGGAAAAAGAACAGAAGAGATGCAAAAGTTTGTATTGAACTTACCGGATATCACAGGTATAATGGACGTATTCGGTAATTGTTCACAACAGATATCAGATTCGAAAGATCGGAAGGAGAGGCACAATCATGAACATGTTATCCATTGAGCAGGAATTAAAGAACAATTCTTATCCGGGAAGAGGGATCATCCTTGGGAAGAGCGCGGACGGTACGAAGGCTGCTGCTGCATATTTTATCATGGGGCGCAGCGTGAACAGCAGGAACCGTATCTTCGTGGAAGACGGGGAAGGCATCCGGACCCAGGCATTTGATCCTGCCAAGCTGACGGACCCGAGCCTGGTGATCTACGCTCCGGTGCGTGTGCTCGGCAACAAGACCATCGTGACCAATGGAGACCAGACGGATACCATCTACGAGGGGATGGACCGTCAGATGACATTCGAGCAGTCGCTGCGTTCCAGGGAATTTGAACCGGACGCTCCGAACTATACGCCGCGTATCTCCGGAATCATGCATGTGGAAAATGCAAACTACAATTATGCCATGTCCATTTTAAAGAGCAGCAACGGCACTCCGGAAAGCTGCAATCGGTATACATTTGCCTATGAGAATCCGGCGGCGGGGGAAGGGCATTTTATACATACTTATATGCATGACGGCGATCCGCTCCCCAGCTTTGAAGGGGAACCGAAGCTGATCTCCATACCGGACGATATAGATGCCTTTACAGAGCTTCTGTGGGACAGCCTGAATGAGGAGAATAAAGTATCTCTGTTTGTGCGTTACATCGATATTAAGAGCGGAAAGTACGAGACCAGGATCGTAAATAAAAATCAGAAATGATGTAGAGTGTGAATCGCAGTTCAGAGACAGGAAAGAACTGCGGGCAGAAATTCAGAAACACGAATATGAAAACAAAAAAGGAGTCGTGACAGATGAAAGAATTAGAATTGAAATATGGCTGTAACCCGAATCAGAAGCCGTCCAGGATCTATATGCAGGACGGAAGCGACCTTCCCATTGAAGTATTATGCGGGCGTCCGGGATATATCAACTTTCTGGACGCGTTCAACGGCTGGCTGCTGGTAAGCGAGATGAAGAAGGCTACCGGGCTTCCGGCCGCCACCTCTTTTAAGCATGTGTCCCCGGCAGGCGCTGCAGTCGGGCTTCCGCTGTCGGAAACATTGGCGAAGATCTACTGGGTGGATGATCTGGGAGAGCTCTCTCCCCTTGCGTGCGCCTATGCGAGAGCCAGAGGAGCCGACAGGATGTCCTCCTTCGGCGACTTTATCGCTCTGTCCGATGTGTGCGACGTGGATACGGCAAGGCTGATCAAGAGGGAGGTATCGGACGGCGTGATCGCGCCGGGATATGAGCCGGAGGCTCTGGAGCTGTTAAAGCAGAAGAAAAAAGGCAATTACAATGTGATCCAGATCGATCCTGCGTATGAGCCGGCGCCGTTGGAGCACAAGGAAGTATTCGGGATCACATTTGAACAGGGAAGAAATGAATTAAAGATTGACGATGAGTTCTTTGCAAAGGTCGTAACCGAGAATAAAGACATTCCGGAAAATGCAAAGCGGGATCTGGCAATCTCCATGATCACGCTGAAATATACCCAGTCCAATTCCGTATGCTATGTGAAGGACGGACAGGCCATCGGGATCGGCGCTGGGCAGCAGTCCAGGATCCACTGTACCCGTCTGGCGGGACAGAAGGCGGATAACTGGTGGTTAAGGCAGGCACCGCAGGTTCTTGGGCTGCAGTTTAAGGACGGCATCGGCCGGGCGGATCGGGACAATGCCATTGACCTTTATATCGGAGAGGAATATATGGATGTTCTTGCGGACGGCGTATGGGAGAATACCTTCAAAGTAAAGCCGGATGTATTTACGAGGGAAGAAAAGCGGGCATGGTTGGACAAGATGACCGATGTATCTCTGGGATCCGACGCGTTCTTCCCGTTCGGGGACAATATTGAACGCGCCCGCAAGAGCGGAGTAAAATACGTGGCACAGCCGGGCGGTTCCGTGCGGGATGACAATGTGATCGAGGCCTGCAATAAGCACGGTATGGCGATGGCATTTACAGGACTTCGCCTGTTCCATCATTAAAAAAATTCCTGTCTGTACGGCAGCAGACTGCGGATCAAAAATCTGGGTTTTATTGCGGCAAACAGCATAAAATTGAGATGTCGGAGTGCAGCCGTACAGGCGGAAAAATGCATCGGAGGACGGCATGGTATTGGAATCAAAAAGCCCGGAGGACACCTTTCAGATCGGGATGCGCCTCGGGAAGCTGGCGGAAGCCGGCGATGTGTATACGCTGACCGGAGATCTGGGAGTCGGGAAAACTGTATTTACAAAAGGATTTGCAAAAGGGCTGGGGATTGAAGAATCCGTAAACAGCCCCACTTTTACGATTCTGCAGATTTACGAGGGCGGCAGGCTGCCGCTGTACCATTTTGACGTTTACCGCATCGGAAGCGTGGAAGAGATGGAAGAGACCGGATTCGAAGAATACATCATGGAGGACGGTGTGTCCCTGATCGAATGGGCGGATTTGATCGAAGAGATCCTGCCCCGGAAGCGTACCCGGGTTCTGATCGAAAAGGATCTGGAAAAAGGATTTGATTACCGGCGGATCACGGTAGAACTGACAGGAGAGCAGACGGCCGGAATCCGTCATGTACCGGGACAGTGATGCGGCGGGATATACGGAACGCCGGATCAATCTGCCGTCCGGTATCATTGGAAAGTGAGATAAGACAGGAAAAGAAAGGATGCGGGACATGAAGGTGCTGGCGATAGAGAGCTCCGGGCTGACGGCCTCGGTTGCCGTTGTGGAGGAGACCCGTACCGTAGCAGAATATACGGTGGATTATAAAAAAACACACTCCCAGACATTACTGCCTATGATCGACGAGGTGGTACGGATGACAGACCTGGAGCTGGCGGAGATCGATGCCATCGCTGTGTCAGGGGGGCCGGGGTCCTTTACCGGACTTCGGATCGGCTCTGCCACGGCAAAGGGGCTGGGGCTGGCATTGGACAAGCCCTTGATCCATGTGCCTACGGTGGACGGTCTGGCCTATCAGGTATACGGCTGCAGAGATATCATCTGCCCCATCATGGACGCGCGGAGGAATCAGGTCTATACGGGAATCTATACATTTTCCGCAAGTGCGGGAAAAAAAGAAGGAACCCGGGAAGTGGACCCGGTTTTCCAGGTGCTGCGGATGCAGATGGCCATAGCCGTGGAGGATCTGATCCGGAGGCTCAACAACTACAACAGGCCGGTCGTGTTTTTGGGAGACGGAGTGCCGGTTTATCGGGAAATGCTGTCTGCTGGGCTGAAGGTTCCCTATTCGTTTGTGCCGTCCTATATGAACCGGCAGCGCGCCGCCGTAGTCGGAGCGCTGGGGATCCGTTATTATAAGGCGGGAAAATACGAAACCGCCATGGAGCATCAGCCGGAATATCTGCGGCAGTCCCAGGCAGAACGAGAGCGTGCCCAGCGGGAAAAGACGGCAAAGCTTGTGATACGGGAACTGAAAGCCGAGGACGCTGCGGCCGCGGCGGAGATCGAGTATCAGAGCTTTCCGGACCCATGGAGCCAGAACGGGATATTGGACACGGTTTCGAATCCAAGTACCGTCTGCCTGCTGGCGGAAAAAGCGGGAAAAGCCGTGGGATATCTGTTTGCGTATGCGGCGGGGGATGAGGCGGAGATCGCGCGGATCGCCGTAGCCGGCGAGCAGAAGAGACAGGGTGTGGGAAAAAGCCTTATAAGGACGCTGGAAGAGATCGGCAAAAAGAAACAGATCCGCAGGCTGCTTCTGGATGTGAGGGAAAGCAACCGGGAGGCAAGAGCATTTTATGAAAAAATGGCCTTTCAGGAGGATGGAGTCCGCAGGGGCTTCTACCAGGATCCGCCGGAGGACGCGGTGCTGATGAGCAGGGAGCTGTAACGGTGCTGCAGGGCGGTAATCCATGACGCAGAGGATGAGGCGTACTGTATTCGGGACAGCACAGGAACAGGTGTGCAGATCCGGATATGGGAAGGCTTTATATTGGATTTTCGTATCCAGTCATGGGAGCGTTTCCCAGTGGGAAACAGAAGAAAAAAACGTTATAATTTAGGCGTAGCAGAACTCACAGAGTATTTGAAGATACGGAGGAGGAAGTTGTATGCGCCAATATCATCAAATTAAAAAAACAGAAGAGATCAAAGAAATCAGTAAGATGATCTGCAATCAATGCGGAAAAGAGATCCCGGTTATGAACGGTCAGCCCCGGGAAGGGGTATTCAGTGCGGACGTTACCTGGGGATATTTTTCAGAAAAGGACGGAGAACGTCATTCCTTTGAACTGTGCGAGGAATGCTATGACGCCCTGCTGAAAGGCTTTTGCATACCTGCAGAGATAGAAGATGACCATTTGCTTTGACGGAGGAATGGAATATTATGTTAGACGTATGCTTGCTTGGATGCGGCGGGATGATGCCGCTTCCCTACCGCTGGCTGACTGCGCTGATGACCCGGTTCAACGGCAGCAGCCTTCTGATCGACTGCGGGGAGGGTACGCAGATCGCGATCAAAGAGAAGGGATGGAGCTTTAAGCCCATCGACGTGCTCTGTTTTACACATTATCATGGGGATCATATCAGCGGCCTTCCGGGGCTGCTTCTTACGATGGGAAACGCGGAACGCCGGGAGCCTCTGACCATGATCGGGCCGAAAGGACTGGAGTGGGTGGTCAATTCGCTTCGTGTGATCGCGCCGGAGCTGCCGTTTCCCATCCATTTTCAGGAGATCGAGGGAGCAGAGCAGACCTTTGAGATGAACGGTTATCGTCTGAAAGCATTTCGGGTGAACCATAATATTCCATGCTATGGATATACCATGGAGATCGACCGGGCGGGAAAGTTCGATCCGGAACGGGCGCTGTTGCAGGAGATCCCTCAGAAATACTGGCGGTATCTGCAGAAGGGGGAGCCCGTGGAGTCCGAGGAAGGACGTCTTCTGACCCCCGACATGGTGCTGGGACCGCCGCGGAAGGGGATCAAGCTGACCTACACGACAGACACCAGGCCCACACGTTCCATCGTGGAGCACGCGGAGCATTCCGACCTGTTTATCTGCGAGGGAATGTACGGAGAAAAGGAAAAAGCGGCCAAGGCCGTGGAATATAAGCACATGACATTTTATGAGGCGGCGCAGCTCGCGAAGGACGCCCAGGTGAAGGAAATGTGGCTGACCCATTACAGTCCGTCCATGACCAGGGCGGAGGTCTACATGAACGAGGTGCGCAAGATCTTTCCGGCGGCAAAGGCGGGAAAGGATAAAATGTCGGTTACAATGAAATTTGAGTAGGTGGGGATATGAAAGAAATCAGGGATATGAATATACTGGCAATTGAAAGCTCCTGTGATGAGACGGCCGCGGCAGTGGTGCACAACGGGAGGGAGGTCTGTTCGAATATCATTTCCTCCCAGATCGAACTGCACAAGCTGTACGGCGGCGTGGTTCCTGAGATCGCGTCCCGGAAGCATATCGAAAAGATCAACCAGGTTATTGAGGAGGCTCTGCGGGAGGCCCAGGTGACACTGGATGACATCGACGCCGTGGCCGTGACCTACGGGCCCGGTCTGGTGGGGGCGCTGCTGGTGGGCGTGGCGGAAGCCAAGGCCATTGCTTATGCCAGGCATCTGCCGCTGATCGGTGTGCATCATATAGAAGGACATATTTCTGCAAATTATATCGAGCATCCGGATCTGGAGCCGCCTTTCTTATGTCTGGTCGTATCCGGAGGGCATACCCATCTGGTCTGCGTGCGGGATTATGGGAAGTATGAGATCCTGGGGCGCACCCGGGATGACGCGGCGGGGGAAGCCTATGACAAGGTGGCGCGTGCCATCGGGCTGGGATATCCCGGCGGGCCCAAGATCGACCGTCTGGCAAAGGAAGGCGATCCGGACGCTATTTCATTTCCCAGGGCGCACATTGCGGACGCGCCATTTGATTTCAGCTTCAGCGGATTGAAGTCCGCGGTCCTCAATTACATCAACGGCTGCCAGATGAAGGGAGAAACCTTTCGGCCTGCGGATGTGGCCGCATCCTTCCAGAAAGCGGTGGTGGATGTACTGGTGGAGCATTCGATGAGAGCCGCGGAGGAATACGGGATGGGAAGATTTGCCATTGCCGGGGGCGTGGCTTCCAACAGCGCGCTGCGGGAAAGCATGAAAAAGGCGTGCGAGGAGCGTGATCTGAAATTCTACCATCCTTCGCCCATTTTCTGCACGGATAATGCGGCCATGATCGGGGCGGCGGGATATTATGAGTACCTGGCCGGAACCAGGCACGGATGGGATCTGAATGCGGTTCCGAATCTGAAGCTGGGGGAGCGGTGACCGTGAATAGGGGAGGCACAATGGAAAAGTCGTATTGTACCGCGATCGTCCTGGCAGCAGGCCGGGGGAACCGCATGGGAACGGAAGTGCATAAACAGTATCTTCTTCTGGCAGGAAAGCCGATTGTCTGCTATTCGCTGCAGGTATTCCAGGAATCAGACATCATTGACGAGATCATCCTGGTGACCGGGGAAGGGGAAGAGGACTACTGCCGGAAGAATTTTGTGGAGAAATACGGGATCACCAAGGTGAGCAGGATCGTGACAGGCGGAAAAGAGCGTTTTCACTCGGTCTGGAACGGACTTCGGGAGACCAGGGAGGACGGATATGTGTTCATCCACGATTCCGCGCGTCCGTTTGTAGATGAGGAAATGCTGTTACGGCTGTATGAAATCGTGCGGCTGGACAAGGCATGTGTGGCCGGGATGCCGGTGAAGGATACGATCAAGATCGTGGATTCGGAATGCAAGGTAAAGGACACACCGGATCGCAGCACGCTGTGGATGGTGCAGACGCCCCAGGTATTTGAGACAAGGCTTGTAAAACGGGCGTATGAAATGCTGATGCAGGATCAGGAGAAGCAGGCCCAGGGAGAATCCGGCGGCGCCCGCCGCGGCAGATATACCGTGACGGATGACGCGGGCGCAGTGGAGATCATGCTGGGACATCCGGTGAGGATGGTGAAGGGATCCTATAAAAATATAAAGATCACCACTCCGGAGGATCTGGAAGTGGGAGAGGTATTTGCCGGCCGGGGGAATTCCTGACCGGCCTTTTCTGATGCAAACCGGGGCGGCAGAATTTGTATGGTGTTTCGGAACTGCCCCGGAGAAAAAACGCGAACTATTCACAGATTATTTTTTGCACAGTTCTTTAGAATATGATGACAGAAGGAGCTTTCATAGTATGAGCGCAGGAACAGAATTTTTGGCAGTTGTGATGGAAAAACTCCGGGGGAGGATCCGGGAGCTGGACGAAACGATAGAATTTGTGCAGAAGGATATCGAGGGGATGCACGAATACTATTGGGAAAATTATACGGAGATGGATCAGTACGGCTACGAGAATTTTGACAACAGCCAGGCCCTTCTGACCCAGATCAATGCAAATCAGGAGAATCTGAATATGAGGCGGCGGCTGAAAAGGATGCTGGATTCTCCGTTTTTCGGAAGGGTAGATTTTATCTATGACGGCGATGATGAGGCGGAAACCTTCCATATCGGGATTGGGAATTTTTCGGAAAAACGGGGCGGGATCCCTCTGATCTATGACTGGCGCGCTCCGGTCAGCGGATTGTTTTACGATTATGACAGGGGGCCTGCGTCCTATGAGGCGCCGAGCGGGAGGCTGCATGGGGAGATCAGCTCCAAATGGCAGTACAAGATCCGGGGCGGCAGGATGATCTATGAATTTGAGAGTGATATGAAGATCGATGACGACATCCTGAAACAGGAGCTGGGAACCAACAGTGATACCCAGCTGAAAAATATTGTGCGCACGATCCAGAAGGAGCAGAACGCCATTATCCGGAATACAAAGGATCAGGTCCTGGTGATCCAGGGGGCGGCGGGAAGCGGAAAAACCTCTGTGGCCCTGCACCGGATTGCCTATCTGCTGTACCATGACCGGGAGAACCTGCGTTCCTCGAATATACTGGTGCTGTCGCCGAACAGCGTATTTTCAGATTACATTTCCCATATCCTTCCGGAACTGGGGGAGGAAAATATCCGGGAAATGAGTCTTGACCTGTTTGCGTATCGGGAATTGAAGGATACGGTTGCTGACTGCGAGGACAGATACCATCAGATCGAGCGTCAGATTCGGGACGGGGAAGCAGGATACCGCTGGAAGCAGTCCAAAGAATTTGTACAGTGCGTGGAAGGATTTCTTGTGGAACTGGAGGACCGTCTGGTGGATTTCCGGGACGTGGAATATAAGGGCATGGAGAAAAAGGCGGAGGAGATCCTGAAGCTGTTCTACTACAAATTCTCCGGAGTTCCGCTGCTGTCCAGAATGGATGCGGTGATGGAGTATTTTGTGGATGAATACGAGACACTCCATGATAGGACGCTTCCGGAAGAGGAATTGCTGGTGATCCGGGAGAAGTTTGAGGGTCTTTATGTGACCACGGATCTGTATGTGATCTATAACTGGCTGCTGGAGGATTCCGGATATCCGGCGCTGCGGGATGTACCGGCGGAGAAGAGATTTTTGAAATATGAGGATGTGTATCCTCTGCTGTATCTGAAATACCGGCTTCGGACCGGGGCTGCGCGCCGCAATATCCGCCATCTGGTCATTGATGAAATGCAGGATTATTCCTATCTGCAGTATGTGATCCTGGGACTTTTGTTCCCGTGCAATATGACGATCCTGGGCGACCGTGCCCAGACGGTGGATGAGAAGCCGAGGGATGTGCTGACCTTTCTTCCGGAAATATTCGGCAGGAAGATCCGGTGCATTGAGATGAAAAAAAGCTACCGGAACACGGCGGAGATCGCGGAATATGCAGGGAAGATCACGGGAATCGAGGGAGTAGAGTATTTCCAGAGGCATGGCAAGGCTGTGGAGGAGAGACGGCTGGCATCCAGGGAAGAGGCGCTGGATGAGGTGCTGCGGCAGGTACAGCTGATAAGGCTGGAAGAGGCCGGGGAAGAACGTGGAGCAGACGAACGGCGGGAAATGCCTGGGGCAGAGGACATGAGAGAAGCTTCTGAAGCAGGCCCAACGAGAGAAAAGAGCAGTGCAGAGAACGAGTCAAAAATAGAATATGAGAATACGGCTGTCCTGACGATGACGGAAGAGGAAGCGATCGACGCATACCGTTATCTCAGGGAACGGCGGGAGGATGTATATTATATCGACAGGGACAGCAGCCTGTTCCAGAAGGGGATCACGGTGACCACCTTTTATCTGGCGAAGGGACTGGAATTTGACCAGGTGTTTGTGCTGGGCGGTGAGAAGGAAAGCACGCTGTTTCAGCAGTTCCGGTATATCTGCGCGACACGGGCTCTGCATGAGCTGTATGTATATGATTTTGGGGCGTGACGGTCTGAATACCAGCTTTCATGTGCATCCTCCCGACCAATCAGCGCGGTGATCGGCTGGGGTGTGACAGGTAACGGTGTAATTACGCAGAAATAGAATATGATCAGGAACTGCGCAAATAGGCAATTGATTTTTTTACAGTTCATTCGTACAAAAGAGGAGGCGGTCATTTGAAGGAGCAGGACAGTGCATTGGCTGAAAAGGTTCTGGATTACTGGTTTACAATGGAATTTTTGGCTCAGGATCCATTTCCGGATCATCCGGAGCTGACCAACAGAGTGAAAAAGCGGAAGCAAAATCCGCCCGGAGGCCGAGAAAAAAGCACTCCGATCATCGAGGACTTTCTATTGCTCCGGGGCAGCTCCTGCCGGGAGACGCTGTATGAGGTGATCGCAAAAGAGGCCCGGGCCTGCGGGATGAAAAAGTGGGGGAACCTGACCATTTATATCGGGAAGGTCAGGCGGGAAAAATGCATCGACCGGATTGCGGAGGTTCTGCCGTTTACAGCGGAGGACGGGGGCAGGCCGGAAAAAAATACGGATCAGATCGCATGGACCAGCCTCCAGCTTTCGCCTTCAGGAGAGTACATCAGGTATTCGCTGTCCCTGTCTGCCATTCTGTGGGCGCTCAGGCAGGTGAAGTCTGCCAAAGGGGATCTGTCTGCGTCCCTGGACGCAGCCCTGTATGCAGAGGCGGTAGAAGAACTGGAAACCATGTTTTTTGGCCCGGAAGCCGCTCAGTCCGAGGGACAGGAAGAGGAGGACGACGATACCCTGCAGTCCTTTTCGGCAGGCGCCGTAACATTTGACCGGCTCCGCGGTCTTTATCAGGAGATCGAGAAGCGGTATCTCAAGGGGAACATACAGAATTCCGAGACAGAAAAGGATGCTTATGAAGAGGTTTACGCGGTTCAATTTCAGATGTTTGCGGACGGAAGGATTAAAAGTAAAAAAGAAGAGGATCAGTATCTGGGGCTGACGCATGATTATTTTTCCAATGATATCAGGCTTGTCCAGGAACAGATCAGAAGCGGGGCATTGGAGGACAACTGCCATATGGGAAAGGATCTGCTTGCCTATGTGACGGTCTTAAAAGAGCGGGAAACGGAAGGTATCGATCTGGTAGATCCCGGAAAGCAGGGGAAAGCGGAATATCAAAAGCAGATCCAGGAGATTTTATCCGTGGAAAATGCGCCTCTTGGAAAATGGCCGTCCAGATTCATGCCTGCCTTTATGCAGCAGACGGCCATCAACCTTGCGATTGGCAAAGGCTGTTCCGAACTGTATGCGGAAAATGGGAATATTTTTTCTGTCAACGGACCTCCCGGAACGGGAAAAACGACTCTGCTCAAAGAAATTGTAGTCAGCAACATCATAGAGCGGGCCATCCTGCTTTCGGAATATAAAAATCCGGAGGATGCCTTCGAAGAGCATGATTTTCTTCGCGGCGAGGAGCCGGGAAATGCTTATTCAAAGTACACACGCCATTGGTACAGCCTGAAAAATGACGAGATCAACCGGTATAGTATGCTGGTGACATCGTGCAATAATGCTGCGGTCGAAAATATTTCCAAGGAGCTTCCCAAAAAGATGACAGGCGATCTGTCGCCTCTGGACGGGGATCCTGAGGAGCTTCGCGGGGCGCTGGCAGAAGTGGGCAGGCTCTTCGAACCAGAGGAATCTGACGTGATTGAGACCACATGTCAGGGAGGAAAAGGCAGTGAGAAGATCCAATACAGAGACATTTATTTTACAAAATATGCACAGGAGCTTTTGGACGATACGGAGGTCTGGGGACTGGTGGCTGCTCCGTTGGGCAGAAGATCGAATCTGAATCAATTTTATCAGAAGGTACTGTATCCCCTGGGGTGGGATTTTTACGGGAAGAAGGAGACGGCCCCAAACAGGCTTCCGTCCTACCAAAAGGCAAGGAAACAGTTTTTGCGTCAGTTGGAGATTGTCAGAGAGATGCAGAGCGCACTGGGAAAAGCCGGGGCGCTGTCAAAAAGGAAAGCGGAAGCAAAAGCCTCGGTCGCCAGGATTGAGATGGAATCCGGAAGGGCAATAGCTGAGGCGGAGCAGAATATCAAAAAAGGAAGAGCTGTTTTATCCGAGTTTGAGAAAGCCAAAGAGCAGATCTGCGCAAATATGCTTGCCTGTAAAAAAGCAGCGGAGCAGGCGAAGACAATGCGGCAGAGCAAAAAGGAAGAGCTGTCTGGGGTGAGAGAAAAAAGGAAAAGAGCTTTGGAAAAGGAACTTGAAAAGAGAAATTCTGTAAGCGGAATACAGAAGCTATTCCAAAAATCAAAATACAAAGCTGCCATGAAGCTTGCCGAGGAATACGGCCGGGAGGCCGGAGAACTGGAAGCCGTGATCTCCGATCTGGAATCTGAGCTGGAGCTTTTGAACCAAAACGCGGAGGAAGCCCTGACGCTGAGCCGCCAAGCGGAACGAGAATACCAGTCACATCGGTCAGAGACTGCGAGGTATGCACAGTGGATCAGCAGTGAGGAGGAAAAAGCTGCGGATCATAGAAAGAAGATATTTCAGGCACAAAGAGAAGCAGAAACGGCCCGAAAGGAATACGAATCGGAGATATCCCAATATACTGGCGCGGGCAGAATGGACGAGAGAGTGGCCATCGATGAAAGCTTTGTGGAAAAACTGCTTTCCAAGGATATCCGAACATCCACTGATGCCCAGGTGGCAAATCCCTGGTTTACCCAGCGATACAACCGGGAGCGGGAAAAATTGTTTGGGTATGCGATGCGCATGAACAAGGAATTCGTGGTTTCTTCCAATCACTGCAGAGACAATTTCGTTACGTTATCTCATTATTGGGGGCTGCGGATGGGGGATGAAAATGAAAGGATCCTGTTCCATCAGGAGGACAAAGAGCTTATGGCGCCTGCCCTTTTTCAGACCCTGTTCTTACTGGTGCCCGTATTGTCTTCCACGTTTGCTTCGGTGGGAAGGCTGCTCAGGGACATCACACAGCCCGGGGTGATCGGTACGCTGGTCGTGGATGAAGCGGGGCAGGCACAGCCGCAGATGGCTCTGGGAGCGCTTTACAGAAGCCGGCGGGCGGTCATTGTGGGAGATCCGAAACAGGTGGAGCCGGTGGTCACCGATGACCTGATCCTGCTTCGGAAGGCATACCAGGATCCGACGCTCAAGCCTTATAAGAAAAAGACGCTGTCCGTGCAGGCATTTGCCGACGGACTGAACCGGTTTGGTACATATCTGGACAACGGTACGGAGTACCCGGAGTGGGTAGGCTGTCCGCTGCTGGTCCACAGGCGATGCATTTCCCCAATGTACGACATTTCCAACGAAATCTCGTATAACGGGATCATGAAGCAGCAGACCCGGCCGCCCAAACCGGAGAAGGCCGCAAGGTTTATTTATGAGAAATCGCAGTGGATCAATGTAAAGGGCGAGGAAAAGGGAAATAAGAATCACTTTGTAGAGGCCCAGGCCCGGAAGGTCTGCGAACTTCTGGAAATTGCGTTTTCCAAAAATCCGGAGCCTGGTATCTATATCATCAGCCCATTTACGACCGTGGTCGCCGGAATCCGGAAATATATCGATCAATACTGCAAAGAAAACGCCGGCCGGACCAGGATCAACAGCGGATATATTCTGGATCATGACCAGAAAAAAATCGGCACGGTCCACACATTTCAGGGGAAGGAGGCTGATGAGGTGATCTTCCTACTGGGCTGCGATCCAGGCGAAGGGGCAAAAGGGGCCGTCCGGTGGGTGAACCGGAATATTGTAAATGTTGCGGCGACCCGCGCGAAATTCCGGCTGTATGTGATTGGAGACGAGGACGCCTGGAAGGAATCGGCCTGCATCAGCGCCGCAAAGAATATCATAGATACCTTTGCTATCAAAGAGATCAAATCCATCCTGGAGCAGGACCTTCCGGAGGAGGAGCGGAGAGAAGCCTTGCTGAAAGCATCCGTGGGATTGCCTTCGGTTACCGCGTTTTCCACGGTTGAGGTGGAATATGAAGGGGACGCGGTGGACTACAGCATTGATACCTCCGGTCTGATCCAGGGATTGAATGAAGAATTTCTGACCACGGAGCTGACCTCGTCCCAGCTGGGCAAATTTGGCTTTGACTCCGGAAAGGCTCTTGATCAGCTGTCTGGCAGAGTCAGGGATAATCTTCTGCTGGGAATGAAGCTGTACTTTCTTCTGGAGCCGGTCTATCGGGTCAATCCCGGGTTTGACGGCTCCTGCTGCGCAATCCTTTTCTGCAAGGCAATGGAGCTGCGGATGAAGGACTGCTTCCTCAAAAGCCTGCAGGAACTGTTTCCCGAATTTAAGATTCGGGGAATGGGAAAGGGCAGAAGCACCGTAGCGCTCAAGGACGCCAAATACGAAGAGCTGACGCTTGGGGCATTTGGCGTGATCCTGAGAAATCACAGGGCGGAACTTGGACGGCGGATGAAGGCGGCAGGAAATCCGCAGTACGATGAAAACTGGTGGAGGGCCTTTGAAGCACGGCTGCAGGACTGCGCCAACAGGAGAAATCAATGCTGCCATTCGGGGCTGTTTAGCTGGATGGATCATTTGCGTCTGCTGGCGGATCTGTTCCGGGTTGATAAAACAAAGGGGAGAGATCCAAAGATCGGCGGGATTCTGTTTGAGAGTGCGGTTGGGATGGGGCTGAGCGGTTCTGAGCAGGTGTGATTGGTTTAAAGAAGAGAGAAATGGGAAACATGATACTGGGCGTGATCAATTTGATGTGAGTATATAAGTATGTATATAGACAGGAGGGTACCGGCAAATGAATTTGCATACATTTGAATCTATGCTTTCAATTGGAGAGACGGTTGCTGTGGAATTTAAGCGTTGTGGAAATGGAATTGAACACGATGTATACGAGAGCGTTTGCTCTTTCCTGAACCGATTTGGCGGTGATCTGTTTATGGGGGTATTGGATGATGGTACTGTGACGGGTGTGCCGGAGAAGGCTGCTGGCGATATGATTAAAAATTTCATCAGTGTGATCAGTAATCCGGTTCACTTTACACCGACGGTCTATCTTGCGCCGGAGCTGCTGAAGTATAAAGGTCATACAGTGATTCATGTACATGTGCCGCCCAGCGCAGAGGTTCACAGTTATAAAAAAGTAATCTATGACCGGGTAGATGATGCAGACGTGAAAGTGACGGCAACCGCGCAGATTGCGTCTATGTACATCCGAAAGCAGAATATTTTTACAGAGAAAAGAATTTATCCGTATGCTTCGGAAGAAAATCTGCGGCTTGACCTTTTGCCTCGGATTCGAAAGATGGCAGTCAATAACGCCGGAGGAAGGCATCCATGGGAGAGCATGAGTGATCAGGAACTGCTGAAGAGTGCAGGTCTGTATGGTATGGACATTGCCACGGGAGAAAAGGGATATAATCTGGCGGCGATTCTTCTATTGGGTAAAGATGATGTGATTATGAATGCCTGTCCTGCATATGAAACGGATGCTCTTGTACGTAAGGTCAATGCTGACAGATATGATGACCGAGAGATTATTCGGACGAACTTGATCGAAAGTTTTGATCAGCTGATGGATTTTGCAAGAAAGCATCTGCCGGATAAATTTTTTCTGGAAGATGTAAGCAGGGTCAGCCTTAGAAACATTCTTGCAAGGGAAATGATCAGCAATATACTGATGCATCGGGAATTTACCAGTTCCTATGCGGCAAAATTTGTGATTCAGAAAGAACGGATGTATACGGAAAATGCGAACCGGGCTCTCAGGGAAGGCGTTATCACTCCGGATAATCTGGAGCCGGATCCGAAGAATCCGATCATAGCATCCTTTTTCAGGAATATAGGCAGAGCTGACAGACTGGGATCCGGCGTGAGAAATCTGTTCAAATACAGTAAGTATTATTCGGGGCAGGATCCAGAGTTTCAGGAAGGGGACGTATTTCGGATCATTGTTCCGCTGGATGAAGAGTACTCTTTTGATTATGGTCTGGATCATGAGGCTGGGGAAATGATTGGCGGTGGGACTGCTGTAAAGACTGACGGTAAAACTACCGATAAAGCCGATATTAAAGATGAAACTACCGATAAAATTGCTGTAAAAACTACCTATAAAGTTGATGTTAAAGGTGAGACTACCGATAAAATTGACTTAAAGACTACCGGAAAAACTGGCGTAATCACTGAAACTACCTATAAAACTGATTTAAAAACTACCGTAAAACCACCGAAAAAATTGACACAAACGGAAGAAAAAATTATTTTTGCTGTGCAGGATAATCCGAATATTACACAATTAGAACTGGCAAAACATATAGGCCTGTCAGTTGATGGGGTTCGATATGCGGTAAAAAATTTAAAAGCAAAAGGAGTGCTAAGCCGGAAAGGATCCAGGAGACGCGGAAGCTGGCTGATTCATTTCGAATAAAGCATACAATTTTTCTCTGCCGACAGGCGCTTAAAAATAGCTTGCCTGTCGGCAGGAATCACATTTCTTCATTTTCCAATTATATAAAAATTTAATCTTATAAGAGTGGCTGGAAGGCCTACTTAAAAAATTCCTCAATCGGCACGGACAACACCTGAGAAAGTCCATACAATTCAATATCCGTTACGGTCCTGCTTCCGTCCTCTATTCGGGAGACAGAACCACGGCAGACATAGATTGCCAGCGTCTCCAGTTTGTCTGACAATTGCTGCTGGCTCATACGTCGTTCTTTCCGGAACATCCTCACTTTTTTTCCAACTAAATTTTTCTGTTCGGTGTCAATGATTCGCGGCATAAAAACTCCTTTCTTGCTTGCAATAGGACACCTTCAATGCTATACTATTTGGAAACAAAAATTGTCCTGTTAAAAGACATTATATGGAATCGGATGACGTAATATGTCATTAACAATGGAATTGAAAATTATTTCAACTGTGACAGAATGTGTCCAGGTGTTCTTTTATAATCATTGATAGTGACTGTTCGGAATAGCAGGTTTGCGGCGGAACATCCGCACAGCAGACGGTGTGTGACGGCTGTCCAGAATACGATAGTGTGCGGAAAGATTGCAGGCGGCAGGGGTTCTTGCATACCATGGTATGCAAAAAAGCTAAACGGCAAGCTTTCTGCATGGCGGAGATTGATAAAAGAATACGAGGAGGAATACGATGGGAAACGGTACGGAGGATAAGGCAGAACGGATCTTGATGATTTACACGAAGTTAAAGCAGGGGAAAATCATTTATAAGGATACATTGAGTGAAAAATATGGAGTCAGCGCCAGAACGATTCAAAGGGATATTACTGATATTCAGGAATTCCTGCAGAGCCAATTCATGGAAGAGGGAAATATCCAGGAGGTTGTATTTGATAAAAGGGCGGGCGGATATCGGCTCCAGATTAAGCGGACCAATGAACTGAATGGGAAAGCGGTTCTGACGGCCTGCAAGATCCTTCTGGAAAGCAGGGCGCTGGCAAAAACGGAAATGCTCCCGATCCTATATAGTCTGACTGCGTTATGCGATACCGATTCGGGGGCGGCGGATGTAAAGGATATGCTCAGCAATGAAATGCAGAATTATACGGAATTGCGGCATGGACAAAAGCTCCTTGATCGGATCTGGGATCTGGAACGGGCTGTGAAAGCGCATAAATATACAGAAGTCACGTACAAGGCTCAGCAGAATCACGGGGAAGCGACAGAGAAAATAAAACCTGTGGGAATTGTGCTGCGGGATTTCTACTTTTATCTGGCGGCTTACGGCGCAGAGGAAGACAGTGAAAAAAACAGTGATCCGGAAAATGCGTTTCCTGTATTTTATCGGGTGGACAAGATCCAGGAATATACGGTTATGGAAGAATATTTCCGTGTTCCGTATGCAGGCAGATATGAGGAGAGTGAGTTCAGAAAACGAATTCCGTTCATGCAGAGCGGGGCTTTGAGAAAAGTGGAGTTCCAGTATGTCGGAAAAGTATTGGAATCTGTGCTGGACCGCCTGCCTTCGGCCACTGTGATACAGAAGGATCAGGACGGATATCTGATCGAAGCGGAAGCGTTCGGGCCGAGGATTGAGAGATGGCTAAAAGGGCAGGGGGACAATGTAAAAAATCTGCGGGTTATATGAAATCGAAATAAGAGAAAGTACGGTGCAAGAAAATAATTGAGTTGGTAGATTGCAATCGTATAATCGGAATAGTTTCTGCATCGTATTTCGTTTTAAATACACTAGGAGGACGCGGGGCGGGAAAGCCCACAGTAGAATTATGGAAGATTTGATCAAAGAGATATACGATAACAAGATGGAAAAAAGTAAATGGAATCGAACAGATTATGAAATTGAAAAGGAAATCCGGGATCTGCTGCAGCATGAAGAGGAGCATCTGCCGCCCAAAGAGTATGAAAAGTGCAGGAACAAGATGTATCAGGCGGCATTTGCAGGAAAAGAGAAAGGATTCGTCGAAGGGTTCCGGTATGGAGTCAGATTGACCGCAGAATGTTTCATTCAGAAGGAAGATCGCGGAGAATCCTGACAATCTCCAGAATCTGCTTTTTAGTGCGGTCGGTACAGGAGTGAAGTTCATGTAAAATCTCCTGTTCTAGTACAGAAGAGGTCTGGTCGTACTCATCGGCAAGAATGTAGTCGATGGTCGTATCTAAGGCATTGCAGACATGGACCAGGGTGGGGAGAGAGATTTTAACACGGTTGTTTTCAATGTTGCTGATGTGGCTGGTGTTTACGTCAGCGACGTTGGCGACGTATTCCTGGGTAAGGCCTTTGGATAGGCGGATTTCTCGGATTTTTGCGCCGATTCGGGTAAAATTGATTTCTTTCATAGAAAACCTCATTATAATAAACTTTATTTAATTGTAATTTTTGTTTAGTTATGGTACAATGATGTGGCGATATATAATTGTTTCTTATAATAATATTCTGGAAAAATCGAGGTGGATGTATGGATTGAACAGTAGAAGAAAATGAAGAGATGGAAGGATTTTAATAAACTGTTAATTGCAGGGAATGGGGGATAATTTTGACGCAGGACAAAAAGAAAAAGGATGAAGATAATCTTGTTCGTTCTGGAATAGCAGGAGCATCATATGAAACCATTCAAAAATACGGTTCAGCAGCAAAAGAGCATCTGGTATCATATTCTGGGATTGATAATGAAAATGGCATCGAATTGCAGAAAAGTTTAAAAAGCATAAAAGAACAGGGAACCAATGATAAGTATACTTTTTCAATCAGGCAGCAAAAAGCAGGATGGGCAGCAGAAGTAAAAGATACAGCAAATGCAAATGCGGAAAACATTATAGCTGGCAGAGCCAAAAGAAAAATCAGACATGATGATTTACCAGATGCGCCAGCGAATCATCCGTTATTTGACCATGTTGAAATTGATGCAGAGGGAAATATAATTGTTGATTCTGGAACACAAATGAAATTTATTGGTGCATCAGAAATAGACCCAACCGGTGCTGGAAACGCTGAACGTGCATTAAAAAAATTGCAATCCGCGAAGTTTCAGAAATATATTGATAATGACGTAAAAATAGAGGTGCCCAAAGATGAATACCAGCAGATGGTCG
Source organism: Lachnospiraceae bacterium (assembly GCA_910575475.1). Taxonomy (GTDB): domain Bacteria; phylum Bacillota; class Clostridia; order Lachnospirales; family Lachnospiraceae; genus Schaedlerella. Next base: position 246 of record CAJTGD010000012.1, on the reverse strand, counting down.
ATAAGGCATCTGAAGAAATTGAAGCATTGAGAAAACAGTTAGATAAGATACGAGAGAAGGGGAACGTTGATGCTGCAGCTAAGATTGAGAAGAAGATAGAGAACCTCAACAAATTAAAGAAGAATCTTAGACCTAGTACAGCGTTGCGTAAATAATAATGAATAAATGTTGCTTTTTTATTGTTGTCGGTACATAATAATTCTATCACTAAAGAATGGATGGGTTATTATGCGAAGGAAAACAATT
>CAJTGD010000011.1 GCA_910575475.1 Lachnospiraceae bacterium | reverse complement strand
AATACTCTTCCATAAATATTTTGTCTAAATCTTTTATCCCCAGTCCCCTCAATTCTTCTACTCGGATATGGATGGTTTCTGATAAACTCTGAAGCCTGGTATCTTTCTTTGACATCTCTTTTATTTGCCTTTCTAAACTATAATCTGGTTCATTTCAGGCATAGTATACACGATTTTCGATGTCAGATAAAGAGTATTGGAAAAATATACCTTCGTAAATATGCATAATTTTTTCTGTAATATCCCTACATGTTCATTCATGCGTTTATTCTGCCGCCAAGCCCTATCCATCGGACTGGTTCGATTGTTCCACCTACACGCTGGCCCGGCAATATCACGATAATGCCTGCAGCAATCATCACATCTCCACCAAGGCTCTGCGGACGCTCATCCTGGAAACCATTCGCTCTGCAAGCGCCTATGCCATCTCCAACGAGGCGGAGTTTATCCAGAAGGTCCGGGCAGCATCCGAGGTTCGGCAGGCGCAGGCGGCGAAAGACCTGAAGCGCAAGCTGAACAAGGATAAGCGGCGCTGTGAGGAACTGGACACCATCATCAAGAAGCTGTACGAATCCTACGCGGTTGGGCGCATCGGCGAGGAACGCTTTGACACCCTCCTTGCCGGGTATGAGCAGGAGCAGACGACACTCCGGCAGTCCGTCATGGAGGCGGAATCGGCGCTGGACAGTTTCGAGCAGGACACCGCCAATGTGGAGCGGTTTCTTGCTCTGACGAAAAAGTACACGGACTTTTCGGAACTGACTACGCACATGATAAACGAGTTCATCGAGAAGATCATCGTCCACGCCCCGGAAAAGGTAGACGGCGACCGGACGCAGGAGGTGGACATCTATCTTAAGTTTATCGGACGCTTTGACCTCCCGGCCCCGGAGCTGACGCCGGAGGAGGAAAAGCGGCAGGCTTCCCTCCATAGGCATCGGGTCAAAAGCCGCGAACGCTATCAGATGATCAAGGCCGGTGAACACGCTGTCGGTCAGCCGTTCAAGCTGGTTTGCAAATGCTGTGGGGAATAATTTGAATCCGGGCGGTCGAACACGCTGTTCTGCGGCCCGAACTGCCGGGCGAAATTCTACCGGCAGGAAGCAGCGGCGAGTCGAAGCCGTGAATGTGTCTGTGGAAACTGCGGGAAAGCATTTACCACCACCAGAAACGATGTGAAATACTGCTGTGAGGCTTGCCAGCGGAAAGCGCACAGCAAAATGCGGTATCGGCAGAAGCAGGAAGCAGAAACCGTATAAAAACGGAATGGGCGGGTCAGGTATACTTGGCCCGCCCTGACCTATGGAAAGAAGGGAATATTCCATGTGGAACTGCGATTGGGAATATGAAAATCAGGAAACGCTGAAGCAATTATGAAGAAAAGCTCGCCGGGATAAGGCCATACTCGGCTGTGCGGAAAATCATCTGCAAGGGCTGTGGTCGGGTCTTCTACACGCAGATCAGTACCAAGAAATATTGCTATTACCATCTGTGCGGGAACCGTGGATACCAGAAAGATTTGAAGCAGCGGCGGCTGGAAAAACGGCAAAATCGAATCTACAAGGACTGTGGGAAAACCTTCACGCCCAAGCTGTCAAATGCGGTTTACTGCCGCCAGCGGGCTTACCGCCAAAGCGTTACGGATAAGGTATGTGGTCAAATTGACCCTTTACCTCAACCGTAACGCAATGCGGGAAAACTATTACAGGTAAAGCAAGTGTCCAAAAGTAGCACTTGATTATTTGTAACGAAAAGATATAGAATGTTACGGCTGTTGGTGGTGTCAAAATATGTCACCACCACTAACCGTAACAGAAACACGGAATATGTGCCGGACATGGGAATCTGCCTCCTGTGTCCGGCCATTTTTTGAAAATCTGATTTGCAGCACGATGTCGGAAATCAAAAACGGCTTGATTTTATTTGCGAGGGGAGGAACCAAAAAGCAATGAGCAAACGAACCGAAGAACTGAAAATCCGCATTTCCTCAGAGGACAAGGAGCGGATAAAACTCAAAATGGAGGACGCCGGTGTTCTGAACATGAGCGCCTATGTCAGCAAGATGGCGCTGGACGGAATCTGCATCAAGCTGGACTTGAAGGATGTGCGCCAGCTTACTGTCATGCTCCGGCGATGCTCCGATAATCTGAACCAATACGCAAAGCGGGCGAACGAAACCGGGAGCATCTATGCGGCGGGCATTGAGGATTTGCAGAACCGCCTGGACGAGATATGGGAATTGTCCAGACAGACCCTTGCCAGTCTTGCCGCAATCCGATAGCAGGCAGGAGTGCAGACCAGTTCCGTCTTTTTCTTTTTCCCGGAAACACCGAGGCGGTCGTTTCCGGTTCCAGGCGGGACGCAAGTCCCGCCTGTCCCTGCGGAGCAGGGACAACAGCGTTCGGGAACCGAACGCACAGCCAGCCCCGGCTACGGGGCTGTTCAAAGGGTTTGGGACGCTGTCCTAACAAGCAGAAATTGCGGTTTCCGGCATCGCCGGGAACTGCAGTTTCGAGTCTTTGTGGGAACAAAGACACTGCTTGCGAAGTAGCGCACAACCGCCTATATGAACTTTGGACTATTCGCTTTTTTCTCCGTAAGGCGTTTGCTCCTCTGCTACCATCTGAATTTCCTGTTGTGGCTCGAAGTTATAAACGATAGACTTATGTTTCTGTGGTGGTGCTTCATAAGGCTTTCCTTCTTTGTTGTAGGTAAGATTAAATACAAGATCGGAAAGCCATTTCTTGAATGAGGGATTATCCTGAAACTGTTTGAACAGTTCCATATTATCAGCCATGATAGCGAAGATGACCTGCTGCAAAGCCCGCTCACTTTCAAGTCTTGCACTCTGTTCATCAGAGTTCTTCATAGCATTTTGGTATTTCTCATCCTTGGAAACCATAGCGGGTATTTCAAGAATCTGTCTGCGTACATTATCCGCGTCATTCCAGTTGATATTGCCAAACATATCGTTAAAATCAGACAGAATAACGGAAAGCAAATCCATCTCTGGCTCGATAATATGACCGACCTTGCCGGATGGAACCGGCGCAACCTCGGAATCAGAATCCTCCAACTTGATGGATATTGACTCACGCGCCTCGTTGCGATAGCTTTCCAAATCAATTGCCTCAAGGATACCCTGTGACAGATCGTCCTCACGGGGAGAAGGCAATTTGGGTATCAGAAGATTGAGGAAAATAGAGAGCCGCTCCCAATCCGCATTGCCATAAGGAAGGATCGCACCGAGGAATCCATATGTACGGCAAAAAGCTTTCGCCGCACTTTTGAACTTAATCTGGTCATCTGTTTCCAACTGCTTATAAAGGGCTGTACAGGCATCCAGGGTAGGATCAAGTTTATCACGGTCTGCGCCATTCAAATACAAGTTAACCAGGTGTTCTACATCATCGCCAGAATATACCTGATACCCGTCCATCGTTGCCACAAGATCATAGAGTTTGTTGGGGTCAGTCTCGCCAGACAAAATCGTGGTGCGATAGTAGCGGGAGAAGGACTCTTCAATAATTTCAAGTTTATTAGCGAAATCCAAAACGAAGGTGTCGTACTTCTTTGGATGACAACGGTTCAGCCTTGAAAGGGTCTGTACCGCTTTGATGTCATAGAGCATCTTATCCACATACATCGTGTGAAGCAGGGGTTCATCAAAGCCGGTCTGAAACATATCCGCAACAATCAGGATGCGATACGGGTCCGCCTTAAAGGTCTTTGGTATCTTAGCGTCCGGGAATCCATTCATGCCTGCCGAGGTCAGCGGCGGTTCCTGACCGTTGTACTTACACTCGCCAGAGAAAGCAATAATGCTTTTATAGGGACTGTGTCTTTCAGAAAGACACTTGTTAATAGCATAATAATATTCAATGCATCGCGGAATACTGGCAGTCACAACCATAGCGCGGGCCTGCCCGCCAACTTTCCCCTTAGCGATAACCTGTTCATGGAAGTGGTCAACCATCATAGCGGCCTTCTTCGCTATGGTATAGCTGTCGCTCTCCACAAAATTACGGAGTTTCTTCTGGGCGCGCTTTTTATCAAACATCGGATCGTCCTCGACAGTCTTCATCAGTCTGTAGAAACTGTCGATAGTTGTGTAATTCCGCAATACATCCAAGATGAATCCCTCCTGGATAGCTTGCTTCATTGTGTAAACATGGAATGGCTTATGCTGCAATTCGCCTTTATCATTCAATATAGGAGTTCCGTATTCATCCACAACAAGTATACCGAAGGTCTCCAGCGTCTTGTTCTTTGGTGTAGCTGTGAAGGCAAAATAGCTGGCATTATTCAGCAGCTTACGCCCTTCCATCATAGCGTTGATCTTGTCCTCGTTGTCCATCTCGTCATCCGAAGCGAGCCCGGAGAGGGCGAGATTCATCTGTGCGGAGTTGCGCCCGCTCTGCCCGGAATGCGCCTCATCAATGATAATAGCGAAACGATTCTCTTTGTGAGCGGCTCCAATCTGCGGAACAATGTATGGGAATTTCTCAATCGTGGTAACGATGATGCGCTTGCCGTCTGTGATGGCTTTGGTAAGGTCGCCGGAGTGTTCTGCCCAGGCCACGGTATTGCTCACCTGCATGAATTGTTTGATGGTGTCCCTGATCTGCTTGTCGAGGATACGGCGATCAGTAACTACGATAACAGAGTCCAGCATCGGTCGCCCGTTTTGCTCAAGCCCGACCAACTGATGGGCAAGCCATGCAATGGAGTTGGATTTGCCGCTTCCCGCACTGTGCTGGATCAGGTATTTACGCCCGACACCATTTTTTCGTACATCGCTAAGAAGCTTTGTGACCACATCCAACTGATGATATCGTGGAAAAATTTGCTTCTCTTTTTTCTTTTTGGTTTCCTCATCCACCTCGATAACAACCTGAGCATAGTTCTCAATAATCAACGTTAGTTTTTCTTTTGTAAGAATATCTTTCCACAGATAATCGGTCATCAAGCCAATGGGATTCGGTGGATTTCCCGCTCCATCGTTGTATCCCTTATCGAAAGGCAGAAACCAACTGTCTTTGCCCGCAAGACGAGTACAGAATTTGATGCGGGCGTCATCCACAGCCAAATGCACCATGCAGCGTTTGAACTGGAACAACATCTCTCGCGGATCACGATCATCCTTGTACTGCTGGACAGCATCATCCACATTTTGCTTTGTAAGCTGGTTTTTCAGTTCAAAGGTGATGACAGGCAATCCATTGATAAATAAGCACAGGTCAAGGGCCAGCTTGCCTGCGTCCTGAGAATAGCGGAGCTGGCGCGTCACGCTGAAAATATTTTTCTGGAACATCTCCCTCGCTTTTTCGTTGTTTTCAGTCGGGGTGAGATAGAACATAATGAGGTCAACCGGGTACACTTTAATGCCATTGCGCAGAACATCTACAATACCGCGTTTGACCAACTCACCCTGGAGGCGGTTCAGAAACTGACGCTTTTTCTGCTTGGACTGAAACACACCCAGCTTACCCATCTGTGAGGGTTGGGTATCCTGCAAAAATCGAAAAAGGCGGGTCTCATCGATTGCATATTCTTTATTATAATCGGCGTTAGTCCCTTCTTCATAACCGTTCTGCTCAACCAGCCATTTTACAATGAGGGCCTCTAAACCGCTTTCTTTTGTGTTTGTAAATTCGGGCATAGTTATCCCTCCTGTTCTTCAATCCGCTTACGCTCAATTTCAATTTCACGCTGCAATTCCTCAGCAGTGGGTAGAGCAAAACGATAACGTGAAGCAAAAACTTGTTGAGCATCATTCAGAACAGAGTATTTGACGATTGCCTCATTCTTTTGGGAACACAAGATGATGCCGATAGTAGGGTTATCATCTTCGTTTTTATATAGCGCATCAAACATTCGGATGTAGCTGTCCATCTGCCCAATATCACCATGCGTCAATTTCCCGATTTTCAAGTCGATCAGCACATGGCATTTCAGGATACTGTGGTAAAAAACAAGGTCAAGGTAAAAATCTTCATCTTCATAGCGCATCAGCTTCTGTCTGGCTACAAAACAGAAACCACGTCCCAACTCCAACAGAAATTCCTGCAATTTATCAATCAATGCCTGTTCCAAATCAGACTCCCGTAGGGACGGGTAATCTTTCAGGTCGAGGAACTCCAATACATACGGGTCTTTGATAAAATTTTCCGCAGATAAAGGTGCTGTTAGTTCAACAGCCTCGGCCCTTACAGGTACCTGGTCTCTGCTTGCAAGAAGCCGCTCATAGTATAGGGTAGAAATCTGCCTTTCCAGCTGGCGGCTCGACCATGCGGAGGCGATTGCCTCGTCCATATACCATTTTCTTGCCTGCTCATTTTCCACCGAAAGCAGGAGGCGGTAGTGCGTCCAGGTCAATTGCGAACGCAGTGCGTTCGTATTTGGAAACATCACATAAAACTTCTTCATTTGCTGCAATGTCCGCACAGAAAAGCCCTTGCCAAAGTCCTTGGTCAAACGGCTGGACAACTCCTGCAAAACAGCTTTCCCATAATCAGCCCGTGCATTGCCGTTTTGCTCATGCTCTACGATGATGCGCCCAATCTGCCAGTAGGCTTGTACCATTGCAAAATTGACTGCGCTGTATGCCTGATTGCGCGACAGCAGGAGAGTTTCTTTTATTTCAGAATAGATATCCTCATAGGGAGTTAGATTGCGGTTAGGCATTTTATTAGCCCTCCTTGGCGGGGAAAATGGTATAGTAATCACTCTGTATATCCCAAAATTGTTAATGAAGTTCAGCTTTTTGCAACCACTTTGTTTCCTTTGGAGTTATCACCAGAATATCAACAGTTCCACCGACAGTTTCAACAACATTTTTGAAACGCATAGTATTAATTGTTGTTTCTACTGCAAATCTTGCAAAATCGACTGCATCTTGTAATGTAAAGTAGCCAAATAAGATTTCCTCATGAGGCAGATTAACATAACTTCCATTTTGCAAAATCGCAACATCCTGTGTTATACGGGAAAATGTTGTGGTTTCTCCGTCCCATACAGCCCCTTGATTGACAGTGTTGATTTCCTCAATCGCTTTTCTTCCAGAATTCAATACAACTTTGTAAAGCTTTTGATTCTGTGTACTGTCCTCATCAGCAGCATACCCTGCAACAAGAAAGTTTACATTCGGCATCACAGCAAAGCTACTAAAGTAGTCTATTATAATTTGTGGAATTTCTTTAACTGAGGTTTCTTCCTTTATCTTGGAATGTATCATGTCCTGAATAAAACCAGTTATGGGTTTTCCCATAATGGATGCGTCACCACAGGTTGAAATACCTGCACCGTTTGGACATACAAATGTTTTGTCGGTTGAATTGGTGACATGGATACCTATTTTTTGAACAGGCATACCATTAATATTTTCTGTTTGCGTGTATGTGCTCCTCCTGTCACTAGCGAGCACAATTCCTTCATTTACATAAACAGCAACTAAAAACGACATTATTTTTCCTCCTTTGTAGAATCTTCACAGTCTTGTTCGTCGCTTTTACCTATTAAGTAAGTTTCCTCCATATATTCAAATTCTGGAATTTCAATGCCACGGACATCAATTTTGCCTGTGACAGCATCAGAGGTCAACCGGGCTTTTAATTCTTGAAGTAGTTGGATTTGTTTATGTTTTTTAGCAATTATGTTATCTAGCACTTCACACTTCATGTCAAGATAATCAACAATATCTGTTTGCTCCTCAATAGGTGGCAACGGCATTATAGTAGATAATACCTTATCCTTGGTATAGTGGGGAATTGTAGCAACACTACATACATTCTTCATGTACCCGCGTTTCACTAAACTACTAATCCAATAACACAAGAATTTATTTATAACCCGGCTTGACTTTGAGCGAACAATATGGATAGAATTCTGGACATAAACGGATTTCCCGCATAAATCATATACTATGGCAGCATTGCCTGCACCGGCTCCCCCCTCAACAATAAGCAAATCTCCTTTTTGGATTTCATATTGTTTCTTCTCCATCTGTGAGAACCACATTTTTTTGAGGGAAGACAAATCGACACCATCAAAATGTACATCTTTAGCACAAACATATTCTTCATATGAATCCTGGTTGTTGATTGACGCTGGCGATAGCATCTTCCCAAGAATAACAGCATATACTCTTCTTAAATGTACAGTTGTCCAATGCCAAGGAATGTAATTTATCCATTCATTACCGCTATACTTCATTTCAACATTTTGATTTAATCCCATTGTAATGCAGTTAGTAATAATGTTTTGCTTCAATTCTCCCAATGCGACAATTTCTTTTTGATTGATATTGATTAGCTTATTGATACTCGATACCTTCCAATCCAGAAACCGCACAATCTGATCCTGTTCGGGGCGGGGAGGGACGGGAAGCATGACACTTTTTAATTCCTTAAATGATAGGGTCAGTCTTATACCGGTTCCCATACCATGAAATACCTTCTGAGCATCCATGGCCTTGAATAAATAACAGTAATAACGTGCATTGACTTTTGTTTGATTCCTTAACCGTAGAGCAATATACGCAGACGTAATAATACCTTTTTCTTTCACTAACGCAATTCGCTGTGAGACAAAATCGTAATTTAGATTCAATCCGTTAATCATGATATCGTTAGGAAATACAACAGTATATTTCTCATATGTTTCTATCAAGTCCTCAGTCAATTCATACTTTTTCTTCGGGATTATGGAGCCAAAGAAAAATTGAAGTGCATTCTCCTCGGCAAACGGAGTATTCTTTGTGGTGTTTTCTATGAATAGGGAGGAAAGCCTTGATTGTCCCCACCTTTCAGCGAAGTCTAAAGTTTTCATTGTATCCCCTCCATAATCTCCGCCATCATACCGTCCGCTTCCTGTTCAAGGGCTTTCAGGCTCTCCCAAATTTCCTCCATAGGGCGCAGCTCCACCGGCTTGTAGAAATACTTGGTAAAACTGATTTCATAGCCAATCTGCGTTTTCTTTTCGTCTACATAGGCATCGGAAGCATAGGGTAGCACCTCATTTTCCATAAAGGCTTCAATGCCGCCCTCATAGGTAAACGGGATGTTTTCCGTGTCCCGCAAATCAACATCCGCTTCCCCTTCAATGGCCTGTGCAGTCGGGTCTTTCTCCGTAATAAAGGGCCGGATTTTCTTGAGAATGCCGACTTTCAGCTCTGTTGCCTTGGCAAATGCTGCCCAATCATCCAGAGGAGCGGTTTTTGCGGCCTCGGCAACAGCACTTTGCAACGCCGTAAGCTCATCCGCTTTCTTAAACAAACTGGCCGGAATTTCTCTGTCAGGATATATGCGCAGACGCAGAGGCCGCTCCACTGTAACAGACCAGTAGCCAAACTCCTCGTTATCAAAAATCATGTTGACTTCGTTTTGCTCCATTTCCATAAAAATGCGGACGATTTCACTGCGGATTTCGGGTGTAACTTCGCAATTCTTCTTGCCCATATTTTTACGGAGCGGGGATTTCATGGCGGTCGCGTCAATCAGTTGGATTTTCCCTTTGCGGCGTTCTTCCTTCCGATTGGACAGAATCCAGATGAATGTCCCAATTCCTGTGTTGTAGAACATATTCTCCGGCAGTGCGATGATAGCCTCAACCAAGTCGTTTTCAATCAGATAGCGGCGGGCGTTGCTTTCCCCACTGCCGGCGTCCCCTGTGAAAATGGACGAGCCGTTATGTACCTCGGCAATGCGGCTGCCCAGCGGAGTATCCTTTTTCATTTTTGCCACATTGTTCAAAAGGAACAGTAGTTGACCATCGCTTGTCCGAGGGATCATGACCATCTGTTCGCCGCCTTCAAGATAGGCATTAAACCGGGTATCCAGAATTTCCTTTTTGCCGCCCATCTTTTCTGCGTCAACCTTCCAGCTTTTCCCGTAAGGCGGATTGGACAGCATGAAATCAAACTGCCTTGTGGCGTTTCCGTCCAAGGAAAGCGTAGAACCATAACTGATATGCTCTGCCTGTTCCCCATCACCTTTGAGCAGCATATCCGCCTTACAGATTGCATATGTTTCGGGGTTCACTTCCTGCCCAAACAAATGAATAGACACATTCTTTTCCAGTTTCTGGGCAATCGCCAGAAGTCTGTCCTGCGCAACAGTAAGCATACCGCCTGTCCCGCAGGCTCCGTCATAGCAGGAATAGGTGGCGTCTTTGATTTGATCCGCAATAGGCATAAAGACAAGATCCGCCATCAGTTCAACAACATCGCGGGGCGTCCAGTGTTCGCCTGCCTCCTCGTTGTTTTCCTCATTAAACTTGCGGATCAGCTCCTCAAAAATAGTACCCATGCCGTGGTTGTCAAGTCCTGGATGCCTCACTATAGTCTGTGTATCATCCTTATAAACCGGCTTTGGAGAGAGGTTGATATCCGGCGAAATAAATTTCTCAATGACCGCCCCCAGAATATCCGCCTCAATCATCGTGTCAATCTGATTACGAAACCTGAACTTCTCCAAAATCTCCTGCACATTAGGGGAGAAACCGTCCAGGTATGCCTCAAAATCGGCCTTTAGCGTTTGCTTCTTAGCGCGGCTGGTGAGATCGCGCAGGCGGAACGGGGAGGCGTTACAGAATGCCTGCCCTGCCACATTGTACAGCGCCGGCCACTGATTATCGATTCTGGCTTCATCCAGCTTTTTTTTCATATCAAGAACAGCCTCTTTGCTGTCCTCCAGCATGGCATCCAAGCGGCGGATTACTGTCATCGGTAAAATGACATCACGATATTTTCCGCGCACATACACGTCGCGCAAGCAGTCGTCCGCAATTCCCCATATAAAACTTACGATTGTATTGTGAATTTGATTGTCCATATGTCTTTATTCCCTTCTCACGGAGATTGGCGTCTTTCGGCTTACAGCAGATTTATCGTTGTTTCAAAACTCGTATACTGTAAAATTGATTCACTGTTCCTCTACCATTTCCATAATATCACAGACATCACATCTTAGAGCTGTGCAGATTTTTTCAATGATTTCCGTATTTACATTTTCATTTTTGCCGAGCTTCGTAACGGATGCCGCACTGATTCCTGCCAATTGTTGCAAGTCTTTTTTCTTCATATCCTTATCAATCAACAGTTTCCATAATTTTTTGTAACTGATAGCCATGAATGAACCTCCTTTTTCTGGGAATGTGCCGATTTGAAGATTTCTGCTGCTTATTATAACACGACTAATCCCCAAACGCAAGATTTCCTCCTGCGATTGCAGGAGGAAATTCTGTTATCTATTGAATTTCTTACCTTAATCTGTTATACTTGAGAGTAAAAAGTTCTCTGTAAAAAAATAACCCTTCCGTATGGATTTGTGGTATCTTTAAGTTGCTACACTTAAGAAAGATACAAACCACCAGAAGAGTTATTCCATGTATGAGTTTACCATACTTTTCGGTGGTTTACCATACGATTATGCTCAATTTTATTGATAAAGTCCTATGCCATTTTGAATCTTGTTTTTCCCGGAAGGCTTCCTTCTGCTGGTTTATTACTATTACAGTGGGCTTAATGCTCCGCTCAGATAAACTTGGTATTACCTCCGTTATTCGTGACTTGGCTCTTGCGCCTGGCTGCTACCCTTCCATGATCCATTTTTTTAGGTCCTCCGCCTGGTCTCTGGAATCCATTCGCAGTCGTTGGTTCTCTGCTGTAAAAGAGCATTCTCCTCTCTATAAGGAGGGGAACTTCCACATCCTTGTAGGCGACGGGGTCAAACAGTCGAAGGAAGGACGCCGGATTCCAGGAGTGAAGAAATTGTTCCAGGAATCCGAAAACTCTGCGAAACCGGAGTACATCCACGGGCATATGTTCGGCGGTCTTGGCATCCTGGCTGGGACGGCCCGTAACTGGGCCTGTATCCCTTTAAGCATCCGGCTCCATGATGGCCTGCAGGCTGCCAGGGCATGGAACGGCGCGGCTGTTTCTGGCGCTTCCCTGTAGTACAGATGGTGGAAGATGCTTACCATGCCGCCCTTACCTTTGGGGATTCCCTGCTCCTGCTGGACCGGTATTTCCTTACGGTTCCAGCTCTTGACAAACTGAGGGTTCTTAACAGGGACGGGGATGTCCGCATGGAGATCATCACCAAGGCAAAAAAGTCCTGCGCCGCATATGAAAAACCTGGTCCCCGGAAACCTGGAAGGGGAAGGCCTCCCAAAAAGGGGGCGGCTGTCCACCTGAAAGAATTGTTCCTTTCCCATCGGGAAAAGTTCCAGGAAGCAGGGATCGAACTCTATGGGAAGAAGGAATCCATACGTTACCACTGCGTTGATCTGCTCTGGGGACAGAAGCTCTATCAGGAGCCGCGCTTTGTCCTGGTGGAAATGGATGGGATCCAAAGCATCCTGGCAAGCACCAGCCTGGAGCTGGAACCACTTTCCATCATCCGTTTGTATAGTTACCGTTTTCGGATTGAATGCACCTTCCGGGAGCTGAAGCAACAGACCTGCGAAGAAAGCGCGATGGAATTGAGGCTGCTGTAGAGAGCATTGAATACTTTCAGCGGGAAGAACGGCTATACGCAGATGAAGTTGCCAGAGACATTAATGCGAAGCTTTTTGTTTCCGAGGGCGCTAAAGACCTTATGCGGGCAATTGACTTCATAAAATCACTTTGAGGAGGGGCCGATTATGGCGGGTAAATTTGAACGCAAGCGATTTTCCGAGATCAATCTCAATGATCCCTTTTTCGATTCCTTGAAAGCAGATTACCCCGGCACTTCATCAAGCACTGGTTTTGTGCAATGGTTCGCGGCAAAAGCCGCTGATGGGAAACGGGCGCTGATATTTGAAGATGACCAGGGTGTAGGAGCTTTTGTAAACCTAAAGCCGAATGAAGCTGAGGAGATCAATTTGGCAAACGGTAGCGTTTTGCCGAAGACTGCTCGTCTTAAAATCACAACAATCAAAATTGATGAGCGTTATCGGAATCAAAGGATTGGTGAGGGAGCTCTTGGTCTAACTTTGTGGCAATGGAGAGATTTGGGCATCAATGAAATTTATGTGACTGTTTTTGATAAACACATCAGTTTGATACTTCTTCTGGAGAAGTACGGCTTTATCCATGTCGGAAACAACCTGAATGGTGAGCGGGTATATATCAAAGATCGAAGGAATCTTGATTTCAGTGACCCCTGTAAATCATTCCCTTTTCTTAGCGGTCAGGTCCAACACGCTGGATGCCTTGCCATTGATATGGAGTATCACGACACCATGTTCGCTTCTTCTGACCTCGCTAATACTTTGCAGGAGCGGGTTGATATTAGCGTGGCAAATGGGCTGAAAAAAGTATACATAGGCAAACCTTACAGTCTGGCTTTCAAAGTTGGAGAGCCTGTTTTGGTATACAGAAAATACACCGGAACCGGTGGCCGTCCGGGGTATAAATCCGTCATTACTACTTATTGTGTGGCAACACGAATCGAAAAAATAAAAGTAAATGGACGTGCGCAATATTCTTATGACCAGTTCTTGCGCATGGTCGGCAACAAATCTGTCTATAATGAAGATGAATTGAAGGAAAAATATGATACCTGGGCTTCTCTAACACTGATTGAGTTATTGTATTATGGGTATTTTGGCGCAGGGAATAATGTAAACTGGATGTGGCTGAAAAGCAATGATTGTTGGCCTGGAACCCATCCCATGAATTTCCGTTATACAAGGAGCCAGTTCGAGAAAATTCTGCGGGAGGGCAAAGTAGATGTCGGCAATGTTATTATCAATTAAGCCTAAGTATGCGTAGGTGATACTTGAGGGGAAAAAACAATACGAATTCCGAAAAAGCAGACCGAAAGATGGTGTAGATCGAATCATTTTCTATGCGTCAGCACCACTGCTGCGGGCATTACAAAGAAATTTTATTTTTCCTACTATTCAGGAAAAGATAAAGCCATTGCATATAAATTAAAAAATGTAGTGATTTACGAAAAGCCCAAGGCTTTGTCTGATTACGGTATCCGTCAAGCACCGCAATCTTTCGTATATCTATAAACGGCTATAAAGCAGTGTATTTTAATGTCTTGGCACTCCTGATTTTAGAGAGGAACAGAAGTGCCAAGGCATTATTTTTTTGATTTGCGGTTACTATTCACAGTCTGATAAAAAATGGCAGTCGGATTCTTCAAGCGAAGCTTGTAAGAAGCCGATTGACAGTTTTTATCTGACTGGAATCAGTCACTTCACCCACATAAGCAAAAAATCAAGATGCGAAGCATCGGCAGACGGCTTTGCCGACTGTTTTTGCGCATGTGAGTGAAATGACTGTGAATAGTAACGATTTGCGAACTTGTGGGAGAAAATATCCTTGACAAATGCCATCTTGGTTGCTGATGGAATTGCTCTCGCCCAAAAGCTCATCGTCACGGGAAAGTCTCTCATATAACGGGGTGATTTTTGTTTTCATCATGGCATAGCCCTCCTTGTATGAAAAATGCTCTAAATGTGTCCTTCACTAACCATGAGAAATCTCGTGATTAAGAAGTCAATTAGAGCATATAACACCATTTGCTACAATGAGCTGATCACAAGGGGATATAAGGTCTATGTGGGCAAGACATACCGCGACGAGGTGGATTTTATTGCCCAGCGGGGACAGGAGAAGATCTATGCCCAGGCGGCCTATTACCTGGCGGATGAGGCGGTGGTCGAGCGGGAATTCGGAGTATATCGGGCGATTGAGGATAATTATCCGAAATATGTGGTTTCCATGGATAAAGTGACGCTTGGCAGGGACGGGATCATCCATAAATATTTGATTGATTTTTTGCTGGAGAGGTAGATCTGTGTCCGATGGCTTTCTTTACACCCCGTTTCGGGTGTGGTATACTGAATATCGTTCTGATACATACCGAACAGAGAGAAGGACGGATGAGATGATGACACTGAGGGAATTACCAATCGGAAAAAAAGCGACCATCTCCACGGTAGGCGGCGAGGGTGCGCTGAGACAGCATTTTTTGGATATGGGGGTCATTCCGGGGACGGAGATCGTATTGATCAAATATGCTCCTCTGGGCGACCCGATGGAATTTATGATCCACGGGTATGAGCTGACGCTGCGTCTGGCGGACGCGGAAAAAATTGGGATCGAGGATGTCCGGGACCAGGAGCCGGAGTCCGGGGAGAGTGTCCGCAAGAAGCGGCGTATCGAGCACCCGGGCCTGGGGGAGGGCGGACGATTTCATGAGAAGGGGACGGAGCATCCGCTGCCGGACAGTACCCTTCTGACCTTTGCCCTGGCGGGCAACCAGAACTGCGGGAAGACCACGCTTTTTAACCAGCTTACAGGCTCCAACCAGCATGTGGGCAATTTTCCGGGAGTCACGGTGGACCGGAAGGACGGAGTGATCAAGGGACACAGCAACACACTGATCACGGATCTGCCGGGGATCTATTCCATGTCGCCCTATTCCGGCGAGGAGATGGTGACCCGGGAATTTGTGTTAAAAGAGCATCCCAAGGGGATCATCAATATTGTGGATGCCACCAACATCGAGAGGAATCTGTACCTGACCATGCAGCTCATGGAGCTGGACATTCCCATTGTGCTTGCCCTGAATATGATGGATGAGGTCCGGGGAAACGGCGGCGCCATCCGGATCAATGAGATGGAGGCCATGCTGGGGATCTCGGTGGTGCCGGTGTCGGCGGTCAAGAATGAAGGGACGGACGAACTGGTGAACCACGCCCTTCATGTGGCAAAATATCAGGAACGTCCGGGCAGGATTGATTTTTGCCGGGAGGACAAGCAGGGCGGGGCGGTCCACAGATGCCTCCATGGGATCATGCATTTGATCGAGGACCATGCCAGACAGGCGGAGATCCCGGTCCGGTTCGCGGCAAGCAAGCTGGCGGAAGGGGACGTTCAGATCCAGGAAAGCCTGGGGCTGGACCAGAATGAGAAGGAGATGCTGGAGCATATCATCTGCCAGATGGAGAAGGAGAGCGGCATGGACCGGGCGGCGGCCATTGCGGATATGCGATTCTCTTTTATCAAAGAGGTCTGCGACGCGACGGTGATCAAGCCCCGGGAGAGCAAGGAGCACGCCCGGAGCGCGAAGCTTGATAAAGTGCTGACGGGAAAATACACGGCGCTCCCGGTATTTATCGGGATCATGGGGCTGGTGTTCTGGCTCACCTTCAACGTGATCGGCGCATGGCTGCAGGATCTGCTGGACCAGGGGATCACCTGGCTTGCGGGTATGGCGGATCAGGCCATGGCGGCGGCAGATGTGAACGAGGTGCTGCATTCCCTTATTATCGACGGCATTTTCAACGGGGTGGGCAGCGTACTCAGTTTCTTGCCGATCATCGTGATCCTGTTCTTCTTCCTTTCCATGATGGAGGACAGCGGCTACATCGCCAGGGTGGCCTTTGTGATGGATAAGCTGCTGCGGAAAATGGGGCTCTCCGGGCGGAGCATCGTCCCCATGCTGGTGGGATTCGGCTGTACGGTGCCCGGGGTTATGGCTACCAGGACGCTGCCGTCGGAGCGGGACCGGAAGATGACGATCTTATTGACCCCATTTATGAGCTGCTCGGCAAAGCTGCCGATCTATGGATTTTTTACGGCGGTCTTTTTCCCGGAGCATGCGGCGCTGGTGATGATCGGGCTGTATGTGTTGGGCATCCTGCTTGGGGTTCTGTCGGCGCTGGTGTTGAAGAAAACGATCTTCAAAGGGGAGGCGGTGCCTTTTGTGATGGAGCTGCCCAATTACCGGATGCCGGGCATGAAAAATGTGGGGCATCTGCTGTGGGATAAGGCAAAGGATTTCCTGCAGAGGGCATTTACGGTGATCTTTATTGCGACCATTGTGATCTGGTTTTTGCAGACCTTTGATTTTGGATTGAATATTGTAGATAATTCCCACGACAGCATGCTGGCCGCTGCTGCGGGGCTGCTGGTGCCGTTTCTGCGGCCGCTGGGAATTGGGGACTGGAGGATCTCAACCGCGCTGATCACGGGATTTATGGCGAAGGAAAGCGTGGTGGCGACATTGTCCGTGCTGTTTGGGTCCACGGAAGCGATCGCCGCTGTGCTGACGCCCCTTGCGGCGGCAAGCCTCCTGGTGTTCTGCCTGCTGTATACGCCTTGCGTGGCGGCGATCGCGTCGGTGAAGCGGGAGCTGGGCGCGAAGTGGGCCGTCGGGGTCGTGCTGGGGCAGTGCCTGATCGCCTGGGGGGCGGCAGGCGTGGTGCGGCTGGTCGGGGTGGTGCTGGGGCTGGGGTGAGAGAGGTTGGATCAAGTCCGCTCATTCGAAACGTACTTTTTCAATCATACAGGGTCATAAGAAAGATAGCCCAGATGGATCAGCAGCGTCAGTACATCATCCCGGTTGCGGACGTGATCAGATCATTGGAGAACCCATTGGTATCTACGCTGACTTCGACGCCGCCCAGAAGCCGGGCGATAGTCCCGGACAGGCCGTCGAATGGATTCAGATACATTCCCATGCTTTCGACACCTCCATGTAAAAAGTATTTCATCCTGTGGTTATGGAAGCAAGCGGATATGGGAAACGAAATATTATGAAACGGCTGATTTTCCATAAGGGGATGCCTCTGGGGACAGCCTGCTCATCCATCGTCTCCGTTTGAATACGATTAAAGTCATACCAAGCCGGATCAATTCCTCCTGGGACAGGATGAAATAAACCCATTCCACAGGCAGATGGAACAGGAACGCGGTAATCAGCCCTAAGGGTACGCCTGCCAGCCAGGTGCCCACAATGTCGATCACCATGATGTAGGTGGTCTTTCCGCCGCTGCGCACCACTCCGCCGCCCAGGATCATATTGGCGACCTTCACAGGCGCCAGGACAGAAAAGGCAAGCAGCAGTCTGGCCGCGGTGTCCCGCACATGGGGCTCGACATGATAAAACGTCACATAGACCCCTCTCAGGCCGATCAGCAGTGCCGACAAAATGAGCGAGCCTGCGATTCCGTAGCACACCAGTTTTTTCGATTCCTGATACGCTTCCTCGTATTTGTCTGCGCCCAGCCGTTTGCCGATCAGGATTCCCGCAGCCTGGGAAACGCCGCTCAACGCCCCGATGAATAACCCCTGGATCGGGCCGGTCATGGACATGGCGGCCAGGTCTCCCGGTTTTAAATGTCCATAGATAAAGGTGTTCACATTCTGTCCCAGGCTCCAAAGCAGTTCTGTGACCAGGATAGGAAGCAGCATCATAAGGTATTGCCGGTATCCGTCCGCTCCAAGGGAGAGGGAAAACCGAAAATCCTCCTGCCCCCGCAGGCGGATCAGGCAGAAAATGGCCAGCATCAGCAGCATATTGATAGCCTGGGAGATCACGCTGGCCGCTGCCGCGCCTCTGACGCCAAACGCCGGAAGACCGAAGTGCCCGAAGATCAGAACATAGTTCAGTCCGGTATTCACAACCGCTGAAATGATTCCGGCGGCAAGGGGCCAGACAGCCCGGCCCAGACAGCGGACCATAACGGCCAGGATCGAGGATATGCCCATAGGGAGATATGTCCAAAGGATGCAGGTCAGATAATTTTGTCCAGCGTTGAGGAGCGCCGGGTCATCCTTGATGTAGAGTCCCACGATCTGTCCCGGAAACAGAGCGCACAGCGCGGTAAACAGCAAAGCCAGAGCTATGGCCGCAGTCAGATTGACCGTCAGGCTGCGGTCCGCCATTTCTCTGTTTTCCATACCCAGGTATTGGGAAATCATGATCCCGGCAATGGCAGCTACCGCTCCAAGCACAACGGAATAAATAAACGCAGGACGTCCCGCAACCTCCACCGCGGCCACCGCCGTACTTCCCAGCTGTCCGACCATCAGTTGGTCGATCATAGAGAAAGAGGACTGCAGCATAGATTGAAGCCCTATCGGGACAGCGATTCCAACTACACTTGCCAGAAAGGATTCTTTTTTCATAAATCATCACCCGCCTTTTCCTTGAGTATATCTGGGAGGGCGGGTGTTTTCAATGGGTTAATCGCGTAACCTTTTGGGTTAATGACATAACCTGAAACCGTGGCTTTATTGGCCGGATGCCTTGCGGCGAGATGCAGGGCGCCGTGAACAGCCATCATACCCCCTTGCTGCTGTTCCGTTCGATCAATTTGACGGGGATGGTAAAATTTTTGGTATATTCGGGCTGCTCCTTCATCTGGTTCAGCAAACGGATTGCCATCTGCGCCCGCAGCTTATAGTCCTGCCGGACAGAGGTCAGGGATGGAACGACCTGTCCGCAGAGATCACTGTCATCAAAACCAATGATAGAAATATCGTCGGGAATTTGAATGCCGGAGCTTTGTAAAAAGCGAATCAGATCGACAGCGTAGAAATCCGACACGGCAAAAATGGCGGTGAAACCGCAAAGCTTAGAAAAATGCTCCCGGTAATAACGATCCCGCATTTCCTTTTGCATGGGAATCTTCATGAAATCTGCCTGAAAGCCCAAGCCGCTGCACAGACCCTCATAACGCTGCTGATCCATACATTCCTGATTATCCGAGACGCAGAGAACCTTTCGATGCCCCAAACGACGGAGATATTCGCCCACCTGACGTCCGCCGTCCCGGTCGTCAAGCTGAAGATTGCAAATCCTTCCCCTGTTTTCAAAGTAGCCGTCATAAACGACGAAGGGGATGTGGACGCGGCTTCGGAGCTCCTGATACTCATGGTCGCAGAAGCCCAGGATCACCATACCTGCCATATTCCACATAGACGCGAATTTAACGGTTCCCAGCAGATCGGTGGTTTTTTTGAGCATCATGAAGTAATCATTTTGTTCGATCTCGTCCGCTAAGTAGTTGATTGAGGATGCGATAAACGGGTCTGTCAGCGCCCGGCCTTCATACTTTTCATGATCGTTGATGATCACTCCGATGATCCGGGAGCTGTTCTGCGCCAAAAGCGTTGCGGCCATATTGGGGATATAGCCCCGTTCCTCCAGCTTTTCCTGCACTCGTTTGATTGTCTGAGCGGAAATTTTTTTCGTTTTCCCATGGATCACATTCGAAACTGTGGCGGTGCTGACGCCCACCTCATTCGCAATATCTATGATCCGTACCTTACCCTCTGACCACATAAATGACCTCCTTTGCTATGATATGTTCTATATCTTGTGAAACGGCCGAATGGCCATGATGGGATGCTCTTTGGGGTATACATCACCGCATTATAGCAGAACTTCAGCAAGCCAGCAAGCTGAAAAACGAAACTCATTCGGTAACACCATCTTTTTCATCATTGTGAGTGCATATAAATTTGGGCGGCGAGATTTTGCCGGATGCGTTGTTGTACCATGGGTTGAAAGAGTGTAAATACATCTGTTAGAAACGGCAGATATTTTTTAAAATGTAACAGGGTTGTAATAAGAATCATTTTTCATGTGTCTAATCAGTGAAAGGGGAAGAAAAAAATGCCGGCAGATCAAAATTTAGAGAGACTGATGAACGAGTATGGCGACGCCATCCTGCGTATGTGTTTTTTATATCTGAAGGACTATCAGCTTGCGGAGGATGCCGCTCAGGAGACCTTTATCAAGGCTATGAAATGTTATGATGCGTTTGAACATAGATCAAGTGAAAAGACGTGGCTGATCCGCATTGCGGTCAACTGCTGTAAAAATATGATGAGAAGCCGTTGGTTTCAGATTGCCCGAAATGACCTGAGGGATGATCAGGAAAAAGCGCATGATGATCCGATCGATGCGTTTTTGGAGAAGGACAGTGTGTCACGGGCGATCATGAAACTGAATGCAAATGACAGGCAGGTTATCATGCTGTATTATTACCAAGACTTGTCTGTGCATGAGATCGCGGCAGTGATCGGTAAAAAAGAAAATGCCGTATTGCAGCGCTTAAAGAGGGCGCGGGACAGATTGAAAATCATTTTAGAGGAGGCCGGATATGAATATTAATATGAAGGACACGATTGACAGGGAACTGGAGTGTATCGTACTAAGCGAGGAAATGAAAAGTCGGATTAGAAAGAAAGCAGTTTCCCGGCGAAGGGACGGGGTACTGAAATGGGCTGTGGTTTTTGCGGCAGCGGTAATCCTGGGAGGAACCGGCGCCGCAGCCGGATATCGTATGCTGATCACGCATTCGGTTAATGGAGAGGTCTTGCCTGAATTGGATCCCATGCGGGTCGTAGAGATTCATATACCAGAGGGACAGCCAGCAGCATTTGCATCTGCGGAACAGCCTGCAGCGCCTGCGCCCGCAGAACAGCCGGATTCCGCCGGGCAGGGTGAGCTGACGGGCGTTCCGGATGAATATGGAATGATTCAAAAAGATTATAAGGATTACAGAAAGATCCAGGAGGAATTGGGAATCCATCTGCTGGATACGGAATTGTCTGCAAACAATCCATACATGCAGGGGCATATCATGACGGACGGAAGCGATTTTGCGATGATCACGGTGGAGAATTATATTTTGGGAGATACCGGCAGATATCAGTTTCTGGAAGAGGAAAACAGATATGCTTATGAAAGCGGAAATGTGTTCCTGTCGCCCATTTCATTGACTGTGAGGCTGATCCTCAGCGAAGAGCAGCTGAATCGCGGCTGGGACTGGGAGTATCTTGGAATGTATCGGTTTGCGGAGAGCTATACGTCCGGGCAGGGCTATAGGGTCAATCTCGTGGAGCGTACACTGGAAAACGGAGACACGGGCAATGCTGTGCTGGAAAAAAGTGCGGTTTTTGTGGCGGATGGGGTGGAGTATACTTTGAGAGGAAGGGTTTCCATGGAAACGATGAAGGGGATTGTGGAGACGATGAAGTAAGGTTTGGCATGATTTTCAATTCTATTGAGTTGATTTTGCGTTGCAGATTGCATATAATATAGGTGCAATCCCGGAGCAAAACATTACTCTGATGTGGGGGAAACGCTTCAGGAGCTGAAAAGATGAGGCGTGATATTGTCGTGTACTGAAATTCATAGTGATTTGTTCGGGAAATGATTTCCTTAAAATCAAAAGAGATATTAATTATGGAAGGAATGTAAAAATATGTGCAAGCATTTTAATACAACTGGTCTGTGCTTCCCGGACGAGCATTATATGGTCAACATAGACGGACGCCTGGAAGAGATAAAGGGGATGGTGGACCGCGGAGAATATTTTGCTGTCAACAGGGCGCGTCAATATGGCAAAACAACGACTCTAAATCGGCTGGCTGAGAAGCTGTCGGGAGAATATATTGTTTTTTTGATCAGCTTTGAAGGAATCGAAGATGCTGTGTATGAGAACGCTGCCTCCTTTTGCCAGCGTTTTTGCCGTCTTTTATATCGTTTTCTGAGATATAATGAACGTATGACAGATGGGATTTCTGAATCTTTAAAAGAAGAACTGCGCCGGGTGCAGTCGGATAACGCCGTCAATTTGGAGGACTTATCCGACTTGATATCAGAACTATGCGGTCAGTCAGAGAAACCAGTTGTCATCATGATTGATGAAGTGGATCAGGCAGGGAATCAGAAAATATTTCTTTCATTTCTGGGGATGCTCCGACGAAAGTTTCTGTCAAGAAAAACAGAGCCCACGTTCCATTCTGTTGTATTGGCCGGAGTATACGACATAAACAATTTAAAATTAAAGGTTCGTCCTATGGAGGAGCATCAATATAATAGTCCGTGGAACATTGCGGCTGAATTTCTGGTAGATATGAATTTCTCAATCCAGGACATTGCCGGAATGCTTACAGACTATGAGCATGACCATCATACCGGAATGGACATTATGAAGATATCCGGGCTGATATATGACTACACCTCCGGATATCCATTTCTGGTATCCAGGCTTTGTCAGATTTTGGATGAAAATCTTTTGGGGAAAGAGGGGTTCCCGGATTTAGCGGCTGTGTGGACAAAAGACGGGGTGACAAAGGCTGTTAAAAAACTGTTGGCGGAATCGAACACACTGTTTGATGATCTGGTGAAAAAGCTGAATGATTTTCCCGAACTAAGACAGGCGGTTTATGCCATTTTATTTAAAGGGGAAAAGATCAGTTACAGTGCTTATAATCATGTATTTCATCTGGGGATTATGTTTGGCTTTATAAAGGAAGAGCATGAAAACATTGTAATCGCTAACCGGATTTTTGAGACACAGCTGTATAATCTTTTTATTTCAGAAGAATTGCTGGACAGCGCTATGTATAAGTCCGCGTCCATGGATAAGGACAGAAATATGTTTATCCGCGATGGACGGTTGGATATGGAGCAGGTATTGGTCAGATTTACAGAGACATTTACAGATATATATTCAGATGCAGAGGAACGTTTTATAGAAGAGAACGGACGCCGTTTCTTTTTGCTTTACCTGAAACCGATCATCAATGGCGCGGGCAATTATTATATCGAGGCACAGACGAGGAACAGGCGCAGGACAGATGTGATTATTGATTACTGCGGAGAGCAATTTGTCTGTGAATTAAAAATCTGGCATGGTGAGGAGTATAACAGGCGGGGAGAGGATCAGCTGCTCCGCTATCTGGAGGATTACCATCTTACGACGGGATATATGCTCAGCTTTAATTTTAATAAAAAGAAAAAGACGGGAGTACGGAAAATTCGGATCGGAGAACGGACGATTATTGAGGCAGTAGTGTAACTCTTATATTTGAAAAAACAGGCCGGGGCGTGAGGCCCTGGCCTTTACTGGATTGCTGGAAAGCTGTCCAGCCCTTTTTTCAAAAATTCGTTCGACACGTTCCGACAGCATCCGGGAGGAACATGAAGTTGAGAATGGCCCGGATTCTCAGGTTAAGAATCCCGTTTCGAAACATTAAAGTTGATTAGAAAACGCCTGATTTACGGGCGTTTTTCTTAATTTGAGAATCAAGGAGTATTTTTTTGTTTCATCCCGCAAATGTAGAATTATGTAGAACGTTTTTTAAGGCAGGACGGCAAAAACAGCGCTATAATAGGGTCAAACACAAACCGGCATGTGATTGGATGCATATTTCCCAAAAGGCACAGACCGGCGGACGGAAGCAGGCGTCATTCTGATGAAAGGGCCGAACGGCCATTGATCACAGGATGCTTTGCAGGCGCATTTTCCGGAACAGGAAATTGTCCCGCGCAGATATCGCCGCGATTCCGGCCAGCCAAGTTCAGCAGCTGCGGTGCCTGCTGAGGAAAGAAGTACCCGGGGTGTACGGATGTGTACTATATATAAATGAATAGAGGAGGGCTTCGTTATGTTTAATGAGGTAGTGACGGACACCAACATCGTTTACTATTTGATGATAGCGGTGGGCGCCGTCGGGGTGCTGTCAAAGGCAGTCAACCAGATTACTCTTCGCCGTCTGGTCAGGGCGGCGGGCAATATGTCCAAGAGTACACACAAACTGATAAAGCTGGTGCGGGCGAAATACGAGCACGCGCTGATGCTGCACGACCGGGTAGAAAATGCGGAAGCATTTGTGGAGAAATACATATATGAATACAGAGGATTCCTGCTGCGGATCCATACATGGAGACAGATTGAAGTGCAGTCGATCTGGTTTTCCGGGATTCTGGCGGCTTTTGGAGGGATCGTCTGGTACTTGGAAAATGGGTTTTGTGAGCAGGTCTATCGTTATATCAGTCTTGGGGCGGCGGAAATGGTCCTTCTGTTTGTTATCAGCCAGATTTCGGACGAGCAGTACAAGATTGAGGCGGCCAAAAACTACATGGTGGATTATCTGGAAAATGTCTGCGCCATGCGCCGCCGCAAAGCCCGCCAGTCGGAGAAGGACCAGATTAATATCATCCAGCCGGAGACCTCCCAGGCCCTCCGCGCAAATGGCCGGGATTCCGATGACGGAAAAGAAGCTGCCACAGGAACCGGATTTTTAAAAGGAAAAAAAAATTCCGTTGGAGGCCGGACCGCGTCCGAACGTGCCGAAGCTCACGCAAAGCAGCCTGCAAAGTCCAGGGAAGCTCAGGAGGCGCCGGGTTTGTCCATCAGTATCGAAGGTGAGCCCCGCAGGGCACGTACAGGCGTATCCGGAGACACGGCTCCCCTCTACGGGAGCGCAGAGGAGCTGGCCCGCGTCGCCGGGATCTATGAAGAAGAAATGGGTTCTGAGGAGGAAGAAGCTCCGGCATACGGAAATATAACCCCGCTGAGACCGGAGGACGCTTCCGAGTATGAAGATCCCGAGCCGGAAGAACAGCCCGCCTTTGCCTATGAAGGGGCGGCACAGAACGGCCGGTCCGTATCCAGCTATGGAACCGCGGCACAGAACGGTCAATCCGCTTCCGTTTATGGAACCGCGGCACAAAAAAGCCAGCCCGCTTCCGCCAATGGAGGCGCCGCGTCGAAAGGGGGCAGCCCGTCACCTGCATATGGAGCGGCTGCCGGAAAGGGGGTGAACGTCTCCGGGGCTTCGGGCACCTCCCAGATGAAACGGATCCCCGGCAGATTCCAGGATGTGGTGCAGAGAATGATCGAGGACACTACAGAATACGAGGAAGTCCTGGAGGGCCCACCCTTACCGGAGGAAGCAGCCCGCCCTGCCGGACACCCCGATATGATCCGTGCAAATGGGGGGCTGTCCCGACAGTCAGCAGAATATTCGGAGCTTGACGCGTCCTATGGAGACGGGGAGGACCTGAGAGATTATGATAGGTCAAGACATAAAAACCGCAAAAAGGGCGATGCCGCAAGGCAGGTCATCCGCCGTACCATGAAAGGAAATCCAGAATTATCGGACCGCGAGGAATCCACCTTAAAGGAGGAAGCCATCCGCCAGATACTGGAAGAATTTCTTGCATAAAACAGCCAGATTTGGTAAAATATGTACAGCAGGTACCAATGGATTCCTCCCCAGCGCATTTCCACAGGCCGCGGTCAGGAAACCTTAAGAGTACAGAAGCAGAAAGGAAGGTTAATGATGGCTAACAAAGTGACATTTGATTACTCAAAGGCAACAGGTTTTATTCAGGAACACGAGATGCAGTATATGAGCGAGCTTGCGGCACAGGCGAAGGACAAGCTTGTATCCAAGAGCGGCGCGGGGAATGATTTCGTAGGCTGGGTTGATCTCCCGGTAGACTACGACAAAGAAGAATTTGCCCGTATTCAGAAAGCGGCGGACAAGATCCGTGAGGATTCCGAAGTGCTTCTGGTGATCGGGATCGGCGGTTCCTACCTTGGGGCAAGGGCTGCGATCGAATTTTTGGGACATTCCTTTGCAAATATCGTTTCCAAAGACGTCAGAAAATCTCCGGAGATCTATTTCGTTGGAAACAGTATCAGCAGCACCTACATCAGTGACCTGATCGAAGTTGTGGGAGACAGAGATTTCTCCATCAATATGATATCCAAGTCGGGAACAACGACAGAGCCGGCGATCGCCTTCCGCGTATTTAAAGAGATTCTGGAAAAGAAATATGGAAAGGAAGAGGCTTCAAAGAGAATATATGCTACCACCGATAAAGCAAGAGGAGCTTTGAAGAATCTTGCCACAGAAGAGGGGTATGAGTCCTTTGTCGTGCCGGACGACGTCGGCGGACGTTTTTCCGTACTGACGGCAGTCGGCCTGCTCCCCATCGCGGTCAGCGGTGTGGACATCAACGAGCTGATGGAAGGCGCGGCAGCAGGAAGAAAGGCCGCTTTGGAAAATGATTTCGCGGAAAATGATGCAATGCAGTATGCGGCAGTCCGCAACATCCTCCTTCGTAAAGGAAAAACCGTAGAAGTTCTGGCGAACTATGAGCCAAGCCTGCATTATGTATCTGAGTGGTGGAAACAGCTCTATGGAGAGAGCGAGGGCAAGGACCAGAAGGGAATCTTCCCGGCATCTGTTGACCTGACAACAGACCTGCACTCCATGGGACAGTTTATTCAGGACGGCAACAGAATCCTGTTTGAGACCGTATTAAATGTGGAAAAATCCAGGGCGGAGATCGTGATGAACGAGGAACCGGTTGATCTGGACGGCCTCAATTATCTGAAAGGAAAGACCGTTGATTTTATAAATAAGAGCGCCATGAACGGAACCATTCTTGCCCACACAGACGGCAATGTTCCGAACCTCATGGTGAAGATTCCGGAGCAGAACGCATTTTATCTGGGACAGTTGTTCTACTTCTTTGAGTTCGCCTGCGGCGTGAGCGGATACTTACTCGGCGTGAATCCGTTCAACCAGCCGGGCGTGGAGAGTTATAAGCGGAACATGTTCGCGCTGCTCGGAAAACCAGGATATGAAGAAGAAAGAGAAGCATTGTTGAAGAGATTGTAAGAGGTTGTAGGAAGTTCTAAGATGACCGGCCATGCATGGATGAGACTGCATGGCCGGTTTTATGATGTTGTTGAATATGCACAAAAATAAAAATTAGATTGACACAAAATTGTGGGTTATGGTAAGATGTTATTAACAGAAAATAAAAAGAATAAAAATTTAATGCATAAGTATTTGGAAGCTTATATATATCCGAGATTGGTCGGATGTTTCTACTAACTACCGTAATAGTTAACTATAAGTTTTCATATCGTGAACGGATCTGGGTATGCAGTTCGTGTTGCAGGAAAACCAGGTCGGACAGATATGAAGCTTTGGGAGGACGGCGGTAGTTTTTGTTTTTTCAAATAAAGTTATGCATGAAAGAAAAGGAGGACTGAACTATGGAGAACAAGAATCAGGGCTTTTTGGAAAAGGTCTTTCACTTGTCGGAGAATCATACGGATGTAAAGACGGAGGTCATTGCGGGTGTTACGACATTTATGACGATGGCATATATCCTGGCGGTCAATCCCAATATCCTGAGCGCATCCGGGATGGATGCGGGGGCCGTATTCACGGCGACAGCCCTGGCATCCCTTGTGGCAACCCTGTTGATGGCGGCCTTTGCAAATTATCCGTTCGTACTGGCGCCCGGCATGGGGCTGAACGCGTATTTTGCGTATACGGTAGTCCTGCAGATGGGATATACCTGGCAGATGGCTTTGGCGGCAGTATTTGTGGAAGGTCTTATTTTCATTTTGCTGTCACTGACCAACGTGCGGGAAGCTATTTTCAATGCGATCCCCATAAATCTGAAGCATGCGGTATCCGTAGGCATCGGCCTGTTCATCGCATTTATCGGGCTGCAGAACGCGAAGATCGTGGTGGACAGCACAACATTGGTATCCGTGTATTCTTTCAAAACCTCTATTGAGAAGGGAACATTTCTGTCAGAGGGGATCACGGTCCTGCTGGCACTCATCGGCATCCTGCTGACGGCTGTGCTGGTCGTTAAAAATGTAAAAGGCAATATCCTGTGGGGGATCCTGGGCACATGGATTTTGGGAATCATCTGCGAGCTGGTAGGGCTTTACCGTCCGGATCCGGAGCTGGGCATGTTCAGCGTGCTGCCGGATTTCAGCTCAGGCTTTGGAATCCCGAGCATGGCGCCGACCTTCTTTAAAATGGATTTCAGCGGGATCCTGTCCCTGAATTTCCTGACCATTATGTTTGCGTTTTTATTTGTGGATATGTTTGATACGCTTGGAACCCTGATCGGTGTGGCTTCCAAGGCGGATATGCTGGATGAGGACGGAAAGCTTCCGAAGATCAAGGGTGCGCTGCTTTCTGACGCCGTAGGAACATCCCTGGGCGCGGTATTCGGAACTTCTACCACAACGACCTTTGTTGAGAGCGCATCCGGCGTGGCCGAGGGCGGCCGGACCGGCCTGACGGCAGTGGTATCAGCCGCGCTGTTCGGACTGGCGCTGTTCCTGTCCCCGATCTTCCTGGCGATCCCGTCCTTTGCGACGGCTCCGGCATTGATCGTGGTTGGATTTTTGATGATCACATCCATTACGAAAATTGATTTCGCGGATTATACCGAGGCGCTTCCCTGCTATATCAGCATGATCGCAATGCCGTTCATGTACAGCATTTCCGAAGGAATCGCAATGGGAGTGATCTCCTATGTGGTGATCAACCTGCTGACAGGCCGCGCGAAGGAGAAGAAGATCAGCCTGCTGATGTATGTGCTCGCGGTGCTGTTTGTCCTGAAATATATCCTGATTTAGGAACTGTGTTCATACGGCGTTTGCCGCGGGGAGTCTGATACGGTAAATGCCGTGTGGCCGGAACAAAATATACAATGGATATCTGGGGATCAGAACCGCCGGAGAGAGGGACACACCTCTCCGGCGGTTTTTCCTGCCCTTTTTCCCATTACATGCTTGCCTGAATCGAAAAAATATAGTACCATAGAGTTACATGTCACGCCTGACCAGGGTGCGGCCTGTAATATAGAAAATACACATGAAAAAACGTATTTCAGGCAGTGGTACTGTTTGAAGGCTGTCGATATACAAAGGAGTGAATACATATGCAGTATCTGGTTATAATGGGAATATTGATCGCTGTCGCAGTGATTTTGATCATTGTCATCATCACAGCTCTGGTGAAGAGCCGTCAGGACGACGGGGAGGAGTATGAGGACGACGATGAAGAAGACTATGATGACGGATACGATGAGGAAGCTGAGGAAGCGCCCCGCCATATGCGTGAGGAGTACGATGAGCAGAGGGAGCCGGAACAGGAAGAAGGCCCGCTCATTGTAGGACAGGGCAGGCGGCGCCGGGAAGGTGCTCCTGCGGAGGAAGGCCGGAACCGGCCGGGCGAAGCGCCGGGAGGGAGACGCCCTTCCGAGAAGAAGCTCTGGAAGCTGTCTTTGGAGAATCTGACCTCCTGGCAGAAATTTACGTTTATTTTTTATGAAAATCTCGGGATCGGAAGGGGACACAGTGTCCCGCAGTTTGAAAAGTTCCTGTCCATTGGAGACGATCCAAGGGTGTCGAAGCTGCACTGTGCGATCATCCAAAAGGAGGATAAGCTCTACCTGAAGGACATGGGTTCCCGGAACGGAACCTACCTCAACGGCAAGCGGGTGACCCAGCCTGTACTGCTCCAGAGGGAAGATGTCATAGGGATGGGCGAGACTGAGATCGAGATACAGAGTATGATGAGAGAAAAATAAAAAGCTGCGCAGTGCGGGGATGGCCTGTATCCAACGGAAATCAGTGCAGCAGTTGGGGAAAATATCCAGCCCTTTGCCGGAGGCAATGGAAAAGGGGCTGGATATCGTTGTGTAACGTCGTATACCCAAGGGCACCCCATCATGGCCATGCGGCCGTTTCACAAGGTATACCCAAGGGCATCCCATTATGGCCATTCGGCCGTTTCACAAGGTATGCGGAAAAGCAGCCGATGGCAGGCTTTTCGTACAAAAAATATGGAGGTTCTGTATGATAGGAAAAAGGATCCTGGCAGGGGCAATGGCGGCATTACTTCTTGCGGCATGTCCCGGATTAGAGAGTTGTGCAGAGGAAGGGCAGGAGACTCCCGCGGCGGAAGGCGCGGAAGCACCCCAGCCGGAAAAGACGCCCGAGGAGCTGGCTGCGGAGGAAGAAGCCAGAAAAAACGCGATTTATGAGATCATACCTGACTCCAATAATCTGCCCGGATGGCCGGAAGGGCCGAAGGTTCATGCGGCATCGGCCATTGTAATGGATATGGAGAGCGGTGCGGTTCTCTACGCAAAAGCGGCGGAGGAACAGCATTTTCCTGCCAGCATCACGAAGCTTTTGACTACGCTGGTAGCGCTGGAGACGGGGGAACCCGACGATACGGTGACATTCTCGGAGGACAGCATCAGCTTTCTGGAGCCGGGGGATGCCAGTGTCGGAATGCTTGTGGGTGAGCAGCTCAGCCTCAATGACGCGCTGCATGCGGTCCTGCTTGCTTCGGCAAATGAAGTCTCCTACGCGGTGGCGGAGAATATGGGGATCAAGATGGGCGGGACTTACCAGACCTTCATTGACCGGATGAATGAGCGGGCCGTCGAACTGGGATGTACGGGTTCTCATTGGGTCAATGCCAACGGTCTGCATGACGATCAGCATTTTACAACGGCTCATGATATGGCGCGGATTGCAGCGGCAGTTTATCAGTATGAACCGTTCCAGCATCTGATGGGTTCGCTGGAATATACCATTGCGCCCACCAGTTTGAAAAATGAGCCCCGGACCTGCTGGCAGAATCACAAGATGCTCTGGCCCGAGAATGAATATTATTACGAATTTTGCCGGGGCGGGAAGACCGGATATACGGACCAGTCGGGAACAACGCTGGTGACTATGGCCGATAACGGGCAGATGCGCCTGGCGGCGGTGGTGATGGCAGATTACGGGGTGCAGGCTTATGAGGATACCCGGGCGATGCTGGATTACGCGTTCGGCAATTTTACCAAGGTGACCATTGCGGACAAGGAGACGTCCGGTGATATTGAGACCTTCCAGGATGAGGGGGCATATGTGGTCCTTCCCGCGGGGGTTGATTTTACGCAGCTGGAATGTCAGATTTCCACGGCAGAAGGAGAGGCGGAGACAGGAAATGTTTCCTTTGACCGGTGGATCGAGGTGCTGACCGCACCGCCGGCACCTCCGGCGGAGACTCCGGCAGAGGGAGAGCAGCCGGGGCAGGAAGGAACGGACGGGACTCCGGCAGGCACGCCGGCGGATGGAGCGCAGCCGGGAGCCGAGGGAGCAGCGGATGGTTCTCAGCCTGGGGCCGAGGGAACGGCAGATGGTTCTCAGCCAGGCGCAGAGGGAGCACCGGCTTCGGCAGACGGAGCGGTTCCGGCTTCTGCGGAAGGCGCGCGGCCGGGAACGGACGGAGTTGCTCCGGCCGGCGCGGAAGGCGCACAGCCAGGGACAGACGGGACGCAGCCGGAAGCAGGAGAGAACGGAGATGCCTCCGGCAATCAGGGCTTATCCGGAACCGGGGAGAATTCGGACGATGTATCCTCCGGTCAGAACGGAGAAGATCCGGCGTCAGGAACAGCCGGGAACAAAGAGAATGATGCTGGGTCCGGCAGCGAAAGGGCCGGAACGATCGTTTATACCTATGCAGGCCAGGAGGCCGGTCATGCGGCAGTGGTTTTGAATCAGTCCTATTTTGGAGAAGGATCGGAAATAGAATGGACGCCTGCGGACGGCAGCAAGAGGAAAAGCAAAGAAACTGCCCCGAAAAAACTGGGCGGGCTTTCCGCAAGGCAGATGATCATTGCGGGCGGCGCGGCAGTGCTGCTGGCTGTAGTCGTGTGCGTCGGCATGAGCAGACGGAAGAGAACGCAGGAGAGAAAAAGACGGAATCGGAAAAATGAGAAAACCTCTTGACTAATCCGCCTCTTCTACTTATAATATCCCTGTGGTAAAAAACTGAGAATACAAAAAGACCATGACGGAGACAGTAGGAAGAACTCTGAAGCTTCAAGCGAGCCGGAGATGGTGAGAGTCCGGTACAAGTAAGGTCTTTCTGAAGATCACTCCCGAGTTGCAGCAACCGAACCCCGGCATAGTTCCCAGTCGGTATACGAACCCCGCCGGACAGTAGGTGCTGACGGTTTTCCGCCGTTACCGGAATCCATACCTTACCGGACGAAGTCCGCCTGCCCCGCAGGGGCATGTATTAAGGGATGCCCTTTGGGTATAAATGACAAAGAGGTCAGAACACCGTGTTTTACGGGAAACAGCATTTTCACTGTTTTCCCCATCAAGAAGAAGCATCGGATCTGAACAGATGTTGTAACAGGTGGTATCAACGGAGCATACGCTTCCGTCCTATTACAGGACGGGAGCATTTTTGTTCTATAGGCAGTTTCTATAAATTTTCCGATAGAACAAAAACCCTCCGGAGAGAGTGCTTTGCGTCGTACAGGACAGATGCCGCGATGCGGCCGCCGCAGGCGCGAGTTTCGCAGGCGAAACTCATTTATATAATGAGAGAAAGGAAGGGAAGCAATGTATAAGAAAGTTTCTACGGATATGAATTTCGTAGAGCGTGAAAAAGAAGTTGAGAAGTTTTGGGCTGACAATGACATTTTCCGCAAGAGCATGAAGGAGCGGGAGGGCAGGCCCATGTATACGTTTTATGACGGGCCGCCGACGGCCAACGGCAAGCCCCACATCGGACACGTGCTGACGCGTGTCATCAAGGATATGATCCCCCGCTACCGCACCATGAAGGGCTATGAAGTTCCGAGGAAGGCGGGCTGGGACACCCACGGCCTTCCGGTGGAGTTGGAAGTGGAGAAGGCTTTGGGCCTGGACGGCAAGGATCAGATCGAGGAATACGGTCTGGAGCCGTTTATTGACAAATGTAAAGAAAGCGTCTGGAAATACAAAGGCATGTGGGAGGATTTCTCCGGCACCGTCGGATTCTGGGCGGATATGGACGATCCCTATGTGACCTATCACAATGACTTTATCGAGTCCGAATGGTGGGCGTTAAAGCAGATCTGGGACAAGGGCCTTCTGTACAAGGGCTTCAAGATCGTGCCCTACTGCCCCCGCTGCGGGACCCCGCTCTCCGCGCAGGAGGTAGCCCAGGGCTACAAGGATATCAAGGAGCGCTCCGCCATCGTTCGCTTTAAGGTGAAGGACGAGGACGCTTATTTCCTGGCATGGACCACCACGCCGTGGACCCTGCCCTCCAACCTGGGACTCTGTATCAATCCCAAGGAGACTTACGCGAAAGTATCCTGCGTGGACGGCTATACCTATTATATGGCGGAAGCCCTGCTGGATACGGTATTAGGACCGCTGGCAAAGGACGGAAAGCCGGCCTATGAGATCCTGAAGACCTATGTGGGAAAGGATCTGGAATACAAAGAGTACGAGCCGCTCTACCAGTGCGCGGCGGACGGCATCAAAGGCCAGCATAAGAAAGCATTTTATGTCACATGCGACGGATATGTGACGCTGACAGACGGTACCGGCGTGGTGCACATCGCTCCCGCCTTCGGTGAGGACGATGCCAATGTCTGCCGGAAGTATGACATGCCCTTCGTTCAGCTTGTAGACGAAAAGGGAAATATGGCGGAATCCACCCCGTTTGCCGGATTATTTGTGAAAAAAGCAGACCCGGAGGTGTTAAAAGAGCTGGACGCGAGAGGGCTTCTGTTTGACGCGCCCAAGTTTGAGCACAGCTATCCCCACTGCTGGCGCTGCGATACCCCGCTGATCTACTATGCGCGGGAATCCTGGTTCATCAAAATGACCGCGGTCAAGGACGACCTGATCGCCAACAACAATACCATCAACTGGATCCCGGAGAGCATCGGCAAGGGCCGTTTCGGGGACTGGCTGGAAAATGTCCAGGACTGGGGCATCAGCCGCAACCGTTACTGGGGGACTCCCTTGAACATCTGGGAGTGCGAATGCGGGCACATGCATTCGGTCGGAAGCATCGAAGAGCTGAAATCCATGTCCGATAACTGCCCGGACGACATCGAACTGCACCGCCCGTATATCGACGAGGTTACGATAAAATGTCCGCACTGCGGCAAAGAGATGCATCGCGTGCCGGAGGTGATCGACTGCTGGTTCGACAGCGGATCCATGCCCTTTGCGCAGCATCACTATCCATTTGAAAATAAAGAGATTTTCGAGCAGCAGTTCCCGGCCCAGTTCATTTCCGAGGCCGTGGACCAGACCCGCGGGTGGTTTTATTCCCTGCTGGCGATCTCCACGCTGATCTTCAACAAAGCGCCTTATGAAAATGTCATCGTCCTGGGCCACGTTCAGGATGAAAAGGGCCAGAAGATGAGCAAGTCCAAGGGAAATGCGGTAGACCCGTTTGACGCTCTGGAGAAGTACGGCGCAGACGCGATCCGCTGGTATTTCTACGTGAACAGCGCGCCCTGGCTGCCCAACCGTTTCCACGGAAAGGCCGTCATGGAAGGACAGCGCAAGTTCATGGGAACCCTTTGGAACACCTATGCGTTTTATGTATTGTATGCCAACATCGACGGCTTCAATCCCTATGAGCACGGCCTGTCCCGGGAAGTGACCGGGGAGATCCGCGTTCCGGGCTGCGACACGCTGTCCGTGATGGACAAATGGCTCCTCTCCAAGCTGAATACGCTTGTGAAGACGGTGGATCATGATCTGGAGAATTACCGGATTCCGGAAAGCGCCCGCGCGCTTCAGGAATTTGTAGATGATATGAGTAACTGGTATGTGCGCAGGAGCCGGGAGCGTTTCTGGGCAAAGGGCATGGAGCAGGATAAGGTCAATGCTTATATGACATTGTATACCGCGCTCGTGACCGTGGCAAAGGCAGCCGCGCCGCTGATCCCCTTTATGACGGAACAGATCTACCAAAACCTGGTGTGCGGCATCAATCCGGAGGCGCCGGAGAGCGTGCATCTGTGTGATTTCCCGAAGGCGGATGAGGCATTGATCGATTCCGAACTGGAAAGCAATATGGAGCATGTGCTGAAGCTGGTCGTTATGGGGCGCGCGTGCCGCAATACGTCCAATATCAAGAACCGCCAGCCCATCGGACAGATGTTTGTAAAGGCAGAATTTGAGCTGCCGGAATATTACCAGGAGATCGCGGCGGACGAGCTGAATGTAAAGAACATCAAATTTACCCAGGATGTAAGGGACTTTACTTCTTATAATTTTAAGCCCCAATTAAAGACAATCGGGCCAAAGTATGGTAAAATGTTAGGAGGCATCCGGAAGGCGCTGGACAATCTGGACGGTAATACCGCTATGGATGAGATCAATGCCGAGGGATCCTTAAAGCTGGATGTGGACGGACAGGAGATCACCCTGTTCCGGGAAGACCTGCTGATCGAGACCGCGCAGGTGCCGGGCTTCGTATCGGAAAATGACAGCGGGATCACGGTCGTACTGGATACCAACCTGACGGAAGAGCTGTTGGAGGAAGGATTCGTCCGGGAGATCATCAGTAAGCTTCAGACCATGAGAAAAGAAGCGGACTTTGAGGTGATGGATAAGATCCGGGTGACCTACGAAGGAAGTGAAAAAGCAGAAGCAATATTTGCAAAACACGCGGAATCTATCGGCAGTGACGTACTTGCGGACGATGTCGCGAAAGCGGTTCCGGAAGGATATGTCAAGGCCTGGAAGATTAACGGGGAGGACGTTACGATCGGCGTCCGGAAAATGTAAGGATCAGCAGGAGCATGTCCTGCTGATTCTAAGCCACATGTGGGCGGCCCTGGCGAGATGTACACCGGAAGGGGTACATGGGGTATATTTTTATACGGACAGAGCACTCAGAAAGGGTGGTGACAGACCATGTTGGAATGGGTATTCGGAAAAAGTGAGAAGGAGAATGCAGACAGAGAAAAGATAATCAGAGAGACTGATAAGGGAGGTAACAACAGACCAATGAGCAGAAAAAGATTTGACAAGGAAGCATTTAAGGAAGCAGTAAAGGATAATGTAAAGACACTTTACAGGAAGAAGATCGAGGAGGCATCCCAGCAGCAGATATTTCAGGCTGTCTGCTATGCGGTGAAGGAAGAGATTATCGACGACTGGCTGGCGACCCAGGACGCATATGCGACGAACAAGGAAGCAAAGACCGTGTATTACATGTCCATGGAGTTCCTGATGGGGCGCGCCCTGGGCAACAACCTGATCAACCTGACTTCCTATCCGGAGGTAAAGGAAGCGCTGGAGGAAATGGGCCTGGATCTCAATGTCATCGAAGACCAGGAGCCGGATCCGGCGCTTGGAAACGGCGGACTCGGAAGGCTGGCGGCATGTTTCATGGATTCTCTGGCAACCTTGAATTATCCCGCTTATGGGTGCGGTATCCGTTACCGCTACGGTATGTTCAAGCAGAAGATCCGCGACGGCTACCAGGTAGAGGCGCCGGACAACTGGCTCAAGGAAGGCTATCCGTTTGAACTGCGCCGTCCGGAATACGCGAAGGAAGTCCGTTTCGGCGGAACGGTCCGTTTTGAGAAGGATCCTCAGACCGGAAGGGACAAATTTATCCAGGAGGGATTTGAGTCTGTACGGGCGGTGCCTTATGATATGCCCATCGTCGGTTACGGCAACCACGTAGTTAATACCCTGCGCATCTGGGACGCGGAGGCGATCACAGATTTCCAGCTTGCTTCCTTTGACCGGGGCGATTACCACAAGGCAGTCGAGCAGGAGAACCTGGCAAAAAATATCGTAGAGGTCCTGTACCCCAACGACAATCATTATGCGGGAAAAGAGCTGCGTCTGAAACAGCAGTATTTCTTCATTTCCGCAAGTCTGCAGGCTTTGATCGCGAAGTTCAAGAGAGAGCACGGCGACGACCTGAGCAAGCTTCCGGAGAAGGTGGTCATCCAGATGAACGATACCCATCCGACCATTGCGGTTCCGGAGCTGATGCACCTTTTGATCGACGAGGAGTACCTGAACTGGGAAGAGGCATGGGAGATCACAAGCAAGACCTGTGCGTATACCAACCACACGATCATGGCAGAAGCATTGGAAAAATGGCCCATCGACCTGTTTTCCAGACTGCTTCCGCGTATTTACCAGATCATCCAGGAGATCGACCGCCGCTTCGTAGAGGAAGTACGTGCGAAATATCCGGGAAATGATGAGAAATTGAAAAAGATGGCGATTCTCTGGGACGGTCAGGTACGCATGGCGAACATGGCGATTATTTCCGGATTCTCTGTAAATGGTGTGGCAGAGCTTCATACCGATATCCTGAAGAACCAGGAGCTGAAGGATTTTTACGAGATGATGCCGGAGAAGTTCAACAACAAGACCAACGGAATCACCCAGAGACGTTTCCTGGCTCACGGCAATCCGCTCCTTGCGGACTGGATCACCGGCCGGATCGGGGACAGCTGGATTACGGATCTGTCTCAGATCGCAAGGCTGAAGCCATTGATCAACGACGAACAGGCAAGACGGGAATTTATGAATATCAAGTATCAGAACAAGGTCCGTCTGGCAAAATATATCAAAGAGCACAACGGGATCGACGTGGATCCGCACTCTATCTTCGACGTGCAGGTGAAGCGGCTGCATGAGTATAAACGCCAGCTTCTGAACATCCTCCATGTGATGTACCTGTATAACCAGATCAAGGAGCATCCGGAGATGTCTTTCTATCCAAGGACATTTATCTTCGGCGCAAAGGCGGCGGCAGGATATGAGCGCGCTAAGGAAACGATCAAACTGATCAACTCCGTGGCAGAGGTCATCAACAATGACCGGAGCATCAACGGCAAGATCAAGGTGGTATTCATTGAGGATTACCGGGTATCCAATGCGGAGATGATCTTCGCGGCAGCGGATGTCAGCGAACAGATCTCCACTGCATCCAAGGAAGCGTCCGGTACCGGAAACATGAAGTTCATGCTCAACGGCGCTCCGACTCTGGGAACCATGGACGGAGCCAACGTAGAGATCGTGGAAGAGGTGGGCATTGAGAATGCGTTTATCTTCGGTATGCGGTCCGAAGAGGTCATCCGTTACGAGAACCACGGCGGCTACAACCCGATCGATATCTATTTCAGTGATTGGGAATTAAAGCGCGTGATCGACCAGCTCATGGACGGCACCTACGCTCACGGCGACCACAACATGTACAAGAACCTGTACAACTCATTGCTCAATACGCAGTGCACACCGCGGGCGGATATGTACTTTATTCTGAAGGATTTCCGGGCATATGCGGAAGCGCAGAAGCGCGTGGAGGAAGCATACCGCGACGAGCACAGATGGTCACGTATGGCCATGATGAACACTGCGTGCTGCGGCAAGTTTACATCCGACAGGACGATCGAAGAGTATGTGAAGGATATCTGGAAGCTGAAAAAGGTAGAAGTGACAGTGGAAGAGGAATAAGAAGAGAGAATAATAAGAGACAAAAAAGAACCCCGGCGGCTGAGCGGTCCGCCGGGGATTCTCTTTGTTCTATGCTGTTTATTGCTGAAAAGGATTGATAGTCAGCCGCAAAATGCATATAATACCATTTAACGGCTGAAAATAACATGGTGATATGAAAGGATAGGAAGCTTGCCCCATATTTATAAGATATGAATACTTTATTATAGATAAAAACCTTAAACTGTGATAAAATAATATAGCGGAAGAAAAGTGTGTAGAAAAATGAAACAAAGAAAATGAGGAAATTCAAGGGTTTTGAGTTTCCGAGACTACACAGATATTCTTGGAGGTGGACATTATGGCAACACAGCAAATGATTAACGATCTAATCTCACATGCACCTGAAAATAAATTAGATATCATTCTTTCCTTTGTAAAATTTGTTCTGCATGATGATGATAAAATCAACAATTCCTTATTAAGCGAAGTAAGCCTTTCAAAGGATTGGATGTGTGCCCAGGAGGATGAAGCATGGAAAGACTTATAAAAGGCGATGTCGTTGTACTGCCTTTTCCATTTACTGATTTAAGTTCTTCCAAAAACGCCCTGCCCTTATTTTGGCAGATATAAAAGGTTCTGATTTTATAATGTTGCAGATTACTTCTAAAAATGTGAAGGATGCTTATGCTATTCCCTTATCAGAAATTGATTTTCAATCCGGATCACTCAAACAAAGCAGTAATATACGCCCTAATAAAATCTTTACTTTAAGCGATGAACTTGTTTTATATAAAATCGGACACTTGACTAATGCCAAAATTAACGAGTGTATTCAAAAAGCATGTGCTATCATTATATCCGATTAATTTAGAAGCAAGCTCTAATTAACTGATACGGCGGCTGTACCAGAACATAATAATGCTGTTAAATTAGCAGACAGGAGGAAACTATGAACTACTACAACACGCATGAATATTACGATTACGACAGCCCTTACATGGAGACAACGCTGATCGGCATTTTGATGATCTGCGCCATTATTCTGATCGTGTGCGCCATCTTTGCGCTGCTCAGCTACATATTAAAAGGTGTTGGCATGTATACAATGGCAAAACGCCAGGGGATGGATTATGCATGGCTGGCATTTATTCCATTTGCAAGGACCTACCTTCACGGAGAACTGGCCGGAAGCATCCGCCTGAAGAACAAAAGCATTCAGAACCCGGGAATCTGGCTTTTAGCGCTCCCGTTTCTTTACGGAGCAGTATATTCCTTATTATACGGTATGGTGTGGTTTATTGGAATGGGTTCGCTCACCAGGCTCGCCTTCAATGGCGTCCTGTCTTATGGACGGACAGACTTAAGCGGCGGAGCGGTTATGGGCATTGTGGTCATGGTCCTGATCCTTTCCGTCGTCAGCTTGGCATATACAGCGGTCTATAAATCATTTTCCGTATTGGTAAACCACCAGATCCTGGAGCGCTTTACCACAAAAAACATGTCCATTGCACATGCGGTATTGTGCACGCTGGTTCCGCTCTATGAATCCATCTGCTTCTTCGTGATGCGCAACCGCCCGTTCAATCCGGGAATGGAGCCGCCCGCACCGCGGCCGTTCATGCAGTCTCCGCCGCCGGATACATACTATAGAGGGCCCGTTCAGCCGCCGGTTCCTCCGGCCCCGCCGATGGGAGGAAGTGATGAAAATGCATTCAGTACGCCAGATTTCGGAAGCACGGGAAGCATATTCGACACACCGGATTCTGTAGAGTCAAAGACTGCAGGAAGCATATTCGATGCACCGGATTCCGCAGAGTCAAAGACTATAGGAAGCATACTCGATACACCAGGCTCTACAAATGCAGAAGAATCATCCGAAGAAAAAGTGGAATCCTCTGTGAACTTCACTTTACCGGATAATGAAAATAAAGAAATTTAAGATCTTTTTATTAATTTTTAATATAATTGGAATATTTTAGGACAGTCCCTCATATCATATGATATGGAGGACTGTTTTTATGAGACAGAGAGCAACGTGGCAGAAGCTCAAAACATTCGGTTCTTTTTGTCTGATCATGCTTCTGCTCCCCTATATTGTCACGGTATTTGTCCACGGAAAAGATTTTGAATCCCTTGGAAAAAAAGAAGAGGTATATGTAAATGTAAAAAGGCCTAAAGCTCCGTCCGTCCTGTCTCAGTTGGAAAGCAGATCCGGCACAGTAGAGACGAGTGCTGCTGAAAATGTATCAGGCGCAGGAAACGTCGGGGCGGACCGGAAAGCGGAAACTGAGATCGTGCAGGTTCCATGGGAGGAATATTTCATAGGTATTATGGGAAAAGAAATCTCCGCAGATGCGGAAATGGAGCTTTTAAAGGCCCAGGCCGTGCTGTTGCGCACCAAGCTGTATCAGGAGCTAGATGCTCAGGAGCAGAAGGTACTGGAAGAGGATTACCTGACCCGCCGGGAACTGGAAGAAAAAGCAGGCACATCCGAGGCTGACTCCTATTACGAAAACCTGCTTCAGGCTATGCGCGAGACGGAAAACCAGGTTCTGCTTTACCAGGACACCTATGCCCTTGCCCCCTTCCACCAGTCAAGCAACGGCCGGACCAGAAGCGCACAGGAGGCTTTGGGAGTGGATCACTGTCCGTATCTTGCTGTGCGGGAGTGCCCGTTGGACAAAGAGGCGGATGATGAGATGCAGATATCAACCTTTGAGTACAAAGATATTCAGTCAAAATGTCAGTCGTTTCTTGTGGCGGTAGCGGAGGAAGAAGCAAATAAAACAATCCAATTCTCAGACTTCGAGATCATTTCCCACGATTCCGCAGGGTATGTGCAGCAGATGCGCATCGGGGAGACCGTGTGTACCGGGGATCAGTTTCGGGATGCGCTGTCCCTGACTTCAAGTGCATTTTCCATTAAGGACACGGAAGGAAAACTGCAGATCACGACCATGGGAAAAGGGCACGGAATCGGCCTGAGCCAGTGGACTGCCCAGAAAATGGCGAAGGCAGGAGATAGCTATGAAAAGATCCTGCAATTTTTCTTTGAAGGAACAACTCTTGCAGACGGAGGGCCTGTGAAAGAAAAATTGCAGCCGATCGAAACATCGGAAGACAGTCCCGCCGGTTCCGAAAAATGATACGGATAAAAAATCCTGCAAAAATAGAATAAGCCGTCACATTTCTGGTAAAAATATAAGCCAGAGGTGATGAAAATGAATAGCAATGAAAAGATGTCATTCCTAAAAGGAAAGGGCGCAGCAGTTGCTCTGGTGCTTTGCTTTGTATCCGTGATCGCGATGGTTGGGGCATTTACCTACAACAATTACCAGAAGAGCATGGAACAGCAGTTAGCCGAAGCAGAGGAGCAGACTGAGGATCTCACAAAAGAGGAAAGTGAAGCAACGACGACAAACGACATCGTGCTTCCAGAGGCAGAACACAATACATCCGACACAGAAGAAAAAGAGGATGAGAAAGAAGAGGCTGAGGAGAAAACATCTGAGGCGGAAACAGAAGAGAGCAATACAGGGGATGTGACCGCATCCGGCTACACTGCAGACGTCTGGTTCGGAGAAGAAAGTATTCTGAACTGGCCTGCAAGCGGTTCAGTGCTGATCAACTACAGTATGGACCAGACCGTATACTTTTCCACACTGGAACAGTATAAATACAATCCGGCGCTGATCATCGGCGGCGAGGTGGGAGAGACGATCGCAGCCTCCGCCCCCGGGATCGTGACAAATGTGGAGCAGGACGCACAGACCGGCCTGACCGTTACGCTGGATATGGGAAATGGATACTCTGCTGTATATGGACAGCTCAAGGAAGTACCGGTGCAGATCGGCGACTATGTCGATACCGGAGCAACCGTCGGATATTTAAGCGAGCCGACCAAATATTATTCCATGGAAGGACCGAATCTCTATTTTGAGATCCTCAAGGATGAGACTCCGGTCAATCCGCTGGATTTTATAGAAGGATGATCTGCTATATCGATTCAGAATAGCAGCTGCAGGAACCAGGCTTTTCAGGAGAAACTGTGAAAGCCTGGTTTTTTTAAATTTTACATACTTTCAATTAGTGCTCTGTTTCCTTCCGGCTTTTGACCGGATTGCATTCTGATTCCAGCAGTTTCAGCTTGTCCTCTCTTTTCAGGCGCTTAATGGCGTATTCGCGGCTCATGGCCTCCTGCCTGGTCTCAAATGCTTCAAAATAGACAAGTACGACCGGCCTTCTGGATTTTGTATATTTTGCGCCCTTTCCCGCATTGTGCTCCCGCATGCGGCGCTCCAGGTCATTGGTCCAGCCGGTATACAGGCTGCTGTCGCGGCATCTTACGATATATGTATAATTCATTGGTATCTCTCCATAGCAAAAACATAGCTGAAATGCTTACAATTTATACCTTGTGAAACGGCCGAATGGCCATAATGGGATGCCCTTGGGTATACCTTGTGAAACGGCCGAATGGCCATAATGGGATGCCCTTGGGTATACCTGCCTGCACAACAAAGAACATGACAAGAGGACAGACAACAACTTGTCCATCCTCTTAAAAAGCTTTATATTTCGCAAGCTTCCTCTTAGCCGAAGTATCTCTTAAGAAGTCCTTCAAATGCCTTGCCGTGTCTTGCCTCATCCCTTGCCATT
Source organism: Lachnospiraceae bacterium (assembly GCA_910575475.1). GTDB lineage: Bacteria > Bacillota > Clostridia > Lachnospirales > Lachnospiraceae > Schaedlerella. Next base: position 119,976 of record CAJTGD010000011.1, on the reverse strand, counting down.
TCATGCACGGTATCGTGAATAGCGTCAAGGTTCGCAGCCTTCGCTCTCTTAGCAAGATCGAACTTACCAGCCGTAGCGCCGTTCTCAGCGTCAACTCTCACCTCCAGGTTCTTCTTGGTGCTGTCAGTTACAACTTCGCCTAACAGTTCAGCAAACTTCGCTGCATGCTCAGCTTCCTCATAAGCAGCCTTCTCCCAATACAGGCCGATCTCCGGATAACCTTCTCTGTGAGCAACTCTTGCCATTGCAAGATACATACCGACCTCAGAGCACTCTCCCTCGAAGTTCGCTCTCAGATCCTTGAGGATATCCTCACTGACGCCCTGTGCAACACCTACTACGTGCTCAGCAGCCCATTCTCTCTCGCCTGCCTGCTCTTTGAACTTCTCAGCGCCAACGCCGCATACCGGACATTTTTCCGGAGCAGAATCTCCCTCATGAACATAACCACATACTGTACAAACAAATTTTTTCATTTTTAAAAATCTCCTTTTCTTAGAAAATGTTTTTTGCCGCTTGCGGCATACCGCAGCTTATATACTGCGGGAATGTGACACTTCAGAGCAGTCACCGCATGTCCCATAAAAAATGGTGTTGCTGGATTCTATCAGGCCGTCAAAGTTCTCTGCGGCCGATTGATTCAGCCTGGTAATCTCTGCCATGTCCAGATCCAGATCCAGGATCCGCCTGCAGCATGTGCAGAAAAAATGATTGTGCGGCTGGACAAAACCATCAAACCTGTCAATCCCGTCAGGGGAAGAGATCTTGCGTGCCTCCCCGATCTCGGTCAGCAGCTTCAGGTTCCGGTATACGGTACCGAGGCTGATATTGGGAAAATCCTCCCTCACATGCTGGTAAACAACATCAGCGGAGGGGTGGTCATGGGTTGACAATAAATAATTCTTGATGGATTCTCGCTGCCGGCTGTACTTTAACGCTGCCAAGAAAATCCTCCTTTGAAATTAATAATAATAATAATTACTACAATTAAGACTATAAATCATTTATCTTAAAAAGTCAATAGGTAAATTTGAATTTTTTGAAATTTATTTTCTGACAAAATATTAGCTGAAAATGTATATAATATAGAAGGAATTGTTATAATATGTCAGAGTTTGCATATGAAAAGTCTGTAAAAAATATTGACATGCAATTGATATACTGTTAAAATAGCATCGTAACAAAATTTAACATTTGTGTAACATTTAGAACTTCCTACAAAAGATAAAGTCATAGATTTCTTAAGGAGGTTTTATATGAAGGTGACACATGTGAGGCGAAAAGTGATGCTTTCTGCACTGGCAGGAGCCATCATGATTCCGGGGAGTGTGATCCGGGCGAAAGCGGCTGACAGCAAGACAGAGAGTACGTCGCCGGTGCCCGTCGCAGGAATCGAATCTGTGCTGACAGAGTGCCTTGAGACAAATGTAAAAGACAACATTGATCTGTATTTGATTCCAACAAGCGAGGGTGAGTATTTAAACAGGGCATTTTCTAATGTAGAAGATTTCTCCTACGTCAGGGATGCCCCCAACGAAGAGAGCGAATGGACAGGTAAGATCTACAGCGATTCTACAGTCACTGTGCTGGAATATAAAGGTGACTGGACCCGGATCCGATCAGGAAATGTAGAGGGCTATGTACCTGCCGATTCATTATATACAGGAGAAGAAGCAAAGAAACATGCAAAGGAGTACGAGACAGATGTAGCAACAGTCCTGGCAGACGTTCTCAACGTGAGGAGCGGACAGGGAACAGAAAATGATATCTTAACGCAGGTAATGTTCAGACAGCAGTATGAGATTACCGGTGAACCGGAAAATGGCTGGTATCCTGTGAAGGTCGAAGAATTTGACGGATGGGTATGCGGGGATTATGTGGAAGCCGAGACTACATTTTCCTATGCAGAGTCAAAGGAAGAGGAAGAAGAGCGCCTGGAACAGGAAAAGTCAGAAAAGCAGGGAGCAGAAGCGGTACAGACTGCCGGAGGACAGCTAAACCGTGTTTCGGGGAATCGCTCCCGGAGCAATGGAACAAGGGACCAGGCGGACAGAACAGCCGGAAACCGGAATCACAGCAGCGGAACAGCCGGAAGCCAGACTCAGACAGGCAGTATGAGCGGAACCCGGACGGAGAATCCGGCCGGAGCACAGCCGGGCAGTACAGCCGGGCAGCACACAGAAGGAGATGATACGGCTCAGACAGGCGGCGCTGCCGGCGGACAGACTCAGTCAGATAGAACAGACGGAGCACAAACGGGAAATACAGATCCGGACGAAACACAGAACGAGCTCCCGGGTGATGATGCGGAACAGAAAGCAGATGATACTGCCGAGGTATTGGATGCGGAAGCTGCACAGCCGCAGGAGTATGCAGGTCAGGCCGTTATTGACTTTGCCTGCCAGTTTATCGGAAATCCCTATGTATGGGGAGGCACCAGCCTGACAAATGGTGCGGACTGCTCCGGTTTTGTACAGTCGGTTTACGCTAATTTTGGGATCGCACTGCCGCGTACCACATATGATATGGTAAATGTAGGTTATGAGGTCAGCTATGATCAGGCGCTTCCAGGTGATCTGGTATTATATGACGGACACGTGGGGCTTTATATGGGAGACGGAACCATCGTGAATGCGATGAATGAAGCACAGGGGATCGGAATCTGTACTGCGACCTACGCGCCGATCATTACCATCCGCCGTGTTTTGTAGAAAAATAAAGAATATCGTTGCTGCCATTCGGCGAATTTCGACCGCCGGATGGAAAGAGACCAGGAAAAAATCTGCAGTGCTCGCGGATGAGATCCTGGTTTTTTGTTTTTCGGATATTTTAAAGTTGCCAGATCTTTAAAATTGACTGGCAATTCATACGGTCTTTTATTTATTTCCAGACTGGAAAAATGCGGAAATTGTAGATATATGATATACAAAATGCACAAAAATGTAAAATTATGTCGAATGCAGAAAATCAGGAGTTTTCAACTTATCCACACTCAAAGTATCAAAAAACGTGGAAAATTAAAGATTTCAAAAAAGTTATCCACATTATCCACATTGAAAAACCCCTTTTATGTGAATTACTTGGCAGCGAAAAAGAACGAATGTTTTGGTGAGATATGATGAAATTCGGATTTTGTCGAAAAAAAGAGAAAAAAATGTTGACTTTTAAGTAGTCAAAAAAGTGATTTTAAAGGTTGTACAATTCTGAAAATTTGCTTTAAAAAATATATTTTCTGCGGTTGATTAATCATAAATTTGGGATTATAATAAGAAGCACTGAATATTAAAGGAGGATAAGAGAAATGACACAGATTTCTAAAGATACAACAATAGGAGAACTGTTAAATGTCTTTCCGGAGGCAGCACCTATCTTAATGGAGATCGGCATGCACTGTCTTGGATGCCCGTCCGCACAGGGAGAGTCTCTTGCAGAGGCTGCAATGGTGCATGGGATTGATTCTGACCTGCTGGTAGAAAAGATCAACGCAGCCATGAAAGCCGCAGGAAAATAAAACGGAAAGGTTCTTTCTGTAAGAGCCGGCGTTTTGCTGCATCCTGTCATAATAAGAGCAGATATGAAATTCCGCCCGGATTCTTCTGAATCACGGGCGGAATTATTTTCCTGAATGGAGCCGTTTTGCGCTTGCGAACAGCGGAAGCTTTTTAAACTTCTGTCAGCTTTTGTACAGCATCTGTAGAAATAATGGTTTCGCAATGTTCTTCTAAAAATGCCAGTACAGAACCGGAAACTCTCTCCAGAGTACCATATTCTGAGAGCATATTACAGATTTTATTAAATTCGTTGCTGGTATGTTCGGATTGCGTGAGCGCCAGAATATATATTTCATTTCCGGCATCACGATATAATGTATTCCGTCCCTTATACATCTGAGCGATCAGCTGTGCAGCCTGAATCACACGGTCGATATTTTCAAATGAAAACAGCTTTGCCGGCACTGGCTCCGGAACTGCTTTCTTTTCTTCAGAAGCCTGAGCTACTCCGGCTGCCGCTTCCTTGACCTTATTCAGCAGATCCAGAAATTCCTCAGCTCCCTCCAGCTTACTGAACGGAGACTCATGAGCAGGATCCAATTCGCCAAAAGGAGTAAACTTTGAAAATCTGGTATCCAGTTCTTCAGGGTCTTCTACCTTGGTGATGATCAGTACGATAGAATCTGCAGAAGCCGGAATGGCTTCAATCATCAAGGGAATATCATCAGCCTCGAAACCAAAGTCAAATGATGCCTGCTGCATCATATCACGAAACAGAGACTTTGCTTTCTCAGTACCATAAGCCAGTTCACTCAGTTTTAAGTGGCGGGCCGCCAGATCAGCATGTGTCAAAGTGCAACGAATTTGATTTTCATTCAGTTTTTCGATTTTCATATGATCACATCCTTCTGAATCGATATATTATAATGTATGCGGATCTCTTCCGCTTACATATACCCAAAGGGCAACCCATATATCTTTCTCAACCTTAGTATAAACAATAACTGTGGATATGTAAAGAAAAAATATAATAAAAAATTTGGAAACATGTACTATTTGGTAATATTTTCAGCCATATAAAAATCTGGCGGCGTTACAGGGAGTAATTTTAAACAAATCCACAGTACTTATAAACAAGAAACACATTGAAATTATTTACAGGGCTCCGTATAATGGCAGTCACAGGGGATAGTATTCCGGGATAAATAAATCATGCTTACGAAAGGAGGCCGGATATGGTATTTTTTGAAAGGACGTCCTGCACACGTTCGAGTAAAATATATCTGCAGCTATAATCTTTTAATCTATTCTGAAGATCAAAGTAATCAAGGTTCCAGAATCAGGAACGGATTCGGAGAGTAAAACAGCAAAATACGAGTGGTTTGTACTATCTTCTGCCTGCAAAAGCGGTATGTCACACGCACCTCCTTCTGGCGGATATGCAGGCATCAGCTTATTTATCAGAAACCACAAGGGATCGATCTGCAAAAGCGGATCAGTGATACATGACGGCCAAATTGCAAAAAGATTTGGCATCAGCAAACGAAGGGAGCAAAACAAATGAATAATGGAGCATTATATGAAAAGATGTTCACAGAGTTGGAGGGCTTTGAGAAAAAGGGAGTGTGTATTCTGATCGATGAAAAAAACGCAAGCCCGATGCAGGTGGTGAAGGCACATATGGTGCGGGAGGAAGGCAGCTATATGCGGGACTATCGGCTGAACAAGGAAGGACATATAGAAGCGCTTTCATTTAACAACATTAATAAAAAAAGAAAGAGAAGGTGAGAAGATCAGTCATACCCCTTTTATCCGGGCTGAGATCATCTTTCCGCAGGAACAGCCGAATGCAATAAAAAATTAAAATTTTGCCAATTTGCTAAATTACTGATGACGTATAAAAAAAATGTGGTATAATGTTCAGGTGAGGTCTGCCGTGTAAAGCCTGTCAAAAGTCTGGATAAGTCCGGAACGATTTTATGCGGCAGAGTTCGGACAGGAGGGAACGAATGGACGAAAGAGAAGGAACAGGATTAGATGCCACAAATCAGTGGTCCGTCCAGAAGCAGGATGGAAGTCCGGAGGGCTCAGGGCAGATTTCTGGGGATTACAGAACTGAAGGCTCCAGGCCGTCCAGAGGCATTCACAACGGCAGTGCGGGTGAACCGGCAAAACTGCGGAGAATAAAAAAACTGGAAATCGAAAGTCTGCGTAAGGCTGGCAGAGCACAGATGGGCGATATGCGCAATGCAAGATCGTCCGGAAGCGGCAGTGCACAGGCAGGAAGGATGTCTGGAAACGGTGTTGCACAGAGCGGAAGAGCATCCGGAGCTGACAGCATACAGAATAAAAGAAATTTTGAAGGCGACAGCACTCCGGGCAGAAGGATTCCATCCGGAGACGGTGTGCGCAGAGCAGGAGGTATGGAGGCTGACAGCAGACGGAGTACCGCCAGGGCATCACGGCCGGATCACGGCAGAAGTGCGGATGCATTTGAAAAAGACAATGCTCGCGATACAAAAGCTCCCGGAATTCCGGGCAGACAGCGTCCGGGCGGGCGCGGTCTGAGGAGAAGCAGCCGTGCCAGAAGAAGACGCAGGAATCTGATCCTTCGTTTGGTATTGCTTGCAGTATTATTGGTCATCATGGCAGGAGGCGCTCTTTTCTGGCAAAAGTACGGTCCATCAAAAGAGGAAGCCGATTTGAAAGAATATTATGGGCTGGAAAATGAGAATGACCTTGCTGTGATCATTAATAATCAGGTAATGAGAAGCGAAGAAAGCGGTATTCCTGTAGGAAAACTGATCGATGGTCAGCCTTATGTAGAGTATTCCGTTGTCAGACATTATATCAACGAAAGATTCTATTGGGATCCGAACGAGAGCATCTTGCTTTATACGCTGCCGAACGGAAACATATCAGTGGCGGTCGGAAGCAAAGAATATACAGAGATCAATGAAAAGAAAAGTGAAAATTATGTAATACTGAAAACAGAAGGCAGAACGGCATATATTGCGCTTCCTTTTATCAAACAGTATACAGGTATGGACTTCAGCGTGTATGAAAAGCCTGCCAGGGCTGCTATCACATGCGAATGGGGCGAGATTCAGACAGCTTCCCTCAAGAAAAATACGGAAGTGCGTTATCAGGGCGGTGTGAAAAGCCCGATCCTGGCCAAAGTGGACAAGGCTGATAAGGTGACTGTATTAGAGGATGAGGGAGACTGGAAGAAGATTGCTACCGTAGACGGAGTTGTAGGCTATGTAAAGACCAATGCTCTGAGAAAGCCTGTCACGGAAACGACATCCGTAGATTTTATAGAACCAGAATACAGCAACATGAGTGTGAATAAAACGATCAATATGGCGTGGCATAATGTGGATAACCCTGATGCCAACAGCTATATGCTCGAAACCGTTGCGAATACGAAGGGACTGACCACTCTGGCGCCGACATGGTTCAGTATTGCTGATACCGAGGGGAATCTCCAGTCTATTGCGTCGTCTGAATATGTGAACTATGCCCATCAGTCCAATCTGGATGTATGGGGGGTTTTAAGAGATTTCCATGGAGGTATCAACTCTTACGATGAGACATATCAGGTACTGAGTTATACATCCAAGAGAGAAAATCTGATCAACCAGGTGATAGCACAGGCGCTTCAGTCCGGGATTGACGGGATCAATCTGGATTTTGAACTGGTTTCAACGGAGTGCGGAGAGCATTACATTCAGTTTGTACGGGAACTTTCGGTAAAATGCAGACAGAATGGGCTTGTATTTTCTGTGGATAATTATGTTCCGCAGCCTTACAATGAGCATCGCGATCTGAAGGAGCAGGGCGTCGTAGCCGACTATGTAATGATCATGGGATACGATGAACATACAGAAGGCTCCTATGTGGCGGGCTCGGTGTCGTCTTACGGATATGTGAAGGATGGTATCGAGAATGCGCTGAAAGTGGTTCCAAGTGAAAAGCTTGTGGCAGGGATTCCTTTTTATACAAGGCTCTGGCAGGAGACAGAGAAGTCAGCAGAACAGCTGGCTGAAGAACAGGGAACTGAAGCAGCAGAGTATTCCAAAAGCGTAACCAGTACAGCCATGGGGATGGATGATGCAAGTCAGAGACTGGAACAATACGGCGTCCAGGCACAGTGGGACGAAAGTACCAAACAAAATTATGCCCAGTGGGAGGCAGATGGCGGCGTTTATAAGATCTGGCTCGAGGATGCGGATTCACTGGAAGAAAAGATGAAGCTGATCAAAAGCCAGAATCTGGCAGGTGTAGCAGAATGGTCTCTAGGTATGGAGAATGCCGGAATATGGGATTTGATCCTTCAATATGTAAACTAAATCCGGCAAAGCCAGCCGCCGGCTGTTTTTCAGAGGCTTAGGCGAAAGAGACATCCCCTTTTTGCATATATATGAAAATATATGTGAAAGGGGATGTTTTTTTGCGGAAAAAAATGATCATTATTCTTATGATAGCCATGCTTGCGGGAATCGTAATCGGAAGCCAGATGCTGGGTGAGAGATTATATGCACAGGTGGAAAAGGGAACTGTGTCAGAAGAACAAACCGAGGAAGAACAGACAGCGGACAATTCAGCGGCAGAAGAACAGAGGCCAGGCAATGAAGCAGACGGAGAAGGAACTGATGAAGAAGCAAATGTGGAAACCGCAGGAAGCGTTAAAGCAGGAAGTAACCTGCCCGGGAGAGGAAAAGATAAAAATACAGAGAGCGGAGATAAGAAGCAGGAAGGACCTCTTGTCATTCTGGATGCAGGCCACGGCGGATTTGATCCTGGGAAAATTGGGATCAACGGAGCATTGGAAAAGGATATCAACCTGGTGATCTCACAAAAGATCAAAAAGAAACTGGAAGAACAGGGAATCCGTGCGGTCATGACAAGAGAAAATGAGAATGCGGTCGCAGACTCTAAAGTGGAAGACCTAAAGGCCAGAGTTGCAATGATCAATGAAAGCAATCCATCCATTGCCGTCAGCATTCATCAGAACAGTTATTCTCAGGAGAGCATTCACGGCGCCCAGGTTTTTTACTTTACGCATTCAAAGGGAGGAGAACAGGCGGCCAAAATACTGCAGGAAGCAATGTTTGAGGTGGACCCGGATAATACGAGGCAGGCAAAGGCAAATGATACATATTACCTTCTCAAAAAAACAAAAGGGACGACTGTGATCGTGGAATGCGGTTTTTTAAGCAATCAGAATGAAGCAAATCTTCTGGTCACAGAAGAATATCAGGATAAAATGGCCGAAGCAGTGGTAAAAGGAATACAGAAGTATCTTTCATCTTTAACTTTATGATATTTGGTGCTATAATAGGAATTGCGCTGATGCGCAAGTAGGTCATCAATTTTCTGGCGAAAATTGGTGACAAAATATAATAGGAATTGCGCTGGTGCGCAAGCAGGTCATCAATTTTCTGGCGAAAATTGGTGGCAAAATATAATAGGAATTGCGCTGGTGCGCAAGCAGGTCATCAATTTTCTGGCGAAAATTGGTGACAAATTATAATAGATTTTACTGAAAAATACCTTGTCGGAAAGAAAAATCATTTGATTTAGTGGGGAGGTACCTGTGAAGACGATTGTAAAAAAGATAGACGCAAACAGAATAGACATGCAGACTATCCGAGAGGCAGGATCTATTCTGAAAAAAGGCGGCCTTGTAGCCTTCCCTACGGAAACAGTCTATGGGCTGGGGGCCAATGCTCTGGACGAGGAGGCTGCAAAAAAAACGTATGCCGCAAAGGGCAGGCCATCAGATAATCCGCTGATCGTACACATTGCAGATGTACAGGCGCTGGAGGAGATCGCAGTGAACATTCCGGCTGCGGTGGAGGACCTGGCAGAACATTTCTGGCCCGGCCCTCTGACGCTTATTTTGGAAAAAAGCCCTGTGGTTCCATATGGAACCACAGGAGGACTCGATACCGTTGCGATCCGAATGCCCAGCAATCTGGCAGCACGAGAGCTGATCCTGGCGTCCGGGGGCTATGTCTCTGCGCCAAGCGCAAATATATCGGGACGCCCGAGCCCCACAACCGCAGAACACGTGCTTCAGGATCTGGATGGAAAGATCCGGATGATCCTGGACGGCGGAAGCGTTGAGATCGGCCTGGAGTCTACGATCCTTGATATGACAGTGGATCCGCCGATGATCCTCAGACCCGGCGCCATTACGTTGGACATGCTGGAAGAAGTGATCGGAGATGTGAGCGTGGATCAGACGATTCTGGGAAATGAAAGCGATATTCCGCCGAAAGCTCCTGGAATGAAGTATCGGCATTATGCGCCGAAAGCAAAGCTGATCATAGTGGAGGGCAATATACGGGAAGAGACTCTCGCGATCCGGCAGCTTGCATATGAGGCGGTGCGCGAGGGTAAAAGGATTGGGATCATTGCATCGAGTGAGACTGTAGATTTTTATACAAATGGAGTGATCAAGAATATCGGTTCCAGGGAAAATGAAAAGACGATCGCAAAGAATCTTTATTCCATACTTCGGGAATTTGATGAAGAGGAGGTAGACGAGATCTACAGCGAATCATTTGCACGCCAGGGAATCGGCAGGGCGATCATGAACCGTCTGGAAAAGGCGGCAGGCCATTTAAGGATCTCTGCGGGAGCGGTAGTGAAGCGGCAGCGGTTTCACAGGATCGTATTTGTCAGTCAGTCAGATACGTGCAGAGGACCCATGGCAGCAGAGCTGCTCCGCCAAAAGGAATTGAAGCAGGAATATGTTATTGATTCCCGCGGCATGGTTGTCTTATTTCCGGAGCCTCCCAATCAAAAAGCAGAGGCAGTGATGAAAAGTATGCAGCTGACGTTATCCGAACATACGGCCCATGCATTTTCCGAGTCGGAGATCGGGGAGGACATCCTGATCCTGACCTTTGAGGAGAAGCAGAAGGAAAAGCTGATCTCTGAGTATGGAAATTCAGAAAACATCTACACCTTGTATGAATTTATCGGTGAAGATACAGAGCTTGAAAGCCCATATGGAAAGCCTTTACAGGCATATGGAGAATGCCTGGAAAAGATTGCTGTGTCAATTGAAAGGCTGACAGAAGAATTAAATTCGTTTACTGAATAGCAGGAGGGATATTATGTATGAAAAAAGAAAAGATTATCTTTCGTGGGATGAATATTTCATGGGAGTGGCAATGCTGTCCGGGATGCGGTCAAAGGATCCCAATACACAGGTTGGCTGCTGCATTGTGAGCCAGGATAATAAAATATTGTCCATGGGATATAATGGATTTCCGACAGGATGCTCGGACGATGAATTTCCCTGGGCAAGAGAAGGGGAGGATCCGCTGGAGACAAAGTACGTATATTCTACTCACAGTGAACTGAATGCTATTTTGAATTATAGCGGGGGAAGCCTTGCAGGCGCGCGGCTGTATGTTTCTCTGTTTCCATGCAATGAATGCGCAAAGGCGATCATACAGTGCGGGATCCGGGAAGTGATCTATGCCGAGGATAAGTATTCCGATACCACCAGTGTGATCGCATCCAAGCGAATGATGGAGGCGGCAGGTGTGAAATACCATCAGTATCAGAAAACGGATCGGGAGGTCACGATCCGGCTGTAGAGTAAAATTGATTAGCCGAGAGTATAATATACATAAACAAGATACCGGGCGAATACAATATACTATATCTTATGGAGGAATATAGTATGGAGCAGAAGCCGGTATCTTTTTTAGTGAAATTTATTATGCGTGCGATCTTGGGGATGGGATTGATCTTTTTTATCAACCAATATATCATCCCTCAGGAGACCGCATGGAAGGTGGGACTGAATGCAGTTTCCTTTTTGACAAGCGGAACACTTGGCATTCCGGGTGTCTGTCTCCTTTATGGCATTTTAATATATCAAAATTTGTAAATATTGCACAAAATTTTTCGAATTTGAAATTCACTCTGGACAAATAGAAAAAGTGTGTTTATAATACAACCTACGCAGCAGATTTCTTGTCTGTTGTTTTATCCCACATCATTTCTGGATGGGGATATATCTGAAGATCGGATAAGTCTGAATTTCCGATCATCATTTTTTCACGCTGCATATTCGCAGCAAAGTTTTCAAACCGTGATAAGCACGATTAGAAAGCGGGCATATTTTTAGAGCCATAGGCAGTGTTGCTTTATCCCTTATGGAGCAGGCAGCATTTATATGGCAGATCAGAAAGGAGGGATAGGTTGTATGAAGGAAATCTTGTGATCTGTGACCAGGAGCAGCAGTACGCCAGGAATCTCCTTCAGATGTTTGCCAGGAACAGGACATCAGATATTCAGATGTATCTTTTCCACACATTGGAGGAAGCAGAAAGGTTTGCGGAGCAGAAGAAGGTACATACGTTGCTGATCGATCATGAATACTCTTTGGCACAGAGGGAGAAGATCCCGGCAGAAGAACGGTTCGTACTGGTCAAAAACAGACAGGACTTGCTGGCAGAAAATGAGACAGGTATTTTCCGATACCAGTCTGCAGAAGATATCTGGTTTCAGATGTATCATGGTCCGGTATTGAAGCAGAACAAGAAAAAAAGTACACCGGAAAAGCCGAAAGAGGCGGAAAGGAATAAAAAAACTCAGAAAACAGAAGCGGATCATAAAAAGCAGAAACTGCGGGAACCGGAAACATCAGCAGAAAGACGGCGCAGCACACCGGAAGTAAAAGCGGAGAAAAGGAGGCCGAAAGCACCGGCAGGGTGCGGGATCAGGGAAAAAGGAGAACTGATCGGGGTATATTCACCGATCCATCGTATAGGCAAGACAAGATTTGCGCTGGAACTCGGAAAGGAATTTGCAAAAAAAGAACCGGTCTTGTATCTGAACCTGGAAGAATATGCCGGAGGCAGTTACTATTTTCCGGACCAGACAGGACAGAACCTGGCCGATCTGCTCTATTATTCCCGGCAGGAAAAAGGGAATCTGGGACTTCGGATCAGCACGATGGCGGGACAGGACGGATCGCTGGACTATATTCTCCCCATGCCTTATGTACAGGATATGCAGGAGGTATCCGGAGAAGAATGGCTGAGGCTGTTTGAGCAGATTCTGGAGAACTGTATTTATCAAAAGGTGATCCTGGATCTGGGAGACAGTGTGGACGGACTGTTCCAGATATTGGAGGCGTGCCATACCGTATATACCCCGTACATCGATGACGAGCTGGCCCGCGCAAAGCTTAACCAATATTCGGAGAATCTCAGGAAAACAGGAAGAGAACGAGTTCTGGAAAGAACAATACAGAAAAAGTTAAAACAGAGATAAGGCTATATGCCGAAAAAGGAGGAAAAGTCCAATGGTAGGAAAATGAAAGCGGAACAATTATATGATATTGTCATGGACAGGATGGATCTGACCAGAGACATCGGCGACGAGGAGCTGATGGACATGATCCATGAGGTGATCCGCGAAGCGGCAGAGGCAGAGTACATGCCATTGCAGGAACAGATCAGGCTCAGCAGGCAGCTATTCCATTCGTTCCGAAAGCTGGATGTTCTGCAGGAGCTGGTCGAAGACGAAACAATCACAGAGATCATGATCAATGGCACGGATGAAATATTTTTGGAAAGGGAGGGCCGTATCATTCAGTCAGACAGAAAGTTCATGTCCATAGAAAAGCTGGAAGATGTGATCCAGCAGATCGTGGCCGGGACGAACCGTTATGTAAATGAATTGTCGCCGATCGTGGATGCCAGGCTGGAGGACGGCTCGAGAGTGAATGTGGTACTGAAGCCCGTGGCACTGAACGGACCGATCATGACCATACGGAAATTTCCGAAGGATACAGTGACCATGGATCAGCTGATCTCCTGGGGGAGTGTTACAGAAGAGGTTGTAGAATTTGTAAAAATGATCGTAAAGGCAAAATATAATATTTTTGTCAGCGGAGGTACAGGCTCCGGAAAAACTACATTTTTAAATGCCATGTCTGATTATATCCCGAAGGACGAACGGATCATTACCATCGAGGATAATGCGGAGCTGCAGATCAGAGGGGTGCCAAATCTGGTACGCCTGGAGGCCCGCAATGCCAATCTGGAAGGAGAGGGCGCGGTCACGATCCGGGATCTTATTAAGTCAGCTTTGAGAATGCGACCGGAAAGACGCATGATAATAAAGTGAGCCTAAAAGCGCAAAAAAAGTGTGTCCCCGTCCCATTTGCATTCGGATAATACTTCATGGACAATTTCATTGCGCTCTTTATCAGAGAAGCCGCTTAAACCACGTATCAATCGCGCGACTTCTGCAGCACGATCCTCAGCTGTTTTTTCCAAATTTTTTTCACGACGCATATTTGTTTTTGTAAACTCAATCTCTCTTCTGACAGCCTCCAGGCTTAGATCTTCTTTTTCAATCTGTGCTATAATATACTGTGATGCTGTAGAGCCTGCAGAATCAGCCAGAGTTTCTGTTAAGCGATCAATTTTTGCACGGATTCGATTAGCATGGCTTTCTAAGGTTTTAAGTTCGCTGGTACTGTCCTGCGATTGATTAATTCCGGTATACTGTAGGATGGTGTCTGGATCAGATTCTATTGCCCGGAAGAGATCCAACACTTTATTATCTAAAATGTCACATTTGATGAAACTCATATCGCATGCATCGATTCCCTGGCGCATCCTTTTGACGCAGTAATAATGACTGGTCACGCCGACCTTTTTCTTTTTCCGTGAAACCGACATCAGACAACCGCAATTTCCACATCTTAGTACACCTTTAAGCAGTGGAATATCATATTTCATAGTTTTAGAAAAAGTATTTTGTTTAAGCTGGTGCTGTACAGCCAGCCATTTGTCAGCTGAAAGAAACGGTTTATGATATCCAAGACATACGATCCACTTTTCAGGTGGCTGTTTGGTATGCCTCCCACTTTTCTCTGATGATCGGCCATACACCATCACACCGTGCGATCCATCCCATTTTTCACGAGGAGAAGCAGGATCCATTTGGCATCCTAAAGATTCATAAAAATCATAGACTTCGGGTGTAGCTTCAACGCAGTAGGGAGATTTTAAAATCTGATGTAACTGGGTGGTTGAAAAAAAGGCACCTGTTACTGTACGGATTCCCTGCCTCTTGAAAGCTGTTTCCATACCTTGTAAAGAATATCCGTTTTCAAGGAAAGTATCAAATATCCATTTTACATATGCTTCGCCCTCTGGATCCTTAACGATAGTTACATGTTTTTTTCCGTTTATTTCGATACGATCACGGACATATCCATAAGGTGGATTACCGCTGGTCCAGAATCCCCTTCGGGCAAGACCAGAAAGATTATCTGTTACCCTTGCGGCTATAGTCTCACGCTCCATCTGGGCAAAAGTCGCAGTTATATACATCATTGCTTTTCCGATGGGCGTAGTGGTATCAATATTTTCTTTTACTGATATGAACATTACACAATTTTCTTCAAGTGAGGAGTAGATATTTGCAAAATCTTTCACATCACGAGACAGGCGATCAAGCTGATAAACAATCAGGGCATCTATATGACCGCTAGTAACATCTTCAAGAAGTCGTTTTAAACCAGGGCGGTTTGTATTGGCCCCAGTCAAACCTTCGTCAGAGTAGCATTCGAAGGAATCCACTTTCCCGGAAAAGCGGAGATCAACATATTCACGGCACATCCGTGCCTGGTTATCAACAGAATCAGATTTGTCAGAATAGACAGACTTTCGGCCATAAGTTGCAAAATGCATGAATACACCTTCTTTCATTTTATCATCATTGTAAAAAGTATAAAAATAAAACCTATGCACTATGCAAAAGCACGGTTTCGTGATAAAATGAAACTTGCGATGGAATCATTTTATCGCCGTGCTTTTGCAGGGGATAAGTGAATCTAAGGACGGTCATTGTTGGCGCAGTGGCCGTCTTTTTAGTTGTGAGTATTACTTATTCAACAAGATTAGAAAATACGTTAATGCTTTCATCCCCTGGTATCCCAGGGGATGAAGATTATTTAGTTGTTTTTGGAGCATGCTTTTTGATGTTTTCACGTTCCAATGTCAGAGTAAGGCTAACAAAATCACAATCTAAAGATTTTCGGATTCTGTTAACGTTATCTGCGGTAACTCGTACTCTTTTCGTGACGTACATCTGCCGGCCTCCTTTCCAGTAATTCCCGATAGACTAAAAGAAATAAAGGAATTACAATTATTTCATGAAAATCCTACTCTCTGAAATAATGTCAAAAAGAAAGTTATCAATCCGGCAAGTATCCATCTTGACAGGAATTTCAAAATCAACAATAAGCCGGATAATGAATGGTGAGATTTCGCCACGGGCAGATGCTTTGGAGCAACTTGCAAAAGGCTTAAAAGTCCGTATTTATGACCTTATTGAATCTGATTACAAATAAGCGTCCCAAATCTGGGACAAGTGCTGCTCTCCACATAAGATTTTGAGATTTCATTTGTTTACTTAGTAAGACTGCGATATATGCAGTTTAAGATGTAACACATAAACAAATGTTCAGATATGGAGGCGCTACATATGGATGAACTGAAAAACAAAATTATTAAAATTGTTGAACAAATTAATGATGAGACAATACTGAGGAGAATATATTTAATCCTAACAGTATTATCAGAGGAGTAGCGTTATGCTGCTCCCATTTTATTTTTGGCTCAATCCCAGACAAGATTTCATAAAGCTTTCTATGTATTCTAGTTTTTCAGGAGATGATTCTGCAATCGCATTTACCATATTTATTATAGTTTCGTTTTGCGTTTTGCTTAATTTTCCTAAATTCAAAGAGTAACGATCGTCTTCGGAAACTTTAGCAAACATTTTTTCCTCGCCACCCTCTCCTGTACGAAACCAAACTTCATCTACTCCAAATTCTTCACAAATTCTTTTGATATGTATATTTTTTAATTCCCTATCTCCGGTTTCGAACATTGCGAGAGCTGGCTGGCTTATTCCAATCCTTTCTGAAAATTCACGTTGATTTAATTTAAAATAATTTCTCACTTTTGATAAGCGAATGTTTATACGCTCATCCATGCTTTATCACCTCACTTTTGATTTTATGTAAACACTATATCACATTTCTGATAACAATGCAATCAAAAATGCTTGACAATAAGATTTCTATGTTATAATGTATAATTACAAAGTTATAGAAATGGAGATGAGAAAGACGGAAATCAACAAAGATATGGCAGCCAAATTATGCGTTCAGAATTATTCACTGCGAGAAAGACCAGAACTTTTGTGGGAATTGATTAAATGGATGAAATATAAGGAGCTTTCCGTGCGCCAGGCCGAAGACCTTATGTTGGCAGCAAAAAGTTTACTTGAAATGTCCTGGCGCGCGGAAAAAATAGAAATCACAATTTAGGGCATTCCTTGAATGGCGTGTAGGGAGCGACTAAGGCAAGGAAGAGCCGCAGACGCTTTGTAAGGCGTTCCCCCTCGCCCACGCTCTCCAATGGCTCGGCAAAACGCCCGCCACACTCGCGGCACTCGTAGTAATGACGGTTGATGATAAGGGCGCAACGCTTCCCTAATGCGTTTATATCACGCACTGTCTGCTTGCGGCTCTTGTAGATTACTAGATTAGGCTTGTAACAGCCGCAGGCCGGGCAGACCGTTGGACGCTCCTTTGTCTCAACGTAGAAGCCCATGTCGTTGTCGTTCTGCTTGAAATCAGTAACCCTAAATTCCGGGAGACTAAGCATTTTCTCTATGAGGGTGTCGCTCATTCAGTCTCCCCGCCGGAGGGCTTGTTTTTTTGCGCCTTTTTTGCCGCCGCTTGCTCCTTTTTTAGTTGTTTCATGCCCATACGGATTAACTCTAGTGTTGCGGCAGAGCGACTAGGATAACGATTTTCAAAACGAAAGTCATCAATTTCTTTAAGCATTTCTTCGTCAACGATAACTGTATAGCGTGGTTTTTCTGTAGGCATTATAGCCACCTCCTTACAGTTCATATTATGCACAGGTTCATACGTTCTGTCAAGAAAAACTTTTTTTGAAAATGGTATTGACAAGTTCAGAACCTATGAACTATAATGCAGACAAGTTCAGAGGTTCAGACCCAAAAGAGAGGAGGTGTATGTTATGGCTACTGGACTGAAACGAATGACTTTTGCCATTACGCCGGATATGGAAGCTCCGTTAGATTCTATCAAAAAAGAATTTTTCTATGACCGTACCCAATCAGATATGATACGGGAACTGGTATCAGCTGGTGTGCGTGCAATGAGAGCGGAAAAAGCGGCAAAAAGAAAGCGGTGCGAAAGGGCGTCCTAAAACGCCCTATCCACCACGAAGTTGGAATAGCCACAAAAACGTATACCAATAGAAAAAGAGGTGAGAAAGATGGATGCAGAGGAACAGAACGCTATGAAAGAGTTTGAGTCATTTGATTACTCATTTGAAATTGAAAGTGAAAATCATGATAAGAAAATTTCTTTTCAAGTGTATTCATATGGTGTGGAAAAGGAGAAGGCACTAGCATTATCATCCTATATGCAAAGCATGAAAGAGGAAATCAAAAGAATACTTCTTGCCGGGTAAACCCGGCAAGAATGCAAAACTAGCTTTTTGGAGATTTGTTTTGCTTGTCATATTCTTCGATGGCCTTTGCGATTGCGTCCGATATAGCATCAATTTCCGCTTTTGTAAAGCCTTCATTTGAAAAGCTGGTACGACTTAAATTTCTTAGAGCCGATGCCGCTGTATTTTTAATGGATGACATTTTCTAATTTCCTTTCTTATGTACTCGGCTGCGGCAACAGCCTGTATCTAAAGTATAAGGAGACTGGAAAATATTTGCAATCATTTTGTAGAAAGAGAGGTGAGAAAGACGGAAATCAGCAAAGATATGGCAGCAAAATTATGCGTTCAAAATTATTCATTGCGGGAAAGGCCAGAACTTTTGTGGGACTTGATTAAATGGATGAAATATAAGGAACTTTCCGTGCGCCAGGCCGAAGACCTTATGTTGGCAGCAAAAAGTTTACTTGAAATGTCCTGGCGCGCGGAAAAAATAGAAATCACAATTTAGGGCATTCCTTCAACACTCTTTCCGTATTTGCTATAGCAAACTGATAGTCATAGGTGAAATTGTACAATTCATCTTTTGTAGGTGCTTTTTCAGCATCGTATTGTTTACGGAGCAATCGGGCATGAGCATAGGCGATGGCCAGTTCGTGAAGTTGTTTTTTGTCCATTTTAGTCTCCTTTCTATTTACTCGGCTGTGGCAACAGCCTGTATCTAAAGTATAAGAGGGCTGGAAAATATTTGCAATAATTTTGTAGAAAGAGGGTGATTAATATGTTGAATAACAAAGCGACGGAAGTGCAGTTAACGGACAATCCATTAGAAAATATCAAAATTATGGCTCCACTTTTGGAGAAAAGGGATCAGGAGAATCTGTTTATTTATGTGCTTGGCGTTTATAACGGCTCGGTTGGATCTGTGTCTGGGATGGATGCAAGGAATGTGGTGGCGTAGGTGGTGTTAAAAAACGTACACTGGCTGAATCTGGGGTTGAACTGCCAGACAGCAAGACAATAGAAAAATATCGTGAGAAAGTGATTAAAAAATTACTGCATATCAAGGAAGGTTGAAGTTAAATGGATGCAAAAGCAAGAAGAGAATATGTGCTTCAATCACAGGAAAAAATGACGGACGAAGAATACCAAAATTTTGAACAGTTTCTACAGATTGGAAACCAGAATCTGGAGGAAAAGGGGCGAAGTAGCCCATGGGCGACTTGTTTCCTTACTTTTTTAAATATGATTCAGTCGTTAGGGGTCAGTATAGCACACATTGACTATTCAAAACCGTTCCGGATTGAGATTGACTATGATCCGGAACAGTCTAGGGTGGCAATACATCATTATGCTGCTGATAAACCCGTTTCAGAACCGTACCAGTAAAAAAGAGAAGCGAGAAAATGTATGAACGAATCAGTATTTATAAATGCTATTGATCCAAACGTCAATAACCAAATGGAAAAAATAATTTCAGCACAAGAAACGCTGTATAGTTTGCAGTCCGATCTTGAAATGAGAGTCTGTGTTTTAGAAATCAGAGAAGATGGATTAAAACTTGTAATTGATTGGGAGTTTTATGACAACTTAGTGGAGGAATTCATGAAAAATCTGAAAAATATTGGAGATGCATATCAGCATCTGATTTCTAGTAAAGTGGCTGAATCAAAGGCGGCAGAGCCGCCGGAGTAGTTTAGTCTTCCATTAGGTCTGCAATAGCAGCGAGAGATTCTGCAACTTTGTTCCGAAAATTTTCAAGATCACGTTTAGTAATAGGTGTACTTGGATTTCCGTTAGAAGAAACAGAAGTTCGCTTTAGCTGTGCTGCAATCTCACGGATTTTAGAAGCTTTGGACATATTCAATCTCCTTGTATTTGTACTCGGCTGCGGCAACAGCCTGTATATAAAGTATAAAGGGGACGGGAAACATTTGCAAGGATTGAAGATGAAGGGAGGCATAATTTGAAGCATGTGGGAGAAATAAAAGTAAAAGTGGAATTCACAGAAGGGTATGAAGACAGATTTACGAGGGCATGTTTACGGCAGCTGGATCTTCGGAAGAAAAAACTTCAGAAAGAAATATCAGAAAATGCAGGCAAATCGATTGATGGAAAGGTGATCGCATGAGTATTTTTTATAAAACAGAGCTCATGGATAAAACAAGTGAATACAGCAAAAAGAAAGGAGAACAGTTATGGCACAAGTAAACTTGGAGACCTTCGCAGGGGGGGCTCTACAGGAAAAGTTTGACGATGCGATGGAAAAGGTCCTGCAGAATATGACGGATCCCAATACTCCGTGGAAGAATAAGCGGAAGATTACGGTGGAAGTCACATTTGAGCAGAATGAGGACAGGGATGATTCCAACGTGGATGTATCCGTCATTCCAAAGCTGGCGCCTGTGAAACCCGTAAAGACCAGGATGGCAATTGGCCGGGATCTTGCAACAGGGAAATGCTATGCGGAGGAGTATGGTAACACGATCAGGGGACAGATGTCTTTTTACGATTTGCAACATCAGGATGATGCTCCGCTTGATGGGAAAACAGTGGATCCGGAAACAGGCGAAATCAAAGACGAAACGACACAGGTGATAGATTTCAGGGCAGTAAAACAGAGTTAAGGAGGATTTTAAGCAATGATGACAAGTATGACAAGTGGATTAAAAGAATTGGTAGAGTATGGGAATGAACTGGCAAGGCCGAATTTTGAAGAATATGGCGGTATTTACTATGTGGATAAGAAGATGTATGCATTAGATTTCTGCCAGAGGGCTGCAGCAATTGAAATGAGTACGCTTACTGGTCTGGTGGATTACATCAAATGTCAGATTGACGAATCAACGGACAAAATGCTGGTACAGGTGATTTCCCCAACAAAAGTGAAACTGCTCTCTGCGTTGGATAATGACCGAAAGCGTGAAGCTCTGGTAGATGTGACAGCGCAGATCCCAGAATTTACATATGGAAGGTACATGGATAATGAGACTTTCCTGATTGCGCTACAGTCCAAGTTTATCCCTGGCAATGACCGGGAACTGATCCTGAAATTTGCCGGTACCGTAGAGAACGGGACGGTAGCGCAGTACAGTGATGATGGCATTACACAGAAAGCAACGGTCAAAACAGGCATTGCTTCGAAAGGGGAAGCGATGGTTCCGAACCCGGTAAATCTGTGTCCATTCCGGACTTTTATCGAAGTAGGGCAACCTGCAAGCTCATTTGTATTCCGCATGAGGCAGAACCGGGATGAGGGCGTGGAGTGTGCCATTTTCGAAGCTGACGGCGGCGCTTGGAAGAATGCGGCTATGAAAAATATTAAAGAGCATCTGCAGGCAGAACTGAAGGAATTCCAGCAGTTCACGGTGATTTCATAAAGGGTGTGCTGCCCTGTGTGGAAAAGCTTCCAGAGGAAGATCCCCCACGCAGGGCGGAGATTGGAGAAAGGCATGAATAAAGTGGTTTTGGTCGGCAGACTGACAAAGGATCCGGAAGTGAGGTATTCGCGCGGGGAGAACCAGACGGTAGTCTGCAGATATATCCTGGCAGTAGACCGCAGATTTAAAAAGGAAAACGAACAGAATGCAGACTTTATCTCCTGCATTGTATTTGGAAAGCCTGCGGAGTTTGCGGAGAAATATTTCCAGAAGGGATTGAGGATTTCCGTATCCGGGCGGATCCAGACCGGAAGCTATACAAACAGGGATGGCACAAAAGTTTATACAACAGATGTCGTTGTAGAAGAGCAGGAGTTTGCAGAGAGCAAAAGGGAACAGGTGCAAGGCTATTACGGCTAGAGCCAGGATAACTATGCAGGAAGTGTTCCGGGCGGGGATGGATTCATGGACATTCCAGAAGGAATGCAGGAGGAACTGCCGTTTCGTTAGAATGCGGGCTGCGGCAGATATCATGGAGAATCTGCGATTGGACATAATAAAAAGGCACAACATCGAGTGTGAGAATCTTTACGTTGCGCCCCATATCCGGACGTGCGTTAAGCACTTATCCTTATTAAATCTTAAAGGATTGGTGTGTGAATGTCAAGATATTGGAGCGATTTTCACCAAGAAAATATGTATTATCCGGATGGGATTACGAAAATAACGGATCCATTCTGGGTGAATACCTGCAGGGAATGCGGGGAGATATACTGGTCATGTGATTGCATCTGCACATGTCCGGTATGTGGAAGCCCGGACGCCGAGCAGTGCCTTGGCGGTGTCCCTTATGAGCAGATTGTTGCAGAGCGCGGAGAACCAGAAATAAATCGAATAAAATCCGAGTTTGTCAGAAAAAATCCGAGTTAATCCAAGTAAAGCAGAGAAAATCCGAATAAATCAGAGTTTCTGCAAGGCGGAAAGGCGGTGGAACTTTGAACAGGTTGGGCTTTATCATCCTTTCAATTCTACAGAAAAGCGAGGCTATGGACAGGCTTTCAGGCATGACGCTCCGAGAAATCTTGCTGGCTGAGGAATTGGGGGTAAAGGAAAATACAATATTCAAGAAAATGAAAGGCTTCGAGCAGTCCGGTTACGTAAGCCGCGGCCTAAAAGAGGGCAGGGCATATACATACTTTATCACGCCGGAAGGCTGCCGATGCCTGGAGAAAGAGAGAGGCAGTTTATGAGAAATAAAATATCTTTTGTGGCAGTAGGACAGGCAGCCGGGAACATTGGCAGACTATTTGAACAGAAAGGTTTTTCGGTGATCTATGTCAACACTTCGCAGGAAGACCTTGACACGTTGGATCAGGCAAAATTTAAGTACCATATCCCCAAAGGGGAAGGGTGTAACAAAGACCGGAAGAAGGCGAAGCAGCTTGTAATTGACGATTTTGACAATATAGCAGCAGAGATCGAATCCAAGGTGAAGTCGGAAATAATCTTTGTTATCTTCGCCAGCGGCGGGGGCACCGGATCGGGCGCTGGTCCGATGCTGATCGACCTGCTGATTGATGAAGGGAAAACCGTGGGTGCAATCACAGTGCTTCCGGCGCAGTCCGAAAGTGTGAAGTCGCACATCAATTCCTACGAGTGCTTTTCGGAACTGACGGGAATCACAGGAACTGGCTCCTGTTTTATCATTGATAACGGGAACGGGGATAAACTGGAATTGAACCACATTTTCGTGGAATCCTTTGCGGCATTTTTAGAGATTCCGGAGAAGCACAAAAGCATAAAAGGAAATATTGATAAAGCAGAGATCATGGAAACGCTGAAGGCGCACGGCGTGTCAGTCGTGATCCGTAGTAAGGGAAAGAATAGCGCGGACGTGATCCAGGCGGTAAAAAAGAATGCTCTGGCGCAGCCAGAACCTGATCGTGCCGTGAAATATATTACGGCATCCCTTGCGGGTAACGTGCAGATGGCGGATCTGGAAAAGGCTTTCGGCACGCCGATAGACAACTTCCAGACATTTAACGATGAGGAGACAATATGCTGCATATCCGGTCTGGCATACCCGCAGGCAAGGCTGAATGAGATTTATAACAAGGTCACTGAGAACAAGGAACTGATCAAGAAAAACCTGGCGGCTGCGAAGGATACCGGATTGAAGGGTGGAGTGAACTTCCTGGCTGAGATAGAGCCTGAGAAGAAAAAGGCGGAAAATAAGAAACCGCAATCTAAGCGGGATATTATGAGTAAGTATCTGTAGTAAAAAAATTAAAGACAGCTGATCAAGGAGGAAATATAGATGCCAAACAGAATACTAAAGGAAAGCATCTGTAGAAGTGAAGAAATAGACTCCTTATCCTGGTTTGAAGAGGTTTTATTCTATAGACTGATTGTAATTTGTGATGATTTTGGAAGATATGATGGTAGGGTAAAGATCATTAAGGGATCATGTTTCCCTCTGAAAGATGTTACGGAAAAAGATATTGATAAGGCGCTTGATAAGTTGTCGGCGGTAGGCTTGGTCAGAGTGTATAAGGCACAGGGAAGACCGTACCTGCAATTGGTGACTTGGGCGGAACATCAAAGAATCCGTAACCAGAAAAGTAAATATCCTGAGTACACAGATGACTGCGAACTTTTGCTGTCAATTGACAGCAAAATGCATCAAATGGAAACATCGGACAACAAATGCGTCCGTAATCCAATCCAATCCGAATCCAATCCGAATCCAAAATCGAGAGAGAACGCGCGCGCGTGTGTATGTGTGAAATGCTTTGATGAATTCTGGTCTGTTTATCCGCTGAAGAAGAACATGGTAAAAGCCAGGGGAGAGTATGAGTATGCTTTGAAAACGACTACAGGACTGACGGAAGATATGCTGATTTCGGCTGCGAAAAATTATGCAGAGGCTTGTAAGATCAATGGTACAACTGAACAATACATAAATCATCCTAACAACTGGCTAAAGGATTCAGTCTGGATTGATTACTTGCCAGACAATTATAAACAGCCAAGAAAGGGTAGGAAAACAAGGGATAATAATAATTTTCAAAAGCGTGAATACGACTACGATGATTTAGAGAGCAGGCTTTTAGGTACAGGCGAAAATGGGAAAAGCAGTCTGCCATAGCCTGCGGAAAGTGAGGGAAAAACAATGGAGGAAGAGACGGCAGACGTAATCATCAGGGAAATCCTGGATCATTGGGATGAGGAAGAGTGGGAGGCATCGGATTGAGGAGGGTATTGAAATATCCGGGCAGTAAATGGAATGTTGCGAAGCAGATTATATCCATGATACCGGAACATCACAGTTATGTGGAGCCGTTTTTCGGCAGCGGCGCCGTATTGTTTAACAAGCCGGAATCGGATATTGAGACAGTCAACGATCTGGATTGGGATGTAATAAATCTGTTTCAATGTATTCAGGAGAATCCGGAGAAATTGGCCCGCCTGGTCATGACAACACCATATAGCAGACAGATGTACGATGATTCTTTTAAGGATGATCCGGTTGCGGCCATGCTGTTAGGTGCGGACCGATACCATAAAGCGTGTCAGTTTCTTGTGAAATGCTGGCAGGGGCATGGATTCCGAACAAATGGATATAAAGTTGGCTGGCGGCATGATGTGATAGGCAGGGAAAGTGCTTATGCACTATGGAACTGGTACCGTCTGCCGGAATGGATCATAGAAATCGCGGAAAGACTCCGGAAGGTTCAGATAGAGAACAGGCCTGCTCTGGAAGTGATCAATCGATTTAACCATGAAGGGGTATTTATGTATCTGGATCCTCCATACCTTTTAGGCACCAGGAGCGGAAAACAGTATAAATTCGAAATGTCGGATGCAGAGCATGAAGCGATGCTGAATGAGTTGCTGCAGAGCAAGGCGAAGATCATGATATCCGGGTACGATTCGGAAATGTACAACGAATATCTGAAAGACTGGGTACGAGTCGAGATGAGGAGCTGCGCGGAACATGGAAAGCCGCGGAAGGAAGTTGTGTGGATGAATTATGAGGAAATGCAGTTGAGTTTAAATTTGTAGCAGGAAAGGAGCCAAGCCTCCGGCCGGGGTGACGTGTACACGGGCTTCTTAAACAAGTGGAGAAATAGAATGAGTAAATCTTTTGGAACTATGGTAGGCGGGGAGGAAGCATTAAATATACTGGATCGTATTTTCCATATGGTTGTTTTCAAAAATAAAAAAGAGGAAATAGAAATTACAGAATTATTTACCAGAATGAAAAACCGTTTTGCTTATCATATAGATCAGGATGCCCCTGTGGGATTGAAATATCACAAAGGGAAATATGGCAGCAAATACGATTCATGGACATGCTCAAATTGTGGATGCGGGATAACGTATAGTGTTATCCAGAACTTCTGCTGGAATTGCGGCCACCGTTTATCTTGGGACAACCCAAGATGTTTAACAGGGGCAAAGAAATTTGGGAAGGATGATGAGGCTGATCAAAGCGAAGCAGGATGGGATGAAGTACCAAGCGTACAGATGTCTTTTGCGGACTTCCCGGAGATGATGCCATGAAAGGGAATATGCTCATAGGATTACACGATGCAGAGATGGATCACTTCAAAGGAAAGAATTTCCCTAATTACGCTCTGATGAAGATATCCGCATGGCATAAAGCGCGTGGAGATAAAGTTGAGTGGTGGAATCCGTTGAAAAGGTATGACCGGGTTTACAGCAGTAAGATTTTTGACTTTACACCTATAGATCCATATCTTCCGGAAGATGCAGTTCGGGGCGGAACTGGTTATAGGGATATTCCGATGGATCAGGAGCTTCAGAAAGAAATAGACGATATGTTTCCAGACTATTCCATTTATCCGGAATGCGATTTCGCGATTGGATATCTTACAAGGGGATGCCCAAATCATTGCCGGTGGTGTGTGGTTCCAGAAAAAGAAGGGAATATAAGACCATACAGAACATGGACGGAACTTGTGAGAACAGATACAAATAAGCTGGTGCTGATGGATAATAATATCCTGGCCTGTGAGTATGGAATAGAGAAATTGAAAAATATGATTGGGAGCGGATATCATATTGACCTAAATCAGGGAATGGATGCGCGCCTGGTAGACGATGAGATCGCCGGTATCTTGTCACGATTGGAGTGGATTCGGTTCATTCGCTTCTCTTGTGACCAGAAATCTCAGATAGAGCCAATTAGGAATGCGATAAAACTGCTGGGGAAGTATGGTGTGAAGCCTTATAGAATTTTTATCTATTTACTGGTGACGTCAGATATCCAGGATGCATCAGAGCGGGTGGAAGCATTGAAAGGGTATAAAGCGATTAATCTATATGCACAGGCTGAGCGAAATAAAAGGCTTGGGATCATCCCGAATAAAATGCAGCTGGAATTTCAGAACAGGTATATATACGGTGGAAGTTACCGGAATGAGACCTGGGAAGAGTATTGTAAGAGAAAAGGTTTGAAGAACGGAGGAAGGTCATGAGGGATGATCTGATCATTGACTGTTTCGCTGGTGGCGGCGGGGCAAGTGTAGGAATAGAAATGGCTTTAGGCCGGCAGGTGGGCATAGCGATTAACCATGATCCAGATGCGATCCTGATGCATAAGACGAATCATCCAGATACGCTACACTTAACAGAGGATATATTTAAGGTCGATTTACAGAAATATGTAAAAGGCCAGAAGGTGGCTCTGATGTGGGCCAGTCCGGATTGTACAAGCCACAGCAAGGCAAAAGGCGGACAGCCCAGGAAGCACGGCCTGCGTATTCTGCCATGGGCGGTATATAAACATGCGAAAGCCATTCTTCCGGATGTGATCATCATGGAGAATGTGGAGGAGATCCAGCAGTGGGGGCCGTTGGATTCTGACGGGCATCCGATACCAGAAAGAAAAGGCGAGGACTACAGGAAATTTATTACAGCTATGAAGTCGCTGGGATATATATTTAATAGCCGGGAGTTGGTAGCGGCAGATTATGGAGCGCCGACTACCAGGAAGCGCTGGTATGCGATTTTTCGTAGAGACGGCCGGAAGATTATCTGGCCGGAGCCGACACACAGCAAAGGCGGCGTGAATGGTTTGGAGCCATGGGAGCCAATCTGGAAGTATCTGGATTTATGGGATATGGGGAAATCCATCTTTGGGAGAAAGAAACCACTGGCAGAAAATACGATGAAACGGATTGCAAGAGGGCTTGAAAAATTTGTATTGAACTGTCCGGAGCCGTTCATTGTACAGGTGAACCACGGAGGAGAATGTTTCCGGGGACAGGGCATTCATGAGCCGATGCCGACCATAACATCGAAACACGGTTTCGGTCTGGTGACATTGGAGGCTGTGCCGTTCATAGAAAAATCATACGGCGGAAATTATAAAGGAGCTGGGAGCGGGGTGGGAGAACCAATACATACAATTACGACTGTAGACCATAATCATCTCATATCCCCGCTCCTGATCCAGTATCATTCCGAAACCACAAAGAATGGAGTCAGGGGGCAGCAGGCCACGGATCCGATTCAGACGATCGATACCAGTAACCGTTATGGCCTGGTGATGTCCTACATGACAAAGTTTTATAAAAGCGGCATCGGCCAGAGTTTGGATGTACCGATACATACGATCACCACATCACCCGGACATTTCGGTACAGTATCCGTCCTGACGGTAGACTGGAAGGAACTGCAGGAGGCCGGGATTGATGAAGAGACGGCAGAGAAATGTACCTGGGTGAGCCAGTTTATCATGGAATATTACGGATGCGGTACTGGACAGGGATTGAAAGAACCATTGCATACCATTGTCACGAAAGACAGGTTTGCGCTACTGACAGTTCTTGGAAATGAATATGTGATACTTGATATTTTTCTTCGGATGTTGAAACCGGAAGAGTTGAAGCTGGGACAGGGATTTCCAGAGGACTATGTTATTGACCGAGATTACAACGGGAACAGGTATCCGGTCAGCAAGCAGGTGGCGCGGATCGGGAATAGCGTGGTGCCGATTATGGCCCGGAAGCTGGTGGAAGCGAACTGCGGGTACCTAAAAATCGGAGATCGACAGCCGATTTGGCAGATAAAAAATTCTGTTGAAGAAGAAAACGGACAGATGCGGCTGGCTTAAATGGAGGTTAAAAGAAAATATGACTTGTGGAAACTGTGATTATAAAAAACACTGTAGACATCAATGCATGAATCTTCCTGATGGAAAAACATGTGCTGATTGTAAAAACATAAAGTGGTGTCAGATGGCATATGGCGTAAAACCAGAAAATACCAAGTGTGATTTTGAACCTATTAGGTTCGAACAGAGGGAGGATAAAAAGTGAAAGGAGAAATAAGGGTTATAAAATATCAGGCCGGTTATCCAGGATTAAATAAAAAATTATCTGTTGAGAATCCAAAGGCATATAAAACCGCACTTATAGGTATACGTCTCACGGAATTACAGGAAAGAGGAATGAAGATGCTGAAAACAGGAAGACCGAATTCTGGTGGAACACAGATTACTTTTATACCTTTGAAATCTGCGGAGGAATACCAACCAGAACTTGAAAAAATTATTTGTGATGGAAATGAAATGTTGTTCGAAAATGAGTGATAAAAAGAGAATAGACCAGCTTGAAAAAGAAGTTGAAGAGTTAAAAAATGCAAATGAATATTACGAAAGGGAATGTAATAGTTTTTGGGCTAAGTTGAGTAAAAGACAAGAATTTCATTTAGAGATTGCACAGAAGATTGTCAAAACGGATAACAAGGCTATAGCAAATATTATTCGGAATATGTACTTCGGGAAAATGCAGAGCGACGGTTGTAGTTTTTGTGAGATTTTCGATTTAAAAGGAAAGGGTTGTTGCAAAAAGAACTTGCGTTGTACTGACTGTATAGACAATTTCTTACAAAAGCATTATACAGAGGAAACACAAGCAGTTTGTGGGAGAAAAGGAAGGATGAGTGAGGTATCAATTTTTACTCCTGATGGTGGTTGGTTTCAATCAGATTGTAATGTGAAACCAATAGATAAGCAACTATGTGTTGTTATCCACGGATATGAAAATCCGTCACCGGGAATATATCAGTTTAGAAAAGCTGATTGGCTACATAGTAAAAGCGATTATTTTCTTGATGTCGCTGAAAAATGGGAATTAGACAACGTTGAATGTTCCGAAGAATGGAATCCGAGTTTTGCGACATTTGATATTATTCGCTGTTGGAAACCGCTTGGACTTCCGGAAAACGATAACAAAAGGCTTTTGATGGAAATTGAAAAGTGGTTTGAGGATTGAATGCTTAGTCGAAAAGGAAAAAGAGATGACACAGGAAAAGACAATAGAAAAATTTAAGAATATTTTCAATGAATATATACAAAGACCCGGCGCAAAGGAACTTTTAGCATGGATGGAACAGAATAGATTTTTTGAAGCACCAGCAAGTAAGCGACACCATGGTGCAAAACCTGGAGGGCTTGTAGAACATTCGGTAAATGTATTCAATCGGCTCTTGTGGCTGAACACAGAGGAAGAAAAGCGGAGACAATGCCCACAATATGATCTGGAAACGGTTGCTGTTTCTGGGTTATTACATGACTTGTGTAAAATAGACGCATATGAGGATGTCGGAGAATCACAGCATATTTACAGGCTGACAGGCAGTTTTCCATCCGGACACGGTGAGAAGTCAGTCATTTTGATTCTACAGTTTATGAGATTGACGCAGAATGAGATACTTGCTATCCGTTGGCACATGGGACAGTATGACTTTTACGCAAGAGGTGGTGGGTATGATTTAGATAATGCGTTTCGTCGGTGTAAGCTGGCAGTTATGCTACATCTTGCGGATATGATGGCGGCACACTTTGATGAAATGGAAGATCGGAATGAGCAAATCAGTATTGATAATAGATACGCCGGAAGATTGCAGTGACTGTATGATCGGGAGTCTGGCTGATAAATAAAACGAGGAGTTGAAAGATGGGCAAGATGGCAGAATCGGAAAATAGTATTAAAGCTTTTACAATACCTTATGAAGCATGGTACAAAGATGTTGTGATTTTAGGAAAACCACATATACAAATTGGCATGTATTATGAGGACGGTAGCTGTGATGGGGAATTCAAAATTGTTTGGGATGATATTGGAATCCAATTACGAGCCTATGATGATTCATGGGAAGTGCTGCGCCATATGCCAGAACTGATTGACCTTATGGGTAGGATTTGGATTGAGGAATTGAATCCAACAATTGTGGAATTCGCGGAAATGCTGAAAGGAATTGGATTCAAAGACATTACAGAGCGTGAAAAAGAAGATAAAGTGGGAGCAGGCTCAGAGGAAATATGTGATTTGAGAGAAAACGGGAAAAGGAACCGGCCCTCGTGGTTTTGCGATATTTTTACCAAGGAGCATCAAACTCCAAATGCCGCAAAATAAAGTTAATGGTTATTTGAGTCATAACGAAATTGCAATATAGAAATTAGCAGGTTTGACGATAATAAGATTAATGTCAATACTTCGTATGTACTCATATGCCCACCTCCTTCAACCACGAGAGAGGTTCCTAAAATATTATAATATTTTGGATTAAAAAATACAATACAAAATAAATTGGATTTTTCTTAGGTTTTCTATATTTGTGCTTCTAAAAAGAGAAGGCATTGCGGAAATATGGAACTATGACATCAATAAAAGGGGAGTGGTTGCATTGGAAAAGAAGATACTCGCGGACTACATGGACGCTATGGAGTTGATAAAGGAAACGGAGGAGGACATCCAGAAACTGAAGAAAAGACGGAAGACGGTCATCCAGACGAATGTAAAAGGTAGCAATCCGAACTTCCCTTATCAGGCGCAGCATTTTCGGACTATCGGCACCACTTTTACATACCAGGATGACAGGAACCTGCGCCTGGAAGAAAAACTCCTGGAGCAGCGCAAGGAGAATGCGGAGAAGATTAAGCAGCAGGTGGAGGAATGGCTACTGACAGTTCCAATCCGGATGCAGAGGATCATCAAGTATAAGATATTTGAGGGAATGACTTGGGATAGGGTGGCAGCAAAGATTGGAAGAAGGGCCACAGGGGATAATGTACGGAAGGAATTTGAACGATTTATGAAAAAAAATTAAAAGTTTGTCCGTTTTGTCCGCAATGTCCGGTTTTCGTATGCTATAGTATATACTGAGATTGGTATCGGAGATTGTAATTCTCCATACAGGACTTTAAATTCTATAAAGAATCGTTGATTTCAAAGGGAGCTTGGAAACAGGCTCTCTTTTCTAATAAAAAATAAGGTTACAAACCTCTGGAAATGGGAGGATGTGTATGAACACAGTGGAGCCGATTCGGTACATGGATCTTGTGCTGGATGTGGTAGATTATCTCAAAGCAAAAAATGAACGTGAGCAACGCAAATCAAGGTAATTAAAGTAATAAAAGATTTAAAAGGGAAAAAAAGTAAAAAATTGGTTGAAAAATGTAAGACGGTGGGGTATTATATTTATGTAAATTACCATAAACTGTTAAATTTTGCATCGTTTATAGAATATTATTATAGATGTGATAAAGTATAATGTTTACAAAGAGTTTCTTGTAAAGGGAGTGATAAAGTGAAGACGGCTATAAGTAAGAGCTTTCTAAATGGATATGGTAAGGTATTGAATTTAAACGGTGCAAAAGAATGGCCCGATATCTCGAGAGAAAGACAAAGAGATTATGAGGCATTAAGGAGCGATTGGAGTAATGTCGGAAGAACTATCCGAGAAGAAACAAGAAATTTTGAAAGAACAAGAAGATAAAGTTGAAGAACTGGGGAAAGAACACATTGATTCGCAGACACAAAAAGAATTCTTAAAAGAGCAAGGAATTGAAGTAGAAGAACCCGTTGACCAACATATAAATCAGGTCATAGCAAAGATTCAAAGTGAGTATAGTGGTCCTATTCCTCCGCCAAACATAATTAAAGGCTATGAACAGGTTTTACCAGGCTCGGCAGATAGAATCTTAAAGATGGCAGAAAAACAGAGCGAACACCGGCAAAACATGGAATCAAAGATGATTCATGCAGAATCAAGAGACAGTTTGTTAGGAATACTTTTTGCTTTTATATTGGGTATTGGATGCATCATAGCTTCTATTGTTATGGTGGTTGTGGTGCCACAAAATGCGGGAGCCATTTCTGGAGCATTCATTGGTGTAACAGGAATAGGTTCAATCATCGTAGCATTTATAAAATCGACTCGAGGTAGATATAGCAATTCTGAAAAGTAGAGTAAAAATAATGAGTTGAAAGAGTATAAAATGTTCTGAAGTACCATTTGTTTTGTAAGTGGTTTAATTATTAGAAGGAGAAGAGAGCTTGGAAACAGGCTCTCTTTTCTAATGCAGAAATAAGGTTATAAATTTCTGGAAATGGGGGATGCGTATGAACACGGTGGAGCCGATCCGGGACATGGATCTTGTGCTGGATGTGGCAGATTATCTCAAAGCAAAAAATGAACGTGATTATGTCCTGTTCATGTTCGGGATATATACAGGTCTCCGAATCTCAGACATCCTGAAATTACGTGTCAGGGATGTGAAGGAAAAAGATGCCGTTTATCTGAGGGAGAAAAAAACGGGAAAGGAAAAACGCTTCGCTATAAATGACGAGCTGAAACCGGTAATTGTGGATTTTATTAAGGGCAGGCGTGATTTTGAGTATCTTTTAAAAAGTCCCAATTTTCCCAATAAGCCTATATCCAGGCAGCAGGCATATAACATACTAAATGTGGCGGCTAATGCAGTAGGTATCAAGGACAACATAGGAACACACACATTACGAAAGACTTTCGGTTATCATATGCACCAACAGGGGGTATCGCTGGCAACACTCAAAGAGATATTCAACCATTCAAGTGAAGCCGTGACAGCCAGATATATAGGCATCAACCAGGATATACAGGACATGAGCATAAAAGGATTGAGCTATCACAAGGCAGGCAGGGGCCGGAGATAGGGAGGCACTATTGTGTGCTTATACACGGGGAACAATTGGAAATCTTATCCCTTTATGCCCTTGACTTGACATATATATAAGCGTGTCAACTCATGGAGTGGCTTTTTGTCGGCACTTAATTGAAAGAGAACAGGCAGAGCGGCACTTGACAAAATTATTAGATATGTCAAGTAATCAGGGGTTAATTTTTGTCCAGAGCGCAGTACGAAAAATCCGGGACAGAATTTTAGGTTCTTCTGAACACATTTTCAAGGCTTGCGGGTCGGCGAGCCCGAATTTTGGCTAGATGCATATAAAAAATAATGGAAGCTGCCGTTTCCACTCCCCGGTACGGCAGGGAGGAGGATGATCAGATGGCAAAGTCAGATACAACAAAAGTCACGAATATAGACAGCATTACTGTGTCGGCGGCTGTGTTGGGCGACCTTTTGGGGGTGAGTGAGCGGAGGGTTCGGCAGAGGGCTGAAGAGGGAATCATGGTCAGGGCGTCAAAGGGACGGTACAAGCTGGTGGATTCTGTAAAGAACTACATCTTGACCTTGAAACTGGAGGTAGCAGGCGTCAGTGCGGAACTTGCTGAAGGTGAGATCAACCTGGAAGAGGAAAAAGGGCTTCATGAAAGGGTGAAGCGCCATATTTCTGAATTGAAGCTGCAGATCATGAAGGGAGAGGTTCATAAGGCGGAAGATGTGGAAGCGGTGATGCTGGATATGCTGGCAGCGTTCAAGACAAGGGTTATGAATATCCCTTCCAAGGCGGCACCGCTTTTAGAGAACCGTGATGCGGCATACATTAAAGACAGGCTGATCAGTGAAGTGACAGAAGCGTTGAATGAATTAAAGGACTATGATCCAAAGGCTTTCTACAGTGAAGAATATGTAGAGGAAAGTGATTATGAACAATACGATGAAAAAAGTTGAATATAAGACGCTGAAGCTGTTTAAGGAGGTCGCGAAAGTGGTCAGCCCGCCGCCGATCCTTACGGTCAGTCAGTGGGCGGATCTTTATCGGAGGCTTTCGGCGGAAAGCTCAGCGGAGCCCGGACAATGGAATACAGACCGGGCCCCATATCAACGGGAGATCATGGACTCTGTAAATGATCCTATCGTGGAGGATATTGTGATCATGAGCTCGGCGCAGGTCGGAAAGACGGAGCTGATCCTGAACATTATCGGATATTATATTGATTATGATCCGGCGCCTATGCTGGTAGTCCAGCCTACAGTGAAACCGATGGCGGAAGACTTTTCAAAGGACAGACTGGCGCCGATGATACGCGATTCGCCGACATTGAGGGGGAAAGTTCACGATGTAAAATCAAGGGCATCCGGAAATACGATCCTGCACAAGGTATTTCCGGGAGGACATGTAACGATAGGCGGGGCAAATTCCCCGTCCGGACTTGCTTCAAGACCAGTTCGGATCGTATTGATGGACGAAATAGACCG
This sequence comes from Lachnospiraceae bacterium, assembly GCA_910575475.1. GTDB lineage: Bacteria > Bacillota > Clostridia > Lachnospirales > Lachnospiraceae > Schaedlerella. The sequence continues at coordinate 85,100 of CAJTGD010000011.1, read as the reverse complement.
GTATCCTGCAAGCGCCGGTACGGAAGGAAATCCGATCAAACTGGCGGAAAAGAGGGCCACAACGTTTTGGAACAAAAAGAAAATTAAAGTTTCAACGCCCACAATCAAAGGCGCAAGCCAGATCGAAAAAGAATACCAGTCCGGTACTATGGAAGAATGGTGTGTACCCTGCCCATGCTGCGGAAAATACCAGCCTTATGAATGGAGACGTGTCCGTTTTTCCGATGTCACGATGGAATGTAAGTATTGCGGGGAACACATTTCCGAGATTGACTGGAAACAAGGCGAAGGAAAATTTATTGCAGAGCATCCGGAGAGGGTCAGGAAACGTTCCTTTCATTTAAACGAGCTGGCTTCCCCTTGGACGCATTGGCCTGCGATCATCAGGGAATGGAAAGAGGCAAAAAAAGAACAGAAGGAAAACGGCGATATAAATAAACTGAAGACCTTTATCAATACTGCACTTGGGGAAACGTGGGAAGAACGTGGAAAGGGCGCGGATGAGGATTCTCTTTTGTCACGCAGGGAGCGGTATGAAGCAGATATTCCGGACGGTGTCCTTTTATTGACGGCGGCGGTTGACGTCCAGGATGATCGGTTTGAAATGGAGGTCGTTGGCTGGGGAAAAGGTTATGAATCCTGGGGGATTAGGTATGATAAGCTCACCGGGGATTTGGACAAAGAGGAAACCTGGAATCAGCTGGAGGCATGGCTTGACCAGGAGTTTTATTACAGGTCAGGCTCTTCTCTTCTGATCGCGAAAACCTGTATTGATACCGGCGGACATAAAACCACAGAATGTTATAAATTCCTGAAAAAGATGGAGAAAAAGGGAAAACGGATCAATGGGATCAAGGGCTTTGGAAGGGAAAGCGTGGGAATTCCGCTCATACATAAACTGTCAACCAATAATGAGTATAATGTAAAAGTCTTTATCCTGGGAGTAGACAGCGGAAAGGAAATTGTCGTGTCCAGGCTTTCTACGGTGGATGAAGGCCCTGGTTACTGCCATTTCCCAATCAACAGGGAATTAGGGTATGATGAAACTTATATAAAAGGGCTGAACAGCGAACAGAGGGTGACGGAGCTCAATAAGGAAGGGAGGGCCGTTACAAAATGGAAAAAGAAAAGCGGAACCAGGAATGAGCCGCTTGATCTCCGGGTTTACAATACGGCGGCGGTCGAAATCCTGCGGCCCGATTTTGACGTGTTGGAAAAAAAGATAAAAGCAGGCATCAACTACATGAAAAAGCCGAGTGGGAAAACGAAGAAAAAACGCAGAGTCGGCACAATCAGCAGGGGTGTGGAATTATAGGGAGGTGGGATCATGCTTACAAAAATGCAGGAAGCACGCCTGGAGCGTTATAGGAAAAGGCTTAGTATGTACTATGAAGCGGAGGAGGCTGTTCTTTTGAACCAGGAATATTCCATAGGCACAAGGAGCCTGAAAAGGGCCGACCTGTCAACCATACGGGCGGCAATCCGGGAACTGGAAGGACAGATTGAGCTGCTGGAGAACAGCGGAGGGAAAAATAAGGCATTTCGGCTCATTCCGCGGGATATTTAAGGTGGTGGATTATGAATGTGATAGATAAGATCATAGAGGCAGTCAGCCCATCTGCGGCGCTGCGCCGGGAATCGGCACGGTGGAAGCTGGAGACCGTCAGAAGTTTTCAAAATTCCGGATATGATGAATCCGGGGCGGCCCGGAACAAAAATTCCATGCGGGGATGGCTGGCATCCAGCAAAACACCGCAGGAAGATATTGACAAAAACATTCCGGTACTGCGGCAACGATCCCGGAGCCTGTTCATGTCTGCTCCGTTGGCGGTATCGGCCATCAAAACAAACCGTACTAATATTGTGGGCGAGGGGCTAAAGCTGAAAAGTACGATTGACGCGGATTTCCTTGGGATGGGGCTGGATGAAGCCGCGCAGTGGCAGCGCAGCGCGGAGAGGGAGTTTGCTCTGTGGGCGCAGTCAAAGTTCTGCGATTCCACAAGGGTGAATAATTTTTACGAGATTCAGCAGGTTGCGTGTATGTCATGGCTGATGAACGGGGATGCCTGCGTCCTTCTGGAATACGAGCGGCCAACAAAGGCGCTGCCGTATGGACTCCGCATACATCTGATCGAATCAGACCGTGTTTCCACGCCAAACAGTACAGGCAGTAACGTTTATTTATATGCCACGGATCCTGATACGAAAAATCGTATCTTCAATGGCGTGGAAGTGGATAAAAATAACAGGGTCGTGGCATATCATATATGCTCTACATACCCGAACAGCACTCTATATACGAAAAAAGAGTGGAAAAGGGTAAAAGCATTCGGCGAACAGACCGGGATGCCGAATGTACTAATGATCTATGAAACGGAACGCGCTGAACAGTACAGGGGAGTCCCGTACCTTGCGCCGGTGATCGAATCCCTGAAGCAGCTGACAAGGTACAGTGAAGCGGAAATGATGGCGGCAGTGATCAACGGGTTCTTTACTGTATTTATAAAATCAGAAAAAGGAACGTCAGAGGTGGGATTCACCGGCGTAATAGACGAGGAGGACGAGGTTGCGGATGGCGACAGAAATTACGAACTGGGGCCAGGAATGGTCAATATGCTTGCTCCCGGTGAGGAGATTGACATTGCGGACGCAAAACGGCCATCCAGCAATTTTGATGCTTTTACCACGTCACTTGCGAAGTATGTGGGGGCGGCATTGGAAATTCCGGTGGAGATATTGGTTAAAAACTTCACTTCGAGTTATTCCGCGTCCCGCGCTGCGTTGCTGGAAGCGTGGCAAGCCTTTCGGATGAAAAGGTCATGGCTGGCCGCGGATTTCTGTCAGCCTGTGTATGAGATATTCCTGACAGAAGCGATTGCAAACGGCAGGCTGAAAGCTCCTGGATTCTTTCTTGACCCGCTGGTTCGTATGGCATATTGCAAAGCACAATGGAACGGACCGGCGCAGGGGATGATTGATCCGGGCAAAGAGGTAGATGCGGCGGAGAAACGAATCAGCATCGGTATTTCTACAAGGCAGCAGGAGACCATTGAGATGACCGGAGGAGATTTTGAAGCAAACGTGGCACAGTTGGCACGGGAAAACCAATTGATGAAAGAGGCAGGGCTTTTATCAGCTAGGGCGGAGAGTAGGCCGGAAAAGAAAGAACAGAAAGTAAGTGAGGAAGAGGATGGAGACAGCGGTGAAGAAAATGAGGATGATGCATGATACGAATTTATAAAAAATGTGACTATTTATAATAAAAAAGCACTTGACTTTTTGAATGTCATAATGTATATTGGACTTAGTGACATTCAAAAAGTGAGGTGAATATACTATGTCACCAATGGGAAGACCCAAATCTGATAATCCTAAGTCTGAGCAAGTAACAGTTCGTCTTGATAGAGAACATTCTCGGATATTAAAAGAGTATTGTGAAAAAGAGAGAGTTGAGAAAGCAGAAGCAATAAGGCGTGGGATAAGAAAATTAAAAGAGTAATCGTTCCACAGACCAAAGCGATACGATTACTCTATGCAGAAGTTTCCTTCCATGAAATATCATAACATGACGGGAAACTTCTTTCAAGAATTAAATTTGTGAAAGGAGATTGTTATGCATGAGATTGAACAAGCACTTACATCTTTAGAGGTAGCAGAAATGGTAAGAAAAGACCATGCAATGTTGTTAAGGGATTTAAGAAGATACGAAAAGCAATTTACTGAATGCAATCTTGCAGTCAGTGATTTTTTCAGAAAATCTGAATATAAAGACAGCACAGGAAGAACACTTCCATGCTACTATATCACTAAAAAAGGATGTGAATTTATAGCCCATAAGCTGACAGGGACAAAAGGAACAGAGTTTACGGCTAAATACATAAACCGTTTCCATGAGATGGAAACAGAGCTTTCAACCGGAGCGAATCAGGAAATATTACTTTATTTGAAGGATAAGTTAGAGAAGCAGGATGCAGTTTTGGCGGATATCAAAAGGCAAATACATATGCGGAGACTGCCAGTAAGAAGTCAACATACAATTCAAGATAGATACAAAGCAGAGATAGAGCGGATGGTAGGCACGTTTACAAATCAGGATTATTTATGTTCAATCTATACTGTGTGTAAAACATTATCATCATAGCAAAGAACATAAAATATAGGGAAATAAAGAGAGCTTAGAAACAGGCTCTCTTTTCTAATGTAAAAAAACTGAAAGTGAGGTTAAAACAGATGAAGACAATGCAGAAAATGAGAATGATGAATCAGCCAACAGCGGCGGTTCTGCCGAATCAAAGAAGCAGTCCAGCGAATCATAAATTCTGGAATTTCATGGACAACGGCGATACGGCAGAGTTACAGCTTTTTGGCCAGATTCAGTCCGAAGAAGACTGGTGGAGTGATGACTGCGTTACATACCGGGACTTTATCAATGAACTGAATGCACTGGGAAACAAGAAATCAATCAATGTGGTAATCCATTCCGTAGGTGGTGATGTGTTCGCCGCGAATGCCATTTACAGCGCTCTTGTCATGAATAAGGCATCCATTACCGGGACTATCATAGGAATATGTGCCAGTGCGGCGACTATCGTCCTGATGGCATGTGAGAACCGCAGGATTGCGAAGAATGGAATTTTGATGGCGCACAATCCATCTGTCAGCCTGTGGGGCTCCTATCAGGAAGAGGAGCTTTTGAAACTGGCGGAGGTTACCAGCCAGGTAAAAAAGAGTATTGTAACGTCATATATGGAACGGTTGGATAAAACAGAGGATGAGATTAACCAGCTGATGGATGAAGAGACCTGGTATGTGGGTCAGGAGGCGGTTGATGCCGGATTTTGCGACAGTGTAATTGAGGCAGATGTACAGAATAGTATTTTTTCAAATAAATTTATGGTGGATGGTATCCCTTACAGCTTTAAAAACTATGTGGACAGCTTCGTCCCGGATAACATTCGGAAAAAGGTTCAGGCTCTTTCTGGAGATTTGCAGAAAGAATCCGGGACTTTTTTTAATACATCAAAAAATATAACACAGAAAGGAAAAGAAGGTATGGATGGAAAAGAAAAGGCAGTCCCTGTTATTGCTGACGCTGCTGGACTGAAGGCGGCATATCCGCAGTTGTGCGCCCAGATTGCCGCGGATGCGGTTTCAGAAGAACGGGAAAGGCTGAAGGACATCGATGCGATCTCAAACGGGATCCCGGAGGAGATGGTAATGAAAGCGAAGTATGAAGAACCGATCTCCGCAGCCGATCTGGCTTATGCGCAGCTGAAAGCGAACCAGGCTGCAGGACAGAAGTTTCTGAACCAGATGGTGGACGAAATGCAGAATTCTGGTACGGCATCAGTCGGATCAGTGCCTAACACAGGGTACGACCCGGAAGGTGAAAAGAAAGTAGAGAGCGAGCAGAAAGTGGCCGGGCTGGCTGCCGCACTGAAAAAAGACAAGAGAAGGAGGTAAGTGGGATGCAGATGTTTAAACAGGTTGGAAAATTTGCGCCGGATTCCCTGATTGCGTCAAACGAATTTCCCATATTGAAAGAGGGAATCGGGCTGAAAGCCGGACAGGGAATCTTGAAGCGAGGTTCCCTGATCATGAAAGGCGCGGATAAGGCGGGATATATTGCCGGGAGCGTGGTCAAGGTAAAGACTGGGGAAGGGGAAGACGCGGTTGTTTCTGATTTGGAAATGAAGGTATATGGGATTCTGACGGATGAATTTGACACAGGGACTGACAATGCGTCTGACAATATCCCGGCCACGGTATACCTGACCGGGCAGTTCAACCGGGAAGCAGTGATTGTTACTGGAGAAAATCTGTCAGTGGATAACTATGAGGATGATATGAAGGGCGTGGGGATGTATCTGTTAAGCGTCCAGAATTATGAGTAAAGGAGGTCAATGAAATGCCTGAGTATACTACACGGGAAATGATTGAGGCGATCGACCAGACGCCTCCGGTCAGATCCTTTTTACAGAGAACCTTTTTTCCGGTTTCACAGACACATGTAACGGAAGTGGTGGAATTTGACGTGCGCAAGGGGAAGCGCATCATGGCTCCGTTGGTAAGTCCGCGTAAGGGCGGAAAAGTCATCACACGTCAGGGATTTAAGACAAACCGGTTCACAACGCCGAAGATTGCGCCGGAGAGGGTACTGACCATTGATGATATTTCCAAACGTGCCATCGGTGAGAACATTTATTCCAGGAGGACGCCCGCAGAAAGGGAGGATGAGCTTCTGACAAGGGATATCACGGATCTGGAAGCATCCATTGACAGGAGAAAAGAATGGATGTGCAGGCAGATCCTTTTTGACGGAAAGCTGATTGTGGTTATTGAAAGCGAGGGCGTAGATGTACAGGTCGATTTTGGGTTCCAAAACATCATTGTCCTCGGGGATGATGAACAGTGGAACAACGCCGATGTCGATGCTCTGATTCCATTCCGAAAAGAACGCAAAAAAATCATAAAAGAGTGTGGAATCGCGCCTAATATGATGATATTTTCATCTGATGTGATTCAGGACTTTATGAAAAATCCATCTGTGATGAAGTCCATGGACGTGCTGAACATGAAAAACGTTGTGATCGAGCCGAGGGTTGTAGACCCGTCATTGACTTTTTACGGCAGGATCGCTGAATTGGATATGGATATCTACACGTATGATGAATGGTTCCTAAACGATGACGGCGAAGAGGAGCCTATTATTCCATTAGGGACGGTTCTGATGGCTCATTCCACCGGAGAAGGCCAGATTGAATATGGGCTCATCACCCAGATGGAAGATAAGAAATGGCAATCCTATGAGGCAGAGATTGTCCCAAAGGTATGGGTTGATGAGACAGACGAAGTGAAAAAGATCAGGCTGACATCAAGGCCGCTCCCGCGCCCCCTTGATGTGGCATCTTGGGCTGTGTTCTATGTGAAGAAAGGATGAGTAAGAGTATGAGGTACAAAACAACAGTAACCTATATAACTGGCGGAAAGGAGTACAGGCCGGGCGACATTCTTCCGGCTGATATTTCATCATCAGATCTGGCATTTTTGAAATCAAAGAAATTTGCCATCCCGGTAGCATTAGGGGATGATGAGGACGGGTATCAGGATTCAGGACAGGGGAATCAAGGTGTTTTTTCAGGCTTTGATGAACAGGAGCCGGAAAAACTTAAGAGCCCGGAGGAAATCCGAAAGATTCGTTCCAAAAAAGATGCCGTTGTTTATGCACGTTCCATTGGGCTTGATCTTGGGGAAGATTATGAGGATACAAGTCTGAAAGGACTTCAGGAAGAAATCATCAACTTCCAGGAAGAGCAGATCAGTGGAGAAGAGGAGTAGACGTCTTATGACATTTAAGGAGCAGATGCAGGCGGATATCAGAAACACATTCATGAATATAGATGAGTTTTCAGAAACCCATATAGTGAATGGAAAAGAAATGTCGGTTACGATTGATAACAATGAATTGATCAAAAGAAAAAAAGGGGTAGGTTCCCACATGGACGGTATTTATGCAAACCAGAAACTGATCTATGTGGAAGCTTCTGAGTTTGGCGCACTTCCGGCAGAGGGATCCGTCCTTACGCTGGACAACCGAACATACCGTGTGGAGGAGGCTGTTTCCGAGGATGGTATATATTCCATTACGATTGGAGCGAATAAGGGAAGATGATCACTTATGAAGTAAGTAAAGCGGATCTGGAATATGTCAAGGGTAAGCTGAAAGGCATGGAAGAGAAGGCTCCGAGGGTTTTCAAGAACGCAATTAATCATACTGCAAAACAGGCAAGGAAAAAACTTGCAGCTGGGGCACAGGAGGCATATACGGTAAAGTCTGGAGGCTTTAATTCCAGGATGAAGATTCAGAACGCAACGGCCGGCCGGTTGTGTGCAGTGATCCGGTCGGAAGGCAGGACATTGACGATTACAAGATTCCATACGACAGCCCCCGCGAGCGGAGCTAGGGCGGATATCGTAAAAAGTGGGCTGAAGCATATCAGCGGACAGTGGAAAACCAATGCTTTCAAGCGAAAAGGGCTGATCATGCAGAGGGAGACTGAAAAAAGCTATCCGGTACATGTGCTCCGCTCTGTCTCTGTTCCAAAGATGCTGGAAAAGGTCTACCAGGGGGATCGCGGGATAGAAGGTGATTTGGAACCGGTGATCGAAAAGACACTGCATGATGAAATTGCCGCGGAAGTCGCAAAATTAATTTAAAGAAAGGCATGGGAAAATGACAGCATTAGATTTTCAGGATGAGCTTGCCCAGGATGTAAAAAAAATTTTAAAGGATATTGTAACTGTGGATGCCGCTGGCCGTAGGGTGAGCGGCGTTCAGGTATATAAGCAGCAACTCCCGGTCATCACTACGGATGAAGAGGATGATTCCAAGTTCCTGCCGTATGCGATCGTCTGCTTGTACAGTGGGAAAACAGAGGATGATGATACGCCATGGATCGTGACCGCGGACATCCATTTTGGCGTGTATGATCCGGATGCGTCTAACCAGGGGCACAGGCATGTTATGACGATGTGCCAAAGGCTGCTTGACAGATATGCTGCAGAACCGCTCCTTGCCAAACGGTATCGGGCAGAGCAGGATATGGAATGGGCGATACAGGATGAGGACACGTATCCCTATTACTTTGGGGGAGTGCGAATCAAGTTTAATATTCCCAAAATTGGAAGGAGGGAACCAGTCTATGGCTAAAACAACGAAAAAAGAAGAGACTGCGGCGGCTGTACAGGAAGGAAAAAAAGAAGAAAATACAGCTGATGCAGGCCGGAGCGCAGAAGCAAAGAAAGAAAATCCGGGAATGAAGGGGCCGAGAATGTATGTTGGGCCGACCGTATCCGGTATCGGTATCCAGAACCGGGTATATACGGAGATTCCAGAAGACGCGAAAGAAAAAGCGAAGGAAACACCAGAGATTAACCATCTGTTTATCCCGGTCAGGAGTTATCCGGTTGCAAATCAAATGTTGCGCGAGAAAAAAGGGTATATCTACACTGCATTTTGTAAAGTAAGTACTCTGAGGAACGGAGGGAATGAGTGATGAGTAAACATGGAGTATTTGTCCTGGAGGAAGCGACTGCCCTGACCGTGCCGATCACCGGTGCAAGTGCGGTGCAGGTCGTGATCGGTACAGCGCCGGTGAATATGGTGGAGGATCCGGCATCTGTAGTGAATGTACCGATCCTTGCGACCAGGGCAACAGAGGCAATGGCAGAGCTTGGCTATTGCAAGGATTTCAAATATACGCTCTGCCAGACGATGTATGCCACAAGCAACCTTTATCAGGTGGCACCGGTGGTTTATATCAATGTTTTGGATCCGGCGAAGCATAAGAAGCCACTACCGGAAACAAAAGCAGATGTAAGCACACTACGGGCAGAGATTAAGATTCCTGGAATTCTCAGGGACGGGCTTGAAATCACAGCAGGCGAGACCACGCTTACACATGGAGTGGATTATACAGTTGAGTATGAGGCGGATGGATCGCTCGTAATAAACCTGATCGCAGGCGGTGCAGGGGAAGATGCGGCAGAGATCAGTGTGAGTGGCCAGGTATTGGATCCGGAAGCTGTGACAAAGGATGATATCATCGGCGCATATAATCCATCTACCGGTAAAGAAACCGGAATGGAAGTGATCCGGCAGATATATCCAAAACTTGGAGTTGTGCCGAGTATTGGCCTTGCACCGGGATATTCACAGATTCCGGAGGTCGGGATCGCGCTTTCTGCAAAGATGGCGAATATCAATGGAGTGTTTAAGGGGATTGCGCTTTTGGATCTGGATACGGAAAAGGCAAGGAAATACACGGACTGCAAAGCAGTCAAGGAGAACAGTGGGTTTACCTCGGAATTCTGTTATCCGCTCTGGCCCTGCTTCCGGGTTGGAGATCTTGTATTTGCCGCATCTGCGGTCGTAGGAGCATTGGTGTCTTATACGGATGCGGCAAATGATGATGTGCCGTATATGTCGCCTTCCAATAAGATTATGGGAGTGACCGGGACATGCCTTGCAGATGGGACGGAGATCGTTCTGGATCAGGATCAGGGCAGTACTGTGAATACCTACGGAGTAACAACAGCGTTTAATTCAAATGGATGGAGGTTGTGGGGGAACTATACGGGAGCATATCCGGCAAGCGGTGACGCAAAGGATATCTGGTTCCCAGTGCGCCGGATGTTCAACTGGCAGGGAAATACATTTATCCAGACCTATTTTTCAAAAGTGGATAATCCCATGAACCCGGTGCTTGTGGAAAATGTGGTGGATTCGGAGAATATCCGATGCGCCGCCTATGCGCCGGACAAATGGGCGGGTGCGTCTATAGAGTATCTGGCTGAGGATAATCCGACCACGGATATTCTTGCCGGGAAGATGACATTCCGGCAGCATATTGCGCCGTATACTCCGGCGCAGGAAATTACTAATATCTTGAATTATGACACGGCTATGCTGACATCAGCGCTTACAGGAGGTGAATAAAAATATGAATATCCTTCCAGAGGTAATCAACCACTATAATGTTTATAACGATGCGAATAGGGTAGTCGGAATATCCGGTGAAGTTGAACTTCCGGAGCTTGAAGCAATTACGGATACGATTGAAGGAGCGGGGATTCTTGGTGAAATTGAGGATCCTGTGACCGGGCAGTTTTCATCCATAAAGGTTAAGATCCCATTTGCTGTGTTATATGAGGATTTGTTCAGTCTCATGAACACTACAAAAACCCCACAGTTGACACTTCGTGGATCTATGCAGTGTATGGATCCGACTACAGGCGCGACAGATTATTACCCTGTTAAGATCGTAATTCGAGGGAAGGCGTCTACAACTTCATTAGGAAAGTTAGCAAAAGGCAAGAAGGGGGAACCTGAAATAGAACTGGAAGTATTTTATCTCAAGATACTGATCAACAATAAGACAATGCTGGAACTGGACAAGCTGAACTTCAAATATGTATTAAACGGAGTCGATATGCTTGCAAAAATTCGTAGTCAGGTATAGGAGGAATAAAAGTTGGAAGCTAAAAATGAAATCGTGGAAGTAAAGGGAAATGAAGTCAGTGTAGTGAAAGACGAAGAGAAGATTGTAGAACTGACAAAAACATATCAGTTTGAAGGAGAGACGATATCCAGGCTGGATTTTTCCGGATTGGAAAATATCACGGCTAACAATATGATCAAAGCAAACAAAATGATGGTTGTTTCCGGCGCAGTGTCAGTTATGCCGGAGAACGAGCTTTACTATGCGCTGATCATAGCAGCAGACGCAACTGGAATTCCAGTTGAATTCTTCAAAGGACTGAATCCAAGGGACGCGATTAAGGTCAAGAATGTGGTTGGAAATTTTTTCTACGGAGAGGAATAAGACATGAAGATACAAGAAAACTCCTGAAGCTTTGTATTGCCCTGGCAATGAACATGGGGAGCTTCGAGAGTTTTTTAAATATGACCATTTTTGAATTGCTGGACGTGTGTAAAGAACTGAATAAGATGCAAAAGGAGGCAAAGGAGGCAAGTGAAAAGAAGTGAGCGATTATAAGGTCGCGATTAAGATTGCAGGGCAATTGGAGAGCAGTTTTGGCGCGGCGCTCAGAGGAGCACAGAGTGGACTGTCAGGGCTCGGGATCGCCGGAAAGGTCGGGGCGGCATCGGTGAAAGCTACAGCCGCGGCAGTTACTGCCGCGGGAGCGGCCATCGGGGCTGTCGGCGCATACAGCGTAAAGACAGGGAAAGAGTTTGAATCTGCGATGTCATCAGCAGCCGCAACCGCGGCTGCAACACCGGAACAGTATGCAAAGATGGAAGCAGCTGCAATGGAGATGGGAAGAACCACATCCAAAACCGCGGCTGAATCTGCAAAAGCACTGGAATATATGTCCCTTGCAGGATGGGATGTAAATACATCCATATCCGCATTGCCTTCTGTGCTTCGTATGTCAGAGGCAACGGGGCTGGATCTGGCCAGGACTTCGGACATGGTAACAGATACGATGTCCGCGCTTGGGATTTCCGTGAATCAGCTGCCGAATTATCTTGATGTGGTAGCAAAGGCACAGAACAGTACGAACCAGAGCGCTGAGCAGCTGATGGAGGCATACCTTGGAGTTGGTGGTACGATGAAGAGCCTGAATATTCCGATTACGGAATCAGCGGCTGCTCTTGGGGTTATGGCAAATCGAGGATTGAAGGGCTCGGAAGCCGGGACGGCACTGAACGCCATTATGGCAAACCTTACCACGGGAGCTGGACAGGCAGGAAAGATGATGGCACAGCTTGGTATATCCGCCTTTGACTCAGAAGGTAAATTCATTGGCCTAAAAGCGACGTTGAGCAGTGTAAACGAAGCAACAAAGGGAATGACAGATGCGCAGAGAGAAGCAGTTTTTGCTGCAATTGGCGGAAAAACTCATGTGGATGACCTGAAGAAACTTATGGCCGGGCTGAATGATACCACAAAGGAAGGTGTCCAGGAATGGGATGCCATTACGAAAAAGCTGGAAAATTGCAACGGGGCGATGGAACAGATGGCAAAAACGAAGATGGACAACCTGGAAGGCGACCTTGCTACATTATCTTCAGCTGCGCAGGATGCTGGAATCCGTATATATAAGCATCTGAATACGCCGTTTCGTGATCTTGCCCAGTATGGTACACAGGCAATTTACAAACTTTCCGATGCCTTGGAAAGCGGTGGTTTTTCAGGAATGGCCGAGACGTTCGGCAGTTTGCTTGCGGATGGCCTGGCTGGAATGGCGGATCAAGCCCCCCAATTTGTTGAGATGGCGGCAATGCTGGTGGATTCATTTATAAGCGGCATAGAGAATAATTCCGAAGCAATCGGGGACTCCTGCGCACGGCTTGCTACATCTGGAATCAATGCGTTTATACGGCTGATGCCAAGGCTGATCGTGGTCGGCGCTGAGCTGGCTGTACAGCTTGCAAAAGGAATGGTGAGCAACCTTCCGGAAATCGGCGCGGCAGCGAGAGAAGCGGTTGCGTATCTGATGGAGGCGGCAAAGGCGGCATTTAAAGAATATGTTAATTTCTTAGGGGACGATAGCATAAAGCCGTTTGAAAAGGTGCTTGCGTTGGTTCCGGCAGTGGCGGCAGGATTCATGGCGTTTAAAGCAATCAGCGGCATAACAGGCAAGGTGTCTGGATTTGTGAAATCTTTCAAGGATATTGGAAAAGCGGCATCGGGAGTGAAAAAAGGTATGGGAACCGCATCGAACGCAATGTCCGCGGCATCAAAAAATATCCTTGGGACAGGCGCCGGATTTGCTATGGCGGCAGGCGGGATATGGCTTTTGGCTGACGCGGCAATAAAGATTGCCGATGCAGGACCCGGTGCGGCTGTAGGGCTGGCGGCTATGATGGGCGGAATGGCGGCAATGCTGGTTATCGCACAATCCTTCAGTGCTAAATTAAAAAATGCGTCAACAGGGCTCCTGGCATTTGGAGGAGCTGTCCTCATGATCTCAGCCGGTATGTCGCTTATGGCTATAGCGGCAGCCCAGATTGCTTCGGCTGGCCCTCTGGCTTTGGCTGGGCTGGTGGCCATGGAGGGCGGAATGATCGCGCTGATGTTTATTGCACAGTCTTTAGGTAAGAAACTGGCTACAGCGGCTCCGGGGCTTCTGGCCTTTGGAGCGGCAGTACTGCTGGCGGCAGCAGGAATGTCCTTAATGGCATTTTCAGCAGTACAATTGGCTCAGCAGGGGACGATGGCAGTTGCAGTAATGGCCGGAATGGCAGTCGGCATGACCGCTTTCATGGCGGTGGCCGCATTACTGGGGCCGATGCTGACAGCTGCGGCAGTCGGCCTTGTCGCGTTTGGGGCCGGGATCCTTTTAGCGGGGGCCGGGATGCTTATCATGGCACAGGCCGCAATACAGCTTGCAGCAGCAGGGGCACCGGCCCAGATCGCCATGGCATTGCTGGCAGTGGGGATTCTGGCATTCGGAGCGGCCGCGGGACTTCTGGCGCCGCTGCTTTTAGCAGGAGCTGGGGCATTGGCGGCATTCGGCGCGGCACTGATGGTTGTAGGAGCCGGGTTGCTTATAGTAAATGCGGCGGCAGTTGTAGGAGCGGCTGCATTGGCAATCATGGCGGCTGTTCTGCCGCAGATTGCATCAAGCGGCATGAGCGGAGCTGCAGCAATCGCCGCCCTTGGGGCAGGCATGCTTGTATTTGGAGCCGGGGCTGCAGTTGCCGGTGTGGGAGCGGCGGCCGGGGCGATTGGCCTTGCCGCGCTTGCAGTGGCGGCAGTGGCGGCGGATGTGGCATTCGCTCCATTAACAGTGGAAATGGTTGCTATATCAGCGGCAATCGCTGTTATAGCAGCCAGTGCGGCAACAGCGGCATCAGGCATAGGGGCTTTGAAAGATTCTTCATCCGGAATGGTATCCAGTATGGCGAAGCTGGCCGCGGCTTTTGTTCCGCTTACGGCATCTTTAGTGCCATTTGCGGCAGCAGCAGCGGCGGCAGGAGTGGCCGCTGTAGCATTAGCTGCGGGTCTAGCAGGAACGGCAGTTGCGGCAGCGGCTACAGGAGCGGCAATCCTTTTGATTACAGGAGCTCTTGCTACGGCAACAACTGCGATTAACCTGTTTAAGGCATCTACGGTGACCATTGGGACAGCGACACAGAGGATGGTGACAGCATTTTCCAGGATTGGGGAAACCGCACCTACTGCAGCGAGTGCGCTGACATCCTTCGCAACGCCTATGGCGTCCGCAGCAGCGGCATCTGCGTTATTTGCGTCATCGCTTATGGCGGCAAATGTATCACTTGCGGCGATGGCGGCGGTATCTGCGGCAACGGCGGCAGCTTTCACAGCGCTTTCGGTTGCTATGGGAAGTACGCTCTCAGCCGGGGCAAATATGTCTCAGATGGCGGGAGCAGTAACAATCGGGATGTCGCAGATGGCCCAAGCTGTTTCCATGGGAATGGTTCAGGTCCGTGTGAATGTCCAGATGGGGATGATGCAGGCGGCATCGGTTACAACGCAAGGCATGACAATGATCGTGTCAGTCACCAGGAGCGGGATTACCACGATGGTGGCAGTATTCCAGGCAGGGGGTACACAAGCAGTCGCAATTGCGCAGTCAACGGCAGCAGGCATTCAGGCAGCATTTACAGGTGTCGATCTGTCAGGAGCCGGTAGAAATATGATGCAGGGGCTTGTGAACGGAATAAACAGCATGAGGGGCGCAGTAGAAGCAGCGGCGCAGAGTATCGCGCAGAGTGCGGCGAATGCAGTGAACAACGCATTGCAGATACATTCCCCTTCAAGGCTGATGATCCGGTCAGGGCAATATACTGGTGAAGGTATGGCTGTCGGAATGGAAAATATGTCAGGCAGGGTACAGAGCGCGGCAAATACCGCTTTAGCCCGTCCGGTTCAGAATGTCGGTAATCATCTTCAGGACATTTCCGTGCCGGAGGCTCCGGCGAGAAGCAGTGTGATCGGAGAAACAATCGACAGCCTGTCAGGGACGAATGGAAGAAAAGCTACATCCGGGTCAGACGCGGCACAGACATTTGTGTTCAGCCCGACATATCATTTTGAAGGTGGTAATACGAGCAAAGAGGATGTAGTCGAGGCAAACCGTATGAGCATGGCAGAATTCAAAAAGATGATGCGGCAATACGAGAAAGAGAACAGGCGGACAGCGTTCGCATAAAGAAAGAAGAAAGGGGCGGCTGGGATGGCATCAACTTATATTACAAAGCAGGGGGATACATGGGATTTAATGGCTTATGATATCTATGGAGATGAAAAATATATGCGTTACCTGCTGGAAGCTAACTGGCCGCTTCTGGATATCATGGTATTTTCATCAGGAACGGTGATCAATGTACCGGATCTGCCGGAGGAGGCAGATGAAGATATTCCATTTTGGAGATCGGGTAACAGTAAGGATGTGGATTATTCTTCCACAGAAGGCGGTGATGAAGGATGAGTGAACCAAGAAAAGCCTCCGCTGATTTTGATTTTAATGGAAAAAGCATGAAAACCGTTTTGGGAAGTTATTTGAAAGGAGTTACATATACGGATGTTGCTTCAGGAAATAGTGACCAGCTGGATATAACGCTCCAGAATATTGATATGGACTGGCTCGGAAAAAAATATCCCCATAAGGGAGATTCGGTAAATGGAACCATTACATTTTTGAACTGGGAAGGGGAAGGCCGCAATAAGAGTCTGAACTGCGGTTCTTTTGTGCTTGACAATATAAAATTTTCAGGAGGCCCTATCGAATCCTCGTTTGGGTGTCTGGCTGTTCCGGCAAATGGATCCTTTAATACTAGGGAACGCACCAAGACTTGGAAGGATGTTACAGTCAAAGGAATCGCCAGGGAAATTGCCAGAAAATATGGTCTGCTGCTTCTGTATTCAGGAGAAGAGATCAGGATCAGGTCCATAGAGCAGTCGCAGCGTACTGATAGTGCTTTTTTAACAGAAATTTGTGAAAAATATGGATTGTCCATAAAAGTATATAATAAATCAATTGTGATCTATGACCAGACAGCAATGGAAAAGAAAAAATCTGTCGTTACATTGAACCGGTCATCATTTGTGGATGACAATTGGACTTTTGAGGATTCGCTGGAAGGTACTTATACCGGGGCAAGGATCTCGTATAAATCCGGGGACGGAAGCGATGAGATCAGTGTGTATATTGGATTAAAAGCGGAAGATGCGGATGGCGCAAGAGTATTAAAGATCAATGAAACCGCAGACAGTATATCTGATGCATATTATAAAGCAGCGGCAAAGGTAAACAAGGCAAACGAGTCTACAACGACTCTTTCTGGAGAAATATGGGCAAATCCCCAAATTTGTTCTGGTGCAACGGTCAGCATAAAAGGTATGGGAAAAGTGAATGGAAAATATTTTGTGGATAAATCTACAATAGAGGTCGGGGACTCTGGAACGAAACAGAATATAGAGATGCATAAATGCCAGAAACGGCTTACATATAAGCCACAGCCAGCAGTGCAATCATCAGGAGTTGGATCCAATGAGGTGAAGAGCTATAAAACAGGGGATATTGTGAACTTTCACGGAGGCATGCATTATGTATCTTCACATTCGGGGGCAAAGGGATATGATGCCAAGGCTGGCCCGGCAAAAATTACGTTTGGCCCGGATAGTGCTGGTAATGGAAAAGCGCATCCATGGCACCTGGTAAATACAGACGGTACATCGAATGTGTATGGATGGGTTGATGAAGGCACATTCAGTTAGGGAGGATTATGTATGGCAGAAAGGCTGATCAGAATCGGAAGAGTCTCATCCGTCAATTATGATGAAGGAATGATAAGTGTAACATATCCGGATTTAGACGACTCAACTACAGATGAATTTCCTGTATTCTCATTTACGGATGAGTATAAAATGCCGGGAATCGGGCAGGAGGTGCTTGTAATTCATCTTTCCAACGGGCAGTCTGCGGGGATTGTGATGGGAAGGATATGGAACAGGGAGAATGCCCCCCCAAGATCAGGAGAAGGGATATTTCGGAAGGAACTCGGGGATATCTACGGTGAGGCATACATTGAGTATGATGGAAGCAACATAAAATTCAAAGATAATGTTGCCGGAGAGGTTACATTGTTTCAGTTGCTCGACTGCAAATGTTAAGGAGGTGTGCCGATGGCTCAGGTGGGAAATTGGGGAAAACAAATCCGGTTCTCTGTGAATTCAGAGTCACAGCTGACATTCAACAGTTTTAAAAGGACAGTGACAGGACGCTGGGCAAAACATTCTATTTTAAAAGGAAAGCCAAGACTGGAATTCCAGGGAGCAGATGCCTCAGGCATTACCATGGATGTGACAGTATCTGCTACCCGTGGGGTGAAACCGGAGAGTGTGATCAAGGCATTGGAAAGGGCTTGTGAGGGCGGAACGGTGGAATACCTTTATGTTGGAGGCAAAAGAGTTGGGAGCGGAAAGATGTATTTAGAATCAGTCAGTGAATCATGGGATGAGATATGGAATAAAGGAGAACTTGTCCGGGCAACATTGAGTCTGACCTTTTCTGAATATACATAAGGAGATGTACCATGGAGCTGTCAAATAAGATAGAAATTGTCGGTATAGATGATAAGAATGAGCTAAACAGGGTGGACTCGCAGCTTCGATCTCTTATTCTTTCTATAGAGAGGACAATACCTGGAAGCAGAGGATTTGGGATGAGTGATCTGTTTATAGATATGTCATCCCCGGATGCCGTGAATGCGTTTGCACTTGAACTGGAAGAAAAAGTTGACCAATTTATACCTGAGATCAGCATTGCGGGTGTATATGCAGAACCGGACTTAAATGGAACGAATACAATGAGGATTTATGTGGAATGGAGAGTTTGAGATGATGCCAGAAATTGAAAACCTTCCGGAAGTCAGTTTTATAGATCATGTCACACTGGATACTATCCAGGCTCAGATGATCAACGATTATGAACAGAAATATGAGCAGCTTACAAAGAAAAAGGTTGCGCTAAGAAGAGCGGATCCAGTTACATTTATGTTGTATGCCTGTTCTGTGCAGATTTATCAGGCACTGTTGTTTGTTGACAGAGCAGGGAAGCAGGATTTGCTGAAATACAGCTATGGAGAATTTTTAGATAATATTGCCGCATACAAAGGTGTGACCAGGCTTCCGGCGCAGGCAGCGGAAGTAAAAGTTCGGTTTACACTTTCCGCTGTCCAGGAGTCTGCAATCGGAATTCCGCTTGGAACGAAATTGACGGACGGGGATATTTATTTTGAGACAGCGGAATATGCAGAGATACCGGCAGGGGAGGAATATGCGGATGTGCCATGCATCTGTCAGACTGCAGGAATAGCAGGAAGTGGACTGGCAGCCGGGAGTATCAATATTCTGGTGGAGCCGATCCCTTATGTCGCAAAAGCGGTCAACATAGAAGAAAGCAGAGGCGGGTCGGATATAGAGGATGATGAAAGTCTGGCAGAGCGTGTATACCTGGCGCCTGCATCATATTCTACGGCAGGGCCGACCGATGCGTATGTGCATCATACAAAATCGTATGGCGCATCTATAGGATCAGTAAATGTAACGAGCCCTATACCTGGGGATGTGGAAGTCCGGGTGCTTCTGAAAGACGGAACGCTTCCCTCAGACGCACTGCTGGAAAGCCTCTTAGAGTATTTGAATGATGAAACAATTCGCCCTCTTACCGATCATGTCAAAGTGCTTGCGCCAGAAACTATGGATTATAATCTGGTCATGACCTATTATATAGCAAGATCAGATTCCGCGAAGGCGGTGGCGATTCAAAATGCAGTTAATACTGTAGTCAATGAGTATAATCAATGGCAGACATTCACAATTGGAAGGGATATCAATCCTTCCGAGTTGATCAGACGTGTAGTAAACGCCGGGGCGAAAAGGGCAGTAGTTACACTTCCGGAATTCACTGTGGTACCGCCTACGACGGTGGCACGAGTAGAAAATGTGTCAGTAACATATGGGGGTGTAGAGGATGATTAACCTGTATGAAGGTGAACTGGTAGATATGCTTCCAAGCCAGATGTCAACTGGGATTGAACAGCAATGTATCAGTTATGCACTGAAAAAAGGAATACAGTTGGTAATTGAACGGGCGAATATGACAAGGACACAGGCTGTAATTGACAGTCTTCCGGAAAAGATTCTGGATGTTCTGGCCGTAGAACTGCGCACGCCATATTACAGTGAAGAAATGAATATAGAAACAAAGAAAAATATTATTAAACGGACGATGTTATGGCATTTGAGCGCAGGAACGCCAAGCGCCGTGCAGGAGCTGATCAGCATTGTATTTGGGGATGGGGAGGTAGAAGAGTGGTTTGAGTATGGCGATAAGCCATATTTTTTTAAAATCAAGACAACTGCAATTTTCACACCTCAGATGAATGACTTCTTTTCAACGATGCTTCATCGGGTGAAGAATACACGGTCTCATCTTAGAATGATTGAGATACACCGGGATGTAAATCAAGAATACATAGCTGGTGTATCGGTAGTTAATCAATATCATCCGGCTGCTGTGATTGATGGGTACAGTGCCAAAAAGAATACAGGACATACAGTATATACAGGAACTCGCGCGATTCAACAAGAACGTCCGGAAGCGGTTGCAGATGGATTTAAAGCTGATTGTAAGATTTCAGGTGTAGTTTTTGCAGGATTAGAGGAATCTTCGGTTACGTATTCAGTGGTGGAAAATGGATTTAAAAGATAAAAATAAGCAGGAGGAAAAATAAAATGCCACAACCTTTTAATAATGCAATAATGACGAACGTAGGTGCTCGGCTGCTCACCAAAGCACAGGCTGGGGAAATTAAAATAGAATTTATTCGGGTTGAGGTGGGGAACGGGAACTATACAGAAGATGAAAAAACATTGGAGGCCCTACAGAGCCAGACGGCGCTGAAATCGATGAAGAACAGCTATCCTATATCTGATATTGAGGTCTACAATGATTATAGCGTTAAAGTAACGGCGTTAATATCAAACCAGGATTCGGTTACAGGCGATGCTCTGATAACCGCTGGATATTATATTAACGAGATGGGGTTGTATGCCAAAGAAAAAGATGGTACGGATGATACGGAGGTATTATATAGTATAGCGGTCACAGCTGGAGATAACGGTGACTTCATGCCGCCGTACAATGGGTATAATCCGGCTCAGATCATACAGGATTATTTTGCGACTGTGAATAATAGTGCAGAGATTACAATTCAGACGTCAGGAGCGGTGGCCCTAGCGGAAGATCTGTTCGAAGTAAGAAAAGATATAGAGCTGTTAAAAAGAAACGGGGCAGCAAATGGGTACAGTACAGAAACAGAATATCATGCAGGGGAATACTGCATATACAATAATACGCTTTATAGGTGTTTAAAAGATACATCAGGGGAGTGGGATCCAGAATCCTGGGAAATGACAAATCCGATGGAAGAAATTGGGCAGTTGAAAAAATCTATAGATTCCCTCATTGGACTTTTTGGCCGTGATGAAGAAGGGAATATGAAAAGCCTGGGGGAAGCGGCGTTCGCGGGGATATCTCACAATTTTCTTACAGAAGAAGATGCTGGCATGGTGGCAGGGGCCGATCTTTTGAAGCTTTTGAAAGAACAGGTTGATTCGCAAAACTCCGCTTCGAGTACGTTAATATTAATAAAACATAAAGCTGTTGATAACGTCGAATCACCCGGAAGTACTTGGAAAAAGATTTTGGTGGATGGTTGGCAAAAACCTGATGGATATAAACTGCTTTTCACTTATGTAATTCCATCAAATGATGGCATGATCACTAATATAAGCTGGCAAAATAATGATAGACTTAATCTATATTTATTTAGTGAAGTGTATATAAAGGCATACATTGACATATTCAGAATCTATGTAAATGAAAATTTTTTAACAGATACATCCACAGGATAACTTCCCCATATTGCAATTTACTTAACACCCCAAAAATCAAAAAAATTACCATGCATCTTTTGGTATTGATTTTTGTTGGGAATTGTAACCGTAATAATATGTGTTTCTGGATCAAGGCGGATGCTAGCATGCTCGATAGCATCATTTGTATTCTGATTGTGTATGGCTACATTTCCCGCCAATGCATGTTTGTCTATATACACTACAGTAGAATAAACATTGGCCGCGTAAAATCTAACCAAAACACCGCTATATATTTCTGGTAATTGAAACGTTCCGATACTTGTATCTGTATTCTCTATTATTTTGAGAGTGCCCAAATAATTAAAGACGGAAGCGGAGTTTTGTATACCAGGGAACGCCGCGTTTTGCTATACTGAAAAGCAAAAAGGAGTACGGCAAAATGGATGTTAGGACACAGATAATAAACAATGTTCTGGAGGCACTGGCGGGAATGGAGAATGTGATTCTGGACAAGGTGGAAAGCGTACTGCATATACAATTGAAAGACTATGAGATTCAGGAGCGTTGTACGGAGGTAGTGCTGCATGATGGGTCAAACCTGGGATTTGTACGGAAGTTTATAGCTACCAAGCGCCTGGAGGGAAAAAGCGAAAAGACATTGGAGAAGTACCAGATGGATCTGGAAAACTTGATAGGATGCCTGAACAAGAAGCTGGTTGAGGTAGAGACTTTTGATCTCCGTCTCTATCTCTCTTTATACAAGGAAAATAGAAAGGTTAGTAACCGAACACTGGACAATATAAGAAAGTCAATATCCAGCTTCTTCAGCTGGTTAAATGACGAAGGGTTTATAAGCAGAAATCCGGCCAGGGCGTTGAAGCAGATAAAATATGATAAGGTTGTCCGGAAGCCGTTTTCGGCAGTAGACCGGGAAAAATTGAAAAATGCGTGTGAGTTTTTGCGTGATCTGGCCCTCACAGAATTTTTGTACGCTTCCGGATTGCGTGTCTCCGAGGTTGCTTCTCTTGATCGAGATAATATAAATTTTTTGACAAGGGAGGCGACTGTGATCGGGAAGGGAGGAAAGGAGAGAAAATTTTACATATCTGAGATATCAGCGGAGTACCTGCAGCAATATCTAAAGAGCAGGACGGATGATAACCCGGCGCTGTTTGCATCGGTAAAAGCGCCTTTTGGTAGGCTGGGAAAAGAAGGAATAGAGGTAGCGGTCAAACGGATTGGGAAAAAGGCGGGGGTAGATAATGTACACCCGCATCGATTCCGCCGCACATTGGCCACGGATTTGGTAAAAAAGAATGTGCCGATACAGGAGGTCGCGGAGATTTTAGGTCATGCTGATTTACGGACAACACAGGTTTATGTATGTTTAGATCAGGAAGCAGTGAAATATCACTATAATAAAGCGATTGCATAGGAAGGAATTACGAAAAGAGAAAAAAGTTAGCGGAGGTCTGTTTTCAGCAGGCTTTTTTGTGATTGAAAGGTGATTGTGATTTATAGAATCCCATGATATAATAGCTATCAGGGAAAATCAAAGAGCTAAGGCGGCTACCCTCCATTGTCGGAGGGGCTTACCCTCCAGACCAAAGAGGAAGGAGGGGATAACGATGATTACATATCAGGATTTTTTCTTGTTTTGTACATTTGTTGTCGCCCTTATCAGTCTGTTATATCAGATTTTTAGGGACAAAAGGAAATAGCCGCCAACTACCGCGAATAGTTGACGGCTGGACATTGTAAAATGTCATAGCTGTTAGTATTCAGAGGGTAGCCGCTTCTTTGGCTTTCCCTTTTTCACATCATAACACGATAGATAGTGTAATTCAAGAGTCTTTCGTGCTTTTATTGTGAAGAAAAATCTACGGATATAGTAAATTTTATTACCTGTATACAAAACTCCGCTTCGAATCCAAAGATTGTATCAAACATGAACAATTTGTTTTCTGAAAGTTGCGTTGGATTGACTTGTTTCCTCACAGGCGAATCCACAGCCGACACTCCACAGGGAACTGCGGAATGGAAGTACTCCATTGGGGTGTTGCTAAAAAGAGACAGTGAAATCGGGACAGTTATACTTTGGGGTAAGGATACTGGGAGGATGGCTATATGTCCCGTAAATAAAGTTTTAGGCTCCTGGCGGACACTTTAACTTGTAAAAATTGTAATTTTATATTGTTATATTAAAAAAACCATATAACAGTACCATACACTGTAGCTCCCTTTGGAGCGGGTCCGCCTCCTGGAATTACTGGATAATAGTATACGCTAAATTGCTTAGATGCTGATGGGCAGACATATCCGAAACAGCGGTTCCCTGAAACCGTGATCACTACCATTGATAAATTGGGCTCAATCACTGTTTGAATATATTTGTCCGGTATAAAGGATAGATCTATTATACCGTTTTCTGTAACATTGCATACTTTTAGTTGTAAACATGCTAATCTGCCCTGTAGTATTAAAGTACACGCTCCGGATTTAATGATATCTACATTTATACCTTCGGAAGCGGAGTTTTGTATATCATCATGAAAAATATATGCTAAAGAGCATCCAGAAGGGTGCTTTTTATTATGGATTTTTCAGAAAGAGAGGTGGTCACAATGAGAATCAGAGCTGATCCGGCAGAGGTTTAGGTACTGTGGGATAGAAGAATCAGGAAGAGAGGAAAACGAAATGGAAGGAAAAGAAAAAATCGTATTAAAAGACGGTACAGTATTAGAGATTGAAAATGGGGCATCCGAAAATCTTGTTCAGATACCGATTCAGAGTCTCGATGATTTTAAAGGGCTCTTTCAAAAATTTACGGAGGATAATCTGGAAAAGTACAGCATCCAGAATGCGGCAGGCCTGACCTGTGCGACTTTAGAGAATAAATATCTGCAGGAGGCAGGTGTGAAACAGAGGGAGAATGATTACATTGTATCACTGCGCCTGGCTGACGTGGATATGGTAGAAAAGCGTCTGGCTGCCATTGAAGCTGAGCAGGAAGCGACGAAAACTGGCCAGGCTATCCAGGACGGCGCCATTGCTGATCTTGGGGAGATCGTAGGCGGAATGATGGAAGGCGGTGAGGTATAATGGTTAAATTTTACGCAGATAAGATCAGATCAGGGGTTATCAATCAAAATACCGGAGCGGAATGGACGCTGGAGGACATTCCGAAGATCTGGCGTGTAAAGGTAGAAAAAGAATTAAAAGAGTAGTGAGGACAGGCTATGGATGCAGAATATATCACAAGGCAGGAACATACAGAATTTGCTGCAAGGCAGGACGCAGAAAATACACGCCAGAACCGGCGCATTGAACTGCTTGAAGAAAATGTACGGGAGATCCGGGATCTGACCTCATCGGTGGAAAAACTTGCCGTGAATATGGAAAATATGCTTAAATCCCAGGAACAGCAGGCGGACCGTCTGGAAGTGCTTGAGGGCAGGGATGGTGAGATGTGGCGGAAAGTAAGCGGATATATTGTAACCGCAATTATCGGCATAGTAGTGGGCTTTATTTTTACTCAAATTGGATTTTGAAAGAATCCGTTTTCGTTAAAGAGGAAAATGCATGAATCGCAGAAAAAGGAAAGGATTCCACCCACTGAGGAAACTAAAGGGATTTATTGGGAAAATAGGCACGCTGAATCTGGTCTTGATTGCAGTGGGTGCCTTTTTTGTTTGGTTTAACTGGCAGCTGCTGGATATCTTCCGGGTATCCGGCAGTATCCCAGAGACATATGCCTGTGCGGTCGTAGCGGCCACAATAGGCGAGTGCGGAATCTGCGGGTGGATCAGAACCAATAAGGACCGGAAACGGGAACACCAGTGGGAGCTGGAAGAGAAGCAGGCAGAACTGAAAGAAAGGAAGGAAGCGGAGAATGAATGAAATTGTTTTTGAAATCATTAAGGTTATTGTCATGGTGGCAGTATTGCTTATTTCGAGGTATTTGATACCATGGATTAAAGAAAAATGCGACACGGACAAGTTGGCGCTGGCTGAGAAATGGGTAAAGTATGCAGTGCTGAAGGCCCAACAGGTTCTCTGGGCCGAGAAGGGGCAGGACAGGAAAGCCTTCGTGACAGAGTTTTTGAAGGAGATTCTCATTGCAAAAAATATTGCCTTGTCGGATGAACAGCTGGACGTTTTGATTGAGGCAGCGGTTAAGCAAATGAAGATTGAGGAAAATGCAGGTGTTGTTATCGGGGCGGCAAATGAAAACCCTGTAAATGTAAAATAAGATGTATGAATATGGTCAGAAGGACGGGAAACTGTCCTCTTTTAAGTGGAGGTAAAAGCATGATTCAAATAACGATGAACAATGGAATTTTTGATGAATGGAAGCGGGAGCAGTATACGGACTATATGTATGACGGGAAATGTTTCATTATCATCAAAGGTGAGCAGTGGGTTGGTATTTACAATATGGATAGTGTCAGACGTATTGTAGTTGACCGATAAGGGCGTTTGTTCCGGTACAATGAAAGGAGCTTAGGAATGTTAAAGAAACAGGTAGCAGTAGAGCTTATGAAGCATTTGGCCACCCATGACTGGCACGGCTACAGCCAGGTATCACGCTGGGGAGACGGAGAAGGGACTTGCGATATTGACATTGGTGGAAAAGTATATCATCTGGAGCAGGGGGATCGGGACTGTAGTTCTGCAGTCATATCGGCCTATGAAGCTGCGGGAATCAACTGTGGAGGCGCTACATACACGGGTAACATGCGGCAGTTGATGAGAGGTACAGGGAATTTCAGATGGCATCCGATGTCTTCCGGATACGTAGCCCAGGCAGGCGACATTTATCTGAATGAAGCGTGCCATACGGCCATGTGCCTATCAGCGGTTCCAGATATGTTGATGGAATTTGCAATCAGTGAGAACGGCGGAATTGATGGGGCAGAGGGAGATCAGACCGGCCATGAAAGCCACATAAGGGAGTACTATAACTACCCATGGGATGGAATCTTGGAGTGCATCAATCGCGAAGAGGCCCAGACTGGTACAGCTTCTAATGCACCGGCATCGACAGATAACAGCCCTGCTAATACTATAGCTGGACTCACAGGTGGCGCTACACGGGCTATACTGGTAGTAACAGACCAGGAAGAGCAGTATTATCTGGACGGTCACACAATCCGTCCGATTGGAACCATAGCAGAGCTTGAAGCTATCAAGAATATTTATAAAGATATGCCTACCATTACGCTAAGCAAGAATCACTTTCAGGATCTCAAAGACCTGCTTAATCGGTAGTATCATAAAAGGCGGTAGGTATTATCCTGCCGCCTGTTCTCTCTTTCTATGCTCATTATCTACTAAGTTTCTCAATTCGGAAAGCTCTTTTTCAAGGTTCTTTAATTCCCTCCCATACTCTGGATTCCAATTAATTCCAGATATCAAAATGGTTAATCTCCTGTCTACCAGATACAGGTATCGCAATACATCCTTTTGTGTCATATCTCCCTTACTTTCTCCCTGCATTACCCGGCAGGTGGGTGGTGTGGTCAAAGTGTTGATACATCAAGTCGGAAGGCATAATCAATAAGTTTCATTCTGGTTGTGTAATTTTCTCTTACCCCTTTTTCCAAAGTTTTTCTTATTCCGTCTGGAGCGATTGACAGAGCAAATTTTATCATGTTTTCTTCGGCGGTTTTCAGATTCTCTCTTGCGGAATTTATTTTTTCTTCCAATCCACTTTCCCGGATGATTTTTACAGTGTCTTCGTTTGCCTTGTCAAATACAGCTTCATTGTCAATACAATATACTCTCGCAGGTACTTCTCCGTCTTCATTCTTGATTCCATTTTCGGAAATGTATTTCTTTTCGATATCTGTTTCCATTTCTTCATAAGTCTGCAATACTGCTTTTGCTACCATGTAATTTTTCTGTACTTTATTCATCATTTCCCATATCCTCCGTTCCTTTGATGAATCACATAAAAAGCAAAATCAAACCGACTACTACGATAATCAGCCAAACAACCGCAACCACAAGTTTCAAAATATTTTTTATCATATTGATTTTACAGACAGACTATGATATTTTTTAGGTAGGGGAGGTTTCCCTCCCCGGAACCTATCGGATACTTTCTATAACCATTTTGACAACAGCTATGAGAGTTCCGATTTCCAAGGCAAGTTGTGTAAGTGCTCGAACCACTTTTATCAGCTTGCCTATTTTTTTGTCCATCTGCATTCCTCCTTCCATCTCTTGATGATATCATTATACACTAAAAAATGGTGTATGTAAATATACAATATGCACAAATATATAGTGTATAAATTGTGAAAAATATACACTATATATTTGTGTATGCTTATGATATACTTATTTTAGGGAGGAAATTCAATATGGCTATACAATATAAAATGGATATTTTAGTAGAATTAAAAAATAAAGGATACTCATCTTATCGTCTCAGAAAAGAGAAGATTTTTGGAGAAGCTACAATTCAGAAAATGCGAAAAGGCGAACTCGTTTCATGGGAGAACATGACAACTTTATGCGAACTGTTGCAGTGTCAGCCAGGGGATATTGTAGAATATTGTGAGAATGAAAATTTATGATGTTCATAATAGGGGCGGCCGGAGCTGCCCCTTATTTTATGTGGAATTGATATAGAAGAGCTCGCTTTATTATCATGCGCCTGGATCGAATTATCGTCGGAGAAGTACGGGGCGATGAGACTGTGGACATGATCTCGTCCGCCATGCTCAACGGCCACAGCGGTTCCATGTCTACCGGACATTCAAACAATCCGGCGGACATGCTGCATCGTCTGGAGACCATGATGATGATGGGGATCGATCTGCCCCTTGTAGCGATCCAGCGGCAGGTGGCCTCTGCAATTGATATCATCATCCATCTGGGAAGGCTTCGGGACAAGACAAGAAAGGTACTGGCGATCGTGGAAGTGCTCGGCTACGAAGACGGAAAGATACAGATGCAGACACTTTATGAATTTAGAGAGGAGGGGTGCAAGAATGAAAAAGTACAGGGAGCAATTGTGAAGGTGGAAGAACTGGTTCATCGGGACAAGCTGCTGGCAGCAGGATATCCGGCGTAAGGAGTACATTGCGGCGGCTGTAAAGGCAGTTCTTCTGGATGCGATGCTGGCGTATCTCTTCTATAATAATTGGATCGCCGCGATCGCGCTGATACCGGTAAGCATTTTTTACCTGCACCAGTGGCGGGAGGACTATTGCCATAAAAAAGAGCAGGAATTCAGGGAACAGTTTCAAAACGGGATGCAGATACTTTCGTCCTCGTTAAAAGCCGGGTATTCTGTAGAAAATGCGGTCAGGGAGACGGAAAAGGACCTGCGGCCGCTTTACCCGGAAGACAGCCGTATCCGAAGGGAATTTAACCGTATGATCCATGAGCTGGATATGAACCTGACTGCAGAGCAGGTGCTGAAGGATATGGCCGGGCGCATCCGTCAGGAAGATGTGGACAACTTTGTCACAGTATTTGCGACAGCAAAGCGTACTGGCGGAGACAGCATTTCTATTCTGAAAAATACGGTGCAGATGATCGGGGAGAAAATAGAAGTAGAACGGGAGATTCAGACCCTGCTCGCAGCCAAAAAGCTGGAATTTAACATGATGTGTATCATTCCATTGGGTATGGTCCTGTATATGCGGATGGCATTTCCAGAATTTCTGACTGTGCTGTATGGGAGTATCGTAGGTGTGGTCTTGATGAGTGTATGTCTTGCGGTATATGGATTTGCCTGGAGGCTGGGTACGAAAATAATACAGATTGAAGTGTGAGAATATGCCGCGGTTTAGGAGCTGTAGAACAATAAGTGATACAGATCCTTACATGCGGCGTCAGCACAAGAAGGCAGGCAGAATGAAAAAGACAGGAAATAAAACGAGCAGACAACAGACAAGAAAATCGGGAATCCTATCACGGGCAGAGGAAAAATGGAATCCGCTCTATGTGAAAATGGGACTGATCTTCCTGTCAGTCGGCGCAATGGCCTTGCTGGTATTCTGGATGGATAATACACAGCCGTTTCCCAGCGATGAAAGCGGCGCCGGCATTGTAGGCAGGAACAGCCAGGGAGAGGGCGAACGGGAGGAAAAGCTGAAGGTTCAGGTCGGTGACATGGAAGAAACGATGAACGTAACAGTTGGGGAGCAGGAATATACCCAGGAGCAGCTAGAGAAGGTTTTTCAGGATGCCGGAAAAAAACTGGAAGTACTCGTGCTTGGTGAAAATGAAAGCATGGATGAGGTCAGAAGCAGTCTGAAGCTAGTCAGTGCGGTTCCGGACACAGGGATCAGTGTGTCATGGGAGCTGGACAACCATGATGTGATGAACCAGCAGGGGGAATTGAAAACAGAAAATCTGACAGATGAAGGAACACTGGTAAAGCTTACGGCAGTGCTGAGCTATAAGGAAGAAATGGCGGAGTATATATTTTTTGCCAGACTCTATCCGCCCAGGCTGAGCCAAACGGAAAAGCTGCTGAAAAAACTGGAAGCGAAGATCGAACGGCTGGATGAGGAGACAAAGGAAGAGGAATATCTGAAACTGCCTTCCGATGTGGACGGCATCCCTGTCATCTGGAAGTATGGTAAAAACTTCCGGGCAGCAGGACTCATGCTGATCGGAATCGCGATGGCATTATTCCTTTATGCGGCCGAACAAGAAAAGCAGAAAAATGCAAAAAAGAAGAGAGAGCTTCAGATGGCTCTGGATTATCCGCAGATGGTCAGTAAGCTGACACTCTATCTGGGTGCAGGCATGACGGTGAGAAAGGCGTGGTATCGGATCGCAGAAGATTACGGATATCAGAGAGAGGAAAAAGGGAAAAGAGAGGTCTATGAAGAAATGATCTATACCATGCATGAGATTCAGGGAGGCGGTTCAGAAGGAGAGTGCTACGAGAGATTTGGAGAAAGGTGTGCGCTTCCGGTATATAAAAAGTTTGGAGCCATGCTGTCCCAAAACCTGAAAAAGGGAACAAAAGGGCTGGCTCCATTGCTGAGACAGGAGGCTGATAACGCATTTGAAGAGCGCAAAAGCCTCGCAAAGCGCCTGGGAGAAGAAGCGGGAACAAAATTACTGATCCCAATGTTCCTGATGCTGGCAGTGGTGCTTGTCATGATCGTAGTGCCGGCATTCTTCTCCATACAAATATGACGGATGAAGTGATCCGTGTGTGCATACAGGTGATCCAATTACTGTATGAAATGACCACAAATCGGTAGTGTAAAGTATCGTATGAAAAGCAAATTGGTTACATCTATCTGAGAGGAGAAAAAGGATGAATAAAATAAACAGGATGAAAAACTTTGTTATGAAAGCAGCAAGAAAGATAAAACAGAAGGTATGTTACAGTATTCAGGTACTGCAGGACAATTCCGGAATGTCCGTAATTGAATTGCTGCTGATCTTGGTGGTACTGATTGCATTGATCCTGATTTTTAAGGAGCAGCTTACAAGCCTGGTAGAGACTATTTTTAAGAAAATAACCAGTGAGAGCGGCAAGATTTAAGATGAAACGGACAAAAAAGGGAGAGATCACGGTATTTCTGACTTTGATCTTTGTGCTTCTGGTATCATTTATATTGGCATTGACAGAAAGCGCGGTCATCCAGACGTCGAAAAATCAAAAGCGGCTGGACGCGGACCGGGCGGTGTTTTCCCTTTTTGGAGAATATCAGAAAGCTTTGATGGAGGAATATAATGTATTTGCCATCGACGGCACTTACGAAACCGGCCAATATGAAGAAAACCTGCTTCTGGACAGAATGTCTTATTATGGAAGCATGGGAATCAACCAGGAAATTACAGACATCCAGCTTTTGACAGATAATCAAGGACAGGCATTCCGGGAGCAGGTACTGAAATATATGGAGACCCGCACAGGGATCGCGCTGGCACAGGATCTGACAAAGCTTGCCTCCCGTTGGGAAGAACAGGAAATACAGGGAGCAGAGATATCCGGAGAGCTGGATGATGTGATCGCGGAAAGCGGAGAACAGTTTGCGGAAGAGATGGGAGGACTGATACATGCAAAAAAGAGCGGAATGCTTTCCCTGGTGCTCCCGAAGGATTTCCATCTCTCAGGTAAGGCGATCCGTCCGGAGGAGCAGGTTTCCGGGCGGACCTGCCGGACGGGCCGCGGCAGTTTTCCAGAACGGAAAAGTACAAACCGTATAGATGCAAAGGCTCTTTTTGAATTTTATATTATGGAGAAATTCGGTTCAGCCCTGGAACCAAAAGGAGAAAACAGAAATCTGGACTATGAGGTGGAGTATATTTTATGCGGCAAGGAAAGTGACGCGGAGAACCTTAAAAGTGTTGTAAATCAATTGCTGATGGTTCGGTTTGCGGTCAATTATACATATCTGATGTCCGATACAAAGAGACAGGGTGAGGCGGAGGCCCTGGCAGCGGCGCTCTCAGCGGCATTTGCGAACCCGGCTATGGAGCCGGTGCTCAAGCAGGCGGTCCTGGTACTGTGGAGTCTTGGAGAAAGTGTCATGGATCTTCGGGCACTGCTTGCAGGAAAGAAGATTCCCATCACTAAGAACGAAGAAAACTGGCAGCTTCAGCTGAGCAATCTGACAAAGCTTGGCGAAGAGGAGGATACGCAGGAGGGACAGGATTCTGAAAATGGAATTACCTATCAGCAATGTCTGCATATTCTGATACTTTCCAAAAGCAGCGAGAAGCTGACGATGCGGACGCTGGACCGGGTCGAGCAGAATCTGATCCAGGAAAAGGAACTGTCATTTTTCCGCGCAGATGCCTGCGTAACAAAAATAAAGGTGCATAATACGGCAGATATATGGAATGGAACAACGTATACATTTCCGTTGTATTATGGATATCTTTAAGATCGGTGCAATGTATCATCTGGCCCTTCTGGGCCTGACATAGATGCCTGCTCATCCTGGAACTGCCTGCTTTCGCAATGGCAGGATCCAATAAATAATTAGGAAAGGAAAATATTGAAGATGGCTTATCCGCAGAAAAAAATACATATGACACACTCTGACCAGGAACAGGCATCTATGTCAGGCCCAAAAGGAAGTATGACGGTAGAAGCATCGCTTACGATTCCAATTTTCTTATTTGCAGTGCTTTGCCTTATCTATCTGCTGGAGGTTCAGGCAATCCGGATCAGCGTCCATTCCGCCGCCCAGGGAGCGGCCAAAAATGCAGCGGAGGATATTGTTACGATACCGGTGCTGAATCTGTTCAAGTTTAAAAGCGATATGGTCAGGCTGATCGGCGCTGACAGGCTGGAGGGAGGGATCATAGAAGGAGGAAGATCAGGGATATCCTGCCTGGGATCCATCTATTATCCAAGTACAGGTGAGATCCATGTTCGTGTATCATATAAGATCAGGCTGCCGTTTCCGGGGTTTATGCACTTAAGGGTCCGGCAGAAAGACACATTTATCGTAAAGGCATGGACTGGATATAAAAAGCCGGATATCGAGGATGAAGACG
This sequence comes from Lachnospiraceae bacterium, assembly GCA_910575475.1. Taxonomy (GTDB): domain Bacteria; phylum Bacillota; class Clostridia; order Lachnospirales; family Lachnospiraceae; genus Schaedlerella. The sequence goes on along the minus strand of CAJTGD010000011.1, from coordinate 52,167 downwards.
GACAGATCGTCTATATTACGGACACTGGCACCGTATATCATACGAACTACCAGTGTTCCTATCTTCAGCTGTCGATCCGGTTCCTTCCATCCTCCGGCCTGTCGGGGATACGCAACCTGGGCGGAGGCAGATACCGGTCCTGTGAGAAATGCGTTCATGGAAGCGCCATGGCTGGGGTCTATGTCACAGACAGCGGAAACCGATATCATAATTCTTTGAACTGCAGCGGTCTGAAACGTTCCATACGTGCAGTGAAAAAGTCAAAGGTCTATGGAAAAGGGCCGTGCAGCAGGTGCGGAACTGTAATGGAGGAGTAATGTGCAATATATAGCAGCATAAGTAAATACGTCGCCTTGCGGCTGGAGCGATACTTACAGCAAATGAATTTTACTGTGAGTATATAATTAAAGAAGAAAAAGAGAGGAGAACAAAATTATGTATTCATTTGGTCAATTGTGTTGTGTGGGGTATCTTTGCTATCTGTCTGTACTGGATATCCAAAAGCGGAGACTGCCGGAGGGACTTTTGGCAGCCGGAGTTGGAGTGGCGGCGGCAATCGCGGCATTGAGGATATTCTGGGGATTCGGGCCATTTCTGCTGAGTCTGGCAGGAGCAGCCATAGGAGTTGGTTTTCTTTGGATCAGTAAAATCACAGACGAGGCATTTGGATATGGGGACAGTATACTGATCATTGCCCTCGGGTTGTTTCTGGGGCTCTGGAAGCTGCTTTATCTGCTGATGGCAGCATTTGGGTTGTCGGCCGTATATTCCATGGTCATGATGAAGAAACAAAATTTTCAGAGAACGACTACACTGCCGTTTGTCCCGTTTTTTGGAGCCGCATATATCGTATTGCTTTTGGCAAGGCTGTTTTAAAATGAAACAAAAGAAACAGATGTCGGCTTGCGGTGAGCGGGAGCTTAAAGGGGCTATAACAGTGGAGCTCTCCTATCTGATCCCTGTGATACTCATGATATTTTTAACAGTAGTCTATGTGACCTTTTACTATCATGACAAAAATATCCTGATCGGGGCAGCCAGCGAAACGGCTGCGGTAGGGGCGCAGCTGGAACGTAAGCCGGATGAGAACGGGCAGACGGATCTTGCAGGATTTTACCAGGAACGGATTCAGGGAAAGCTGATCTTATTTTCCGGAGCACAAGCGAGTGTAAATATAACAAGAAAATGGGTTGAGGTAAACGCATATGCAGAAAGGAAATGGATGCGCCTTCATGTGGTCCAGCGTGCGGCCATGGCAGAACCGGAAGCTGCAATACGAAGGCTGTGGATGCTGGAAAAAGCGGCGGACGCTGTGAAAAAGGAGAAGATGGAATCTGGGGACGGGCCCGCCCAAATAGAAGATAACAATAAAGATCAGAAACAGATAGGCACGGGAACAGGTACTGGCGCTTCCGGAGGGGATACCTAAACGGTCGAATGGCCATGATGGGATGCCCATGGGGATACCTTGTGAAGTGGCCGAATGGCCATAATGGGATGCCTTTGGGTATAAGTAAAGGAAGGCTATAGAAAGAAGGAGGTGCTGTGGAATGGTGCAGGCGGAATTTGAGACGAAGCTGAACAGGAGCTGTCTACATTTATATAAGGAAGAACATTACGAAGAGGACTATCAGATACCAATGCTGCGGCAGAACCAACTGGATGGGCTTTTGAAGGTAGAAGGCTGTGAAGTAGAGGGAAAAGCCAGATATACATATGAGATCAGCGGTCTGACTTCCATGAAGAATATGTATGAAAATGCCTGCATAAAAAAGCAGGAGATAGAGGGGATGATAACCCGGATCCTTGAAGTGACAGAGACATTGCAGAGATATATGCTGAATCCGAATTGCCTGGTTTTGAAGCCTGAATACATTTTTTATAAAGAGGGAAGGTGGCTTTTTTGCTATTTTCCCGGCATGGAAGAAGATTTATGCAAATTATTCCACGAGCTGACAGAATATTTTGTGAGAATGCTGGATTATGAAGATACAGAAGGAATCTTCCTGGCTTATGAGCTTCATAAGGCAACCCTTCAGGAACATTATGATCTTGAACTGATCATGAAAGAGTATAAAAGCAGGGAGTCGGAACGGAAAAAGTTGCTTAGTGAAAAAAAGAAAACTGTGAGAGTAAAGCGGGAGAGCAAAGGCAACGGCAACGGGCGGGAAAATAAAGGATATGATTATGGAAGGAACAGCGGAGTAAAAAATGAATATGAGAGCAGTGAAAGGAACGGCGGCAGGAAAAATGAATACGAGAGCAGTGGAAGGAACAGCGGAGTGGAAAACGAATATAAGAATTATGGAAATATATTCAGTGTAACGGATGAAGATGATACGGCTTCGCATAGTTTGGCTTATGACAGGGATGAACAGCTTCATACGGCAGATACCATTTGTGAAGAGGGAGCGGGAGGCTGGTGGAAATCCTGGAGGAAGGCGGCAAATGGCATCCGCAGGAAGCGTTGGGGAAATTGGGACGATCTGATATTAGAAACAGATGGACAGGAGGAGGAAAGCTGATTATAATAAGAATACATATTTATACTCGCGGCTGATTTATCCGGCGCTTAGTATAGTATAATAGATGGGCGTCCCATCATGGCTATATGGCCGTTTTATAAGGTATACCCAAGGGCACCCCGTTATGGCCATTCGGCCATTTTATAAGGTATACCCAAGGGCACCCCGTTATGGCCATTCGGCCATTTTATAAGGTATACCCAAGGGCACCCCGTTATGGCCATTCGGCCGCTTTATAAGGTATAGAAAGAGGTACAGGTTTTGGAAGAGAAGCAAAAGCAGAAAGCAACCGCTACAGCAGTGCTGATCGTGGTCAATATTAGTATTTTCTTTATTTTCGCGTTGATAGGAAAGGCAGAGGACGTACTGTTTATGAAGCAATACGGCGCGATGTATGAGCCATATGTGATGGAAGGCCACGAGTATTATCGGCTGCTGACCAGTATATTTCTTCATTTTGGAATTGAGCATCTGCTGAGCAATATGGTAATGCTCGGGGCATTGGGAATGAATCTGGAACCGGAGATCGGCAGGCTGCGCTTTTTGCTGGTGTACTTTGTCAGCGGAATTGGAGGAAATATATGCTCTTTGCTGATAAATGTCAGCTTTGGGGAAGTGGTGGTTTCCGCAGGCGCTTCTGGCGCAGTATTCGGCCTGACGGGGGCGCTGCTGTGCGCAGTGCTTCGAAATAAAGGCCGCATCGGCAGGCTGAATAAGAAGGGAGTGTTTGTTCTTGTCGGATTCAGTCTCTTCCTCGGCCTGTCAGAGCCAGGTGTGGATAATGCCGCACATATCGGAGGACTGATCTGCGGATTTATTCTGGAGGCACTGCTGGGCAGCTTCAGACGGGGAAGCACTAGATCGGGAGCTTCACTGTGAATGTAGTTCCCTGTCCTTCTCTGGAGGCTACGGAAATTGAACCATCGTGTGCCTCTACAATGCGTTTGGACAGAGAGAGGCCAAGACCTGTCCCGCCCTGCTTATACGTTTTGAAGGGCTCAAAGATGGAATCGATATTCTCAGCAGGAATCCCACAGCCGCTGTCTTTGATCTGTATGGTCAGGACATTCTTCTTCCGGCTGGCAGTCAGCAGGATGGTTCCTTTCCCTGCAATGGCTTCCTTCGCATTCTTAAGAAGATTCAGGAGTACCTCTTCCAGCTTGATCTTATCGCCTGTATACTTACCCAGTTTATCCGGAATGGAAGAGGAAAACTCAATATCAGAATCTGCTTCATCCAGAGATATGGCAAATGAGATCGCAATATTTTTCAGCAGATGCTCAATGGAAAATACGGAATAATGCAGAGTATTTCCGTTGTTGAAGGTAGAAAGCTCTTCCAGGAGCTGGCGCATAAAATTCACATCATCCATAGTCTGCTTCCAGTGAGAAAATTCTGTTACCTCAGGATGCTGAACCTGCATGATCTGGAGTGCCGAGGAGATCAGAGTCAGAGGATTGCGGATTTCATGCGCGATCGTGGATACCGTGACTTGATGGTTTTCCAACAGCTGGCTGATGATCTGCCTTGCATCTTCATTTTCTTCCATCAGCCGATTCATTTTATTAATGTCAATATTGTGCATCATGGATCTTTCCCTCCCGGCTTTTTACTTGTAGTCTAACACGTCCGAAAGCAGCATTCAATCAATTCATCCTGACTTTTTTCGACATAATAGCTAAAACTGTCCATTATTATAATCCTGTTAAAGAAAAAAAGCAATTCAGAAAAATGAAACTAAAAACATTTCTGTGCATTTTCTGATTTTTATGTTCTCTTTTCTGGAAAAATGCGCTATACTACTTACAATAACTTGGACACAGAAGAAAAGGAGAAAGAGGATAAAAGCTATGAAAGAAGAAAATTGCATTTTTTGTAAGATTGCAGCGGGGGAGATTCCATCAGCGACTCTGCATGAGGATGACGACTTTCGGGTAATCCTGGATGTGAGTCCTGCATCGAAAGGACATGCGCTGATTATTCCGAAGAAGCATTACCGCAATCTGTATGATCTGGACGATGAACTTGCGTCGAAAGCATTGCTGTTGGCTAAGAAAATGACTGTAAAGCTGAAGGATGTGCTGGAATGTGATGGTTACAATATCGTACAAAATAATGAGGAGGCAGCAGGGCAGACAGTATTCCATTTTCATATGCACATGATTCCGAGATATCACGGAGATAAGGTTGGGATAGGATGGCATATGGGAGAACTGAAGGAGATCGAAAAGGAAGAAATCCTGAACAAGTTGAAGTAATCACCGGAGAAAGAACATTGACTGAAAAGCTAGCATTTAATGAGGTTTACAGCAAGTATAAAAATCTTGTTCTGAAAGCAGCGCACACATATGTAGATGATCCGGGCACGGCGGAAGACGTTATGCAGGAGGCGTTTCTGGCATTGTACAGAGACATGACGGACAAAAAGATTGAGAGTGAAGAAGAATATTCCAATATCAAATCCTGGTTATACACTACAGCGAAGCACTTGGCTTTGAACTATCGGAAAAAGGCGGCTCGGACGATCATGACAGAGTCGATAGAAGGATCTGATGTCATAGAAGAGCCGGTCAGTGAAAGTCTGGAGTCAGAGTACCTTAGCAGAATGATAGAGGAGAAGCGGGCAAAACTGCATGAGCGCATTTTTACCGCACTGATGAAAAAGAATCCAAGATGGCATGAAGCGATCATGATGGTATGCTGCCTGGACATTCCGGCAGCAGAAGCAGCCAAGAGGCTTGATATGTCTGAAAATGCATTTTATGTGATGATGCACAGAGCAAGAAAATGGATTCATAAAAAGTTTGACGTGGAATATGAAGAGCTGAACCGATTTTAAGAAAGCACATTCTAACCGGGAAGGCGATGTGCTTTCTTAATATTCACGGGCGGTAAGATCTGCAAAGCTTCTACCGCTGCAGATGCTGTTACGGTTTACGGACTTCTTCAATCAATTGAATGATCGTGCGGATAGAATCCTGCTGACCGGAATCGCACATGGCATTTATATATGTGTTTCGGTTCTGGTAAAGATGATTCACTGCATCAAGGAGGGATTCCCTGGTGACTTCTTCCTCTTCAAGTACAATACTGAAGCCCTGGCGTTCAAAGGAACGGGCATTTAATATCTGATCGCCGCGGCTTGCGTTGGCGGAAAGCGGGATAAGAAGATTCGGTTTTCGCAATGCAAGAAGCTCACAGATCGCGTTGGCGCCGGACCGTGAGATGACCAGGTCAGACAGCGCAAAGATGTCACGCAGTTCATTTTTTATATATTCGAACTGCTTATAGCCTTTTGTATTGACCAGAGTTTCATCAAGCTTTCCTTTTCCGCAGAGATGAACAATCTGGAATTGCTTCAGAAGGTCCGGCAGAGCGGCGCGGATCGCTGTATTGACTGCGACGGAGCCAAGGCTTCCGCCGATGACAAGAATGACGGGCTTATCCGATGAAAAGCCGCACATCTCCATGGCAGCGATCTTATTGCCGGATAGTAATTCCTGGCGGATAGGAGAACCAGTCAGAAGAGCTTTTTCCTTTGGCAGATGCTCCAGTGTCTCCGGAAAATTGCAGCAAACCCTTGTTGCGGAAGGAATGGCAAGCTTGTTGGCAAGACCAGGGGTCATGTCTGACTCATGGATAATGACAGGAACCTTTGCCTGCTTCCCGGCAAGTACAACGGGTACAGACACAAAGCCGCCTTTGGAAAAGATGACGTCAGGCTTCAGTTCCCGGACCAGCCTTTTCGCTTCGCCAAGTCCCTTTAGTACGCGGAACGGATCGGTGAAGTTTTGGAGACTGAAGTAACGGCGCAGCTTTCCGGAAGAGATTCCGTGGTAGGGGATATTGAGAGCTTCAATCAGCTCTTTTTCAATACCGGTGTAGGAACCGATGTATTGGATATCATAGCCGATCTCCTGAAGCCGGGGAATCAAAGCGATATTTGGAGTGACATGCCCGGCGGTCCCGCCGCCGGTGAGTATGATTCGTTTCATAAAAAACCTCCAGATGAAATATATTCCTCATAGGAACTGTTAAGAAATAACTTTTGAACAGTTCCATAGGTAGTAACGATGTTACTATATATAGATTCATATTAACCTTATTTAAAGAAAAGTCAAGTAAAAACTACCATGAACAGATCAGTGATAAAAACGCATAAGTGGTTTATATGAGCTGGACAAGTAAGCTGCCTTTAGATAATTCCTAAGCGGATAGGGGGAGGAACAAGAACTAGGGGATGTCCTTTGGGTATAGTTCCTTGGATGATGAGAGATGAATAAAAAAATGTAAGGGGCAAGAGAATGCAAACACAAAAAAAATCATCAATAACACTATCATTACACCAGGAAATTGAAAGAGAAGTACAAGAGATAGAAAAAGAAATGGCGAGGCATACGGAACTTGACGGACTCCAGGTAACAGAAGCCATGGACAGAGCCCTCCTGAACAAGATTGAAGCTTATGAAAGGGAAAAAGAAGAAAAACGGGCGGCAGAAAAAGCGGGAGAGGATATTCGGAAGATTCGGAATGTCTCTGGGGAAGATATTACTTCTGATGATGCTGTTGATCGTAGAAAACCTGGTGGAAAGAACACATTTGATATGGATGAAGATTATGAAGAACCAGACAATCATGATGGTTTTGTGGAATTTTCTGAGGAACTCATGCCGGATCTGTCCAGGCTGGCTATGGGCGAAAGCGGGAAAAGGCGGAAATATACGGGAGAAAGCACGGAAGAGAAGGTGGTCTATCGGAGGAAGAAGAAAAAATATTTGGTGGTTTCCCTGGCAGCGGTGCTGATTATTGTGCTGGGGGTTAGCGCGAATAGTGTGGGGAGTAAGTCGTATTGGAAAGTCCTATGGGAGAAAATTCATGGTGGGGAGCCTATGAATGTGATTAACGTTGAAGATATGATTCAACAAGATTCAGAAGATGGCGATGAGACAGCTGCTTATTTTGAAATTGAGGATAAATTACATGTTAAACCAGTAAGATTAATATATAAGCCTGATGATATGGAACTGGAGAATTATATAATAGATCAAGAAATGTTAACGGCGCAACTATTATATAAATACCAAGAAGAGGTAATTAGATATATTTTGTATATTAATAGTGCAGATTCTTCTTGGGGGGGAAAAGAAGAGGATACAAAAATTGATGAGTATACTATTTTGACAAATGAGATAGAAATAGAGGTGGAAGAGTTTGAAAAGCCAAATTGTAACGAAAATAGGCAAGTGGCTAAATTTCAATACAGAGGTGTAGAGTATCAGATAATAGGAGTCATGAAAAAGGAGGAATTAAAAAAGATCTTGGAAAATTTATATTTTTTTTGAGAAAAGGCGTAAGATTTTCAGAACTGTGTTGTTTACTTAATAAAAGATAGTAGGAGATTAAATTTTGATTATGAAGAAAAGGATTTTATCTGTAATAACATTCCCGTTTGTTTTATGTAGTATGTTATTGATAATATCAATTAGTGCAAATGCAGAAGAAAGATTAGATTCAGAAGTAACCATAGACGGTTCGTCTTTGACATATGAAGACTATTCTTATGGTTCATCTACAAACGCCTTTCTTCGAGGTGAACATTTAATGACGGGAGATAGTATAATTACGAAGACCGGAAATGGGAAGATTTATACATATGGACAGACAACGGCAGATCATGATGTAGATTTTGTGGCAGTTATTGTATATGTTGACAGATATCACGAAGATACGGAAAAATGGGGACAAATTGATGGACGAGTAAAAGATGCACGAGATACATATTACATTATTTCGAGTAAAACTTTAGTAGTAGACAGAGGATATTTTTACCGAGTTCGTTCAGAACATTTCGCAGGAAATGACGATGAGGAAATGTATGATTCGGCATTATCATTAACTGATGGAATCTGGATTCCATAACAAGCGATAACCGTCCGGCACCTTTTGAGCAATGAGAGCAGCCACCGTGTTGTATCTTTGCAGAGTAACCCATTAACTTAGTATAAAATAAGAAAGAGAATAGGTTTGCCTGTACCATAGAAGCGCCACTACTTAAATGCTTATACATATCGGTGGCTGCTCTCATTGCTCAAGAGGATATGTGATCACTACAAAAAGGTGCGTTGATACGCACGGAAATCATCATAGATTATGATGATACAATATCATAAAGTTAAAATACCGAAATAAAAATCTAATGGCATTCATTATAAGCAGCCGGAATTTATCTTCCGGTTGCTTCTTTTAACGCTTTTGCAAGCTGATCCGGACAGGATGTGGATTTGTAGCCGCAGTGTATTCCTTCCATCCGGGAGATGGCTTCGTCTACGTCCATACCTTCGATCAGGCGGGAGATTCCCTGCAGGTTTCCGTTACATCCGCCGACAAAGCCGACATTACGTATCTTATTATTCTCAATATCAAACTGAATCAATTTCGAACACACTCCCTGGGGTTTATACTGCATATCTGACAGCCTCCTTCATTTTTAAGAATGATAAATATCCGGCCGTGTGAACCGGACAAAAATTGCCATGACACTATTATAACAGATATTTTCTATTTGAAAAGTCTAAAAATAGTTTTGCTATTGTATACGGCATCATATATAATGATATTAACATAAAGTATGATTCATGACTTACGTTAGAAAATATGTCTTTACTCAGAGCAGCATGTCACCGTTCTGCCTGTTGTTTTGAAGCTTTATTTGAAAATCAAATAGTAATCGATCAATTAAAATAATAATGACGAAAAGGAGATCAATATGAATGATTTTGTACAATATAAGTGCCCCTGCTGCGGGGCGGCGCTTCGGTTTTCGCCGGGGGCGCAGAAATTGTCCTGCGCAAGCTGCGGCAATGAATATGACCTGGAAACTCTGCGGCAGTATGAGCAGGAGGAAGAGCGGGGCAGCGGAAGAGAAGAGGAACAGGAGCTGAACTGGGAATACCAGAGGGAAGCCCAGGGAGCCAAGCGGACGGAGGATGGGAAGTATATCTGTCCTTCCTGCGGGGCGGAGATTGAGGCGGATAAGAACACGGTCAGCACGACCTGTCCCTATTGTGATAATGTGGTCGTGATCCGGGCGTCCGCATCGGGAGAGTATGAGCCGGATGTGATGATCCCCTTCCAGATCAAGGGAGATCAGGCGCGGCAGATGCTGGAGAATTTTTGCAGGGGAAAGCGTCTGCTTCCGAAAAATTTCCGGGACAGGAGCTATTTGAAGAATCTGAAAGGGTATTATGTGCCGTATTGGCTGTTTGACTGTGACGCGAGTGCGGAGATGAGCTTTAATGCAACGAGAACCAGGGCGTGGAGTGATTCGGAATATGATTATCTGGAGACGTCCTATTATCTGGTGAACCGGGCGGGGGGAATGGAGTTTTACCATGTGCCGGTGGATGGGAGTACGGAGATGGACGATGATACGACGGAATCCATTGAGCCATTTGATTACGGCGCCTTGACGGAATTTAATCCGGCATATCTGGCGGGATATGAGACGGACAAATATGATGTGGATGCGAAGGTTGCAGAGGGCAGGGCGAAGGAGCGGCTGTACCGGAGCGCGGAGCAGGTCATGCGCGGTACGGTCAGCGGGTATGACACGGTGACGGTGAAGCACCGGTATCTGGACGCAAAAAACGGAAAGGTGCATTATGCATTGCTTCCGGTCTGGATGTTTGAGACGGTTTATAACGGAAAGAAGTATCAGTTTGCGATCAACGGGCAGACGGGAAAGATGGTTGGGGAGCTGCCGGTGGACCGGGGCGCGTTTTGGAAATATTTATGCGGATTTACGGCGATTGGGACGGCGATTTGCTCCATCCTTGGAATCTTATTGTTCGGGGGTGTGCTGTGATGATGCGATGTGATAGACATGCGGATGGGATGGAGAGAGGAGCTGTGAGGAAGATAGGAAAGAGATCATGTAAGAAACGATATATGAGAAGCGGCAAGAGAATATGTAAGGAGGAGGCTTTGCAGGGCTGCGGTACAAAATGGAAGAATGCGCTGTGCAAAACAGTAATTATGCTGCTGTTGGTCTGCGTATCCGTCCTGAATCCGGGGAATCTGCCGGAAGCGGCGGCTGCAGATAAAATATCGGCTGCAGAAGGATGGTCCTGGGATGCTGCGGCAGATCAGGCTCCTTACTTTGACGGCTGGGTGCAGGATGACGCGGGGCTTTTGACCGCGGATGAGGAAAAGGCGCTGGAGTCAGAATGCAGGCGCTTGTTCAAAATATACGGCACAGGGGTCTACATTGTGACTACGCCGAATTTTGGCGGGGGAGACATTAAGGACTGGCAGAGACGGATCTTTTCCCAGTATGACCTGGGAGCGGACAGCGGCGGAAGCGGCGTGATGCTGGCGATCAGTATGGCGGAGCGCGACTGGGGGCTGGTGGGATTCGGCTCTGCGCAGGAAGCATTTTCTACATATGCAAGGGAACGGCTGGGAAGCTTGATCCTGGATGATCTGTCGGACGGAGAATTTTATGAGGCATTTTCCGGATATCTGTCGATCGCGGATGATTATCTGTCGGCGGCAGAGGAGGGAACGCCTTATACGGAGCAGCATCGATATCGGGAAGGATGGAGATTTCCGGTGATCTTTGGAGTGTCGTTTCTGCTGTCGCTGGGGATTTCCGCGGCAGTTGTGATCGCCTGGAGGAAAGGAATGAATACCAGAGTACGCCAGAATGGCGCGATGGAATATCTGAAGGCAGGGAGCTTTCATCTGTCGAATCGGTCGGATCTGTTTTTGTATCATACGGTCAGTCGGACGAAAAAACCGGAACAGCACTCTTCCAGTGGGAGCGGAAGCATGCGCTCGGACAGCTCGGGGACCAGCGGGAAGTTCTGAGAGCGATTTCAGATCGACATTTATCTAATAAGATTATAAAGAACATAAAATGAAAGGCATTTGCGGAAAGGAGAACATTATGGGATTGATAAGAGCGGCATCGAATGCGGTCAGAGGGACACTGGCGGATCAGTGGAAGGAATATTTTTACTGTGATGCTCTGGATGCGGATGTGTTGGTGGCGAGAGGCGTGCGGAACGTGTCGGGGCGTTCCTCCAACCGGAGGGGCGATGACAACATCATTACCGACGGTTCGCATATCGCGGTGGCGGACGGTCAGTGTATGATTATCGTGGAAGACGGCAGGGTGATGGACGCGTGTGCGGAGCCGGGAGCGTATACCTACGACATGGGCACGAGCCCGTCGGTGTTCGGCGGTCCGTTTATGGAAGGGCTGAAAGGGATCGCGAAGGAAGCATGGGAGCGTTTTCAGTTCGGCGGGGGCGCAGGGAAAAACCAGAGGGTCTATTATATGAATATTAAGGAAATCCCGGGAAATAAATATGGTACGCCGAATCCGGTACCGTTTCGGGTGGTGGATCGGAATATCGGACTGGATGTGGATATTTCCATCCGCTGCAATGGAGAATACTCTTACCGGATCGTGAACCCGATGGCGTTCTATGCAAATGTCTGCGGAAATGTGGGAAATGTGTATACCAGGGATCAGATTGATTCTATGCTGAAATCGGAATTACTGACTGCGCTGCAGCCTGCGTTTGCGAGGATTTCGGAGATGGGCATCCGTTACAGCGCTCTGCCGGGGCATACGATGGAGCTTTCGGACGCTCTGAATGAGGTGCTGTCTAAGAAATGGACGGAGCTTCGGGGAATCCAGATCTACTCCTTCGGGATGAACAGCGTGACCGCGTCCAAGGAGGACGAGGACATGATCAAGCAGCTCCAGAAATCTGCGGTGATGCGGGATCCGGGGATGGCTGCGGCAACGCTGGCCGGGGCGCAGGCGGACGCCATGCGTACGGCGGCGGCGAACACGGCCGGCGCGATGACCGGATTTATGGGAATGGGCATGGCGCAGCAGGCCGGAGGCGCAGGGATACAAGGGCTGTATGAGATGGGAAGACAGCAGAACGGACAGCAGCCGAATCAGCCGATGCCGGGCGGCGCCTATGCGGGCCAGCCGAATCAACAGCCATCGGGCGGTATGCATACAGGACAGGGAAATCGGCAGCAGTCATCCGGTAACGTGCCAAGCGAGGCATCCGCTGTGTCAGGCTGGACCTGCTCCTGCGGAAAAGCGGGAAATACCGGGAGGTTCTGTACGGAGTGCGGAGCGCCCAAACCTGCGGCGGATGGCTGGATCTGTGCCTGCGGCGCGGTGAATAAAGGAAAGTTCTGTTCCGAATGCGGCCGCCCGAAGCCGGCGGGAGTTTCGCAGTACAAATGCGACAAATGCGGATGGGAGCCCGAAGACCCGACGAAACCGCCGAAATTCTGCCCGGAATGCGGCGATCCGTTTGACGACGGGGATATCAAAGCATAGGAACCGTGCAAAACAGCAGGATAATTTTTCCACAGCTCCTTCAAAATATAGGAATCTATCCCCTGGAATATTTGCTCGGGTTCTGTCCGAATTCCCGCTTAAAGGCTTTCAGGAAGTTGGAGTAATCGCTGAAACCGCAGCAGAGGCAGGCGTCCATCACAGGACTGCCTGCTTTCAGCATATTCCGGGCGGAGATGAGGCGCTTTTTCATGATATACTGATACAGGGATAATCCGGTAAACTGCTTGAACTGCCGGCTGAGGTAATATTTACTGATGTAAAATCCGGCGGCAAGCTTGTCTAAGGATAATTCTTCGGTCAGATTTTCATTGATATAGGTAATGACCTGATTGATCTTTTCATTTTCCGTAATGTCATTCTTGACCGAATCGGGGGCATCGTAGTAGGCCCGGCTGACGTATACCAGAAATTCCGTCAGGTATGCGGAGGTCAGGGCCTGGCTTCCCATCTCTCGGCTGTGCCTGGCTTTGGACATCTCATCGCAGAGCTGCTTTAAATGGGCGATATTCTGGCTGTCAGGCCGGATCAGCCGATAATCCTTGAGGGCGGCGTCCGTAAAGCAGGCGGTAAAGTCTTCATCAAAAAAATCCTGCAGCCGTTCAAAAAAATCGTCCGCCAGCCAGATCACGATCCGCTCGTAGGGCCTGCCGGGGCGGATGTCGGGGCGATGGATGTCGGAGCTGCTGGTCAGCAGGATATCTCCCGGGCGGAGCTTGTAGCTTCGTCCTTCTATAATATATGTTACATTTCCGGATAAAAAGAAAAAAATCTCATAAAAAGGATGCTGGTGAAATTCGACTACAGGAGGGACCTCGTTGTAACTGTGGTGAAATTCGTAGTAGCGTTCCGTCATAATCTGACTTGGATTAAATTGTTCTTTGTACATTGTTCACAAAAATACCTTTCTAAAATTGGTAAATATACATAAAAACACATTTTTATACTAATATTATATAGCAATATTTACCAGGTTTCAAGCAGTAACTACCACGTAAAAAAAACAGCGGTTTGATATACTATATATATCAACAGAACAATTGCTGAAAAAGCCCGGACCGCGGAAGTACGGAGCATGAAGCGGACGGCTTTCCGACCAGCAATGTCTATGCCGGCAGACGCGTTTTGTTACAAAAATGTAATGCTCCGGAACAGAAGGTCACAGACAGACCGGCTGTTCTAAAGTTACAAAAATAAAAAAAGGAGGAAGTAAAATATGAGACAATGTCGCAGAGTGCTTGCTGTGCTTGTCAGCGCAGGACTCGTGGTAGCAGCGCTTTCCGGCTGCGGTGCAGGTGGGGGAGACAAGAGGCAGATCATCCGGATCGGGCATAATCAGGCTACAGACCATCCGACCAATATCGCACTAATGGCCTTTGAAGAGTATATCGAGGAAAAACTGGGAGATAAATATAACGTAGAAGTCTATCCGAGCGAGCTGCTTGGTTCCCAGACAGACATGGTTCAGCTGACCCAGACGATACCGTACATGCTCTGGTATTATGTCACGATCCTGATCGGACTGCTGTTAGTGACATATATTCCGTTCCTGAACATCGGGCTGCCGACGGCGGCGGGACTCATATAAACGGGCGGCGCAGGAAAAGGGCCGCTGCCGCAGCCGCGTTTCGGCGCGGATGCAGGTCAGGACGCACACTTTTTATAAAAATCTGCGCTGCGGGCAAAGTAAACAGGGAATGCTGCAAGGAGCTGCTTGCGGCAATTCCTGAAAATAAAGGAGGACAACATTATGCAAATGACATTTCGCTGGTACGGCGAGGGAAACGACAGCATCACCCCGGAGATGATCAAACAGATCCCGGGAGTGACCGGGCTGGTCTGGGCGCTGCATGACAAGCAGGCCGGAGAGGTCTGGGAGGTGGAAGAGATCGAGGAGGCAAGACGCCAGATCGAGGGCGCGGGCTTCAACATGGACGTGGTGGAAAGTGTAAACGTGCATGACGATATCAAGATCGGGCTTCCTACCAGAGACCAGTATATCGAAAACTATAAGACTACGCTGCGCAATCTGGCAAAGTTCGGCGTGAAGGTCGTGACCTACAACTTTATGCCCATTTTTGACTGGACAAGGACAGACCTGTTCCATCCGCTGGAGGACGGCTCCACGGCGCTGTTCTACGAGAAGGATCGGATTCAGGATGATTATAAGGAAATGGCGGACTACATCCTGAACAATCTGCACGGAATGACATTTCCGGGATGGGAGCCGGAGCGGATGGCGAAGCTGGACGAACTGTTCGAGGCATACCGTCCGGTGACCAAGGAAAAGCTGTGGGAAAACCTGAAATATTTCCTGGAAGCGATCATGCCGACCTGCCACGAGACAGGGATCAAGATGGCGATCCATCAGGACGATCCGCCGTGGGACATTTTCGGGATTCCGCGTCTGCTCTGCGACAAAGAGTCCATCGGGCGGTTCCTGAGTATGGTGGACGACGAGTATAACTGCCTCTGCCTGTGTTCCGGGTCACTGGGGGCAAATCCGAAAAATAATGTGGCGGATATCGTGCGTACTTACTGCGACCGGATCGCGTTTGCGCATATCCGGAACGTGCGCCATTATCCAAACGGGGACTTTACCGAGGCTTCCCACCGGGACTGCGACGGGGATACGGGAATCCTGGAGATCGTAAGGGCTTACCATGACTGCGGCTACACCGGCTATGTGCGTCCGGACCACGGGCGGCATATCTGGGGCGAGAAGTGCCGGCCGGGGTATGGGCTGTATGACCGGGCTCTGGGGATCATGTACCTGTGGGGCTGCTGGGACATGCTGGAGCGGACCGAAGGGAAAGTGGCAAAGTAATCGCAAGGCGGGTCAGGAAGCCTCGACGATGCCCGGGCTCAGGGCATCGGGAACAGTAATGAAAAGGAGGGCACGATGAAAAAATTTATGGATCAGGATTTTCTGTTGTCCACGGATACGGCAAAATGGCTTTATCATGAGGCGGCGGAGCATATGCCGATCATCGACTACCACTGCCATATCAACCCGCAGGAGATCGCGGAGGACAGGAAGTTTGACAATATCACGCAGGTCTGGCTGGGCGGCGACCATTATAAATGGAGGCAGATGCGGTTCGGCGGGATCCCGGAGGAGATCATTACCGGGGACGCGGATCCGAGGGAAAAGTTCCGGGCGTTTGCATCCGTACTGCCCCGGCTGATCGGGAATCCCATGTATCACTGGAGCCACCTGGAGCTGCAGCGCGTATTCGGGATCACGGAGCCTTTGACGGAAGAGAACGCGGACGAGATCTATGACAAATGCAATGAGGTGCTGGCGCATGTATCGGCCCGGGAGCTGATGCGCAAATTCAATGTGAAAGCGATCTGCACCACGGACGATCCCTGCGACGACCTGCACTGGCATGACGTGATCGCGGCGGACGAGACGATGGAGATCAAGGTGCTACCCGCGTTCCGCCCGGATAAGGGGATCAATATTGAGAAAGCGGGCTTTGCGGAATATATCGGAAGGCTGTCGTCCGTCTGCGGGTTCGAAATCCGTAGTGCCGGGGATGCGGTGAAGGCGCTCCTGGCCAGGATTGGTTACTTCGCAGAGCACGGCTGCCTGTGCGCGGATCACGGACTGGATTACTGCATGTACGAGAAGCCGGATCCGGAGCGGGCCGAGGCGGCATTTGCGGCGGCAATGAAGGGCGCATGCCCGGAAAAAGCAGATGCGGATGCATACAAGACGCTGGCGACCATTGCCTGCGCGAAGAAATATACGGAGCTGGGCTGGGTGATGCAGATCCATTTCGGATGCCTGCGCGACAATAACAAGCCGCAGTTCGCGAAGCTGGGGCCGGATACCGGATATGACGCGGTGAACAGTCAGTCCGGCGTGGAAAATGTGGCTCCGCTTCTGAACGCATTTCAGGAAAATGAAGGACTGCCGAGGATGATCCTGTATTCCCTGAATCCCAATGACAATACCGCCCTTGTGACGATCGCGGGATGCTTCCAGGGAGACGGCATCGTGGGCCGGGTGCAGCACGGAAGCGGCTGGTGGTTCAATGACAACCGCAGCGGCATGCGCAGCCAGCTCACGGAGCTTGCAAATAATGGGATGCTGGGATGCTTTGTGGGAATGCTGACGGATTCCAGGTCCTTCTTAAGCTACACGAGGCATGAGTATTTCCGGCGCATTCTCTGCGAACTGATCGGGGAATGGGTGGAAAGCGGACAGTATCCGGAGGATAAGAAGCAGCTCGTGCGGATCGTGGAGGATATCTGTTTTCATAATACGAATGCATTTTTTGGATTCGGAGTATAAAAATCGGAGAGGAGTAACGAAATGAATTTACCTTTGAATATTGATTTTACGGGAAAAGTTGTGGTTGTGACAGGAGCAGGCGGCGTGCTCTGCGGTACGATGGCGAAAGCATTTGCACAGGCGGGAGCCAAGGTGGCGGCGCTGGATCTGAATGAGGACGCAGTGAAGAAGCTGGCGGAGGAATGCAAGGCAGAGGGCTTCATCTGCGAGGGGTATAAGGCGAACGTGCTGGAGCCGGAGGCGCTGGAGGCGGTCCATGCTCAGGTATTGAAGGATCTGGGGCCGTGCGACATCCTGGTAAACGGCGCGGGCGGAAATAATCCGAGGGCGACCACGGACAATGAATACCAGCATGAGGCGAAGGAAGGACAGAAGACCTTCTTCGATCTGGACGCAGGCGGAGTGGACTTTGTGTTTAAGCTGAATTTCCAGGGGACGCTGCTTCCGACGCAGGCTTTCGCGAAGGACATGGTGGAGAAAAAATCCGGGTGCATCCTGAATATTTCTTCCATGAACGCGTATATTCCGCTGACCAAGATTCCGGCGTATTCCGGAGCCAAGGCGGCGATCTCCAACTTTACGCAATGGCTGGCGACACATTTCGCGGGAACCGGGATCCGATGCAACGCGATCGCGCCGGGCTTCCTGGTGTCTAACCAGAACCGGGCGCTGCTGTTCAACGAGGACGGGACGCCGACGGCGCGTTCCGAGAAGATCCTGAACGGGACACCCACCAGGCGGTTTGTGGACAGCGAGGAATTGCTGGGCGGCGTGTTCTTCCTGTGCGACGACAGGGCGGCGAGCGCGATCACAGGGGTGGTGCTGCCGATCGACGCGGGGTTTGCGGCGTATTCGGGAGTATAAAGCGGAATAGCGTGTAACATGCTTATGAAAATAGAGAATTCCTGAGACACAGGATAGAGAAAGAACGGACTGCTGGAGGAACTGTTCTTTCTCTTTTTCTGTTTAAAATATGGTTTGTATCGAACTGTTTCGCCGCGGATATGATGTGTATGTGTGAAATTATGCTGGTATATTTCCAGAGGATGCCATATTGAGAGGGCCGGGAAAATCGGATATAATCATAGTTAGGATCTGTAGGAAAAGAACTGACACATCCTGCGCAATCTGTATCAGTTCTTTTTCTACAGATCTTTAGACAACGATTGAGGACGGAAACTGTAAGATGAAAGAGAAAAAGAAACTGGGAACAACAGAAAAAAGGCTGATCGCAGCCTGCATTTTTCTGGCGGCAGCAGGGATTTTGCTGGTGTGCGCGAGGCAGATACCGGGATTTGCGGAGTGGTATGCGGTACATATTTATCAGAAGCTGACGGCGGTTGTGGGAAGGGTGACGGGACTGGCGCCTTTTTCTATTGTAGAGATCGGACTCTATGTGCTGCTGATCCTGCTTCCGGTGACAGGAGTGCGTGCCGTTGTGAAGTCCGTGCGTTTCGGACATGGCGGAGAAAATGCGCTTAGGTGGGCGTCAGGAATATTTCTTACGGTTTCACTGCTGCTGTTTTTGTATATGACCAATTGCGGAGTGAATTACCAGAGGGAATCGTTTTCGGAAAAGTCCGGGTTTGCGGCGGAGCAGTATACGGCAGAAGAATTGCGGGAAGTGTGCCTGTGGCTGACGGAGGAGGTCAACAGCCTGGCGGGGCAGGTGGAGCGCAGTGACAGTGGGACAATGATTCTGACAATGCCTGCGGAGGAGGAACAGGATGCTGTGCAGGCGATGAAAAAACTGGCGGAGGAATATCCGGATTTGAATGGATTCTATCCTCATCCAAAGCCTGTCTGCATATCGGAGATCTTGTCCTATCAGAACCTGTCCGGGGTATATTCTCCGTTTACGATAGAAGCGAATTTTAATGTAGACATGATTGACTATAATATTCCTTTTACGCTGTGCCATGAATTATCCCATCTGCGGGGGTTTATGCAGGAGGAAGAGGCGAACTTTATCGCGTTTCTGGCTTGCGTCGGATCCGGAAAACAGGATTTTGAATACAGCGGATATCTGATGGGGTGGGTGTACTGCATGAATGCGCTGCGCCGGGCGGATACAGAAGAGTGGCAGGCGGTCCGGGAAGGACTGGACGAAGCGGTGGAAGCGGATCTGCGGGAAAATTCCCGGTTTTGGGATTCTTATGATGGGGCAGTGGCGGAGGTTTCCGATAAGGTGAATGATACCTATCTGAAAGCGAACGGGCAGAGTGAAGGCGTGAAGAGCTATGGGAGGATGGTGGATCTGATCATTGCGTATGTGGAGAAGCAGGGGGAATAAATTTTTCATACGGATACAATACAAGACTCATTGTAGTATGGGATTAATTCGTCATGTGTGAGAAAAAGCATATTTTCAGATTTGGCCTGAGCTAAGAGCAGCCTGTCAAATGGATCGCGATGCTCTCTGGGAGCATTTTCAGCATGCCTTAGTGTCTCGACCATAAAAGCATGTTTGGGATGAGTTTCTAATAATAAATAACCTGCCATTCTGCATAATTCTTCAAAGCGTTCGGAAGAAAAGGTTATGTTTGATTTTTGGAGCGAATGCTTAATGACAATTTCCCACACATTTGCAAAACTATAGTAAATGGTGTTGTCTTTGCTGAGCAGGATTTTACGGGC
Organism: Lachnospiraceae bacterium; assembly: GCA_910575475.1. Taxonomy (GTDB): domain Bacteria; phylum Bacillota; class Clostridia; order Lachnospirales; family Lachnospiraceae; genus Schaedlerella. Next base: position 32,312 of record CAJTGD010000011.1, on the reverse strand, counting down.
TTTTTCAGATAATCTGGGGCTGTCGCTTATTGCCCAGATTAATATATGTGCATCGGCTAAATAGTTCATTTTACTATCCCTTCAAATAAATCTGCAATTTCATTGTCCCATTTATCAAAATCAGCCGGATCTTCAATCAGCCCTTTACCTATCCCGATTCTCTTTGATACATCTATGGATTCTATATCGGATTTTGCATTCTGCTTTCCTATTAGAAAAACAGGATTCATATTATTGATTACTTGATTAATAAAAGCGGCTCCTTCATCTGACATATTTATAATACGGGCACACACTTGCTGCTGTAATGTCAATTGCTTCACATCCTTTCAATTTATAGTTGAATTTCATGAAAAATGCAGTAGAGAACTGTACATATCATATCATGATACCTGTGAAAATACTACTAAAATAAGTTGGTTTTCCAAAACATATCCGATTACTGGCCATAGTAATAAATAAAGTATATCTTCCCGCTTTACAAAGATATTTCCGCATGATAAAATAACCACCGTAGTGTTAGAAATTTTGTAACTGTTTATACCCCGCGGGAGCCTGCGGCGGCCAGAATCGGCGGATGTTCGGATACAGAGGCAGGGCGCGGGGCTGCATCTGATAAAGGAGGAGCATGATATCATGATAAAACTTTATGACAATGGAGTCTATCTGCTGAACGGCACAGATATGATCGAAGATAAGGGCGGCGCGCAGGTTCCGCTTTCGAAGGAGGAAGCGTTGCGGCAGACGATGGCTTACAGCATCCTGCGCGACCACAATACCTCGGGCAATATGGAAAACCTGCAGATCAGATTTGACAAGCTGACCTCCCATGATATCACGTTCGTGGGGATCATCCAGACGGCTCGGGCTTCGGGGCTGGAGAAATTCCCGATCCCCTATGTGCTGACCAACTGCCACAATTCCCTGTGCGCGGTGGGCGGTACGATCAATGAAGATGACCATATGTTCGGGCTGACCTGCGCGAAGAAATACGGCGGCGTCTATGTACCGCCTCATCAGGCGGTCATCCATCAGTACGCGCGGGAGATGCTTGCGGGCGGCGGCAGGATGATCCTGGGTTCGGACAGCCATACCCGCTACGGCGCGCTGGGCACCATGGCCATGGGCGAGGGCGGACCGGAGCTTGTGAAGCAGCTTCTGAATAAGACCTATGATATCAAGATGCCGGGCGTGATCGGCATTTACCTGGACGGCGAGCCGAGGAAGGGAGTGGGTCCCCAGGACGTAGCCCTGGCGATCATCGGCGCCACCTTTGGAAATGGTTATGTCAACAATAAGGTGATGGAATTTGTAGGACCCGGCGTGCACAAGCTGAGCGCGGACTTCCGGATCGGCGTGGACGTGATGACGACAGAGACCACCTGCCTGTCCTCCATCTGGGCGACAGACGAGAAGATCCGGGAATTTTACGAGATCCACGGCAGAAGCGAAGACTATAAGGAACTGAATCCGGGGGCATGCGCATATTATGACGGCATGGTCTATGTGAACCTGAGCGAGATCAAGCCTATGATCGCGATGCCGTTCCACCCCAGCAATGTCTATACGATTGAGGAATTGAACGCCAATTTAAAGGACATCCTTCATGACGTCGAGCAGAAGGCGCTGGTGAGCCTGGACGGTGCGGTGGATTACAGCCTGCAGGACAAGGTGGTTGACGGGAAATTATATGTAGAGCAGGGGATCATTGCCGGCTGTGCGGGCGGCGGATTTGAAAATATCTGTGCGGCGGCGGATATCATCCGGGGAAAGAACATCGGCTCCGGGGCGTTTACGTTCAGCGTTTATCCGGCCAGCACCCCGGTCTATATGGAGCTGGTAAAAAATGGGGCGGTCGCGGATCTGATCGGGGCAGGTACCATCGTGAAGACGGCGTTCTGCGGACCATGCTTTGGCGCGGGAGATACACCGGCCAACAATGCGCTGTCCATCCGCCACTCTACCAGGAATTTCCCCAACCGGGAGGGTTCCAAGCTGCAGAGCGGACAGATTTCCTCCGTTGCGCTGATGGATGCCCGTTCCATTGCGGCGACCGCGGCAAACCAGGGCTTCCTGACTCCGGCAACTGTACTGGATGTAGAGTACAAGGGGCAGAAATACCACTTCGACAGGAGCATTTACGAAAACCGGGTATTTGACAGCAAGGGTGTGGCGGATCCTTCCGTGGAAATCCAGTTCGGTCCCAATATCAAGGACTGGCCGGCCATGTCCGCGCTGCCGGAGAACCTGATCCTGAAAGTCGTATCGGAGATCCATGATCCCGTCACGACTACGGACGAGCTGATCCCCTCCGGAGAGACCTCTTCCTACCGTTCCAATCCGCTGGGACTTGCGGAATTTGCATTGTCCAGAAAGGATCCGGCTTATGTGGGACGGGCTAAGGAAGTGCAGGCGGCACAGAAGGCGATCGAGGCAGGTGCCTGTCCGTTGGATGCGCTGGAAGAGTTAAAGCCGGTGATGGCCGCGATCCAGAAGGATTTCCCGGAGACAGGCAAAGGAAATATTGGCGTGGGAAGCACGATCTTCGCGGTGAAGCCGGGAGACGGATCCGCGCGGGAGCAGGCGGCATCCTGCCAGAAGGTACTGGGCGGCTGGGCCAATATTGCCAACGAATACGCGACCAAGCGTTACCGCTCCAACTTGATCAACTGGGGTATGCTTCCGTTCCTGACAGAGGCGGATCATGAGGCGCTTCCATTTCAAAATGGGGATTATCTGTTCATCCCTGAGGCGCGCAAGGTGATCGAAGAAAAGCAGAGCACGGTAAAGGCGTTTGTGGTGAAGGACGGACTGCGGGAGATCGAATTGAAGCTGGGAGAAATGACTGACGCGGAGAGAGAGATCATCCTGAAAGGATGCCTGATCAATTATTATAGAGGATAAACAAAAGGGACGGTTTCAAATGACCGTCCCTTTTGTTGTGACCATATATTCGATAAATCTTTGTAGGATCAGCGTTTCAGCTTAAACTTCTCTGTCTGCGCTTCCAGCATATGAACCTGTTCGAAGAGCTCTGCGCTGACAGCCGCGGATTCCTCACTGCTGGCAGAATTGGACTGGACCACTGTGGAAATCTGTCCGATTCCTTCGGTAACCTGTGAAATGGAATCTGCTTCGCCCTGGATGGCGTCTGCTATCGTATGTATCGCTTCGTTGGACTGTTCTACCAGTTCCAGCGTCTTTTTCAGGGAGGCGGAAACCTTTCCTACGATCTCGGTTCCGCGCGCCGTTGTCTGTACGGAATTCTCAATCAGATCCTTGGTAGCCTTGGCTGCTTCATCTGACTTGGCTGCCAGATTGCGGACCTCATCCGATACTACGGCAAAGCCTTTGCCTGCTTCTCCGGCGCGGGCAGCCTCTACTGCCGCGTTCAATGCCAGGATATTGGTCTGGAAAGCAATATTCTCAATCGTAGCAATGATATTGCCGATCTGCTGGGAGGAAGCACTGATATCTTCCATGGCCTGCACCATCTGTTCCATCTGCTGACTGCTGACGGATACCTGCTCTCCGGTGAGACGCGCATTTTCCTGGGCTTCCTGAGCTACGCCTACATTGCGGTCCGCATTGCGGGAAAGCTCTTCCAGAGTAGCGTACAGCTCTTCCACCGCGCTTGCCTGCTGGGTCGCGCCCTGGGACAGTGTCTGGGAACTGCTGGATAACTGCTCTGCATTGCCGGATACCATCTTTTCCGCCCGGAGGATGTTGGACATGGTTCCGGACAGGGTGGAGGTCAGGCTGTTCAGTGACATTTCAATGGTACGGAAGTCACCGATAAACGGAGCGGTCGTGGCAACATCAAAATTGCCGCGGGAAAGCTGTTCCATGATCCGGTTCAGATCTTCCACATAATTGTGGATCAGGCCCATAGATTTTCTCATGGTATCTGCCAGGTCGCCCAGCTCGTTTTCCGCATGGTAATCCAGCTCAAATTCCAGATCTCCCTCCTGGAGAGGACGGCTCTGGTCGGTAATGTGGATGATCGGTTTTACAATGTGCTTCAGAACGTACTGAACCAGGCTGAGCAGACATACAAGCGCAAGGGTCAGGCAGACCGCGCACAAAATGTTCATGGTCAGGATCATCTGCCGCATTTCGGTGGTGCTGTCCAGGCTCTTCTGAGTACAGTCCTCAACGATCTGATCCAAAAATCCTACCAGTGTGGACAGGTTGGAGAGGATCGTATTCTGATAGTAAGCCTGTGCCTGTGACGGACTGGAATTCATCTGATCCAGTACATGGATAGCGGATTCATGCAGCTCTTTGTGGAGGGGCTCGATCTGGTCGCGCAGGGCCAGGATATCAGGATCCGCAGTGCTACTGTCGCCGTAGATCCACTGTCCGAGGACACAGGTGGTCGGGTCGGTACTGCCGGTAAATTCGGCATCGGCATACAGCGCGTTGCTCAGTCCGCTGGACCATTTGTAATGGGCTGTCTCGGCAGCCTGTACGGTGGACAGCAAGTTGTTGACGTCAGCATTATCAGCCTGCATATTCTTAATGCGGAAAATGTTTATCGTCATGACACTGCTGAACAAAATTACGGAAGCGAGTGCCGCAATCACTCGGATTCCAACGTTTGTTTTAATACTTTTTCGCATAAATGTACATCCTTTCGTTAGTTGAGTATGGGAAGTCTTCTACTCTCTTCGATTTGTTTCCCTTTCTGTCTAGTATAACATGAGAGGTGAGGGATTTTCAATACTTTATTAAGGTATTCAAGGGGCACATTTTGTGTTATACTTCCTTTAGCGGGATCTGAACCGTAATTTAACAGAAATTATACTGTGGTATCTGGATTAAAGGCTCAGAAAAGTGATATAGTTATTACTATGTTAAATCACGTAAAATAAAAAACTTTGCAACACTTTCTCATTTTTTATACTCTTATTTACATCACCATCATTTGGTGAGAAACAGCGGTCATGCCGCAATTACTGTTCACTCGGTGTCGCGCGCTCGCGGCGCGGCATCCGGACAATACAGTGATGGGGCGGGCATCCGGCTCGTCTACACTCTGCTTCGGCCCGTCCTAAACAAGCGTCACAGGCGCTTAGGACCGCCGTTAGGTGACTTCTCAAGAGCCGGATGCCGTTACTGTGAGTACCCCGTCAGGGTGTGAACAGTAATATGTCGGATTGGAAGGAGGGGGAGCGGATGTATGATTACAAGGATAGTTCAGAGCTGGTCCTGATCCAAAGGGCGCGGCGCGGGGATGTGAAAGCGTTTTCGGGGCTGTACGCGCGGATCTATAAGGAGTTGTACCGGTTTGCGCTGTACACAATGAAACATCCCCAGGATGCGGAGGACGCAGTCAGCGAGGCGGTCATTGCGGCGTATGAGAATATCCATAAGCTGAAAAAGGAGGAGTCTTTCCGAAGCTGGATATTTACGATCCTGGCGAATCAGTGCAGGAGAAAATTAAAAAACGTACAGAGGACAGAGGAACTGCCGGAGGGCCTGGCGGCTGAGGAACGGGACCAAGCCGGAGATTGTGATGTCAGGGCGGCTTTTATGCGGCTGGATGAAGAGGACCGGGTTATTGTGGCCTGCTCTGTGCTGGAAGGGTATGCCAGTGCGGAGATTGGCAGGATGCTGGGGATGAACCCGGCGACAGTCCGTTCGCGGAAGGCGCGCGCCATGGACAGGCTTCGCCGGATCCTGAGCTGAAATGACCGATACCGGGGACGCGGTATGATGCGTTGGGAATGTCCGAAAGGAATCACATCGAACATGTCCCTGCGGGACGGCGGACTTTGCGCCGAAAAAGTGCGCCCAGCGGCATCCCATTATAGCCATGCGGCCGTTTCACAAGGTATACCCAAGGGCACCCCGTTATGGCCATATGGCCATTTCATAAGGTATACCCAAGGGTACCCCGTTATGGCCATACGGCCGTTTCACAAGGTATAGAAAGGAGACGCGGAATATGAGTATGGATGAGAAAGATTTAAAAAAGCTTGCGGAAGAGCAGAGTGAAAATATAAAAATCCCGGATTCCCTGCAGCCGGACCAGATCCAGCAGATGCTGGAATCCAGGGGACAGAAAAAAAGAAAATATTATTATGGAAAGATCACGGCGGCAGCAGCCTGCGGCCTGCTGGTCATCGGTGCTGTCGCCGCCGGGACAGGAGGATTCGGCTTCGGTACTGGAACCAAGTCGGATCATGCGGAGTTCCAGATGATAGTGGACGCAGACAGCGGCGCGGCTGCTGGTTCGGAAGAGATGCTTACGGAATCAGCGGCAGACAGCGCCGCGGACAGTTCAGGAGGTTCGGAAAGCGGCGTGGCCGGAGAGCAGGATGGAGCTGCCGGCGGGCAGAATGGAAAGGAAAGCAGTGTATCTGGCCGGTCAGACCGGAGCGATGACCCCTTCGAAGTAACAGATATCAAAACCGCAAAGAACTATGACGAGGTTTTTGAATACATCGAAGCGGAAAATAAACGGATGCAGGAGATGCAGAGATCCACGGAGGAGTATGCGGTGATGGACGACGTGGACGGCGGGATGGCCGGCGGCAGCGCGAAAATGGAAAGCGCGCCCACGGAAAACGAGGTATCAGCAGACACGGCCGGGGAGGCCGGCGGAGCCTCCGGCTATTCAGATACCAACGTCCGGGAAGAAGGCGTTGGAGAAGCGGACATTGTAAAGACAGACGGAAAACGGCTGTATATCGTGAATAACCAGCAGATCCAGATCGTCGGCATCGAGAAGGAAGAGATGGAGCGCTTAAGCACCATCCGGCTGGATCAGGAATGCTATGTTTCCGAGATCTTTGTGAAGGGCGACCGGCTCATTGCGGTGTACAGCCAGTCAGAGTACCGGGATCAGGGCGACGTGTCCACCGGGGAATACGGCGGGCGCTATCTGCAGTATGCCGTGGCAGAGACATTTGACATCAGTAAGCCGGAAAAACCGAAGTCCGTAGGAAAGATTTCCCAGAGCGGGAATTACAACACCATGCGGGTGTCCGGGGACTATGTGTACCTGCTCAGTGATTTTTACGCGGAGATCTACAGCTCCAGGACGGATCGGGACGGATATATCCCGATGGTGCAGGGGAAGCGGATCGAAAGCGGGGACATTCTGATGCCAATGGGCGCACGGGCGGAAAAATACACCATCATCTCCGCATTTTCCATCAAGGATCCGGAAAAAAAGGTGGATACCAAGGCGGTATTCGGAAGCGCGGGAATGTGCTATGTGAGCAGGAACAATATCTACATCTGTGAGAGTGATTACGGCGACTACGGCATCATGCCCCTGGCGCGTCCGGGCGGCGGCAGCTCCGGGCGGAGTGTGTCCGGAACCTGTATCCGGAAGGTTTCTTATAAGGACGGAGAGCTTACGGCTGTGGGGCAGACGGAAGTGGACGGGACGCTCAACGATTCGTTCAGCATTGATGAATATGAGGGGAATCTGCGGCTGGTTGTGACCGTGACCCCGATTTCCTCCGACAACAGCAGCACGCCCCGGTTGTTTGGGCTTACCGAGGAGGCCGCGCAGGAGCAGGAGCTTAAGGACACCAATTCCCTTTATATTCTGGATGAAAATCTGGAAGAACTGTCCAGGATCGAAGGGCTGGCGGAGGACGAGGTCGTTTATTCTGCGAGATTTATGGGCGATATCGGGTATTTTGTCACATTCCGGCAGATGGATCCGCTGTTTTCCGTGGACCTGTCAGACCCGAAGAAGCCGGAGATCTTAGGAAAGCTGAAAATCCCGGGATTCTCGGAATACCTGCACCCTTATGGGGAAGGGAAGCTTCTGGGGATCGGCATGGACGTGGACGAAACAGGGACTGCGACAGAGGGCGTGAAGCTCTCCATGTTCGATATCACAGATCCGGAAAATGTTACGGAAGCGGAGAAGTACGTGCTGGAAAATACGTATTCCTCGGATGTATTTTATGATTATAAATCAGCACTGGTGGATGTGGAAAAGAACCTGATCGGATTCCGCGTGGACGGGGACGTGATGCGGTATGTGATCTTTTCCTACGGGAAAAATGGGTTCGAATGTATTTTCGAGCGGGAGCTGAGCGGGTACGCATGGAACGCGCGAGCATTGTATTCCGGCAGCAGGCTCTACCTGACAGCGGGAAATACGGTGGAATCCTACGATATGAAGAGCCTTCAGAAGATCGACGATATCGTGTTGTAAAGTGGGTTCGCACAATAGGAAGAGTTTTCAGAAGATTGATGATATCGTGTTGTAAAGTGGGTAACACAATGGAGGAGAATATGATTTTTGATACGCATGCGCATTATGATGATCCGCAGTTTGATCCGGACCGGGAGGCGCTTCTTGGGCAGATGGAGGCCGGCGGGGTTGGCACCATCGTCAATGCCAGCGCTTCGGTGGAATCCTGGGAACGGGTTCTGGAGCTGACCCGGAAGTATCCGTTTGTATACGGCATGATCGGGGTACACCCGGACGAGGTAGGCGGTCTGGATGAGGAAGTATTTGCCAGGATGAAGCGGTTATTGAAGGACGAAAAGCTTGTGGCGGTGGGAGAGATCGGGCTGGACTACTACTGGGATAAGGAAAAGCACGACCTGCAGAAGGAGTGGTTTGTGCGGCAGCTCGCGCTAGCGCGGCAGGAAGGGCTTCCGGTGAACGTCCACAGCCGGGAGGCCGCGGCGGATACGATGGAGATTCTCAAAGAGCATGGCCGGGGAATGGACGTGATCGTACACTGCTATTCCTATTCCCGGGAGATGGCCGAGGAATACGTGAAGATGGGGTATCTCATCGGGGTCGGCGGCGTGGTCACATTTAAAAACGCGAAAAAATTAAAGGAAGCGGTACAGGCTGTGCCGCTTTCCCATATTGTATTAGAGACGGACTGCCCTTACCTGGCGCCCGAGCCCTACCGGGGAAAACGGAACTCCTCGCTGAACCTGGCCTATGTGGCACAGGCAGTGGCAGAATTGAAGGGCGTGACGGCGGAGGAAGTGATCCGGGCGACAGAGGAAAACGCGCAGGCGTTTTATCGAATAACCTGATTTGGAACGCACGATCCGGCGTAAGGAACTGTAGAAAGGACATCATATTATGAAGGAACCAACGCTAGGAAATCCGCAGAATACGATCGCGGTTCTCCAAAAATATCAGTTTACATTTCAAAAAAAATTTGGGCAGAATTTCCTGATCGATACTCATGTTCTGGATAAAATCATACGCTCTGCGGAGATTTCCCAGGAGGATATGGTGCTGGAGATCGGCCCCGGGATCGGGACGATGACTCAGTACCTGGCCTGCGCGGCGGGAAAGGTGATCGCCGTGGAGATCGACCGGGCGCTGATCCCGATCCTGGAGGACACGCTGGACGGCTATGACAATGTGCGGATCATCAACGGCGACATTTTAAAAATAGATCTGGCAAAGCTGGTGGAAGAAGAAAATGGAGGGCGGCCGATCAAGGTGGTGGCGAACCTTCCTTATTATATTACCACCCCGATCATCATGAGCCTGTTTGAGGGGTATGTGCCGCTCCGGAGCATTACGGTGATGGTGCAGAAGGAAGTGGCGGACCGGATGCAGGCGGGGCCGGGCAGCAAGGATTACGGCGCCCTTTCCCTGGCAGTGCAGTACTACGCGAAGCCTTATATCGCGGCAAATGTCCCTCAGAACTGCTTTATGCCCCGGCCCAGGATCGGATCCGCGGTGATCCGCCTGGAACGCTACGAGACTCCGCCGGTGGCAGTGAAGGACGAAAGGCTGCTCTTTGGGATCATACGCGCGTCCTTTAACCAGAGGCGGAAAACGCTGGCGAATGGGCTGAAGAACTCGCCGGAGCTGGATTTTACGAAGGAAGAGATCGAGGCGGCCATTGAAAAGCTGGGAAAGGGCGCTTCGGTCCGGGGGGAAGCGCTGACGCTGGAGGAATTTGCGGAATTGAGCAACTGGCTTTGCAGGGGATGATGGAACGGGAGGAAACATGTTGATTCAGATCATAGAGAATGACCGGGAGTTGCATCCAGGGCAGGGATGTCTGTGGAAATGGGTTGAGTTTTTTTGTCACACATAAACTATAATAGGATTACAGCCGGATAAAACATTAAATGAGACTTTCAGCATTTCAATCCACACTTTATAAAGTGACATAGATAGTTTTATTCAGAATATTATAAAATTTATTGTGGATTGTCTGGACGAAGATCAGATTAATGTGCTGGAGGATAGATTTGTATTTATTGAATACAAGCAGGGGATGGTAGGAGCGGAAGTGACTCCGTATACCATTATGATTGAAAATAAGCCTTTAACGATGAAAAAAATTACATTAGATAATTTTATGCTGCTTTATCGTGCTTTAGAAAATAAAAGAACTTTCTGACTAAAGCGCCTGTAAAACAGACACCGTACAGAAAACCATTTAGAAAACAATTGTTTGTACCTTTGGCTGCAGCGTTTATAAACACCGAGCTTAACAGCACATGATTTATTTTATGTAATTTCATGTAACAGTATACTGGAAAATGCGGCCATTGTAAACAGAAAATAAGAAAAAATGCAATTTTCAGAAACAGGGGGGATTTTTTGGTTGCCCATATTTCAGACGATGGATCCGGCAGGGAAGAATCTGTTGCGGAACATACAAACTGAGAGGAAGTGTTGGACATGCTTCAACAGGAGCAAAATATATTTACGGCTTGCGCCTAGTACAGCATTGCGTAATTAACGGTGAATTCTGCACCTGCTATTTCTGCCAGTTCTGCGTTGTCGTCAATCAACGATGCCACCGCATCGCCTCTTTCCTCCGCCTTGTCCTGACAAAAATATCAGGCACATTATTCACCATTATATACGCAATGCTGTACTAGATAAATCCGGCAAAATAAAATATATGATTGAAATGATTTCCTATGCAGTCGCGGCCCACCATGGTTTATTTGACTGCGCGGACATTGAGCATACAGATATATTTTCAAAAAAGCTAAGCCAGGTTGACGATTATGAAGAAGCAACCGATGAATTTTGTTCGATCTGGAATAAAATAGGATGCGTATGGAACAGATTAAAACCCTTGCTGGAGTTGAAGTCAAATAACAATGCGGATACTTTTTCAAAGAAATCTAAATATGAACCAGTCATATACTTTCTAGAAGCTTGAAAATGAAATTGTAGGGAAAACAGAAGACTATCAATCTATACTTGTAATATTGAATACGAAATCAGCCGTTAGGGTAATACCCGTCGCTCCCTACGTGGGAGTGTGGATTGAAATACCTATATCCTTATAACCCCTTTCCTTCATACTTTTCGGCTAGGCCTTTGGCCTTCCGCTTGCCCAACAGCTGATTGAAATACAGAAAATATACGCCCAGCATCTGGGATTCTTCTTTTCCACACTCCTTCTGGCGCAGATTCGGGTTGACTCTTAACTCAAAAATGTCTGCAGCCCAATCCAGATATGTGTCTGCGCTATGCAATGCAAGAACCTAATCCACGAACTCGGATAACAGATAAAATAGATGTCCAATATATTCAAAATCCATACAGCGGTAAAAATCAACGTAAAGTTTGCGCAGTTTTCTAAAGTCTCCATCTTCAAACCATTTTTTTGTATGTAATTCAATGTGCGGCTTTCCGCTTTTCTGACCTGGCGTACATCCAGTGTTCCAAGCAGATTTTTCTTCAGGACAAGGCTGGCTTTTCCAAGGGATTCTCCCTGATTGGATACCGACTCAAATGCTCATGTGCGATAAAGTAATACACGGGAATTTGATAGACAGCAGACCCGCTATTCCGAATTTTTATAAACAGCAAAGAGTAGGACAAACACGAATTGTTTGCGCTGTTTTTTCTTATGCCCTATTGACAATAAAACTATTCTGTTTTACACTGTACTTATAATAACACAACAGTATAAAACGGAATGGGGGGGGTAAAAAGTCGGAAATTGTAGTGAGCTATAAGGCAAGTTGCCTATTATATGAGCAGATTGCTACTCAGATTAAAACATCAATTATGAGCGGAGAATTAAAAGCTGGCGAAGCAATTCCTTTTGTACGAGCGCTGGCAAAATCTTTGCGCATTAGCATTTTAACTGTTCAAAAAGCATATTACACGTTGCGGGAGGACGATTAAATGACCGAAAATATTTTAGAGATTGACAATCTGTCAAAGGATTATGGCGACTTTGTTCTTGACAGGGTTAGCTTTTTACTTCCGAGAGGCGTTATCATGGGGCTAATCGGAGAAAATGGAGCTGGAAAGTCAACCACGATTAACTGCATTTTGAATGAAATTCAGAAAAACAGCGGAAAAGTCTTGATTTTTGGGAAAGACCATATTTCTGATGAAATAGAGATTAAGAGCAAATTAGGCGTTGTTTTTGATGAAAACCATTTCCCAGATATTTTTACCCCTATGGAAATCGGTAAATATATGTCCGGCATTTATCCCGGCTGGGAATGGGTGGCTTATCGCCAATTTCTTGAAAAATTTGAACTGCCAAAAGATAAGAAAATCAAAGATTTTTCAAAGGGAATGAAAGTAAAACTTGCTTTTGCGGTTGCTCTTTCACATAAAGCGGAACTATTGATTTTAGATGAAGCTACAAGCGGTCTTGACCCGATTATCCGGGATGATGTTCTGGATATGCTAATTGACTTTGTGCAGGACGAAAGACATTCTGTTCTTGTATCTTCCCATATCATAAGTGATTTAGAAAAAGTGGCGGATTATATTACGTTTCTGCACAAAGGGAAAGTGATTTTCAGCCATGAAAAAGACGATTTAGTTGATAACTATGGTATTGTGAGTTGTGGAGCCGCTATCTTTGATACGCTTGACAAGACAGAAATTATAGCTTATCGAAAAGAGGATTACCAGTACAAGGTCTTAGTAAAAAATCGAGATAAGGCGGCTAAAAATTATCCCAAAGCGATTGTAAGTCCAGCAACGATTGAAGAAATCATGTTGTTTTATAGGGGGAAATACAATGAAAGGACTTTTAACAAAAGACCTCTTAACAATTCAGAAAAAATATGGAATGAAAAGATTAGTCATGGACATTGCGATTATCATTACGCTGATGATTGTTTTAGAGGGAACAGGCGCAATTTACATCAGTTTTCTATTGATACCTCTTGAAGTGGCTTCTATGGTTATTTCATTGACAACGTGTGATGAGCAATGGAAATGGGGGAAATATGCTATTTCGCTGCCGGTATCTAAAACTCAGATTGTCAAAAGCCGATATGTATTTGCAGGCAGTATGGCTTTAATCGGGTTGGGTGTTGCTTTGCTTGTAAATGCAATTTCCTATTTCTGTTTTCCCACATACCGTTTTGGCTTTTATTTGTTTATAGCGATAGCGTCATTTTGTGTTACATTGATATTTCTATCGTTCACACTTCCGTCCAATTATTCGTTGGGAGTAAACGCCGGATTTGCGGCAATGATTATTTTGGTAGTACTGCTTGTTGCTTTGGGTATCTGGTCAAAGCTAACGGATAATGCAATCATGTGGTTTATTGTTGAACATTTTGAAACCAGCATGGGGATAGCATTTGTTTCAATAATTTTGCTTTTTGCTTTATCTTATGCGCTATCTACTATCTTCTTCAAAAGGAAATACGTCTAAATGGGATAGCAAAACCAGCCGAGCCAGTCAACGGTCAAGATGAACGGGCTTCGCCCGCCGTTGACAGCCTGGCCTGTTTTTGCGGTTGGGCAGTCAAGGGGCAACAGCAAAAAGTGCTGCCGCTCCTCTGAATTAGAAAACTGAAACTGTAAATCATGCATCGCCCTACGTGGGAGAAAGGGGGAATCATTTATGCCTTGCACAGAAGCATACAGAGAACACATCATGTATACGTTCAACGGCTTTTGCAAGACTGTCATACGCTTTGCGACTATCAACGCATGGAGTGACAGGAGCAGACGGCGGCAAAAAGAAATATCCCTTGAATACCTCACAGAAGAAAAGTTTTTCCTTTAGGCACAACAGATGAATATTTTGAAGCGCCCTATGAAGAATACCCCATTACAATCTGCATGCGGACATCCATCAATTGGTACAATGCAGCATCCTTTCCCATCCAATCCCTCCTTTCTGTGGTGTCGTATCTTAACTCTGTTTTGGCGGGATAGCAAGCGGGAAAATAAAAAAGCCGGAAAACCGTTTGTAGCGTCCGACATTTTCTGATAATATATTCACATGGGGTACTGCCATAACGGGTAGGCGGTCAGTCTTTCGATGCAAACACAGAGGGGACTGCCCCTCTGACTATTTGCCAGACTTTTGGCTGATATGACAGAAGGGACTTATTTGAAATCAAAAAAAGCGAAATTGAATGAAGTATATCTGCATGAAAAAAATAAGTATTGCTGTAGAACAGGCAATCAGCAGAATAATATCTCCGTCATTTCTTGATAAAATGACGGAGATATTCACAGAGAGAAAAGCACGGCATATATATACAGCAGCCGTATACAGCCATATATCAGGCCCCGAAGTCAATCTCCGAAGTCAATCTCCGTATGATGCGCGGCAATCTCCTTGATAAAGTCGGCCGGTTCTCCCACAGTCAGTTTCTCCTGGACCTCCATCCAGTCCTCCTCCGAGGCAACAGGAACGTAATATACATGGATCTTCGATACATTAAAATCCCCGATCGGCAGCATTCCGGCTTTATCCAGCATGTATTTTCCATCAGCATCCAGCACGATACTCTGGATAGATTCGTAATCATACGTTGTTGCCTTGCTTTCATCATAGCCATAATTCAGCAAGATCTCATATTCACGTTTCTCTGCCGTAGTGATCCCCATGCCGTTAGGACCATAGTCATTGACCTCTTTGACAATCTTCTCCGTCTGTTTTGCGGCTACATCCGCTTCAAACGACCAGGGGCCGTCCAGAGTACAGGTCTCCCAGGAATCGGACGCAGAGCTTCTATACCATGTGTAAATTTTTTTTATATTCATATTCCAATGGAAGGATTCCGGAATGACATCAGGAAATAAAAAATTGGTCTCATTGCCGTTTTCATCTATACTGCCATGGCCAAGGGTAAAATCAACCCGGGCACTTCCGACAAAGGTATGCTCGTCAATATATTGACCATTCGCCTGCAGAGGAGTTCTCAGCGGCTGGTCTGTAAAGCCAAAGGTTTCGTCCGTGTCTAATATGAAAAGATCCGGAATCTGCGAGGTCTGCGCCAGTGTATTATTCAAAAGATAATCAGGAAATGCCTCCTCCGATTCAATCACAACAGTCATGTACAGCGCTTCCGTATTGCAGTAGATTTCAGACAGGGAAATCTTGATGCCGTCAACCACATTTTCGGCCTCCTCAGCTTCCGGCATCTTCTGCACCTTCGTCTCATCTATATCCCTGTAATAGGACTGCTGATCCTCCACCTGCCTAAACAGATGCCCGATTAGCGGAAGTTGCGCCGCAAGTACCGGATTGGAAACAGAGAATACGATCAAACCGGCCATGCAGGCTGCCGCCGCAGTGAAGCCGCACAGAATTTTCGCGCGTTTCTTTTTCCGGGAATCCTTCCGGATCATATCCAGCTTTTCATTTACGATATTTTCCAGTTCCGTTTGCGGAACTTTGATCTCTTCAAACAGATTCTGCATACATGTAATCCTCCTTCAGATATTTTTTCAATTCCTCACGTGCCCGGCTTAAGTAGGCTTTGACACTTCCTGCCGGGATTTCCAGGACATAGGCGATCTCCTGGACCGACATCCCGCTGAAATATTTCAGAATGATGACGTTCCGATATTTTTCGGGAAGAAGCTCGATGGCGTTTCTAAGATCCCAGGTTTCCTCCAGGGAGATTCCCTCATACCGTTCGGGAATCTCCACCTCGTCAATGCTGCTGAAATAGACGATTTTTTTGTTGGCGTCCTGTGCGCACCGGATCAGGATGCGTGTGATCCAGGTCCGGAACCACTGAGGATTCTTTAGCGACCGGATATGCTGGTAGCCTTTCAGAATGGCCGTGCCGACCACATCCAGGGCATCCTGCTGGTTTTCCGTATAGATATATGCCATCTTGTAGAGATATTCCTGATTTCTGCGGATCAGTTCTCCGTATGCATCGGCATTTCCGCGGATCGCTTTTTTCGCAAGCTTTATTTCAAGCTCTGTTTCCAGCTCTTTTTTATCATTGTTTTTATTTCTGTGCACGTAAAACCACCTTCCTTTTTTGATAAGCGCGTCCCATTCGCTCATATTACTTCCGAAATGTGCTTCGGCGATAACCGGTTATACCTGTTAGACATGGTTTCGGGGTGATTGGTTACAAAATTTTGAACAGTCCGTAAAACAAAAAAGATGCCGGAGCACACGCATATGTATGATCCTGCATCTTTTTTGTCCGCAAATGAATTCCTGCGCCAAAATTACCGATCCTTATTGCAGCTTATCCGGATCAGTCTTTAAATTTGTCAAGATAAAAAAACTTAGTATCATCATCGCTTTCTACCTTACGAAATGAATAAACTTTATCTCCCAGCGTATACAGATTCGATATTGCTTCTGCTATCGCATGCTCACTGTGCGTCTTTTCCGTCGGATAAAGAAAATGGATTTTTTCTGCATCCGAACAGACGATATGTACATCCCCGCTCTGATCACACAGATAATTGAGCCCGAGAACCTGCTGTCCCAGATTATATATGGAGACAGGCAGTCCCTCTTCGCCCTCTGGATCATATTGGAGTACCTCTGTTCCGGCGATCGCGTAAACTTTTCCATCTGCCGCAATACACCCGGTGCCCCCGCCTGTATAATCATTCGTAAAAGAGAACAGCTCCTCCATCTCCCCGCCTTCAGTCTGTCTGTAGATGACGGCCCGGCTGCTGTCTGTCATTTTATCTGCAAATACCGCAGTCCCTTCCTGATAATCCAGTAAGACACCCTTTGCGGAAAAGTACAAAAGCCCTGCCATTTCTTCAGGAGTGATTGACTCTGCATCCTGCTTTTTCAAAATCTCAGATAACCGTGTTGTAACGGAAGAAAATGTAGAATTCCCTTCCTCTTTATATTCCTCTGCCCAGCCGTCGGCGATTTTATAGCGATATTCTTCATGAAAGAAGGTGGCATAACTGCTCCCATCCTCTGCAATGGACGCGGTGAAGCCGTTCTTTCCAAAGATCAGCATAGGCTCCGCCTTGTCCCCGCAAAAGAGCTTTTCTGCGACCTTCGTGGTACGGAGTTCATTTTCACGCTGGGTTTTACGCAGGCCGGTCAGATCATTGAGCCAGAGCCTTCCATCTGACGAAACAGCGCTGCGTGTTGCGTCGGAAGCTGCAATATTCGCATTTGTTCCATCATTTATCAGGTCATGATAACTGCCTTTATCAAATGTCAGTTTTTCAGCCTCCCTTTCATAGCGCGATTCCGGGTCGGAAATGATATCCCACGCCGTCTCTGCTGGTTTCAAACGCAGATATTCAGGAAGAAGCCCGACACCGGAAGTGATAATCCATACCGCCGCCAAAAGTAGAGCCGCATTCAGCGCCATCCTGCCCTTCAGTATTTCCGCCGCATACCTTGCGGTTGCATAAGGATTTGGAACTACATTTCTTGATTCCGCCAGCAATACCTTGCCACGTATCCCCTCTCTAAAATGAGCAGATCCTCTCCCACACACCTTCTGGCGCTTCTGCTATGCTGTCACGCAGATCCATTCTGCTGTTAAAATCACGGACTGCCTTTTCTACGTCATAGCTGGTGGTCGTCACATATTGTGATGTATTCGTAAGCTGCTTCGATGAAATCTCATAGATCCGGTATACCTGGAATTTCTGTTTGCCTTTTTTGAAATCCTTGCTCCGATTTTCATAGAGGACCGTATTGCGGGAACGAAGGTGGCTCAGATCGTCCGCATTTGCCTCATAGGAATTTTTAAAACCGTATATCTTATCCTCATCCAGCTACAGTTCACCACAGCATCTCAGAAGATCGTCCCTGATATCGCTGTTCCAATAGGTTGCCCCATAGGTCTCCATATCCGCCCGGTTCTTTTCCTTGGGATCAAATGGAATTTCAAAAAAGTACTCCGCTTTCTTGCCTTTGCTGTTTTTCTTCTGCATCGCGCCTGCAGAATAACCGATCAGCTCGTCTAATAAAACACCCCATGCTTTCCTTGCCAGATTCAGCTCGTAGGCATTCTTTGCATCGTAACGCATTCTTTTTCTATTTTGAAAGGCAAGCGTCAGCAGACGCCATATCAGTTTCAGCGCGCCGTAATATATCGCTGCAATTGCCGATATGGCCATGATCAGATACCCGATGTACTTCAGGATGATAAACACACCCGCAAGAAGTGCCAGACCAGTCATTTCAGAGCCGTCGTGCTGTTCGAGCAGCAGATATGATACAATGTTTCCCAAGATCACGATCGCCAGACCGGCTATGACGCCAGTCATCACGACTGATAATTCTTTTAGTAGGGCTCCAAATTTTAATTCTGTTTTCTCAGCCATTTTTTCCCGTTCCCTCTCATTCTCTTTTGGTATTCATTCAATTTAAATTAACAAATTAATATGCTGCTGTCAAGAAAGGTACGCGTTACTCTTGAAGTAAAGGGCGTTTTCCTATATAATTTAGGAAAAACCTGTGTCAAATTCATGCTGTGCAGAGGAAACGGAGGCGAACCATGCTGGAAGTATCGAATATCAAAAAGAGCTATAGAAGAAAAAACGTACTGGAGCATATCAGCTTTCGTGCGGACTGCGGAGAGTGCGTGGCGATCGTCGGCAGGAACGGCTGCGGCAAGACGACCCTGATGCAGATCCTGGCAGGCGTCATCCGGCCAGACGAGGGAGGACTGCGTTATTTCGGGAAGGACCCTCTGAGCAAAATGAAATATTTTCAGAAGTTCTGCGGCTATGTCCCCCAGGAGCTGCCGCTGATGGAGGAATTATCCGTGAAGGATAATCTGAGGCTGTGGGGCGTGCGGGGAAGAAAAGAGGACCAGGAGCTGATCCGCGAGTTTCAATTGGAGGAATTGATGCATACCACAGTCGCAAAACTGTCAGGCGGCATGAAGCGCAGGCTCAGTATTGCGTGTGCGCTGGCCGAGTGGCCGCCCATTTTGCTGTTGGACGAGCCGAGTACGGCATTGGATTTATACTCCAAAGAAAATATCAGAGGCTGGATTAAAAAGTACTGCGAAATGGACGGCATCGTGGTGATGACAACACACGATGAGAAGGAGATCCTGTCCAGCGACCGATGCCTGCTGATGAACGAAGGGAGGCTTCGTGAGCTGACAAAGAAAGAGATGGATATAGATGATATAAAGGGAATGCTGGCATAAAAAGGAATAATAAGGCAGAAAATAGTAGGGAGGAGAAAGAAAATGAGTATGAGATTTGATCCAGTAACAGGAGAAAAGATTCAACAGGACAGCGAGCCACAGGAGAATCAGGCCGGGCAGTCGTATTTTTATCAGCAGCCTGCGCCTGAACAGCCGCCGAAAAAGAAGAAAGCAGGCCCGATACTTGCCGTCATAGCCGTTTTGCTCGTGCTGGCGGCGGGCGCGGTGGTCTGGGCTGTGAAAAGCGGCCTCTTTTCCAGCAATTCCGCAAAGGTTCTGGCAGCAATCACCAACACGGTCCGGGACACGGGCGACCTGACGGGAGCCTTTCGGTTTGGAGATATCCTGCTGTCGGATGAGTCTACGCTGACGGTCAGCACGGAGTCTCCGGATTTTGGCATGGAGCTGCAGCTCCTGCACGGAACCCCCAGGAAGCAGATGCTTGGCAGCATGGATATTTCCGGTTTTATGGATGTGGATTTTCAGGTGGAGCTGACAGAGGAAGAACTGATGGTTCAGGTTCCTTCCGTGGCGGATTACATTTTCACTTACAATTATAAGGAGCCGAAAAGCGGCTATCTGAACGACTATTACGGGGACAGCCTGGACGATATCGACGAGCTGCTGGAAGCTATTTATACCCCCGAGGAGCAGGCGGAGCTGGACACGGACCTGGCAAAGACGATTGCCGAGGAGTGCGGCAAGCTGGAATTTGAGAAGGCTTCTTCAGAAGAATTTGAGGTGGATCGGGAAAAGCGGAAATGTACGGGAATCTCGACCACGGTGCCCCGTGAAAGCCTGGAAACGATCTATGATGAATTTGAGGACGCTGTCCGGGACAGCATGGAGAGTGCCTATAGGTATGGCGCTTACGGGTATGACATGTATACGGAATACTATTTTGACGAGATCGAAGAGAGTATTTCGGAAATGGAAGATGTGGATCTGACATTTTTTATCTACGAAAAGAAGCTTGCATGTGTCCGCATTGAGATTGAGGACGAAGAAGCAGAGCTGCGGTTTCTCGGCGGAGATACCCGGATGCAGAATATGCAGTTCCTGATCGATGGGGAGGAAATGCTGAGGATCGAGGGCGAAAAGGAAGACTCCACGGAAGTAAAAACGGTATTCATGGAGGGAGAAGAGGCGGTCAGCCTGGAATATAACCGGAAGACCGGAGCGCTGGATATCAGCGCCGATGCCGGTAGGACGGCCGTATCGGGAAATGTATTTCTGGACAAGGACAGCTTCAAGGTCTCCCTGGACCGCATCATGACGGAGGGGCAGCCTGTGGATCTGACCTTCGGCATGACCATTGAAAAAGGCGCTTCCTTCCAGGAATTTGACGGAGAAGAGTTTGATATCGGGCAGGCGTCAGTGGAAGATATTCAGGCGCTGCTCCTGGAATTGAATCTGTTATGAGAACATTTTTCATCTATTTATTTCTTGAATATAAAAAGAGCGCGAAGGTTTTGCTCAAATCCACGGTCAGCCTGCTTTTGGCGGCGGTGCTGCTGCTGGGCGGCGCCGCTGTGTTAAGCCATGTGTTTTTCGGCTCCCGGATGTTTCAGGCGATCGATGTGGGAGTGGCCGTGCCGGAGGGAGAAAAGGAGACAAAGGCGGTGCTGCGTTTCCTCTCTGCCATGGAGAGCGTGGAATCCGTCTGCAATTTCCGTTATCTCCCGGAGGACGAGGCAATGGAAAAGCTATATGAAGGAGAGGTTCAGGCAGTCATTGTACTGCCTGAAAGCCTTTATGAGGATATGTATTCCGGAGAGAAGGGAAGGATTGCCGTGTATCTGCCGGAGGATCCTCCGTTCCGTGTGCAGGTGTTCCGGGAGCTGCTGGCAGACGGGGTGTCATTGCTTACAACAGCAGAGGCGGGAGTGCTTGCGGCCAGCGATCTGGCGGGAGCTGACGCGATCGCGTATGGTGAACGGGATGAGACCGGATTTCCCAAAATGAAGCCCTACGAGGCGGCGAACTTTATTTCCTACGAGTATATTCAGTGTGCGCTGGGCCGGGATAACATGTTTGACGAATATGTGTATTCTCCTTTGGGGCAAATGGACCTGTATCAGTATTATTTTGCCGCGGCGGTCTCGGTCCTTCTGCTGATGAGCGGGCTGAACTACAGCTTTTTATATCAGAGAAACAGCCGGGCAGTGGAGCAGAAGCTGCGCGTCATGGGGCTGGGGACTGTGAAGGCTTCATTTATCAAAATCCTGGTCATGGCAAATGCGTCATGGCTTCTGGCAGCGGCCTCGTATCTGGCTGGGTGCCTGTTTTCCAGATGGGGAAAATTCGATTTTATCTGGTTCCACGGGCCGGCGCTGCTTCTGCTCATCCCGGTCAGCATCGGGGCGGCGGTTTATTTCCATGCGGTCTATTCCGTATTTGGAAAAGGGATGCAGGGGGCGGTGTTTCTGCTTTCGGTCAATGCGGTGATGGTTTTGTGCTCCGGTGTGGTCATTCCCTCGGCGTATCTGCCGGAAGCGGTTGGGAGAGCAGGACAATATCTGCCGCTGAATTTTCTGCATCAATACTGTGCGGAAGTGTTTTTCTAAGGAGGCAATCTTCTCATGGCACAATATAAGATATGGTATGCGCTGCAGCTGAAAGCATGGCTCAAACGGAAAACCTCGTGGCTGCAGGTTCTGGGCATGATCCTGCTGGTGCTCCTGACCGCCCGGATTCATTTGCCTGACGCGGACAATACAAGAGTCGGCGTCTGCGGCGCGGCGGATGAATATGCGGACAACGTTTTGAAAAGCCTTCGGCACAGAGACAGTATATTCGAATTTATCGAATACTCGGACGAAGAGACCATGCGCCGGGATATGGTATCGGGCAGGATCGAATGCGGATTTCTTTTTCCTGAGGATTTTCAGGAACGGGTTTGGGAGGATCGGCTAAAAAACTCCGTAACCTATATCTGCACGCCCTTTTCCGCAAAAGGACTGGTAGCTCAGGAGACAGTTTATGCGGCATTTTTTGAAGGCTACAGTGAAAAAATACTGATCGGCAGTGAGGAAGAAATGTATGGAAGAAGCAGTGAAAATCTGACGGAGTCGCTTCTGGAAAAAAGAGATGATTACCTGTATGACAGCGAGATGTTCCGCATGGATATCATAGAAACTGCGCAGTCCAAGGGGGAGGCAGGCGCATCCGGGGAAGTACGGCCGGTACAGGGGATGACAGGGCTGTTTCTCTTTGCAATCCTGTGGATGGCTCAGGGGAGGAAGTTCGGCGGGAACGGAAACGGAGTGCTGTCTGCCCTGGATCGAAGACGGCGGCGGAGGTTCCGGTATCTGGAATGCCTGGCGGAAGCCACCGTTCCGGCCATGGCGGGAATACTCCTTATCTTGTCGGCGCCGGGACACCGGGGGATCGGGACAGAGATCAGCAGCATGACCCTGTTTGTTCTGGTGTGCAGTCTCTGGGCGCCTGCTGCGGGCAGCCTGTTTCACAACAGCACGTCTTTTGCCGGATGGACTTTGACGATCCTGCTGGTTCAGATGGCGGTCTGCCCGTTATTCGTGGATCTGGCGGAGTATGTGCCGGCGCTGAGGGTGATCCGGTGGGGATTTCCGCTGGGATGGCTGGGGTGATCATGCGGAAAATGTGTAACATATCCTGAAGCTTCTTTTTGGATATCTTCCCATATTTTTTTGAGAGAAGAGGGCATTATATTGACTGATCACACAAAATGGAGCTGTCGGGAAATGACTGGTTTCCCGACAACACCGAATACATCAATTCAGCATCTGCAATTTCATTCAGATCAAGTCCTTCCCATTAAATACTTTTTCAGAAACCGCAAATGACGCAAACCACGCAAGTATGCCAAAAGCAAAAATGACCATTGTCAGGAATACTGGGGTTGGGCCAAAAAAGCCACCGATATTTACAGCAATTTCTGAATCTTCCATTGCGGTTAGAGCAAAGGGCGTTATAAATAAGAGAAAACTTACAAATTTTGTTTTTTCATAGCCAAACACGTATTGTAAAGGTAAGAAGATCCCCATGCAAATGGACTGGATCAGAAAAACCATGGCGGCAGTCCGGCCAAAATCATCTACGGCAATTTCCGGGACGAAACGCATTTCAATGAAAGACGCAATACAGCAAACCAGCCAGATCATGACGTAAAGGGCATATTTTGCAAAGACTAATTTACTTTTCATATAGGGGGTTGCGGACAACAATGCGGTTGCCTTGGGATAATTCCTCATAGAAGCATCCGCTGTCAAAAACAACCCCTATTTTGTCTTTAAAAGCCTTTTCATTTTTGGAAATGTCCTTTCCGCGGAACTGAATGGTACCGGCGTCCTTCTGGACCAGATTCAATATAGAATGAATGGCGGTTGATTTTCCGGCTCCATTCACACCGATAAATCCGGTGATACAATCCTCCGGCACGGTAAAGTTGACATCCCTCAGCATAAAATTTTGATAGCTTTTCTTTAATCCGATTACTTCTAAAATCGGGACCATACTCTTATGCCTCCTCATACAAAATGTCCATCATGGCATTCAATTCTTCTTTGCTGATATGTAAAGACTTTGCAGTCTGCAGCATATCCTGCATTTTTTCTTCCACAAGACGACGCTTCGAATCCCTCAGCAATTCGATATTGCTCGTGGATACAAACGTACCGATACCAACCTGGCTCACAATAAAACCCTCTTCTTCCAGTTCATTATAAACCCTGCGTATTGTCAAAACGCTGACCTTCAGATCATTGGCAAAAGCACGGATAGATGGAAGGGAATCACCCTTAACTAATTCTTCCTGCAAGATAGCTTCCTTGATCTGGTCTTTGATCTGCTGGTATAAAGGACTGTCGGAAGTATTGGATATAAGTATCTTCACATTTCACTCTCCCTTCGCTTTTAATGTGATGTTTACATATACACACTATATACTATAAACACATGATTGCCAATATTTTTCTGCTTATTATGTAACCTTTTTATTTTTTGAGGTGTATTATTAGTGAAGGGCCTTTTCATACCAGCGTATGCGGGAAAGCCGGCCGGCGGCAGGTTTTCCATATCAACATCGAAGGAGTACTCATGAAACCATCAGTAAAAGAGCTGTTTGAAAAATACCGGAACAATCTTTACGCGGCAGCCTTTAATATCTGCGGAAATGCGGCAGACGCAGAGGACGTTGTTCAGGATACATTCATTCAGTACTATTTGTTAAAGAAAGAATTTGACAATGAGCAGCACATCCGTGCATGGCTGATCCGTGTGGCGATCAATAAAGCAAAAAATACGAACCGGACATTTTGGAGAAGAAATAAGGTGCCGTTGGAGGAATATATAGAAACATTGACTTTTGAGACTCCAGAATCGGAAGAACTGTTCGAAACAGTCATGAAGCTTCCGGAAAAATACCGGATCGTGATCCATTTGTTTTACTATGAGGATTACACCTTACATGAGATCGCGGATATTCTGAGAATCACAGAAAGCAACGTCAAGGTGAGACTGTCGCGCGGGCGTGGGATGCTCAAAGAAACATTGCGGGAGGAGTGGGAAGATGACGAATAAAGAAAAATATAAGCAGGCGTTTTCGGTATTGCAGTCCTCCGACAGGATATCCCAGGAGATAGAAAGGATGGCTATTATGAATAAAAAAGCAAAAATGAGAACAGCGGCGGCAGCCGCCGCGGCTTGTGCGGTATTGATCGGCGGGAGCGGCATTGCATATGCGGCAGACGTGGGAGGGATCCAGAGGACGATCCAGCTCTGGATTCAAGGAGACCAGACGACAGCAACGTTTGAATATGACGGAGAGGGGTCATATCATATCTCATACCCGCTGGAAAACGGCGAAATGGGAGAGCGGGGAGGGGGCGGAATCGCGTATGAAGCGGACGGAACGGAACGCCCGCTGACAGAGGAGGAAATTCTGGAAGAACTGAATGAGTCCTTGAATGCCCCCGAGGTAGAATATAAGGATGACGGTACGGTCTGGGTATATTATTATGATCAGAAAATGGAAATTACGGATCTGTTTGAGGACGGCGTGTGTTATATAAAGCTCACGCACGGAGAGGAAACACAGTATATGACGATCAATTATCAGAAGGGTTACGGTATGAGCCCGCATAAATATCCGGAGCCGGATTCTTTTGATTAAGTTTGTAAGAGGAGCTTTTAAAGTGATCGTGACAACTGTAGGAGCGGACAATAAGAAAGTTTTGTGAGACAGACAAATGCGGTATGGACAGAGTAAAAAACTCTGTCCTATTTTGTTAAATGGAATAAAAAATATAAAATCGAGAAAAATAATTGAAGAAATTTGCTGATTGTGCTAAAGTGTAGTAAACTGGATGGAGGTGAACGGATCATATGGGGAGCATTGTAAGATTAGCTTCATTAACCATTTCGAATATTAAGAATGTCAGAAATGGCCAGATTATTATGTCAAATGCATATCGAAAACAGTTTTCTGCCAATCGGGCAGAGGTACTTGGAATCTATGGCCAGAACGGCTCTGGAAAGACTGCGGTCATTGACACATTATATTATTTACAAAGAATTATGACGGGTAGCCCGCTTGATGAACAAGTATCAGAATATATCGACTCGAATTCTGAACAGGCAGAGATCCATGCGGATTTTCACATTTTTATGGAGGATGTAATCTATGAAGCCGGTTACAAAATCCAGATACGGAAAAACGCAAAAAGAGCAGAAATCGTCCGTGAAGTATTGAGTTGTTCTATAAATAAAGATGCTTCCAGGACAAATAAAACAGTATTTATGGATTACCAAAGAGCAGAGAAGGAACAGATATTTACCCCCAAAAAAAGATTGGATGAAATTACCGAGGTGTCGAAAGAAAACAAGATGGAGTTGCTTGTGGCGAGAAAAATTGCCGAAAAGGATAATTGCTCTTATATATTTGGCGAAAGCAGCAGGGAGATTTTTTGTAAAGAATATAAAAATAATTTCCAGCATTATTCGAACGTGATCAGGGCGCTGTTTTTATTTGCGCTGAAAGATTTATTCGTAATTCGGAATACGCATTCCGGTGTGATTTCCGCAAACTTTTTATTACCTATGGCGTTCAAAATAGAGAAAGATGAAATACGCGCTAAAGGAGATTTTGCAGTTTCTTTGACAGAACCGGTTGTTCTCAGTGAAGAAAGAAAGCAGATTTTGGATATCATTGTTGCCCAGATCAATATGGTTTTATATACGATCATTCCGGGAATGAAGATCGATATATATCATTATGGTGAGCAGCTGACAGATGATGGAGAAAAGGGATTCAGAGTGGAACTGGTTTCTGTCCGTGAGAATATGCCTCCGATCCCGATTCGAATGGAGTCAGAGGGGATCATTAAGATCATCTCCATTTTAAATGCATGGATCCAGGCATTTGGAAATCCTTCTATCTGTCTGGCAATTGATGAACTGGATGCAGGTGTTTTTGAGTATATGTTAGGGGAACTGCTCGATATTTTCCCAAAAAGCGCGAAAGGGCAATTGGTTTTTACATCACATAATCTGCGGCCTTTGGAAATGTTGGATAAGGACAGCATCATGTTTTCTACGGCAAATCCGGACAGACGTTATATTCATATGAAAAATATAAAAGCCTCAAATAATCTCAGGGATGTATATATCAGAGGGATCACGCTGGGCGGACAGGATGAGGTGATCTATGAAGAAACGGACAGCCTGAAAATTGCAAGGGCATTTAGAAAGGCGGGCAGAGCTGCAAAATATGAGTGAAAAGAAAGTAATCTTATTCATAGTGGAAGGTTCAAGCGACGAAGCAGCACTGGGAACTATTATGAAAGAATATTTTTCAGGTAATGAAGTTCAATTTGTAGTTGTACATGGGGATATTGCTTTAAAAGATTATGTTTCTGCTGACTATATTATAAGAAAGATTAACGAATTGGCCGAGAACATAAGGCAAAAATACAGGTACAGTTTGGATGATTTTATCAGGGTTATCCATATTGCGGATATGGATGGGGGTTATATATCTAAGGATGATGTCAAAGAAGCAGAAGTGGAGGGCATACAGTACTTTCTCGACCATATAGATACAAAAAATGTGGAGGCAGTTATAAGAAGAAATCAATCGAAAGGTGAGATCCTGTTTAAGCTTAGAAAAACCGGAAAAATCAATGGGATACCATATAGAATTTATTTTAATTCCTGTAATTTGGAACATGTCTTGTACGGGGAATTAAAAGATTTTTCAGATGAAGAAAAAGAAACGCTGTCCGATGATTTCGCAGAGAAATATGAAGGACAAGTGGAGCGTTTTATTTCATTTATCTCGGAACCTGAAATTGCAGTTTCGGGAACATATCAGAAAACCTGGGATTATATTCAAAAAGGCAGGAATTCATTAAACCGGCATTCTAATATGCACCTGTTGTTTGATAGGAATAATCCTCTCACTGTGAAAAAAGAATGATTTTAATTGTTTAGTTGCGATAAAATTCTTTCACAACTGTTAGACTTATGAAAGATTGTGGTAAGAACCTTGTGATAAAATAAGGACAGCGAAATATGGAATCGCCGGTCATGCATCTGGAAGTTACCATCATGGTATGACATGACACCATCCGTCAGGCAGGTTCCGTGAGGATGGACGTAAATTTTCCCAAGTCCCTTTCCATACAGAAGAAGCTGGAACAGGTGATCATAGGCGGAGGATATTCGATAGAAGAGATCGAAAGCAACGCGAAGTGGGCCTATATTACCGATGGGGCGGAGGACGACCCACTGACCATGGGGGCCGTACCCGTACTCTGCTCCCTGTCCCTTGCGGTGGTGCTGTCGAACAGCGTATTCAACGTGACCCATACCTCGGTGCCCGGTACGGCGGTACGGTCCGGGAGGAAGGAAAGTGTGGTGGAACGGCTGCGGAAGCCCTGACAGCCGACTGGATTTTAGGTTGTCAGAAAAGGAAATTAACGATATAATAGGGATAAGATAGTTTACCTTTTTAACTGGCAAAGTTGTGAAAGGATAAAGAGAATATGCAGAAAAAGACACCGGATTACGATAACGTGTTTAAGACAATGAAGATGAAACATAAAAGATTATTCATTTCTGTAATTAATGACACGTTTGGAAAGAATTACTCCATGGATGCAAAGGTAGAAATTTTACCGTCGGAGGGGTATTTGACCGAAAACGGGACTACAGATGGAAGTAAAGATATTGAAGAACAGATTTCAGATTTTGTAATTAAGATTGAAAAAGAAGTCTATCTTTTGGAGTGCCAGAGCTATGATGACGGTTCCATGGCAATCAGAATTGCGGAGTATGCATTTATTGTTGCCAGGCAATTTGCAGAATGGGATATTGGTCAGGCCACCATTCCCATGCCGAGATTTTCGATCATTTATATCAAAAGAACAGAAAAAACACCGAAAACAACAAGGATTACATTTACATTCCCAGATGGACAGGAAGTGCATTATGAGTCTGAAAATGTAATTTTGGAGGAATTTACAAGGGAACGCATTGTTGAAAAGAGATTGTTTCCCTATATCCCTTTTTATATTGCGCGGTATGAAAAGGATATTACTTCTGAAAAAAATATAGAGAATGCAGCAGAAGACCTGGAATATTTCAGAAACGAAATGATTCGGCTGCATAAAAAAGGTGAATTAACAGATGCCGAGATCATAGATCTCATGGGATTTGTTAATACCATTATTACCCACATAACAAATGGAAATAAAAGCGAAGAAAGGTTGGTGAATATTATGGGCGGTACCGTCATTGAGACATTATCTGAAAAGTTGATCCGTAAAGGCAAAGAGGCCGGAAAAGCAGAAGGAAAAGCAGAAGGAAAAGCGGAAGGAAAAGCGGAAGGGAAAGCAGAAGGAAAAGCAGAAGGAAAAGCAGAGGGAAAAGCAGAAGGAAAAGCAGAAGAAATTATTGAAATGGGTCAGGAGTTTGGTTTGGATGATGCGGCGATTCTGAAAAGGCTACAGGAAAAAATTGGACTGTCCTTAGAAACAGCAGCAGCCTACCTGGAGCAGTATGGGAAGCAGCTTGTGTAGACATATGTGATACTGCGCGCCAGAGAAATGTGCCGTGAGTATAAAATAATTGATAAGTCAAAGATAAACCTATTCAGGCTGCCAGGGCCGGGATAGGTTTATTTTGAGACCACCGTATGCGGAGAGCGTAATTATGACAAAGGGGCTGAAAATGAACTGACAGCCACTGCTGTCGCCGCTGTTCATAACCGGCGTCCGAGATTTTTTGATCTCTGGCGCAACAGCCCCTTTTAGTTATTTTCTCAGCATTTCATACACCCATTTCCCGGATTCGCTGAGATCCTCCTGGGTAAACCCGCTGGTTTTCCCGCAGCCGCTTTTCAGCATCGCCGAGGTTTCCTCCTATTAGAAAGATTCCATGCAATATAACTTATCCCGTACTTATCTAAAGTTTCTACCCACAGGTCTGCCTGCGCTGTGTCAATGGCGCCGTTTCCGCTTGCATCACAGATTCCATACTCCGATACAAAGACCGGAAGCCCGCTTTCTACGGCTCCGATCAGCTTCCCGCGCAGGTCGTCGGTGTGGGTTGCGGCATAAAAGTGAAGCGTATACATGATATTTTCATAGCTTGCTATGGGATCTGACGCAGCCTGGTCTACATACTGTGACCAGTTCGGAGTTCCGACCAGGATCACTGCATCTTCGTCATGAGAACGGATGACAGGAATCACCTGCTCGGCATACGCTTTGATCTCTCCCCAGGAGGTGCTGCCGTTCGGCTCGTTGCAGATCTCATACAGGACATGGTCCGATTCTGCATATTTTCCAGCCATTTCCCCGAAAAATGCTTTCGCGTCCTCCAGGTATGTATTCGGGTTGGAGTCGGACAGGATGTGCCAGTCGATGACCGCATACATGTCCTGCCGCTCGGCAAAGGATACTCCGTCATGGATCAATTTTTTCAGGGCTTCCCGGTCGCCGCCCGTGCAATAGCCGCCGTACTCGGCAGTATACATGGCAAGGCGGATCACATTTGCCTGCCATTCCTCATGAAGCTGCCGGAAGCAGTCCTCATTCACATAATCCGGAAACCAGGCAAGGCCGTGGGTACTGATTCCTCGCAGCTGCACCGGATGGCCGTTTTTGTCCACAAGCTGTGTTCCATCGACATGGAGCGTGCCGTTTACAGAAGGGCAGGCCAGACCGGGGGATTTGGCTTCTTCCGCTGACGTCCCGCCGGATGTATGGCCGACGGAAGCGTCCACAGTGTCGTCCGCAACATGGTTCGTTGAGGCAGCATCAGAGTTTTCATCATTTGTCGTATCAGAATCCTCCGCACCGCCGTTTGACGTATCAGAATCCTCCGCACCGCCGTTTGACGTGTCAGAATCCAGTTTACCTTGCCGGGAGGCAGTCTCCTGGGTGCCATCTGGTGCGGCTTCATGCTCCCCGCGAGCTCCGCAGCCCTGTGACAGGAGCATGGTTCCGGATAAAAGTACTGTGCATAATAATATACGGATGAATTTTTTCATAACTCTTCTCCTTTGGCATTCAGATAAACTTTCGCATCTATTCAAAACGGCAGACCACAGAACCGTTTGATGTGAAGACTATCCGCCCGGAGCCGGGCAGATTCCATTTTACTGTTCATCATTCAGCCGCTCTTCCATCCGATAATACTGCACCTTCATACCAAGCTTTTCGTAGAGCCGCATTGCACTGGCATTAAAGCTCCAGACACTGAGCTCCAGTGCGTCGGCCTGCTCTGCCTTTGCCTGTTCACGTGCCTTTTCGATCAGACGGGAAGCAATCCCGCGTCCCCTGTATTCCGGCAGAGTAAACAGATCTTCGATCACAGCGATTTTTCGCCCTTTGCGGAATGTGTTTTCAGAAATTTCCGTGATCTCTCCAAAGCAAATCCCGACAATCCGTTCCCCGCAGACAGCGGCAAGAGAGATAGGAACAGGACGTGCCAACAGTTCTTCAAACTCTTCCTTTGAGTAATGTGCCTGTGAAACAAAATAGTCCGGTCTGGCCTCCTGATGCAGCTTGAAAACGGCATCTTCTAATACACTCGCCATTTCATAATCTGTTATCTGTACATTTCGTATTGTAATCATAAAATATCCTTTTGGTTATAGTATCTATTCGGGTTCACCACAGAACAGCTGACGGTTTTTGTTACTGCTGCAGTGAACACCCTGACCGGGTGCTCACTGCAATGCCGATTCAAATCTACATTTCATCCAACGTCAGAGTGATGTGAGACGCCTTCCACTCTGTGCCGTCCTTTTCCATCCATACGGTTCCGGATGCTTTTGCGGCAGGATTCCCCGCAGAGGTTTTGAGCTCCGCGGAAAAATCATAGCATTCCTCTTTCTCAGAGCATTTTGTAAGTTCTATGTTACCCGCATCAATATCAGAACTGGAATCTTTAGCCAATGCAGCACTGCGGTAAATCATGCGGCTCATTGTCAGGTCTTCGATACATGCATCTGTCATGGATCCGTCAAACCGCTTTGCGAAGTATTCCATCAGTTCGCCATCATTGCCGGCTGTCAGCCCAATACCGCTGCTTTCCGTTGGTTCTGCAAATGCTGTGGACATCGCCGCGTCAAAATCTTCCGCCTGCTCCATGGTGCAGGAGAGAAGAAGCTCCAGAGCTGCCTGCGACCGCTGCTTGGGGCCGCTGTCCTTCTGCCCGCAGCCGGCTGCCAAGACAGCAATCACAAGGATCAGAATGACCGGAAGGATATGCCGAAGCAAGTTTACAGAGTTTCCCTTTTCCTGAATGAGCCTGGTATTCTTATGCCTTCTTAAGTTAAACATATGAGCCTCCTTTCCGCCGTATTGGAAACGGCATATATGATACAATGTTTGCTGATTTTATTGTCTGTATAATGGGGTTAAAACCCTCGCCTTTAGGCGAAACCTTTAGGTCAACCCCATAACCTCAAGTTTAGAAAAAAGAAAAATTGAGATACTAAA
>CAJTGD010000010.1 GCA_910575475.1 Lachnospiraceae bacterium | reverse complement strand
TATGTTATGAAAAAGGACTGATTCCATTTGTTCCCGCATATAAAAAAGAGCCATAGCTAATTCTTATGTAATTTCTTGATTCTATAATACCTAAGTTTAGGAAGTTACGGATTAAATATAACAATATCATTAGATTTTTTAATATGGAAATTCAGATGAGGAGATTTCATGCAAGTAATATTGTTGTTACAGGTGTTTACCGTGTGGACAGCAGAGAGGGTTGTGAATTGAAGCGAAGTTACTTTGAATATACGATTGTAATGGTGGAGGGGTTAGCAGTTTTTGTTCAGTTGAATGAAAAGATTACTCCACCGAAGGTACATAGAGTAGTGGCGGTAAATGAGGCTGTTTATAATTTTGACGAAACAGCATTGATCTATATGGAATCATTAAAAGATCATATCATATGGCATTACGGGGACGAAAGCGTTGAATCAATAGATACCCTGAAACGGTTGGAACAGAAATTGTCCGAGGATTTTATCCGGGTTCACAGAAGCTATATCGTAAATAAAAGAAAAGTATCCAGCATACAACGATGCAGTGTTACGATGGCGAATGGGGATAATATTCCAATCCCTTATAAGAAATATGTGGAAGTCAGGGAAAAACTTCAATTTTTGGCGTAAATGAGTGATTGGTCGGCTGTGATGAGTCACTGGTCGGAAATTGTAGATTGCGTTTAGGATTTGTGCAATAATGCAGGCGAACCATTTTACAAGGGTTCATGTCAAGGAACTAATGTAAAACAATCAAAAAAATAAGGAGGATGTTATGAGTGTTAGTTGGAAAAGTTTTGGCAGGTGGGCAAGAAGCAAGGGGTATACTGTTACTAAAAATGGGAAAAAAGATGAAGTGATTGAGGGGGTTGATTACGCTGACGGAACGAAAGGCGTACCTATTGCTACGGAACGCCATAACAGCCCGGATGAGGTTCCGCCTTATCCGCTGCAGGAAATCGCATATCGCCTTGGAATAACAAAACGGCAATTGGAAGAACAAATGAATGAGTATTAGGATGGAACGATGATGAATAATGAAAGTAAGTTAGATTTAAGTTTCTTAGAGGAGCCTTTTAAGGAGCGTATTGCGGAGCTTGAAAAACCTGAGATGCTCAAGTCGGCAGGACTTGACAATATGCAGGGAGAAATGTCAATCTCGGAGCCGATGATGATAAGCGCAAATAATGGGATGACAGGGGATGATTATAATGCCTGCTCCTCGATTGTAAGCGTTTGCCGGAATATGATCCAGCAGGTCATTGTAGAAGCTAATCCGGGGAGTGAAGAAAAAGCAATCCTTGATATGGGTGCATGGGTGAAAGGCTTTCTGAATTTTCCATTTCCTATTTTCCAATTTATCGACTATCAGAAGGATACTTATAAGGAGGATAATTTCAGCTTTTCGGCAGATACCAATGCGGTAGAGAAAATACTGACCGTAAAAGGCGTGCCTGACCTAAAAGATGCAGTGTTTGCCGCATTGCATTCGGCAGGGGAAGATGGAAAGCTGGCGGCTTACAGTAAAAAAGAAAGAGATTTTGAATATTTTGGGATTATCAACGCATACACGCAGACGGATATTTTTATCAGGGTGATACGCTTTACAATGCATATGCAGAATACAGATGTTCAGGCTTTATGCACAAAAACACAAAAGACAGCTTTGAACAGCGAATATGTAACATACCGGTTCAGCGCAGATAAAGGACTTATGATTAAATTGCAGGAAGTTTTGAGTGCTGGAATGGTAGAAGACATTGCGGGGGCGCTTCTGAAGTTTATCAAAGCGCAAAGCCAGCATGCGCTTGATCATTTTTCAGAAGAAGTAAACGGGAGTAAATAAAATGGCTCGGTATATAAATGGGACAAAAAGGGCGTCTACCAATGCAGAAATTAAATGTATGTTTGAAATGGCAAAAGAGGTTTTTGAACAACCGGAAAAGCAAAAGACCATAGATGCCCCCAATCAGAAAGAACAGGAATTTACCGCAGTCATTTTGGAAGGGAAATATCCGGATAAAACGATAAATACCATTGCGGGCGGTGAAAAACTCTCTTTTTCAATAACCGATATTTTGGAGAATAAAGAGGAAACTGCTTTTCAGGTAAAAGGAAGCGTTTTATTGCCTGAAAAATGTGAAACAGCAGCGCTGCATATGATGGCGTTTACATACAATGCAGACGGACCCTTGCAGCCCGTGGGACTGTGCGACACTGTATTTGCAGAAGATTCACGGGAAACTGTAGAAAATATATGTACGGTTCGTAAAGCATTGCTGAATGCATGGCATTTGGGCATTATGATGACACTGGCTGTCATAAATGGAGAAAATGTCGGGGTAATATCCAAGTTTGCCATGTTGAATGAAGAACAAAATGAATTTTTTGAAAGAAGGAAAGGATAGCATGGATAAAAAAGAACTACTCTATAAGTGTGCGGAAATGTTTGAGAAATATTATGCCCGCCTGTCGGGAAAAAACGACAGGAATACAGTGTATTCTTTAGATGCAGGGGATATGGAACTCTGGAAGTCGGCATATTATGCAGAATTACAGAAATATGCGGATATTCAGGATGCGGACTTTTTTCAGCCGGATGGTCAGGGAAAAAATCAGGATTATGGCGTTGGGAGAGATGGGCAATTTGTGCTGTATGAGTATTGCAATATAAGGTATCAATTATACCGCTGTATGGTATTGGAACAGATGAAGATGATGGGTGTGGAGTCATTGCCCAAAGGACAGATAACGGACATTGGGGAACTGCTGAAAATACTGGAGGGTTATATTCCGCAGCTTATGCACAAAGGAACGAAGGATTCGCAGTTGCTGAGCTTTCGTGATGAGCATAAAAAGATCTGGGATAAGTTTTATGAATTAAACAGGAACGAAGAAATGATACCGGATGGGAGATTTTTCGGTGACATTCAGAGAAACCCAAATTATGGAATTGGAAAGGACGGTGCCTTTTATGGGGTAGAGCTGCTTCATTTTCTTGGGAACTGCTATAAAATAATAGCGCACTTATTGAACGGATAAGATAATTGGTACAGCTCCCTTAAAAGTCGGACAACTTATGAAAAAGTTATCCGGCTTTTTTACTTATGCCGTCAAATGTTTGAGTTAGGACAAAGCAGTTGATTTTATCCCCTGAATTTGATATTGTCGCTATATAATGAAATAACAGATTTATAAAAAAGAAGGGCATATCAAAATGAGAAAGAAAGCATCTTTATTGGGAATACTGTTTGTATTTGCGGCGGTATGTCTGGTGGCAGGAACATTCCATGCCATTGACAGAGCAGGATTTCAAAATATATATCTTCAAGATTTGGAATCAGTAGATTTTGGCTGGAAGTATGAGGTACGGACAGCACAGGGGGAAGCAAAGAAAGTCAGCCCACAGTACATTGATGAATACAGCTACACTTTATCAAACGAGCCATACGATGCAGTCAAAGAAAGCAGAATCGTGACGGAGTATCTGCAAAGTGCAGAAATAGAGATGGAAAATATGCAGTGCGGGATAGAGGTATTTTTGAATGACACGCTGCTGTATAGCGACTTTCAGACAACAGAACGGGACTCTGCCGGTTATCTGTTGGTTCGTGATGCGGATATTCCAGAGGAGTTTAGAAGCGTGACGATAAATATGCCGGATGAGTATCAGGGAAGTGAGCTGACGCTGATTACTTACTTCCCGGAAAATGCAGAGTGGCGCAATCCGGTGACACCGAATTTATTAAGTGAGAATACGCTATATGCCGCAGCAACCGCAGATACCGTCAAGCCGATGCTCTGGCTGGTGTTTTTGGGTGGCATGACATTGGTACTGGCAGTCTTTTTTATGATTTCCATGCTTCACTGTCATTTCAGCCCGAAACTGATTATCTTGTTTTTTGTTTATGCTGTTTCTTTTACTGCATATGCCTGTCAGTCCGTGATGGGATTTTACAGCGGATTGCAGGAACAGATTAACAGGATGCTGCCGATGGATGTGGGTACAATAGAAATGCTGATGCTGATTATCTGTGCAATAACTATTCTGGTATTTGAGGTATGGGAAAGCAGAAAGAGGCAGAGAAAGTTTCCGCTTGTTCAGGCATTGTTGTTTGGCTTGACAGGCTTATTCATTACCACAGTACAGCAGTCCACTGAACTTACAAGAGGGATAACATCTTATTTCCCGTCAATCGTAAATTCCGTATCTTTCGGTCATTTTGTCCCGCTTGTAAAGCTGGTTTCCTCAGTTATCATTTACATCATTACACTTTTGACGGTTGTGCAGTTTGTGCAGTGGCGGCTGTCGGAATGGCGGAAGAAAACAAGACTCTTGGAACACAGCAGCTTTGCGAGGGAAAATTATGAGCTGGTCATGCAGGTGGACGAGGATTCCCGGAGAAGAAACCACGAGGTAAAGCACCATATGCAGACGTTGTATTCCCTGCTGATGACGCAGGAAGCAGATGAAGCAAAAAGCTATATTGAGAAAGTGATAAAGGAAGCGGATCAGTATATGAAAATGACTTACAGCGAAAACATCGTGTTAAGTTCCATTGTGGGCATACGGCTGAATCAGGCAAAGAAAAGTGGAATTGACGTACAGTGCCATATCCATGTACCCTATGAGCTGGAAGCGGATAATGTGGATTTAAGCGTCCTTCTTTCCAATATGCTTGAAAATGCAATGGAGGCGTGTATGCGCATGGAGAATCGGGAAAGGGCTTATATCAGACTGGAAATTCGGAAAAAGCAGAAATTTCTGTTCATCGAGTGTGAAAACAGCGTTGACAGAAAAGAAATTACGGAAGATGGGCAGATAACGGTAAAAGATGACCGAAAAAATCATGGGTTTGGTCTGGATGCCATGAGAGCGGTGGCGGAGAAATATGCGAGCATCATTCAGATTGAACGTGAGCCGGGCAGATTTACAGTGCGGACAAACCTCTGTCTGCCGGAATAAGATAAGGAAAGCAGAATCCGGGTATGGTACAGGCTATATCCGGATTTTTTGCTGGCTGGCATACAGTAAAAAGCTGTTTTGCAGTTCCAGATACCTTGACTGGCTGATTGGAAGTATCTTTCCGGTACTCAGGGTAAGCTCGTAACGGGTAATGCTGTCAATATGCTCCATATTGATCAGATAACTTTGGTGGGAGCGGGCAAAGACAGAGGACGGGAGCTGCTGCGCCAGCTTATTCAGCGAACAACGGAGTTCTCTGGTTTCCCCGGAGGCTAAATGAAGGCACGTCATATGTCCATAGACCTCACAGTATAAAATATCGGCTATATTAAGTGAAAGGATTTCACCGGATAAATTCAGAAGAACCTGACTCGGCATATGCCTTTTCAGAAAAATATCAAAAGCATACCGGAGCTTCGCATCTTCAATTGGCTTCAGCAGATAAAGGATTGGCGCAACATCATAACCCGCTATGGCATAATCCTGTGTAACAGTAATAAAAACAATATCTATCGGAATATTCTGTCTGCGTATCTGTTTTGCGAAGGAGTATCCGTTCTCGTTATCTAAAAGAATATCAAGAAAAACCAAGTCAAAAACAATTCCTTTATTGATTCTTTCCAGAAAAGAAGCGGTATCATAAAATTCTTCTGTTTCGGCATCTATGTTTTTTAATGCAAGCACCTTATTAACTTTCTTATGAAACTCATCGGCAAAACGTCTGTCATCATCACAAATGGCCATACGGTACAAAATAATCATTCCTCTCTAACAGAATAACTCTATTATAGTCGAAAAAAGGCGAAAAGTAAAATCTGATTTTGAGTTAGGTCGTTTTTTGCATGGATTAGGACAGATATATTGATTTTTGTAAGAAAAAAATGGATAATGCGAAAAATTGTGTCACATTTTGGAACGCAAAAAACACGCCATCAATATTTTGGTGCAGACGATTTTGAAGGCAGGTGATTTCTAATGCCGGACAGGGAGCAGATTTATATAGAGTATGTGGATAAGGTTAGACGGTATGTGAAAGGGAAGATACAAAACCAGCAGGAGGTTGAAGATTTGGTATCTTCTATTTTCGTAAAAGTGTATCAAAATATCAGTTCATTTGATAGGAAAAAGGCATCCATATCCACATGGATCTATATAATTACGAGAAATACGGTCATTGACTATTTCAAGGCACATAAGATTGTCTGTGAACTGCCGGAGATACTGGAGTACACAGAGGAGGGATTTGAGGATGTTTTGAAAAAGGAAACGCTGGATGAGCTTGCGGAAGCACTGGAACAGTTGGAGCAGCGGAAACGTGACCTTATTATCCTGCATTATTATTCGGGGTATACATTGAAACAGACAGCGGAAAAAATGCAGATGTCCTATGCAAATGCCAAAATCATGCACACAAAGGCGCTGCGTGAATTAAAGAAACTGATGGCATGGTAAGGTTTACCATTGTAAATGCAGATTGGAGAGAAGGAAATGAGCGGGCAGTTATTCAGGAAGAAAAGTTTAGACAGGGTATCTTCACCGGAGCAGTTAAATGATTACATACGGGTGTCCAGTCCGAGTGTATGGACGGTACTCACGGCAGTTATCATTTTTCTGGTGGGAGTATGCGTATGGGGGATATTCGGTCATATTGATACGGTGGTAAAGGCGGCGGGGGAGTGCAGGGACGGAGTCGTTACCTGCTATGTAAAAGAGTCGGACATTTCGGCTGTGCAGACTGGAATGGAGATAACCGTGGACGGAAAGCAGGGGACAGTGACGGATATGGAAGCTGTCCCCGTGGAAGTGACGGGGGATATGGATTCCTATGCGCTTTATTTGGGAGGGCTTGCAGAAGGCGATTGGGTATATGTCATAAAGGCGCAGGCTCCCGTGGGCGACGGCGTTTATGAAGTGCAGATCCGGGTGGAGAGCGTATCTCCGATGTCCTTTATCTTGAATTGAGGTGTGTCACATGGCAAAAAAAGAAGTGAAAATAAAGCAGCCTGTTACAAAAGGGGTGGCAAAGGTTCCGGTAGTCATGCAGATGGAGGCTCTGGAATGTGGCGCTGCCTCACTGACGATGATACTGGCATATTACGGCAAATGGATTCCGCTGGAGCAGGTGCGGGCAGACTGTGGCGTGTCAAGGGACGGCTCTAATGCGAGGAACGTGCTGAAGGCGGCAAGAAGCTACGGTCTTTGGGCAAAAGGATACCGCTATGAGCCGGAAACATTGAAAAGGGAAGGGAAATTCCCGTGCATTATCCACTGGAATTTTAACCACTTTGTTGTGCTGAATGGGTTTAAGGGGAACAAGGCGTATCTGAATGATCCGGCAAAGGGCAGTTACAGCGTGTCTATGGAAACCTTTGACGAGTCCTTTACGGGAATATGCCTGATGTTTGCGCCGGGGGAAAACTTTGCGCCGGGCGGAAAGCCCAAAAGCATGATGGAATATGCAAAAAAGCGGCTAAAAGGCTCCGGCACAGCCATTGCTTTCGTGGTAATGACTTCCATTATCACATCGCTTATGGGGCTTATCAATCCGGCTTTTTCAAGGATTTTCCTTGACCGTCTTCTGTCAGGGAAAAATCCTGACTGGGTACTCCCGTATTTTGCTGCGCTGGCAGGAATGGGCGTAATACAGATCATCGTCACATGGATTAATGCGGTGTATTCCCTGCGCATCAATGGTAAGATGGCGGTGGTCGGGAATACCACTTATATGTGGAAGGTGCTGCGCCTGCCGATGGAATTTTTTTCACAGCGCATGGCGGGGGACATTAAGCAGCGGCAAGGCGCAAATGCGCAGATTGCGGGAAGCCTTGTCAATACTTTTGCGCCACTTTTATTAAATACTGCTATGATGATTTTTTATTTTGTTGTCATGCTGCGGTACAACGTGGTGCTTACCATGATTGGCATTACGTCAATCATCATGAATATGGTCGTAAGCAATATCGTGTCCAAGAAACGCATCAACCTGACACGGGTGCAGATGCGTGATGCCGGAAAACTTTCCGGGACAACGGTTGCGGGCATTGAAATGATAGAAACGATAAAGGCAAGCGGGGCGGAGAACGGCTTTTTTGAAAAATGGTCAGGCTATCAGGCAAGCGTCAACACACAGCGGGTAAAGTTTGAGAGATTGAACCAGTATCTCGGCATGGTTCCCACTCTGGTATCTTCCCTTGCAGGCACGGCGGTATTGGTAATGGGCGTGTACCTTACCATGCAGGGGGAATTTACGGTAGGCATGATTATGGCATTTCAGGGCTTTCTAAGCTCCTTTACGGCTCCGGCGGGAACTTTAATCAGCGCCGGACAAACCTTGCAGGAAATGCGCACACAGATGGAGCGTGTCGAGGACGTCATGGAATACCCTGCGGATGTCAGCTATGAAAATGACGAAGTAAGGGAGGATGAAGAATACAGCAAGCTCTCCGGCTGCGTGGAAATGAAAAATGTCACTTTCGGATATTCAAGGCTTGCCGAGCCGTTGATCAGGGACTTCAATCTGACATTAAAATCAGGCAGCAGGGTGGCTTTTGTCGGGACATCGGGATGTGGCAAGTCCACGCTTGCAAAACTGATTTCCGGACTGTATAAGCCGTGGAGCGGCGAAATTCTTTTTGACGGAAAAGCAATCAGCGAAATAGACAGAAGCGCATTTACAGGTTCCCTTGCGGTGGTGGATCAGGACACCATCTTATTCGAGGACACGATTGCAAATAACATTAAAATGTGGGACAACTCCATAGAGGATTATGAGATGATTTTGGCGGCGCATGACGCAAAGCTCCATGAGGACATCATGCAGCGTGACGAGGGATATAACTATAAGCTGACGGAGGGCGGAAAGGATTTTTCCGGTGGTCAGAGGCAGCGCATGGAGATTGCGAGGGTACTTGCACAGGACCCGACGATGATCATTCTTGACGAAGCGACTTCTGCACTGGATGCCAAGACGGAGTATGAAGTGGTGGAATCTATAAAGAAACGTGGGATTACCTGTATCGTGGTGGCGCATAGGCTCTCAACAATCCGTGACTGTGATGAGATTATCGTGATGGAAAAAGGAATTGTCATAGAACGAGGAACACATGACGAACTGATGGAAAAAGGCGGGGCATATACGCAGCTTGTGACGAGTGAGTAGGAGGTGGAAGGCATGGGCTGGTTTGACGGGCAGATTAGACAGAGGAAGCAGAATGATAACGAAGTCTTTGAAGATGCCTTTACGAAAATGGCACAGGCGGTTGTGGGAAGAAAAATAACCGCCGCTTTGAACGACAGCAGTGAGCAGTTTCAAAATGCAATGGAGGAAATCCTGAAATATTACCATGTAAAGAGCCGGGAAATACCGGAGGGCATAAAAGACAGCAATGACAGGCTGGAATACCTGATGCGCCCTTATGGGATTA
Source organism: Lachnospiraceae bacterium (assembly GCA_910575475.1). Classification (GTDB taxonomy): domain Bacteria; phylum Bacillota; class Clostridia; order Lachnospirales; family Lachnospiraceae; genus Schaedlerella. Next base: position 158,507 of record CAJTGD010000010.1, on the reverse strand, counting down.
TGCGCAGGGGTGTCCGTTTAAGCAAAGACTGGTATAAGGATGCTACAGGGGCGATGCTCGGTACAAGAAAGAAGGACGGGGGCATCGTTGCGCTGATTCCGGTGGGGCTTTCTGGTTACAGCTATTTTGATGCGGACAGCGGGAAACACGTCCGCATCGGGAGAAAGAATGAAGATTTGTTTGAGGCGGAGGCGGTTGCATTTTACAAGCCCTTCCCCATGAAAAAACTTGGAATACCTGACCTGGTGCGCTACATACTGGACACGCTTTCGGCTGCTGATTTTGTACTGATGATCATGGCAACGATTACCGTAACCTTACTTGGAATGGTTGCACCACGATTAAACAATATGCTTTTCTCGGACGTGATCGAGTCGGGAAGTATGCGGCTCCTTGTGGCGATTACCGTTTTTATGGTATGTACTTCCATAAGCAGCATGATGATAAATGGGGCAAAAAGTCTGATAAACGGGAGAATCAGCACAAAAATGAACCTTGCGGTGGAGGCGGCTGCCATGATGCGGATTATATCCCTGCCTGCGGATTTTTTTAAGCAGTACAGCTCCGGCGAGCTAAGCTCCCGTGCGCAGTATATCGGCTCCCTTTGCCAGATGCTTGTTTCAACGATACTGTCCACAGGGCTGACCGCCGTATTTTCGCTGGTCTATATCACGCAGATTTTCAACTATGCGCCTGCGCTGGTTGTCCCTGCGCTGATGGTCATTGTGGCAACAATCGTGTTTTCCGTCCTTTCCATGCTGTTACAGATGAAGATCAGCAAGACGGAAATGGAGTATGGCTCAAAGGAAAGCGGCATGACCTATGCCATGATTTCCGGTATACAGAAGATTAAGCTGTCCGGTGCGGAAAAACGTGTCTTTGCAAGATGGGGGAACCTGTATGCAAAATCGGCGGAGCTGACCTACAATCCGCCCACCTTTTTGAAGATAAACAGTGTCATATCAATGGCAATTTCCTTGGCTGGCACTTATGCGATGTATTATGCGGCGATAGAGTCGCATATATCGGTGGCGGATTATTACGCCTTCAATGTGGCTTACGGAATGGTTTCCGGCGCTTTTATGTCGCTGGTGTCCATTGCGCTGAGCGTGGCAAATATCAAGCCGATTTTGGATATGGCAAAGCCTGTTCTTGAAGCGGTGCCTGAGATAGCGGAAGGGAAGCAGGTGCTTACACGCATATCGGGCGGAATCGAGTTAAACAACGTGTCATTCCGGTACAGTGAGCATATGCCCCTCGTGCTGGATAACCTTTCGCTGAAAATCCGTCCGGGGCAGTATGTGGCAGTCGTCGGGACAACAGGGTGCGGAAAAACCACGCTGATGCGTCTGCTGCTCGGTTTTGAGAAACCGCAGAAGGGCGCAGTCTACTTTGACGGGAAGGATATTTCCACAGTGGACTTAAAATCCCTGCGGCAGAAAATCGGGGTTGTGCTGCAGGACGGAAAGCTGTTTTCGGGGGATATATACTCGAATATCACGATTTCCGCCCCGCATCTTAGCATGGACGAGGCATGGGAGGCGGCGGAGCTTGCAGGGATAGCGGAGGACATTCGGAATATGCCGATGGGGATGTTTACCATGATTTCCGAGGGAAGCGGCGGCGTTTCCGGAGGACAAAGACAGCGGCTTATGATTGCAAGGGCAGTTGCGCCTAAGCCGAGGATTCTGATGTTTGATGAGGCAACTTCGGCGCTGGATAACCTGACACAGAAAAAGGTGTCGGAATCGCTTGATAAACTGAAATGTACCAGAATCGTCATCGCACACAGGCTCTCCACGATAAAGCAGTGTGACAGGATTATCGTGCTTGACAAGGGAAAGGTCGTCGAGGATGGGAAGTATGAGGAACTGATAGCATTAAACGGCTTTTTTGCGGAGCTTGTGGCAAAACAGCGGCTGGATTATGAAAAATAAAATTTTTTCAAAAAGATTAGCCCTTTGTCGAAAACGCTCGTATAAAGAGATAGTAACAAAAAACAGAAAAAACTTATGGATATGGTAATGAGTAAGGTTGCAGAATTTTTAAACAAGGTGGCGGCTGATGAAGCTGCAAAAGCAGAGTTTGATGCAGTAATCGGCGTGAGAAAGGAAAGAGAGCTGAATGACGGTGATTTTCAGAAAATCGTGGAACTTTCCAAGAAACTTGGGGCTTCGGTCACGCTTGATGAGGTAAAGGACTTCTTTTCGGGCAATGGGTGGGAATTATTAAAAATGGAAAATATGGAGGAAATGAGTATGAAGAAGAAAATTTTAGCGTTACTTTTGGCAGTTACTTGTGTAATATCCTGTTCAGCCTGTGCGGGCAAAGAGGGAGGCCAGCCTGACGGCAACGTCCAAAAAGAAACGGGCGCTGTCGGTGGAGAAACTACGCTTGACACAAAAGCGGAGGAAACAGATAAGGCACAAACAGAGGAAACCGATCAAGCAGAAACGGGTGGCGGAGAATACGAATATCCATCGGAAGATGCAGGGACTGTAGAATGGGAAAGCCCGCATGGGTATTCCATGACATATGATCCTACCGTATTTACCTTAGACGACACAGGCGAGGCGGATGTTTTTACATATAACACGGCGGAAAAACTTGATGCTCCGGTTTACATTTCCGTTCAGGCATATCCTGACATGGATGCGGAAACATTGGCGGATGGGCTTGTCTTACAATCCGGCATAGACGGCGTGGAAGCACAGGATGCTTATTTTGGCGCAGATAGTGTGGAAACAAAGAATGTCTATATTGAAAAAGAGGTTGACGGAGTGAAACAGATACAGATATTTTATGCCATACCCGCAGGGGAAGGCTCGCTGCTTGTGGAGATGGGTAGCTATGTAGGCGTTCCTGAAAATGTGGACTGGAAGTTTGAGGAAATGTTGGGGACTTTCGCATTGAAATAAGGAGAAAAGCGATACAGCGAAAGGGATTCTCAGGGGGAAACAGAACAAATCTATGGAACAGATAAAGGCGAATATACTGCGTAAAACGAATGCTGCGAATGAGGGCTGGTTGGCTGACTTTCAAACGGACGTAAAGTCCTGGGAGGAAACGGCCAGACCTATTGCCTTACTCATTCTAACAGCTTAAGTAACAAGATGGATAATTCCTTACTGGCTGTAAGGGGTATTAACCATAAATATATTGTAGTAGGAGGAAAATAGCATGGAAGAAAAGAAAGTATTAGATGATGAGGTGATGAAAGATGTAACAGGAGGAATTACTCCGAAACTGGGGGTTACCTACATGTGTCCCCTATGCGGTGAGAGAACGACCGAAGCAAAAACGGCGACCTGCGGCAAGTGTAAGATACGGATGATAAATGTTTGGGAATGGCAGGGTGTATCTAAAAAATAACTTCTCGGAATCTCAACGAATGAGATTCCAACCGAAAATTGACAACTGAATATCGTGCAGGAAAAGAAATTTGAGAAAAATGGACATAAACATTGGGCATAGCGGGTACTATGCCTTGAAAAATCTTATGGGATCGCTATTAATCGATGGCATTTCCCAGGCATCAAGGTGTTGTAGCATCATGATGCCGTAGAGGCGGCAGTACCACATCTTCGTAGAGCGGTGCCTGCCGTCTTCTAATTTATTTGCGGAGCAGCAGGAATGATCGGGGATTACTCAAAACCACTGAAGGATTTCTTTGAAGCCTGCAATATGCTGTTTTTAAAAATTACAACCTTGATTGTGAAGGTCATTCCGCTGGCAGTTCTGTGTTCCATGACATCTCTTGTAATGCTGACCGGAACGGATATGCTTTTTGCCATTATGGTTTTTTTTGGAACATTTCTGTTTGGGCTTGCCGTTATGACCTGTGCGTATTGCCTTCTGGTGTTTTTGATTGAAAAAGTGAATCCGATTATCTTTATCAAAAAACATGCGCCGACAATGCTTACCAATTTCAGTCTTGCCTCCTCAAATGCAGCCATGCCGTTTAACATTAAATCCTGCCAGAATCTTGGGATTTCCCAAAAGGTGTGCGCTTTCTCCATTCCGCTTGGCGCAACGTTAAATATGGATGGCTCCTGCATTTATATGGGGAAGATAGGTGAGATTATAGCTTATGGGGATAGTGACAAATATGACATTATATTGGATATGACACAGGATAATTGGTATGGCAGTCGGTGATAAATAAGGTACTGTTTGAAAATTATTATGACGAAAAAATTACTCATCGTGGAGGTATTGTAATATGGCAAAAGAAAATGTTGTAAAATTTTATGAGGCGCTGAAAAGCGGCAAGGAGCTTCAAAGCAAGTTAAAATCGGCTGCGGATGCGTTTGGAGGGGATATAGAGAACAAAGAAGCATTTTTAGCGGAGATTATTTTTCCAGTAGCGAAAGAAAACGGCTTTGATGTGACGCTTGACGAGTTGAAGGAGTATAAGCCTGAAAACGGAGAGCTTGATGATGAACAGCTTGAAGCGGTTTCCGGCGGTGGATTATTGGATGAAATTTGGGGGTTCTATAAAAAAGGATTTAAGGGATTGTTTGGCTGATTAGAAAATATGGAGGTAAAGATGAAAATAACAAAAAATTTTACAGACGGAGTGCTTACGATAGAAATTGACGGCAGGATTGACACTATGACAGCGCCAGAGCTGGAAGGGGAATTAAAACATTCCGTAACCGGAGAGGTGCAGACTTTGATGTTTGACTTTGCAAAAGTGGAATATCTTACTTCTGCGGGTATCCGTGTCATTATGGCAGCGGAAAAGGTCATGTCAAGACAGGGGCAGATGAAACTGATTAACGTAAATGACGAGATTAACGAAATTTTTGATATGACGGGGCTGATAGATTTACTTGTCATCGAGTAACGGGGAATAGCCATGAAAAAGAGAAAAATAATAATGTTTCTTGCGCTGCTTTTGACTGAAATCATACTGCTTGTTTCCGGAAAGGGCATGATCTCAAACGGAAGCCTGTCAATCACCATACTGCATATACCGGTGATACTGGCAACGGTCGGTCTTGGACTGCCCTATGGTCTGATAATCGGCGGAGTATTTGGAATTGGCACAATGATTATTTCAGCAGGATACAAGGCAGCAACAATAGACCATTTGTTTGTCAATCCCGTATTGTCGGTATTGCCGAGGCTTTTGATTGCGCTGATGGCATGGCTGACTTACCGTGCGCTGAAAAAGCTGGTGGATGACCATACACCGTCTTCCGAATGTATTGCAAGCGGAGGAGCGGCTTTTGTTGGAACAATCACAAATACGGTTCTTGTCACCATACTTGTGTGTGTGCTTTACCCTGGTATGTTGGGAAGAACTACGGGGCTTTCCGCATATGCTGTGGCATTTGCCTATATTGTGGGAGCGAATACGACGATAGAAATCTGCCTTTCCGTTATCATCATCGGTCTGCTTATACCGATTTACAAAAGAAAAGAGGTAGAAGCTTTGAAAACCCTACAATATCCGATGCGTAAGACATTCCAAAAATGGCTGATTATTGTTGTGTCGGGAGGGTTTCTTGTTACACTGTTTTGCTCTTATGCTTTGCAGACCATGCAGGCAAGAAAGAACGCAGAAACATATCTGAAGGTTTCCCTTTCGGAAATCGTTCAGGAAATGAAGTCTGATGAAGAAAATGGCACGGCAGCGTTTTTGAGGCTCGGCATGGAAGGGACAGCACTGTTTGTAAGGAATGGCAGGATTGTTGATGCAGCAGATACAGAGCTGATCGGTCTTAGTTTGGAGCAAGCCGGATTTGTGGATATGGGTGATGATGGAGAAATGTTTTTGACCGTTCTGTCGGGAAGCACTTATTTCTGCAAAGCTGTGACAGTAGGCGATATGGCAGTCATTGGAATGGTTCTGGCAGATGAAATTTATTCAGGACGTAATGAAACGGCGATTATCTTATTGCTTGTGAACTTCATTATTTTTATGATTATATTCATATTGGTGTCAAAACTGCTGCAGGACAACGTGGTAGAGCGAATTTACAGTGTCAATCAGTCTTTGTCGCTGATTCAGGAGGGTAATCTGGACGAAGTAATCGATGTCAGAAATAATGAAGAATTTTCAGTTCTATCAGATGGCATCAATGCTACGGTTCATGCGCTGAAGGAAACGATGGAACAGATTGCGGTAAAGATGAATCAGGAACTGGAATTTGCAAGGGAGATACAGCAGTCGGCATTGCCGCTTGCGGAGTATGTGGCAGCAAAACAGCATGAGTACGAAATCCTCGGCACAATGGATGCAGCAAAGGAAGTGGGTGGGGACTTCTTTGACTATTTCCTGATCGGGGACAGCAAAATTGGGTTTGTCATAGCGGATGTATCGGGAAAGGGAGTTCCGGCGGCTTTGTTTATGATGACTTCCAAAACGTTGATTAAAAACTTTGCGCTTGGCGGAAAGAGTCCGGCAGAGGTGTTGGAATTTGCCAATGACCAGCTCTGCGAGAACAACGAAGCAGGAATGTTTGTTACGGTCTGGCTTGGGATTTTGGACTACAAGACAGGCGAACTTCAATTTGCCAATGCAGGTCATAACCCGCCCCTGCTGAAAAAGAAAAATCAGGAGTTTGCCTATATGGACAGTAAAACCTACAAACGGAGTATTATGTTGGGAATGAGGGCAGGAATCAAGTATAAGGACAACAGCCTTGTGCTTGGCAGAGGGGATGTGCTGTATCTGTATACGGATGGCGTTACTGAGGCAAACAATGAGGATAAGGAGCTGTATGGGGAAAACAGGCTGCGGGATTTACTGGAAGATTGTTGGAATCAGTCAGCGGAAAATATATTAAAGGCGGTACGTTCGGATATTGACGACTTTGCAGGCAATGCGGAGCAGTTTGATGATATTACAATGATCGTATTAAAGATGCAGAGCGCAAGCAATACGGTTTCAATGGCGGCCTCTTATGAGAATACAGGAAAAATTACGGAATTTGCCGAAAAATTTTTGACAGAAGAAGATTGTGCGCCTAAGCTGGTGCATCAGATGATCATTGCGCTTGATGAGATTTATTCCAATATTGTCAAGTACAGCCGTGCATCTGATATAGAACTGACTTGCAGTGTGGCAGAGGATATGATTTATCTGACTTTTTCGGATAATGGTATACCGTATAACCCTATAGAGGCGAATGAACCGGATATCACATTGCCTATGCAGGAACGCCCGATTGGAGGTCTTGGACTACATATGGTCAGGAAGATGATGGATTATATAGATTATAAGCATGAAGATGACAGGAATGTGTTTACGATTGGTAAGAAAGACCATTCTCAGGGCTGATTGAATGAGCAGTAAATGGAGAATTTCATATGGATAATGTATTAAAACGGTTATTTGATTTTCAGCGGTTTCAAAGGAATGACCGTATGGAAACGCTTATTTCAGAAACAGAGAGCCGATACGGGGAAACACCAAAAGGATTGTCAGACGAAGAACTTGATTTTGTAAATGCGGCAGGGGAAGTGTCGCCCATGAATGAGAAAACTTCAAGGGTGACGGAAGAGGATAAGTGATAGAAGTCACATAGGTTTGAGAAATAAATTGGAGAGCATTATGATAAAAGGACATGGGAATGTACGAAAGCGTAACGGAAACGGTGTCCGTAGACTGAAAAAATTAAAAGTGTATCGTGATGAAGTAACGGCTTCTGCACAATACACTTTTTTAATGTCGAATTTAGAGGGATTGCGTGGATTTATCAGGTTTTTTGTCAATATCCTGTTGCTATAAATCCTTATAGCAAATATGGTAGTCTGTGTGGAAGTTTGTATCGTAGGTGTAGATATAGATATGCTTTCCGCTTTAGTCAAAGCAGCACCTTTTACTAAATTTACCGAAAAAGTTTACAAACACACTTGACAATACTTCTCTGAAAAAGCAGTTGGCCGCGCGATGAAGAAATCCGGGCTGAAGCGGGAAGATATTTTCCTTGAGACAAAAATCTGGCCTTCCTTCTATGAAAATGAGGATGCTGTCGAAAAGACGCTGGAACGGCTGGATACGGACTATATTGATCTTCTTTTCATCCATCAGCCGGCCGGCAATTATATTGCGGGCTACAGGCTCATGGAAAAGGCATACAAGGAAGGCAAGGTAAAGGCAATCGGACTTTCCAATTTTAACAGAGAACAGATTCAGGAAATTCTGGACACATGCGAGGTGGCGCCCGCAATCCTTCAGACAGAAGTACATCCTTATTCCCAGGAAAAGGAACTGAAAGAATTTCTGGATAAAAATAAGATCGTGATTCAGGCATGGTATCCCCTCGGGCATGGGGACAGGAACCTGATTGAAGAGGGCGTATTTGCAAAGCTGGCTGAAAAATATGGCAAAACCAACGCGCAGATCATCCTCCGCTGGCATGTACAGCCCGGCAACACTTTCAGAGGGTGTTGGCATGGCAGTAAAACAGAGGATAAGCGGGAAGGTGGTCTGTGTGGAGCTGTTTGCCGTGATACGGCGGGAATTTATTTATATCAGTTATTATTTTTATGTGCAGCTGCGCCAGATTGCCTTTTACTGGATTCTGGGCATGGTGATCGGCTCTCTGGTATCGGTTTTTGCAAAGGATGCCATCCATAACTGCTTTGGCAGGATCAGGGACAAAAAGTGGGGGATATTCGGCGTGGTTCCGGCAAGCCTTTTGGGGATTGCGTCGCCTCTTTGCATGTATGGCACGATTCCCATAGCGGCTTCTTTTTCCAGACATGGGATGCGCCACGACTGGCTGGCGGCTTTTATGATGAGCAGTGTGCTTCTAAACCCGCAGCTTCTCTTTTACAGCACGGCCCTTGGGGGAACGGCAATGGCGGTCAGGCTGTTTTCCTGCACTTTATGCGGGATTTTTGCGGGGCTGGCGGTGCATTTTGCGTATGGGAAGAAGATGTTCTTTGACTTTGCGGGATTCGAACCCCGTGCAAGCCATGATACAGACCCAAACCTTGTGATGCGGTTTTTGAAAAATCTGGGGCGGAATGTCAGGGCGACAGCTCTTTATTTTCTGATTGGCGTACTGCTTTCTGCTCTATTTCAGAGATATGTCCCGGCAGATGGCTTTGCGGAGCTTTTTGGGAAACGCAATGAGGGGTTCGGTGTGCTGATGGCGGCGACCATCGGCGTCCCCCTCTATGCCTGCGGCGGCGGAACAATCCCGCTTTTGCAGCAGTGGCTGTTTTCCTTTTTGTTAAAATAGATTTTGAAAAATTTCTTCCAGAGGGATACAGAAGTCGTCATAGAGCGAAACAGGAATTTCTTTTTTACTTTCACTCTTTTCTTTTTCTGTCAGCCCCAGGTTATCTGGAAATAAACCACAAAAGTCTTTCAGGCTGTATTTCCCATCTTCTAAAAGATAGGCTTCGATGGAGCGCATAGCCGGATCAACGATCCAGTATTCTTTTACTCCGGATTGTTCATACAGATCTTTTTTATATCCCCTGTCATTTTTCGCAGTGCTGGGCAATAGAACTTCTACGATCAGATCGGGCGCGCCATGGATACCGTCCAGCGCGATCATATTTTTATTGCAGACAATCATGGCATCAGGGATGACACGATCATCTTCCGTAAGGTAGACATCTACCCCATCGTTAAATGCCCTGCAGGTTTTCCCTTTCAGGTATGTTCGAAAGGCAGAGCGGAGCTTCCTGATGCCGGGGGACCGGCAGAAGGGGAGCCTGCTTCCTGCCATGCGGCATCTGTTTCCGCTCCGAGCGATCCCTTATACTTGAAATAAAGCCGCAGCTGGCTTTCCGCTATAATCACAAGAGGGGGATAATGATACATATATTTTCCAAAGAGAAAAAGATGAAATTCAGGTGGTAATCAGCAAGACCTTTCGGACATCTGTGAACGGAATCGGTACGGGATAGACGGGATTCCGGTTCATTAGACAGAGGATATCTGCCAACATCTTTATACGGAAACAGGCATAACAGTATATGTCATGCTTTAGATGTAAGTCTAATAAGTAACTGCTGATTAAGTCTTAAATGCTTGATTTTACTGATTTTCCTTTCAATTAGGATTCATATAAAGAAATCGTAAATAGCGTCGAAAAATAACGGTAAATGAAAAAAATCGGAACTGAGAATTGATTTTGGCAATGTCGAAAAAATATCATTTTACATACCAATTTACGACAATACACAGTTTAATTTACAGTCTCCAAAAATCAGTTTATTACTAAAAAAATGATGGAGACGCTACATTATTTATATATATAACTATAAATTCCGTAAGTGATTATATTGTTATATAATTTGCGAAACTCTTTTTCACACATATGTACTTCGCCACTTTCCCATAATCTTAACAGATTAAAAATACTATGCATAGTATGATTAAAAATAATTTCAGATTGTTCTTCTGTAACATGACTTTTTGCTTTCCACTGTGGAAGAGCAGTTTTCTTAAGGGCATTATACAGATGCTCCAGTCCTTTTTCATGATGGCCCCCCTTTTTCCCGAACAATAACAAAGCATCTTCGGGATATTTTTTTAGACATAAAAATAAATCTTCTAGTAAATCAGACGTTTTCCTGTCAAAATGATACCGGGCGAGGATAGACTGGGTAATCCGTTCCGCCGCTGCGGTTTCGAGTTTTTCAATAAGATCAGGCACATCCAGATAATGATAATAAAATGTACCTCGGTTAATATTTGCGCGATCACAGATTGCTTTTACGGTAATCCTTTCAACATCTGAAGTTTCTGCCAGCTCCAAAAAAGTTTTTTTATTAAAGCTTTTGTTTTTTCAATTCTTTTATCACCCATAATTTTGCCTCTGGATTTCAATTTCTTTCAAAAAGTTTCCACCTGTACGGTTACAAACTTTTTGTACAATTTATCAACATATGTAGGATATCATACATTTATATAATGATTATACATTGTTTTTTACTTATCGTAAAGCTATACTTTTAATAAAGATTTGCAATATTTAAATATCTGCAGGTAAACAGAAGGTTACGGTTTCTGATCTGGCCAGTTTTATGAACAGTAACAAGAAAAGCAACAATGACACATATTTGAGTATGAGTAAGGAGAAAAATTATGGATTACGGAAAAGGTAAGATATACACACTCTCGGAAGAAGAAATCAGAATTCTTTCTATGAAGCCAAGTGATGTACTGAAAGAACGGATTGCTGCAGGTGGAGCTAATGAAGACGCACTAAAAGCATTTGCCGAGATGCAGGGACTGTTTAAAAATGTACATGATTTCTTAGATCTTTGGGCTGCGACATTTATGTCATCAACTTATGAGCTTGGTGGGAATGAGGCTCTTTCCAAAGCTATGTATAAGGTCATGTGGGGACCATGGTCAAAGAAGATGGAACACTACTGGGATATGAGTTTTCATGACCAGGTAATTATGAGCGTAAATGGTGGGAGAATGAGTCATGACGTAGGGGTGGTTTTTGATTATGAAGATGATGAAAAACTTGCTTTTCATATGGAACCCTGCGGCTCAGGACAGATGCTCAGAGAAAAAGGAGTATATGAAGGGGAGGTCGTGCTTGCCCTTTGCGAGCCGCATCACTGCACAGGCGGTCTTGACAAATTTCCTTGTTATTGTGTACACGCTCCGATTGGCGATCAGTGTGCAATCGATAAATGCGGCTATCCTCAATGGGTCATGGAATATCCGGAAACAGTTGCTTCCTGTGCCTGCCAGTATATATGTTACAAGAGAAAAGAAGATATTCCTGAAAAGTACTGGACGCGTGTAGGCAGAGTGAAACCAAAATCCAAGTAATTTTTCCAAGGAGGATATAATTATGAATCGAGTTTGTGAAGCTTTAGGAATTGAAAAACCGTTTATTCAGGGGGCTATGTCATGGATTACAAACGCAGAATTTGTTGCTGCGGTAAGTAATGCTGGTGGACTGGGAATTCTTGGTCCGAATGCCGGTCAGACAGAACTGACACCTGACCCAGTTGAAACTGCGGAAAGAATGCGGAGAGAAATCAGAAAAACAAGAGAAATGACAGAGAAACCATTTGCGGTAACTTTGATAGGAAACGGTAATTCCACTTCTGTTTTCACTATGAAAATATTGGATGTTGTCATTGAAGAAAAAGTTCCAGTTGTGCTTATTAATTCATATGGTTTTCCAGGAATGTTGGGAATTGACAAAGACCTTTTGAAACCATTAAAGGAGAACAAGATCAAGATGGTGGTTCGTTCCATTTTACCTTCTGTAGAAGATGCGAAGGTAGTGGAAGAACAGGGGGCTGATGTATATGTGGCAACTGGTTTTGATGAAGGGGGTACACTGCCTCCAAGGATTATCGGATCCTTTTCAATTCTGCCAATGATTAAGGATGCGATTCATATTCCGATTTGTCTTGCTGGAGGAATTGCGGATGTAAGAACAGCAAATGCTGCTTTTGTTCTTGGCGCAGAGGGGATTTATGTTGGAACACGTCTCTTATGTACGGATGAATGTCCGGTAGCCCCTAATGTAAAAGAACTGATCGCTCGGTCTGGCGCGACGGATCTGGAAATATTCAGAGTAGCACCGTCATATTACCGTTCCCTGCCGACAAAGCTCAGAGACAAGCTGATGGAAAATGAACATAGCCTGAATAGGGATCAAACATATGAAGCAAATAAAAAACTGATGGGCGGAACCGGCGGGATGCGTATAGGTATGCTGGAAGGTGATCTTGAGAATGGATATGTTTCTGTTGGAAACGGCGTATCTTTATTCGATAAAATTATGCCGGTAAAGGATGTTGTTGATGAATTACTTTCAGGATATAACGAAGGTATGATAAAGTTTTCATGATTTTAGAAAGGGAAAAATATGAAAAAAGAGTATGATATACTTTTTGCTCCATGTAAAATTGGAAGTCTTGAAATTAAAAATAGATTTGTAGTACCGGCAATGTCTTTTACAGATGTTATTACATGGTCTAATCATAGTCAGACAGAAAACAAAATAGAAGATTTTCTGATTCGAAAAGCAAAAGATGGTGTTGGCTGTTTTGTATTTGGTTGTTTGTATGTGTTTAATCAGACGAATGTAAATGACTGGTTATACAATCATCCAGACCTTTTTAAAGATATTCCGGCTCTGATGGACACACTGCATTCATATGGGACAAAGGCGATACAGCAGCTTGGCTTTGGTGCTGGAAAGGCATATATTATGCCGCCTGTGTTACAAGATAAATATGATGAAGATAAAACAATCAAGAAGAACGCGGATATGATGATGGCATCTTCCGATGAGGGTCTGCCAAATAGATGGACTCCTGAAAGAAAAACGACTTATCTTACAAAAGAACGTATTCAGGAGATTATACATGGAATTGCAGAAACGGCATATCTATGTAAAATTAATGGAATTGATGGTGTGGAAGTACATGCTTCCCATGAAGGATATATGCTGGATCAATTTATAGCTCCATATTGTAATCACAGAACAGATGAATACGGAGGTCCTCTTGAAAACCGTCTTAGATTTGCGTGTGAAATTGTAAAAGCAATCAAAGAACGATGTGGAGAGGATTACCCGGTTTTGATCAGATACTCATTAGTCTCTAAAACAAAAGATTTCTCCAAGGGTATTATCCTCACCCTCCGGTCTATATGCCGTTAAATTGTAATCTTCCGGAAGCAGGGGCAGTAAAACCATTTACGGATAAGCCTGTTATCTGTTCTGGCAGAATGCAGCCGGATGCAGCCGCGGACGCCATCAGAGAAGGAAAAATTGATTTCCTTGGGATAGGAAGACAGCATCTTGTAGAAGAAGACTATGTAACAAAACTCCGTGAGGAAAAAGAAGAAGATATCCGGCCTTGTATTTCTTGCCATCTTGGATGTATGCCGATTAGTTTGTGGAAAAATAAATGTACCTTTGGACAATTGGGAAATTGTGCGCTCAATCCACATGCCGGACATGAAGCGCAGTACGATAAGATTCCAATGCCGTCTGTAAAGAAAAATATAGCTATAGTAGGCGCGGGCATTGCAGGTCTGGAATTTGCGCTCCGTGCTACAGAACGCGGTCATAATGTAACAATATATGAAAAAGGACACCGTATTGGAGGAATATTTAATGAAGCTGCGGCTTTTTCATTTAAAGAGAAAGACAAAGAATTGTTAGAATTCTATGAAAACCAGGTGAAGAAAAATCACATTAACATCTGTTTTGATACCGAAATTCGAGATCTTGATGAAATTGAAGCTGACGAATATGTAATTGCTACAGGCTCTATGGGACCTAACCGATTAAGTATTCCGGGAAGCGAGCGTTTCATCAATGCACAGGATTTTATTGCGGAGGGTTGTAGCAAGGGCGAAGATATTGTCATTATTGGCGGTGGTGTAACCGGATGTGAGATTGCATATGAACTTGCATGTAAAGGCAAAAAACCAGTTATCGTAGAAGTACAGGACGATATTCTGATCGCGCCCGGAAGCAGTATGGCAAATACCAGCTTTTTGAGAGATGCGTTTGAATATTATCATGTTCCTGTTTATACTTCAGCGAAAACACTTAAAGCGGATGAACGCAGCATAACGATTGTTGAAGAAAATGGGACAGAAGTGTGCCTAAAAGCGGATGTTGTTGTTCAGAGTATTGGATTTAAGCAGGGAATTCCATTTGATATTTCAAAAAAATATGATAATGTACATGTTATTGGTGATTCTGCAAAGGTATCAAATCTGCTAAATGCTGTTCATACAGCGTATAATCTTGCAATGACGATTTAGTATCATGAAACAGCATGGAATTTTCCGTCCTGAACAAAAAGCGTGTGATGCGATTTTAAATGGAGATGATGCAACTATTCCTATTTTCTTGTATGTAGATGAAGAAAATTTTCCATCAAAAATAGGGCTGAAGCACTATATTAGTGCAACAGCCCCTAATGCATTAAAAATGCCAAAGGCGGTATTCTAAAAAAATCAAAATCGGGGATTGACAGAAATTAAAAAATAGCTTATTATATAACAAATAGTAGAAAAAAAGGCAGGGTATAGAGAGAATTAAAAATCAATAAATCAAGTTGAAGTAATAATACGGTTTATGGGAGATATGTCCCATAGGCCGTATTTCTTTCTATCGTATTTCTCAAGATTATCAGCCCCGGCCAAAAAGCAATATATATCAATCAGCCCCCTTAATTTCAACGGCGTACCGTAGACTTTTAAAATGTATCCCAGTATTTCCTGTACGCAGACGGTGACATATCTTCCCTCTGGGTAAACGCCCGGTAAAATCCATTATGGTCTTCAAAGCCGACATATTCCGCAACCTCATTGATCGTCATATCACTATAGCGCAGCAGCCTCTGTGCAAGCGCGATCCTGCAGTCGATGATATAATGGAAAATCGTTTTCCCTACATATTTCTTAAATTCACGGCTCATATAAAATTTGCTTAACCCTACTTCTTCCGCAATCTGGTCCAACGTCAGTTTTTCGCGAAACGTATTCTGAAGATAACTACATAAATTATCAATCGGCTTCGGCAGTGTCTGATCCTGATATTGCGGGCACTGGCACAGTACCTCTGTAATCATATCCGTAAGGATACGGTTCGTGAGGATCTCTTTATTTTGCACAGAACAATAATTGACTGAAAAGATTTCTTTGAACAAGTCCTGAAAGCGTGATTGTTTATCAAACGTGAATTTTACGTTTTGTCCGGCAGTGATCTGGCTGTAGTAGCCAGGCATTATCGTACCGTCAAAATGCAGAAAACGGTATCCCCAACCTTCTTCAGAGTCAGCGAAATATTCGTGCAGGTCACGGCAGTCGATCAGAAAAAGATCATCTGGATAAAGCTCGTACTCTTTCTGCCTATACCGTAGTACACCCTTTCCCCAGAATGTCTGTGCCAGCAGATAAGAGGGAAGTTCTTCTCTTTTTGTGTAATGACTTGGTGTAAAAGATGCGGAATAAAGTAACTGTAGATAAAGAAGGTTTTTGCGGGCAAACATAGAAGGAAAAAATGTATCGCCATAATGTGTAAGGGTATAAGACACATCATAATCTCCTTTATAATAATCCAGGCTGTACTTGAAGTCATCAGGATTTTTTTCGGAATCTGGAAAGGGGATTGCGTTTTCGGAAGAACCTGGCTGGGAAGAGGAAAGAATTTTGCCAAGCGGGATGGACTGTCTGTGCGGAAATAATTCCTGGATAATCGGATCGTACATAAGGGCCTCCTTTTACGAGAGCAATATTTACATCATTTTTAGCAATGTGCGTAATTGATAATCCGATTATATAATAGCATAATAAACATATCAACTGATATTTTATACAAATGTTGTTGGATTAAGTCCGGCATCCTGTGCCACATTGTTCTTGATCGCACGTATTATGGACGGTCTGAATGACCCGTTTGTAAGATTTGCGATTGATCATATGCCTACTACAAAGTATGGGCATTTCCGTCCGACTCTGATCATCGGTACAGTTTTATGTTCGCTTAACTTCCTGCTGCTCTGGTTTGGCCCGATGATGGCAGCATCCGGAAAGCTGGTGATCGCATATGTTACTTATCTGTTGATCGGAGTGTTGTTTCTATCGTACAGTTAGTCGCGCTGCTTCCGGCGACGATGATTGTAGGTGTTTTGATCCAGAAGATCGGAAAGAAAAAATCTTATATTCTCGGATTGGTCTTGATTGGAGTCGTGCCGCTCATCCGTCTGATTGATGTTACAAATATTCCGATCTTAATGGCTGCAACGGCAGTCACAGGTTTTGCAAGTGGTTTATGTATGCCTCTTACTTATGGGATTCAGGCAGATAATACGGATTATGTAGAAGTGAAGATGGGATATCCGCTGACAAAAGAAAAACTGCTCGAGCAGGCGGAACAGGTGAAAAAATTGAGAGAAAAACAGTAGTATGCGGGCAATAAGAAAATGCGAAAGAGTCATTGCCGGTACTGATTTAGAGTTGTAGAAAAACGGAAGGAGCAGGAAGAAAAGAGCGGCAGAAAAATGAACGGAAAAGAAAGGAGCAGACAGATGAGCAAAGCAGCAGTAAAAGCAGAAAGGAAAGGAGCAGACAGATGAGCAGACAGGAGAATTTGAAAAATCCGGATATCCAATATTGGCCGGATGTACGTTGGTGGCTCGCGGAAGGATTTCATACGGATGAAACTCTGAAAAAAGAAATTGCGGATTTACATGAGGCAGGATTTGGCGCGGTTGAATTTCTTGCCATGGAGGAGCCGGGAGCAGATTCTAAGCTCTATGGCTGGGGATCAGAAGAATGGGTACATGATTCCCATACGATTATTGAGGAGACAACAAAGCGGAACATGGGAGTCAGTATGACAAGCGGGACCAACTGGTCGAATGCGAACCTGATCACCATTACTCCCGATGATAAAGCGGCGGCAAAGGAACTGGACTTTGCGGTGGAGACCATGAAAGCAGGGGAGACAAAGAGCGGAAAAATCCTGGAATCGGTATTGACAATGCCGGGGGTGACCAGGCAGGATCTGGAAGCCGTTGTAGCGATCCGGATCTCCGGGGAAAAAGACGGCAGGACATCCTTAGATAAGGATAGCGCGGTTGTATTAACTTCCCGTGTACAAAATGGGGAGCTTACCTGGACGGCGCCGGCAGACGGGGATTATCTTCTGTTTTACTTCTGGCTGCACGGAACCGGGCAGACCGCGGAGCCTTCCGTCAGTACGTCTTATACGATCAACTATATTGACCGATACGGTGTAGAGGCATTTATTGAATACTGGGAAAATACGGTCCTGACACCAGAGCTTCGGAAAAACATAGAGGAAAACGGACGGGCAATGATGTATATGGATTCACTGGAGCTGGGAACTTTTGGAAAGGGCGGACAGTTCTGGGGATATCACTTCAGGGAAGAATTTGAAAAAAGAAGGGGATATGACCTGACACCATATCTTCCTTTTATACTGAAAGAGCCGGGAATGATGCAGCCGGTTTACAACTACTATTATGACAGCGGAGATGACTTGTTTACAGCAAAGCTGTTCAATGATCTATACCAGACCATGACCGATATGTATATGGACAAGATGCTTAAACCGATGCAGGAATGGCTTCATACCCATAATATGACACTGCGCGCGGAAATTTCCTATGGCCTTCCATTTGAGATCTCACAGCCCGGAAAATATGTGGATGGTATAGAGACAGAATCTCTGGAATTTGCGTCCCAGATCGAATCCTACCGGAATCTGGCAGGCCCGGCACACATTTATGGGCGTACATATTCCAGTGAAACAGGCGCGACATTATTGAATTATATGATGGGGCTGGATTTTTATACACAGATTATTTTTACACAGTTTGCGGCAGGAGTGACAAAGACAGTGCTGCACGGATATTCCAGTATCTGTGGTTCAGAGGCGTCCACTTATTGGCCGGGGCATGAAGGCATGTGGCCGGTATTTTCCGAAAGATTTGGTTCAAGACAGCCATCCTTCAGGCACTACAGGGAATGGACGGCAATGATCTCCAGATACCAGATGCTGCTTCGGCGTGGAAAACCCAGGATGGATCTTGGGATCGTAAGACTGGATTATAATTTTAATAACATGATCTTTACAGGAGATGAAAGAGAGATTTATGAAAACCAGCTGATGCGCGGAAATGAAGGTATCTACTGGAAGGATATGAAGCTGCAGAACGCGGGCTATACATGGGATTATTTTGCTCCCCAATTGCTGGAAGAAGAGTTCGTAGATTTCGCGGACGGGACACTGCTGCCGGAGGGACCGGGATACCAGGCATTGATCTTGTATCAGGATATGCTGCCGGTAAAAACAGCGGAAAAGATTTTACAGATGGCGAAAAAAGGACTGCCGGTTCTATTTGTAAATGGAGTCAACGAAACGATCCGTCCGATGGGAGTTACAAAAACCCACGAAAAAGCGGCGGCTATAACTCCGTTCCATGATGGCTGTGACAGCAGGCTGGAACAGATTGTTGAAGAAATGAAGCGGCTGCCTAATGTAAAGGAAGTGGACAGCCAGGCAGAGACATACGATGCGCTTCAGAAAATAGGGATCCTTCCCAGAACAGAGTTTGCAGAGAGCAATCAACATATTCTGACACATGTCCAGGAAGATGAGGGCAGAATATATATATTTACATATAACATGCGGTATACAGAGAAAGAAGCGTTCTCATTTTCTATGAAAGTGCAGGGCGCCGGTAAAGTATATAAAGTGGACTGCTGGAACGCAAAGGCAGAAGAGATCGGGAATTACAGAGCAGAAGACGGACGGACTGTACTGGATATCACTCTGGCTCCCGGCGGGGCATGTATGTATGTGATCGACCAGAATGATAAAGCGGAGATACATGCGGTCAGCACAAATGTAGATAAACTGATAAAAGAGGAAAATGTATTCCGGGCGATCGTCACGCAGTCCGGAGAGTATGAAATTGTTTTTTCTGATGGCAGAGTCAGCAGGCTGTCAGCCCGTGTTCCGGAGGATATTGAACTTCCTGTATGGGATCTGAAGGTAGAAGACTGGAATGAAGGTGAGAAAAAAGAAATCATAGAAGACCGTGGATTGGGGATCGTAACAAAAGAAGTTTACTATGAAACGAAAAAGAGCCTGATCGAGGTTGGCGAGACAGAATTGAAGCCATGGAAAGACATTGAAAGCATCGGCCAGAATGTATCGGGTGTTGGCTTCTATACAACGACAGCAGTACTTCCGAATGACTGGAAAAAAGAGAATGGCGCGATCCTGAAAATAGAAAACGTGAATAAGCATACAATAGCGGTCTATGTCAATGGGGAAAAAGCGGATGTGGTTGATTTTGACGCATTGGAAGTAGATATCAGCAGTCTCCTTCATGCGGGAGAGAATACAATTAAAGTGGAAGTGACTACCAGCCTCAACAACCGTCTGCTGGCAAGAGGATACTATGATAAGGGGAAAGAATTTTCAATGATGCTTGCGGGAAATGCCAATAACGCAAATGTCGGAATGGATGGTGAAGAAGGCGAATCGGGAGCGGATATGGCGCCGCTGTTTGATATCCACGCGGAAGTGCAGGACTATGGCATGGTTGGCAGTGCAAAACTTGTGACATATACAGCCATAGAAACGAAACTGTAGAACAGCATTAGCTGTTTAGCGGCGAGAGGCCATAGGAGAAGAAAAAAATAAAGCGCGCAGGTTTAGAGGCAGCCTTGGGCTGCCTCTTTTTGCCGGGGCGGCATGGAATTCTTCGTGGAGGACAGCCCGTTTTTTGAAAGATCGCCAGGAAGCGCCGCGCGGCTACAGCAGGACGGTTCCGGCGTTTTGATAGGCCTTCTGCGCAAGCTCTATAAAAAGCCTGGTACTTTCCTTCCGGTCATTTTTATGGTAACCAAGCACACAGAGCATTTTATCCGGACAGTCAAAGGGGATCCGATCTCCGCTTCCAGGCTCTGGATCTGGTAAGTCAGCGACAGCTGGCTGATAAAAAGATTTTCCGCTAGGAAATAGACAGAATTTCTATACTTATTACACTGGTTTCTTTTTCAAACCCCTGCTACAATCTAATTATCACCAGCCAGACCACTTTTTTGACAAAGGAGATCAGAGTAAAATGGATGTTTTTTTAAATCAGATCCGACGGCAGGCAGAAGGAAAATGTGAGCCGGAGCTGACGGAACTATTTGTGAACTGCTATACCAACACCCTGGACACGACGGTCCGGAGGATGGAGGACAACACGGCCCATGTGATTACAGGGGATATCCCGGCCATGTGGCTGCGGGACTCGTCGGCGCAGCTGCGGCCGTATTTGTTCCAGGCGAAGGAGGACGAGGAGCTTCGGGAGCTGATTGCGGGGGTGGTCAGAAGGCAGTTTCAGTATATCTGCATCGACGCCTATGCCAATGCGTTCAACGAGTCCCCCAGCGGGGCATGCTGGGCAAAAGACGACCCGGAGCAGAACCCGTGGGTATGGGAGCGGAAGTTTGAGGTGGATTCCCTCTGCTATCCGATTCAGCTTGCGTACCTGCTTTGGAAAAATACGGGATGCGCCTCCCAGTTTGATGGGAATTTCCACGAAGGGGTTGAAAAGATTTTCCAGGTATTCCGAAAGGAGCAGTACCATGAGGAACGGTCCGAATATCGGTTCATAAGGAAGAGCCCGCTGTTCCGCGATACCCTTTCCAGAGACGGGAAAGGGGCGCTGGTCAGATCCGGAACCGGCCTGATCTGGTCAGGTTTCCGGCCCAGCGATGATGCCTGTACCTACGGATATCTGATCCCCTCCAATATGTTTGTGGTGGTGGTCATGGGATATCTGGAAGAAATGGCCCGGACCCTTTTTTCTGACCGGCAGTTGGAAAAGGAGGCAGGAGCCCTCCGGGAAGAGGTGAGGCAGGCCATTGAAAAAGAGGGCAGAACCTATACGGAAGAAGCAGGCACGATTTACGCCTATGAAGCGGATGGGTTCGGCATGTACGAGCTGATGGACGACGCCAATGTGCCCAGCCTGCTGGCGATGGATTACCTGGGCTATCCGGCAGACCCGGAGACAGCCGGGAATACCAGAAGGTACATATTAAGCGAGGCAAATCCCTACTATTATAAAGGAGCAAAGGCGGCGGGGATCGGAAGCCCCCACACGCCACCCGGCTTTATCTGGCATATCGCTATGGCCGTTCAGGGGCTGACCTGCAGGCACAGGGAGGAACGGCTGGAAATCCTCCGGAGCATGGCAGCTACCACAGGGGGAAAGAATGTGATGCATGAGGGCTTTTCCTGCGAGGATGACAGCAGGTACACCAGGGACTGGTTTTCCTGGGCAAACGCCATGTACGCGGAATTGTTTTTAAACTATTTGGGATATAAATTAGAAATAAAATAATTTACACAGAAACAAAAAGATCGACATAGAAAATATAACATGACTTAAAACAGGAGGCTGAAAGACACATGTTCCATACAGACAGAAAATTAGACAGAAGAATCCAGGAAGTAAAAAACTACAGATACCGGGATGTCAGAGAACTAAAAGAATTTGCGGTTCGCGAGGATGAGCAGGGCGTGGTCAACCCGGTGGCGCCGGTCTGCTTTGAAGGCTGGGATACCATCCGGGTGGGGGACTGCTGGTCCGGACGGGACCGTTATCTCTGGATGCACAAAGAGGTTGAGATCCCGGAGGAATGGAGAGGACGGCGGGTGGTCGGAATCTTTGACTTCGGCAAGACCGGGGCAGGCAACAACTCCGGCTTTGAGGCCATGTGCTATATCAACGAAAAGCCTTACCAGGGAGTGGACATCAACCACATGGAAGTATTTTTCCCGGAAGAACTGTGCGGAAAACGCTTCAGCCTGACCTTCCGGCTCTGGTCCGGACTGGAGGGCGGCGGTGTGCCCAGGGAGCAGGAGCACAAGATCAAACGGGCGGATCTGGCCTGTCTGGATGAACAAACAGACGACCTCTATTATCTGGGTTCCCTGATCCTGGACACAGTCGGCCAACTGGACAACGGAGATCCTGTGAAATACGACCTGCGGACTGCGCTGGATCAGGCCAGCCACTGCATTGACTGGTCTTACCCGGGGAGCGAAGTATTTTACGAAACCGTCCGACAGGCAGATGAGCTTCTCAATGAAAAGATTGACGGCATGGGAAAAGAGTCCAGGATCAACGTTCACTGCGTGGGGCACACCCACATCGACATGGCGTGGCTCTGGCGGCTCAAGCACACCCATGAGAAAGCGTCCCGCTCCTTTTCCACGGTGCTGCGCATGATGGAACTGTTTCCGGAATATATCTTTCTCCAGACCCAGCCGCAGATTTACGAATATATCAAAGAAGATTTTCCGGAAATCTATGAAGAGATCAAAAAGCGCGTGAAAGAGGGCCGCTGGGAGACAGACGGCGGCATGTGGGTGGAGGCGGACTGCAACCTGACCAGTGGGGAATCCCTGACCCGCCAGCTCCTGATCGGCAGCCGTTTCCTGAAAGAGGAATTTGGAAAAGACGTGGAATACCTGTGGCTCCCGGACGTGTTCGGCTATTCCTGGGCGCTGCCCCAGATCCTGAAAAAATCCGGGATCGACATGTTTATGACCACGAAGATCAGTTGGAACCAGTACAACCGGATGCCCCACGATACCTTCCGCTGGAAAGGGATGGACGGCTCCGAGGTGCTGACCCATTTTATCACCACTCCGGAACCGTGGAACGGGCCTGACTCCTGGTTCTATACCTACAACGGCCTTCTGACCGGCCGGACCGTGAAGGGGGTATGGGATTCCTACAGCGAGAAGGAAATGAACAAGGATCTGCTGATCTCCTTTGGATACGGAGACGGAGGCGGCGGTGTGAACCGGGACCTGCTGGAAGCCAGAAGAAGGCTGGATAAGATTCCCGGACTGCCCAATGTAAAGACATCTACGGCAGGCGCGTACTTTCGGAAATTAAAAGTGAACGTGAGGGATACGGAGCAGTATGTCCATACCTGGGACGGGGAGCTGTACCTGGAATACCACAGAGGTACATACACCAGCCAGGGCTATAACAAGCGCATGAACCGGAAAATGGAGCTGCTCTACCGGAAGGCGGAATGGCTCACCGCCATGGCGGCCGTGGGGAAAGAGAACCTGGCCGGGGCAGAGCAGGAGAAGCTGACAAAGGGATGGAAACTGATCCTGACCAACCAGTTCCATGATATCATCCCCGGCTCCTCGATCCATGAGGTGTATGAGGATTCCCGCAGGGATTATGAGGCAGTTCGGCAGATCGGGGAGGAAGTCATCGCGGATTACCGGGAGCAGGCGCTGCAAAATGCGGAGGATGCCTATACCGTTTACAATGCGTCCGGATGGAAGTCGGATATTCTGGCGGAGATCCCGGAAACAGAGGGCGGGGTATTTACCGACGGGGCAGGAAACTTGCTTCTCTCCCAGCAGGGGGATGGAATGTACTATGTACAGGTGCCGGATGTGCCATCCATGGGGCATCGGAGAGTCCTGTTCTGCAAAGAGGGAACCGCCGCGGAGGCAAAGGGACTTGAGGGGAAGGCAAAAGAAGCGGCGGATCGAACCGATTTTGCGGTGGACGCAAAACAAGCAGCGGATCAGACAGGCCAGCGTATATTCACGGTTCATGGAAAGGAACTGGAAACTCCGTTTTACTCGATCACCCTGAATGATTACGGGCAGATCACCCGGCTGTATGATAAGCAGGAAGCGCGGGAAGTGCTGGTGCCGGGAGAGCGGGGAAACGTCCTGCAGGTATTTGAGGATAAGCCATTGGACAATGACGCCTGGGACATTGACATTTTCTATCAGCAGAAAATGCGGGAGGTTACGGATCTGACCGCCTTTGAAGTGACCTGTCAGGGGCCGTTGCGGCTGGTGGTTCACATGGAATGGAAGTACATGAACACATCTATTTCTCAGGATATGATCCTGTACCGTTTTGACAGAAGGATTGATTTCCGGACAGATGTGGATCTCCAGGAACGGCAGCAGCTGTTCAAAGCGGCATTTACGGTGGACGTGCGGAGTACCTATGCGACCTACGATATCCAGTACGGCAATGTGCGCAGGCCCAACCATTGGAATACAAGCTGGGATCAGGCCAGATTCGAATCCGTGGGACACCGGTTTGCGGATCTGTCGGAGAGAAACTACGGGGTGGCGCTCTTAAATGACTGCAAATACGGGTATGACGTGAAGGACAATGTGATGCGCATTTCCCTGCTTCGGTCGGGGCTGCAGCCGGATCATCTTCAGGATCTTGGAAAGCATCAGTTTACCTATGCGCTGCTTCCTCACAAAGGAGACTTTGTGGAGGGGCAGGTGGTTCAGTCCGGATATGCCCTGAACAACCCGGCGGATGTGTTCAAAGGGGCGGAGCAGGCAGAGAGCGGGAGCTTCTTCACAGTGGACAATGCACAGGTGGAGATCGACGCCGTAAAACGCTCCGAGGACGGACAGTATTTGGTGGTGCGTTTCCACGATTTTGCAGGGGCAAGGCAGAATGTAACGGTGAAGCCGGCATTTGCATACCGGGCATGGGCGGAAGGAAGCCTGATGGAACAGCCGCTGTCGGCATTTGACGGAGGCGAAGTCAAGCTGGAGCTCCATCCTTACGAAATTAAGACGATTTTATTTCAGCTTTGAGAACGGCGGAATCTGAAAAAAACGATCCGAAACGGCAGACTTCGGGACTGCCTGCCGTTTCGGGTCGCTGTACAAAAAAGAATGGGAGGATTTACGATGCTTGGAGAGATATTTCATATAGAAAAAATAATGGGAGCGTGCGAGAAAATCATCTATTTTCTGCTGGTCGATCTGTTTTTCTGGGGTTCCAATCTTCCCCTGCTGCTGTTTTTTGTGTTTGTGGGAATCAGCCAGGCGGAGACCTTCCTGCCTCTCTTCCTGCTCTGTGCGATTCCGGCAGGACCTGCGCTGTGCGGAGTGTTCTTTTCTATGAACCGGATGCTCAAAGGGATGGAAGTCTCGGCCTGGAAAGACTATTGGGCAGGGTATAAAGACGGGTTTCTGAAAAAGCTGGGCGTTGCGGCGATCCAGGCATTGATGGTCGGGATGTTCTGGACGAATATTCGGTTTTTTACGGTTCAGTGTCCGGTGTTTTTGCTGACGCTTCTGTTCATCCTGCTGTTTGCGGTGAGTCTTTTGATGACGCCGGACCTGTACCTGCTGGCCTCCAGATATGACATGAGCATCCGGGATATATGGAAAGGGGCGCTGGCGCTGTGCGTCGGCCAGCCGCTTCTGACCTTCGGAAATACGGCGGCGCTGGCATTTATCCTGATGCTTCTGGAGGTTCAGGCGGGAATCGGTGTATTGTTTGTTGTCAGCCTGTATGGTTTTGTGGTAGTATTTATAAATCAGAAGATCTTTCGGATGCTGGAGGCAGGCGCATGGAGAAGAAAAGACCAAAACAACTGTATTTGAAAATGTTTCGGACCTATACCGCAATGGTGCTTTGCATTGTGGCGGCTCTGGTCCTTTACTTTATGTCCGCCACCAGAGGCAGGCTGCTGGAAAACGGCCGGGAGGAGCTGGAGCGGATCAGCGGGGAAGCGCTTGCCTACGCGGAAGGGGTGGAGCAGATTGCGGATTACCTCCACCGGGACCTCTACCGCTCCCAGTCGGAGCTGGAGGATCTCCTGCAGTATTTCCGGCTGGAACCGGAGGAATACCAGCAGTATTCCCTGAGACGCTACATTTCCTCGGAGGAGCTGGTATATAAGAGTGTCTTCTATTTTATGAATCAGGCATTTGAGGCGTATTCCCAGTTGGAAAAAATAGAACTGGTCAGTTATGAGACGCGGCAGCTGACAGAATGCCGCCCGGAGAATATCGTTTTTCCGGGGAAGGACGGGCAGGCGCGGCTGGCCCAGATTCAAAATCAGGAGTATTGCGTGCCGGGGAAGCTTGTCTATGTGAAGGAAGTCCGGGAAATGAACACGATGGAACCGGCTGGCTGCATGGTGTTTACATTTGAGGCGGAGGAGGCGCTGGAAAAAATCCGCAGCTTCAGCCCGTTTGCGGAAATGGCGGTTGTTTTCGGGGAGGATCAGGTAATTTTTCAGTCCCCGGAGGGAGCGGACTATGCCCCTCGGCTTGAGGACCGGCACTATTTTGTGCGCAGCCAGTCAGCGGGGGAATACCAGATCCATGCATTTCTGGATGAACGGCAGGCCGCCCGTCTGCCCTGGACCACATTTCTGGCCATCCTGGCAGCGGGAGCGGCAGCAGGCGTGATCGGGATCTTCTTTGTGGACTATTATGCGAAACGGTTTGCCGGGCGGGTGGAAGCTATCCTGGACGCCATGAACCAGGTGACCACCGGGGACTTTCAGGTGCGTCTGGAAACCGGGAAAAAAGAGGACGAGCTGGACATGATCGCGGACAATTTTAACGGGATGTGCGAAAAGCTGGAGCTGTATATCGAAAAAAGCTATCTGGAGGAAATCGAGCGGAAAAATGCCCAGATGCAGGCGCTCCAGAGCCAGATCAACCCTCATTTCCTGTACAATACCCTGGAGGCGATCCGCATGAAGGCCATCTGCAACGGGGACCGGGAAGTGGGGAAAATGCTGTACAGCATGGTGGTTCTGTTCCGAAGTCAGTTAAAGGAGGCCGATGTGATCACCCTGGGGCAGGAGCTGGACTACTGCAAGCAGTATCTGGAATTGTTCGAGTACCGCTATCAGGGGTGTTTCCGGTCGGAGGTGGAATGCCCGGCAGAGCTTTTGTCCCTGCCCATTATCAAGTTTGTGCTCCAGCCTGTGATGGAAAATTATTTTATCCACGGCATCGAGCGGGAGCGGCAGGACAATCTGGTGCAGGTTCACGGGGAGAAAAAAGGGGACACGCTGTTTCTCTATGTGAAGGATAACGGCCGGGGCATGGACCCGGAGAAGCTGGCGCAGATGAACAGGGAGCTGCGGGAGAATGCGAAGGCGGAGAGACGAAACGGGCAAAATCTGCGGGAGAATGCGGAGGCAGAGAGTCAGAACGGACAAAATCCGCGGAATAAACCGGAATCAGAGAAGGGCCGGGAACCACAGGAACAGGCCGGGATGAAAAAGCGGAATGAATCCATCGGTATTCACAATGTAAACCGGAGGCTCAAGGCGGTCTATGGTGAGAAGTACGGGATCTATCTGGAGGCGGTACAGCCCAAAGGGCTGATGGTGGTACTGATGGCCAAAGCGGAGGAAGACGCGGGCAAAGACCGGGTGAGCGGTTGTGCAGAAGAAGGGGAAGAGCATGAAAAAGGTAATGTTAGTTGAGGATGAGGAGTTTATCCTCCAGGGGATACGCTGTATCATTGACTGGGAAGAGATTTCCATGACCGTGGTTTCCATGGCCCATAACGGGCGGGAGGCATTGGAGATGTTCAGCAGGGAACCTGCGGATATCGTGGTGACGGATGTGGAGATGCCGCTGATGAACGGCCTGGAGCTTTTAGAGGAGATCCGGAAGATCAATCCCAGGACCAGGTGTATCATTTTATCCGGTTATGATGAATTTGAATACGCCAGAACCGCGCTGAAGCTGGACGTGGAGGAGTACATCCTGAAACCAGTCAATGAGGAACAGCTGAAACAGGCGCTGATCCATGCGGCGGAGCGCTTTGACGAGATTGCCAGGGAAAAGGCGGGGAGCATGGAGGACAAGATCGGCTGGCACCGATTTCTCAAGGGGAAGCTGGACAAAAACGAGGCGGAGACCTTTCTCAGGATGCTGCCGGAGATCGGCCCGGAGGAATCCGTCACGGCGGCCATGATGAAGATTGACGCCGACAGCCTGGAAGCCAGGGACGGTATGCAGGACGTTTTGATCGGGCTGCAGAAGCTGCCCCGGAAGCTGAAAACCATTTACCTGTCGCCGGACACGCTGTTTCTGCTCTTATACGAAGAGCGGGAAGGTATTCTTCAAGGCGGTCAGGAGGCGTCCGAGATTTTCAGGGCATTTCAGAATCATCTGGAAAGCTCCTTCGGCATCATGAGCTTCATTACGATCGGCCCGCCGATCCGGGAGTACCAGGAGCTGCCGCCGTCCTACAAGATCATTTCCAGGCTGCAGAAATACAGGCTTTTGGAAGGCTACGGCTCCTGCATTACGGAGAACTACATCAAGGAACGGAAGAACCAAGACGTGGCCATTGATGAGAACCTTCTTCGGAAAATGATCCTGAAAAAGGACAAGGAAGGCGCGCTGAACTATATTGAGGATCTTTTTATCAACAACCTGAAATCCGAGGTGTATGTGGACGTTCTGTACCAGCTTGCCCTAAAAATGGCGATTCTTCTGCAGGACATCAAGGTGGAATATAAGCTGGAGCAGTCCAGAAACCTCCAGGCCCTTACGGAAATGGTGGAAAAGATCTACCAGGCGGACGACATTTTCGGGCTGAAAACCATTTTCATCTCGGAGATCACGGAGATCATCCTCTACCTCCATACCGAGGATTCCCAGTACACGCCGGTGGTGAAGCAGATCATGGAGGAGGTCCGGAAAAATTACAAAGAGGACATGAATCTGAAAACGCTGGCGTACAAATACCATATGAACGCGTCCTATCTGGGGCAGATTTTCCAGAAGGAGGTGGGGTGCTCCTTTACCCAGTATCTGAGCAACACGAAAAATAAGATCGCGAAGGATCTGATCCTGAATACGAATATGAAGATCAATGACATTGCGAAAGAAGTCGGGTATCCGGATACCAGTTATTTTTACCGGAAATTCAAGCAGTGCTACGGGGTGTCTCCGGCGTCGCTGCGCAATATGAAGAAATATTGAAAATAAGGTTATTGAAAGAACTGCCGGATTTCGTACAGTTTTATGAAATAAGTCTATGGAGGACATTATCCAGATCACCTCATCGACAGGGGAGCACACACTTCCGTCTGAAATAGACGCCGCTAAAATAGGCTTGCCTACTTCTGGTGTTATGATTACCTCTGCAGGGCTTATCCCCGCGGATGCCGCCGATAATCCTAATATTGAACCCTCTAGAATAATGAGAGTGGATATAGAAAAACTGAAAGCATTTATTGCAGGCGTTCCATATCTTTCTTCTTTACAGCGGGAATTTTATCAGACCTATATAGAGGCAAGGCTGGAAAAGATTTTTTTACCGGCTTATAAAAAAACATTGCTAATCACATTGAGACATGCAAAGGAACTGGAAAATTTCCAGTTCTTTTTTTCAATTCCACATATAATTTTTCCACTTTCCCATATCTCCGCCATAGAATTTGTGCATGGAAACTGAAAGTTTTCAACTAGGAATCAAACCTCCATCCAGTATATAATGTAATTGTTCAGAACAGTTCAGGACGTAGAAACGATTTCACAAAGCGGTGAAAAACTATCTGAAAGTGAAGGAGGTTGTGATTTAATGCACGACAAAAAAGTAAAGAAGAGGGGATTTTTTTCGAAGCTCAGGACCAACAAAGAGCTGCTGATCTTAAGCGCCCCGGGTGCAGTCTGGTTTTTTCTGTTTGCCTACCTGCCTTTGTTCGGGATTCTGGTGGCATTTAAGAAATACAGGTTGTCGGGCAATTTTTTCCAGAGCCTGATTTCCAGCGAATTTGTAGGATTGGACAACTTTAAATTCCTGTTCAGCAGCGGGGATGCCTGGATCATCCTGCGGAACACGGTACTGTACAACGTGGCGTTTATCGTTCTCGGAATCGTACTGCCGGTGATCGTGGCCCTGCTTTTAAATGAACTGAAAAATAAAGGAATGGCGAAGATCTACCAGAGCTCCATGTTCCTGCCCTATTTCCTGTCATGGGTTGTGGTCAGCTACTGCGTGTTCGCGTTCCTGAACCCGGAAAAAGGCTATTTCAACGCAGTGCTCCAGCAGTTCGGCCAGGACAGCGTTTCCTGGTATACGGAGAAAAAATACTGGCCCTTTATCATCATTTTCATGAGCCAGTGGAAAGGCGTGGGCTACAACACCGTCGTATACCTGGCGTCCATCTGCGGCATTGACAAGACCTATTACGAAGCCGCCGTACTGGACGGCGCCACCAAATGGCAGCAGATCAAGTACATCACCCTGCCCCTTCTGCGGCCGGTCATTACGATCCTGCTGATCATGTCCATCGGAGGCATTTTCAAGGCGGACTTCGGGCTGTTCTATCAGCTTCCCAAGGATTCCGGCCCTCTGTATCCGGTGACAAACGTACTGGACACCTACATTTTCCGGGCGTTAAAGACCAGCGGCGAGATCGGGATGAGCTCCGCGGCGGCGTTGTTCCAGTCTACAGTCGGATTTGTACTGATCATGATCGCCAACAAGATCGTGTCCAAAGTGGACAGCGAAAACGCATTATTCTAAGAAAGGAGATAGGAGAAAATGTCATTACTGAATTTAAAAGAGCGTGCTTATGAGAAAAAGCTGCGGAAGCTGGAAGATGCGCAGTGCAGCTACAACTCCATAAAAAGCTCCACCAATGTACTGTTTAACACGATCCTGACGATCCTGTCCCTTCTGAGCGTGATCCCGTTTATCTTCGTCATCATCATTTCGCTGACGGACGAGGAAAGCCTGGCCATGAACGGCTACCGGTTCATCCCGGAAAAATGGAGCTTTTACGCATACGAATACATCGTCAGCGCGGGAGAAAATATCATCAGAAGCTACGGCGTGACCATCCTGGTAACGGTGACGGGAACGCTTCTGGGGCTGCTTCTGACAGGAACCTACGCATACGCGCTTTCCAGAAAGACCTACGAGTTCCGCTCCTTTTTTACAAAGGTGATCACGATCCCCATGCTGTTTTCCGGCGGTATGATCGCCAATTACCTGATCGTGACTAAGGTGCTGATGCTGAAAAATACCATCTGGGCGCTGATTTTGCCCTTATGCCTGAACTCCTACAACATCATCGTGCTGCGGACATTTTTCAAAACAAGCATTCCCGATTCGGTGGTGGAGTCGGCAAAGATCGACGGGGCGTCGGAGTGGCACCTGTTCTTTAAGATCGTCATTCCCATGGCGCTGCCAGGGCTGGCAACCATCGGACTGTTTTTAACATTGGGCTACTGGAACGACTGGTTTAATGCTATGATGTACATGGACGACAAAACCTGGATTCCGCTGCAGTATTTGCTGATTCAGATTGAGAGCTCCATTGACTGGCTGGCCAGCAACAAGTCCATGATGGGCGTGGACGGCATCCAGGCAGCGGCCAACCTGCCCAAGGAAACAATCAAGATGGCCATTGTTGTAATCTCCACGCTGCCGATCATCTTTGCTTATCCGTTTTTCCAGAGGTACTTTGTAAACGGACTGACCATCGGGGCGGTAAAGGAGTAAGAGCAGGCCGGACAGTGGATTCTGCATTTGAATCATGGAAGAAATATGGAAGAAAAACTGACAGCCACGGAATCCCGCGTCATTTGCCGGATACGGGATTCCGGGAGGACGTAATGATACCCAAAGGGCATTCCATAACTTAGGCCCTTGAGGGGCACAGAAAATAGAAAAGGAGAATTTTATCATGAGATGGAATAAAAAGTGGATGGCACTGACAATCGCGTCCGCCCTTGCGGCAGGAACCTTAGCGGGTTGCGGAGGAAAAGCAGAGACCAATGAAAGCGGAGAAGAGATTACGGAGCTGACCTGGTATCAGGTGGGGGATTCCCAGAACGACGACCAGACGGTTCTGGAAAAGGTGAACGAGTACACCCAGGAAAAGATCGGCGTGAAATTAAATATTGTAAAAGTGGGCTGGGGAGACTATAATCAGAAGATGCAGGTAGTCATCAATACCGGTGACGCATGGGATCTGTGCTTTACCTGTTCCTGGGCCAACGATTATCTTCAGAACGCCCAGAAAGGTGCATTTCTCGAGCTGGACGACCTGATCCAGGAGCAGGAAATGTACGAGCGGATCGACCCGCGTTTCTGGGAGGCGGCCAAGGTAGGCGGAGTGACCTACGGCGTGCCCAGCGAGAAGGAGATCGGAAACTGTCCCATGTGGGTATTTACCAAAGAATATGTAGATAAATACGACATTCCATATGAAGAGATTCATTCTCTGGAAGACCTGGAGCCCTGGCTTAAGCTGATCAAGGAGAAAGAGCCGGATGTGGTGCCGCTGTATCTGACCAAGGACTATACGGCGCCTACATATATGGATAAGATCCAGGACCCGGTGGGCATCGAATACGGAGACGATTCTCTGACCGTGAAAAATGTTTTCGAAACCGAGAAAATGAAGTCCACGCTTGCAACCATGCGCAAATATTATCTGGAAGGCTATATCAACAAGGACGCGGCTACCGCTTCCGACGACAAATCCATCAAGCGGTTTGTCACAAAGGGCGACGGCCAGCCATACGCGGAGCTGATCTGGGGCAAGGACCTGGGGTATGAAGTGGTGGCTACCCAGATCATGGATACGAAGATCACCAATGCTTCTGCCAGAGGGGCGCTGACGGCTGTCAACAAAAATTCCGAGCATCCCGAAAAAGCAGTTGCACTGCTCAACCTGATCAACACCGACGAATATCTGCGGAACCTGCTGAACTACGGAATCGAAGGCGTACACTGGGAGAAGGCGGAGCCGGACGCATCCGAGGTCGAGGCTGCAGAGGGAAAAGACTACGTCTATGACTTCAAGATTAAGCTGGACGAAGCGGCGAAAAAAGACTATTCTGTGCCTTACTGGGTGCAGGGAGGACTTTTCAACACCTATGTATTAGATAACGAGCCGCTGGACAAATGGGCAACCTTCAAGGAGTTCAACGATGCCTCCGAGGAAGCGCCGTCCTTTGGATTCGACTTCAACCTGGACCCGGTCAGCACCCAGGTAGCGGGCTTTCGGAATGTCCTGGATGAATTTGGAAAATCCCTGTATACAGGAAGCGTGGACCCGGAGGAATACCTTCCGCAGCTTCAGAAGAAGCTGGAGGCAACCGGCGTGCAGGATGTGATCGACGAGATGCAGAGCCAGATTGATGAATGGAAAGACGGAAAGTAAAGCTGTTTCTTATAAGCGGCCGGCCCGGCCGTGAAAAACAACTGTAAATGCGCCGCTTCCGCTGAGACATGCGGGAGCGGTGAATCATGCGAGAGGAGCGATGGAACAATGAAAAGAAGTGAGATCAACCAGGCCATCAAAGGCATGGAAGCGTTAATCAAGGAGCACGGTTTTGAGCTGCCCCCATTCTGTAAATGGACGCCCGGGGATTGGGCGGAGAAGAATCACGAATACGATGAGATCCGCGACAACATGCTGGGATGGGATATCACAGATTACGGACTTGGAAAATTTGACCAGGTAGGATTTGCGCTGATCACCCTGCGGAACGGAAATCTTAAAAATGACAAATATACGAAAACCTACGCGGAAAAGCTCTTGATGGTCAAGGAAGGCCAGATGGCGCCCATGCATTTCCACTGGAATAAGATGGAGGATATCATCAACCGGGGCGGCGGCAATGTCCTGATCACGGTTTACAATTCCACGGAAAATGGGGAGTTTGCGGATACCGACGTGAAGGTGAACTGCGACGGCAGGGAGTTTACCGTGCCTGCAGGAACTCAGGTTCGGCTGCAGCCGGGGGAGAGCATCACGGTCTATCCCTATATGTACCACGATTTCCATGTGGAAGAGGGCACCGGGGCGGTTCTTTTGGGAGAGGTCTCCATGTGCAATGACGACGAAAACGACAACCGGTTCTACGAGCCCATCGGACGGTTCCCGGCCATCGAAGAGGATGAACCGGCGTACCGGCTGCTCTGCAACGAGTATCCGGCGGCAGAGTAGATACAGATTGGCTTGATGATAAGGAATTGTCAGGGCAGCAGACGGGGCAGAGGTCTGCTGTCCTGGCTTTTGCGGTGATGATTGGAGATTCCACTGCTTGCTCTGGGATCTAGAGAAGAAGGAGGATGCTGCATAGATGGAAGTGAGAACATTAGATCAGAATTGGAAGATGCGCCGCGCGGGCGGAGAGGAATGGCAGGAGGCTGTGGTTCCCGGATCGGTCTATACGGATCTGCTGCGGAATCAAAAGATGGAGGATCCGTATTGGAAGGACAACGAGGACCAGATCTGTGCCCTGATGAATGCGGATTATGAGTATGTCTGTACCTTTGAGGAATCGGAGATCGATCCATACTCAGAAGTATTCCTGCGTTTTGAGGGCCTGGACACAGCGGCGGAGATTTTCCTGAATGACACGCTTATCGGGGAAGCCTGCAATATGCACCGGATATGGGAGTTTGACGTCCGTTCCCTGCTTAGCGCTGATGAAAAAAATGTTCTCCGGATCCTGCTCCGGTCTCCCTTGAAATATATTGCAGAAAGCTACAAAAAATATGGAAATATTGGAAATGAAGATACTTACGAAGGCTTTATGCACCTCCGGAAAGCGCATTATATGTTCGGATGGGACTGGGGCGCGCATCTTCCGGATGCCGGGATCTTCCGTCCGGTCCGGCTCTGCAAGGTGAACAAAGGAAGGATCGACAGTGTCCGGATCAGCCAGACCCACCGGGACGGGCGCTGCATCCTGGATTTTGACGCGGAGTATGCGGCAGATGCGCGGGAGGACTGCAGCATCCGGATCCGGGTGACTGCCCCGGGGGATGAGAAAGAGGATACGGATTTTATAGCGGACGATCAGCAGTTTGAAACCATACTCTCCCCGGACGGAAAAGGCAGCATCCTCATAGAAAATCCCCGGCTCTGGTGGGTCAACGGCCTGGGCGCCCAGCCCTTATACGAAGTAGAAGCCGTCCTATTTTGCGGCGGCGTACAGGCGGATTCCTGGACGCGGCGGATCGGCCTGCGCAGCATGACCATGCAGCGGGAAAAAGACACCTGGGGCGAGAGCTTTGCACATGTCATCAATGGAAAACCATTTTTTGCCATGGGCGCGGACTACATTCCGGAGGAGCATCTCCTGGGGAGACGAAGCCCGGAGAAGACCCGCCGGCTTCTGGAGGACTGTAAGCTGGCCAACTTCAATGTGATCCGTGTCTGGGGCGGCGGCTTCTATCCGGACGACTGGTTCTACGACATTTGCGATGAGCTGGGGCTGGCCGTCTGGCAGGATTTCATGTTCGCATGTTCGGTGTACGAGCTGACGCCGGAATTTGAGGAAAATATCACCCGGGAGTTTATCGACAATGTGAAGCGGATCCGGCACCACGCCTGCCTGGCGCTGTGGTGCGGCAACAACGAGATGGAAATGTTTGTGGATCAGAGGTGCTGGGTGACGAAGCCCACGGAGGTGCGGGATTATCTCCTGATGTATGAGCGGATCATTCCCGGAGTCCTGAAAATCCATGATCCTCAGACCTTTTACTGGCCTGCGAGCCCGTCCTCCGGCGGGTCCTTCGACCACCCCAACGATCCGAACCGGGGAGATGTGCATTACTGGGAAGTGTGGCACGGAAACAAGCCCTTTTCCGAGTACAGGAAGCACTATTTCCGCTATGCGTCGGAGTTCGGCTTTCAGTCCTTCCCGTGCAAAAAGACCATCGAGACCTTTACCGACGATCCCCGGGACTGGAATATTTTTTCCTATGTCATGGAAAAGCACCAGAGGAATTACGGCGCAAACGGAAAGATCATGAATTATCTCCAGCAGACCTACCGTTATCCCACCCGCTTCGAGGA
Organism: Lachnospiraceae bacterium; assembly: GCA_910575475.1. GTDB lineage: Bacteria > Bacillota > Clostridia > Lachnospirales > Lachnospiraceae > Schaedlerella. The sequence continues at coordinate 122,374 of CAJTGD010000010.1, read as the reverse complement.
TGTCCTGTACGCCTCCCAGCTTTTGCAGGCAGATGCCATCCGCTATGGGGTGGAGCATTTCCGGAGAAACCGGGGGCGCTGCATGGGGGCAATCTACTGGCAGCTGAACGACTGCTGGCCGGTCATTTCCTGGTCCTCCATTGATTATTGCGGACGGTGGAAGGCGCTCCACTATTACGCAAAACGGTTTTTTGCGCCTATACTGATTTCCTGCGAGGAGCAGAGCTGGCTCACCCAGGAAGCCAACATGAACCGGCAGCATTTTGAATTTGAAAAATCCATCCGTCTCAACGCGGCCAATGAGACGTTGGAGGACAGACGGGTGACGGTTCGGTGGAACCTGAGAAATGCATTCGGCGAGAGTCTCCGGGAAGAAGAGGAGGAGGTGCTGGTTCCGGCGCTGTCTGCTGTCTGGCTGGAAAAGACGGAGCTGCCGGAGGTGGACGTATTTTCCCAGTATGTGAGCTATGAGGCATGGATCGGCGGGGAGAAGGTTTCGGAAGGAACGGTGATCTTCTCCTATCCCAAGTATTTTCGGTATGAGGACCCCAAGCTTTCTCTGGAAACGGACGGGAAGCGGATCACAGTCACGGCCGCGGCTTACGCGAAGAGCGTGGAGATCCAGAATGAGGCGGAGGATCTGGTGCTGTCGGATAACTACTTTGACTTAAACGGCGGCAGCAGGACGGTGGAGATCCTGAGAGGGGAAGCGAAGGGGCTGCGGGTGCGGAGTGTGTATGATCTGTAGAGGGATTCGGCGTTGCCGGCTGTGACGCCCTGCTCGGAAGGAGGGTGTTGTTGTCAGATTTACTCAAAAACCTAAATCCACAACAGGGGCGGAAATGAAAGAATGATAGATTGCAATTTGAGGAAGAGAAATATGCGAGAAGATATTTTGAGGAATTTGCAGCAGGAAATATATGATTGATGTCAAAAAGAATCGAATAAGTTTGGGATAGGATGTTACTATCATATTGAAGCTGTAGTTAAAAATGCAGAAAATCACAGAGGAAGCGTAAGCTTAACGAAAAATACTCCTGAAGAATTGTGTGTTGCAGATGCCGATGCAATTTCACACTTCGATAGTGTGCCCAGTTTATTGTATTTAGCTTATGTTGAAAAAGGAATGGGAATTAAAGAGGGGAAGGAATTTGTAAAAGCCAAATTAGCAAGAAGCTTTCGAAAATTATCTATAGAGAGCAAAAAATATTATCAGGACAAGTTTGAAAAAGTCATGGAAGTCTTGGGGTGACAGTGTCCGATTTATTGTAGAGACAGCAAAGCCAATCGAGCCAGTCAACGGTCAAGATGAACGGCGCAAATGCGACGTCTGCTGTCAGCAGCCCGTTTTGCGGCCTGCATGTAGTTTCTTTGCTGCTCTATGGGGCAAGGCAGGTGGGGAAGACATTTGTCATGCGGGAGCTGGCTGCAATTGGATTTCAGAATGCGGTTTATGTGAATTTCGAGGAAGACCAGCGGATTGGGGAATATTTTCGTGGCAATATCAAGGCAGATGAGGTTCTGTCTGTTTTGGAAACATATTTCCATACTCAGATCATTCCGGATCAGACATTGATCATATTTGATGAGATCCAGATGTGCGAGAGGGCGCTCACCTCTTTGAAATATTTCGCGGAGGAGGCGCCGGAATATCATGTGATTGCGGCGGGAAGCCTTTTGGGAGTGGCATTGAAGCGGGAGCAGTTTTCATTCCCGGTTGGCAAGGTACAGATGCTGACCCTGTACCCCATGGACTTTGAGGAATATCTGTGGGCAAAGGGGAAGGAGCTGCTGGCAGAGGAGATCCGGAAGCACTTTGCGGAGAATACGGTCATGGCGGCGGAACTGCATCAGGATGCCATGCAGGAATACCGGCATTACTGTATCACAGGAGGGATGCCTGCCGTAATAAAGGCTGATATCGCCAGGGATGCGGTACTGACCCAGGAGGAGATCCGGCAGATGATCTTGAACGCATATATTGCGGATATGGCAAAATACGCGCAGGAAAAAGAGACTGTGAAAATATTTGCGGCCTATGATTCGCTTCCGGTACAGCTTGCGCGGGATTCCAAAAAGTTTCAGTACAAGCTGATCAAATCCGGAGCCCGTGCTTCCCAGTATGGGGACTCCATCGACTGGCTGGTGCAGTCCGGGATTGTATATAAATGCGGCAAATGTACCCAGGGCTTTCTGCCTCCGGCTGCCTATCAGGATCTGTCCGCTTTCAAATTATATTACAGCGATCTGGGACTTTTATCCGCCAGGATCGGCATGACGGAGCAAAGCCTTCTTGCCCGGGAAAGTGAAAGATTCCGGGGCATTTACGCAGAAAATTATGCGGCATGCGCGCTTCGGGCCAACGGATATGAGCTGTTTTACTGGGAATCGGAGGGCACTGCTGAGGTGGACTTCCTGATCGTCCGGGAAGGGCGCGTGATCCCGGTGGAATGCAAGGCGGGAGATCATGTGAAAGCAAAAAGCCTGATGGTGTACCGGGAGAAGTATGACCCGGCATATTGCATCCGGATCTCCGGAAGGAATTTTGGGATGAAGGACGGGATCAGGTCGGTTCCGCTGTATGCGGTGTTTTGTATCTAAATCAGTGCTCGGAATTTTGGTACAGAGCAAGAATCTTCCGCGCCTTTTCCTTTAAAATATTCCTTGCTTCCACCGGTTCAATAATCTCCACATACTCTCCAAAAGACAGCAGATACAGGAAGGTCCAGTCGCTCAGCTGGTACCGGAATGTGACCTCCAGCGTACCGTCGTCCAATTTTTTAATGTATTTTTCCTGAAATTCATCATAGACCTTATACGCGATCTTTTCCGAAAAATGCAGTTTGAATACGGGGATATCGTATTCTTCCTTATAAGCGGGATTCAGTGAAAAATCCGCCGGCAGCTCCCGGTCAAACAGCTCACTGGTGATCACAAGCTCCCGCATGCGGGACATTTTATAGGTGCGGATTTCCTTTCTGCGCCGGGAATAGGCGATCAGATACCAGGCGTGTGATTTGAAAACCAATTTCAGCGGTTCTGCAGTTTGCTCAGTGACCGTCAGCTCCGAATTATAATACGTAAATGTGATCACATATTTGTTGATGACCGCGCGCTCCAACGCCGTGATATTGTTCCGCTCCTTTTCCGGACTGCCCCAATAGGAAAAATCAATCTCCAGCCATTCGGACTGCAGATTGTGGCTGAACAATCCGGCAACCTTGTTCAGAGTTTTTTCCGCATCCGGATAATTCGACGATTTCAGGATCTGCAGCGCCTGCACAATATTGCTCTGCTCCGCCTGTGTGAAATAAGTCTTGTCCAGTGAGAAGCCCTCCAGCAGAGACAACCCTCCTCTGTATCCCTTCTGCGACAGGATCGGGATGCCGGCAGCCGACAGGATATTGATGTCCCTGTAGATCGTGCGGGCGGAGACACCAAGCTCCGCTGCCAGCTGCTTTGCTGTAATATTTTCATGACTCAACAGGAGAAAAATAATCTGGATCAGTCTGTCTATCTGCATCGTTTCCCTCTTTCTTTCGCCAACCGAGCCTGTTCTTCCGTATTCTGGCTGACAGAGGCAAGATAAACGGCGCATTCCTTACAATTCAATCCGCAGTATGCGAATTCCATGAGATCAGCTCCTCTCCTAAGTATTTGTCATGGGGAACGATCAGGCACTTGTCAATCGCCTTCCAATAGGTTCCGTAAAGGTTCTTCTGGGCGGTTCCGTAGCTTTCTTTCGTATCAAATTCCCAATACAGCACATATTTCACGCTTTTTACAATGCGGGTGAGCTCCAGAGGGGGAAGGCCTTCTCTGATCTGCTCCATATCGATGCGGTATCCCCGTTTGATGAGCCGGAGCAGGAGCAATCCCTCCTGCTGTTCCAAAAAGGTTTTTGCTTCCTGCATCAGTGCTTCAAATTCCTCCGCTTTTTGCGGCTTGACCTGATAAATGCAGGTTTCACTAAATGACATATCTGGTTCCTCCTTTGTGTGATTCCTGCGCTGGAATGCAATATCCAGGCAGACATGGATATTGCATTTCAGTACAGTCATTCAGAAGAGCAGAGTGTGGAATTGCCTGCTGGTCTGAAAGGTTATATTTTATCTTATCATCAGAAATATGACATCAGCGTGTCGTATTTCCCGGATTTTTCGCGGATAGCAACAGTGGATTTTATTTTATCATGTACTTTAGATTCTGTCACGATTTTTGTTTCTTCAAAAGTATTCCGCATACGATGACCGATGCAAAAAATACAAGGATCAGATACCACAGATTTTCAAGGCAAAAGCCATCATCCAGCATCAACCGGTATCCCCGGGAGGCGGGGAAGATACGCCCTGCCGTTTCAAGAAGCCCGGGCAGCAGATCCGCGGGGAACATGATCCCCGAGAGCATAATGGAAGGCAGAAACACCAGCTGCGCGATCATGGTCAGTTTTGCCTGATTTTTTATCATCAGTCCTAAAATACTTCCAATGCTTAACGACACCATGATGTATATCGCAAGCGCAAGAAAGAAAACCGGGAGCTGTGCCGGCAAAACAGCTTCGAATAATAGGGGAGCCAGCAGCACGATCACAGCGCAGGAAATCATCAAATGGACAAATGCGGAAAGAAACATCGTCACAAGACCCAGATAGACAGGCACTCCGTTTGCTTTATAAACTTTGCTGATATCACTTCCGTAGGTCTCGATCAGCGATGGCGGCAGCCCGATAAACGCTCCCATGGAAACGCTCATCACGATCATAGACTGGATGAGCGTGCTTCTCATACCGGGCATAACAGAAGTGAAAATACCGCCCATAAGAAGAAAAAAAATCAGCGGAACGACATAGCAGGTCACGAGCAGGGATCTGCTTCGTATATCCAATTTCCACTGTAACGCAACACCATAAAAAAATCCGCTCATTCTGCTTCCCTCCTTGTCATTTCCATAAAATGCTGTTCCAGTGTGCCGCGGTCCACTTTAATATCTAACACCTGTATTTCCTTTTGTTTCAGCTCGCTGAGCAGGGAAATCAGCGTATTTTCAATATTGTCTGTCTCAAAAGTACTGTCCCCTGACTGGGTTTTGATATGGATAAAATAGGTTTTCCCAACCTTGTCTGTCAGTTCCGAAGCTGTGCCGCAAAAGGAAATGCTTCCGTGATTTAAAATAGCGATACGGTCGCATAAGGTTTCGACCTCCGCCATATCATGGCTTGCCAGAACAATGGTCTTTCCCTGTGCTTTGAGCGTTCGGATCTGCTCATGAAGCGAAAATCTGCCCTCCACATCAAGCCCCGCAGTCGGCTCGTCGAGAAAAATAATATCTGGATCGCCGATCAGCGCAAGGGCGAGATGCAGCCGCCTTTTTTGCCCTGTAGACAGCTGGGCATACTGCTTCTTTTCCATTTCCTGGATACCAAGAGTATGAAGCATCGAGCAGTCGATCTTTGTTCGATTCCATTTTGCAAACAGCTTTACCGCCTCCATAGGTCTGATATGGGCGGGCAAAGAGGAGGACTGCAGCTGGATCCCTGTTTTCCCGTTTACGAGGACCGTACCGCTGTCATAGTTCCGCAGGCCCTCGATACATTCGAGAGCTGTCGTTTTTCCTGCGCCATTGACACCGAGCAGAGAAAAAACTTCTCCCCGTTCGATCTGAAGATTCATTCCCTTGAGAACCATATGGCTGCCATAGCTTTTCTTTAATCCACTAACCTGTATTGCGTGATGCATCATTCCACCTCCTCGAAGGGATTTGCTCCGAGCTTTGAAAAGTAGATCTGCAGGGCTGGCTCTAAATAGTCGTTTACGGTTTTTTGCCTTTCTTCCCAGGCATTTGCGGCAGTATCGATATTGCCGATTTCCATCAATTTCGGCAGCATATTCCTATCTCCGTTTGTAAATTCCATGATCAGGCCCCAATATTCTTTTACAACCTGCTGACATTTTTCGCTTTCTGGGGGCACATGTTCCTTTTGAAGTTGTACGATTTCATCGCTTAAACAATGAAATCGGTCCATAAAATTTAAGCCGCTTTCCTTATCAAATCTCTTTCGGATATGGTCAAGCGTATCATCATCAAAACGCTTGATCAGATAGTAAGAGTCATTGTTCATCTGCAGATTGACGATAATATCCGCATACTTCTTAAAATTGACGGTCTGCATTTGCAGCACTTCTGCTTTTAACCGTTCGACCGCAGTCAGAGAAGTAGTCAGCTGTTCTATTTTCCTGCGTATGTCATCAGCCTGTTTGGTAAGAGCGTCTGCAACATCCGCCGGTGTTTCTAAAGAAATCAAGCGCTGCTTTATGTCATTCAAAGAGAAGCCCAAGGATTTCAAGGACGCGATCTGATGAAGCGTAATCAAATCCTTATCCGTATAAAGCCTGCGCCCGCCCGCGCTTTCTGCGGATGGAGAGAGTAATCCCTCTTTATCGTAATATTGCAGGGTTCGGACCGTGAGCCCCATTTTCTTCGCGGCTTCCCCAACGGTCATATATCCATCGGGAATTGCTCTGTATTTTGCCATGGTTCGTTACCTCCTGAGACATATTATATACTCACAGACGATGAAATCTGCTGCAAGGAACTGTCTGAAAATAACTTATACATCTTGGCTTGTCTCTGCGTAACCTGTACAAGTTCTTTTCATCCAGTTCCCAACATTGCGCCAGCCGCAGCCGTAAAGCGGCATAATCCTCATGCGGCTGTGCGCGTCATATGATACTGAGTGGCAGATCTGCCTGATATTCAGTATAAATCATTACGCGGCGTCACAAGCAAGAACTTTTCGCTAAGTTTTTCAGAAAAGGTCAATATAGCTTTGTTCGATGTATTTTCATATGCGGTTTCTGAAACCATTACAAAAACGACAGGAATTTCCATAAACTAGAATGTAACTAACAAAAAAACGGAAGGAAAAAAGCATTTTTTTGAATTAGAATTTAACTATCAACAAAAACAAAACCAAACGAGTTGATGTAAAGTATCGTATGAAAAAACGATACGGGAATTGCCCGCATTAAAAATCTGCTTCGCAGATGGCGGGCAAGTAGGCAATCAATTTGCTGCGCAAATTGGTTACATATAGCGAAAGGCTGCGGAGGGATCGCGAATCAGAAGCATTTTCCGGCATTGAAATCCCAGAGCGAACTGTGTGAGATGGTGGCGTTCTGCGATATCATCGAGGAGCGTGCGAAAAAAGCATGTGAGGAATACGGGGCGGAGGGCGCAAGGTATTACACCGATTATACCGAGCTTCTGAAGGATGAAAGCATTGATGCCGTTCATGTCTGCACACCTAACGTGGCGCACTGCCCGATCACGGTCGCGGCATTTGAGGCAGGCAAGCATGTGATGTGCGAGAAGCCGATGGCAGCGACCACAGAGGACGCGGAGAAGATGATGGAGGCATGGAAGAAATCCGGAAAGAAATTCACCATCGGATATCAGAACCGGTTCCGCAAGGATACCCAGATGCTCCATGCGGCATGCGAGGCGGGCGACCTGGGCCATCAATATGAAGGATTTCCGGGAGGCGGCAGCTACGCTCTGCGGGACAAAGGCAGGCGCGGAGATCATCGGCGGCATGAGCAAGGAAGGCGGCTATGACCTGGTGATCAACAAGACCTCACACGGACAGCTGACCGAAGAACAGCTTTCCTCGGGCGGAACCATCGCGTTTTTCGAGGGCGGATCCGACAAGGAAGAGGTGATCGAGTGCAAGCAATGGCTGGAAGCCATCCTCAACGATACGGAGCCGCTGGTAAAACCGGAGCAGGCATTCGTCGTGACGAAGATCCTCGACAACATTTACAAGGCAAATCAATTGGGCCATGAGATCAAATTTTGATGAAATATTCGAAGCGGCAGACATCTCTGCATCCTGCCGTTTTGAACAGTTACTTTGATGAAAATAAAGGAGGATCAGCAGAATGGAAAACACAGGAATCAAACGCGCTTCTAAGCTGGGCGTGATCTGCTACGGCCTGGGAGACCTGGCATCACAGTTTGTATGGACATTTGTAGGCTCTTATTTAACCATTTTTTATACGGATATTGTCGGGTTCGCTCCGGCAACGGTATCTGTGATCATGCTCATCGCAAGAGTATGGGACGCGGTGAATGATCCGATGATGGGCTCCATCGCGGAAAACACGAGAATGTGTCCGCATTGACGGATATCGGTTACGACGGATACACCTGCATCGAAGTGGAAGACAAGGCGTTTGAGAAGAGCCAGGAGGACGCGAAAAAGGCAGTAGTTTTAAGCGCAAATTATCTTAGGAATTATATCTTATGAAACGGCCGGATGGCCATTTCACATGAATCTCATCTAGGGAACAGGACTGGATCCAAACGGCAGGAATCTGATAGAGATGTTCGGTTTCATCCTGAAAAATGATACGGCACGTGAGGTGTTTGGGAAAGCGTTCGGTCTTATCCGGATAGATAACGGCGGAATGAGGAAAGCGCATGATAAGGATACCGGTTTCCGTATCCTCCGCGAGGGTATGCTGTATGGCGAAATGAAGATCATACGCGATCATGCGTATGACCATTTCCAGATCGTTCCGCATCTGGCATTCCAGGTGATAATAGTCTGTACCATTTACCAAAAGCGCAATGTCGGACAGGCGGGAGCCCGGCGGTGCATCCGGGTTCTCCCGATAGGTGGAGGATTCCGTGGCAAGCAGGGTGATGGGGGTTAAGGGGCTGTTATGTCCGAGATTTTTTGATCTCTGATGCAACAGCCCCGTGGCAGATAAAATCATTTTCCAAACAGATTGCTGTGTGATCCCGCGCGTGATAAGGTTAGTACCAGGACATCATCGTCAATGCGGTAGATAAGCAGCCAATCAGGCAGCACATGACATTCACGGTGTCCGGCCCAGTTCCCGGACAAGGCGTGGTCTTTGTTTTTCTCCGGGAGGGGCATTCCCATGGCAAGGTTGGCGATTACACTCTCCAACAGCCCGATATCCAGGCCGCGCCTCATTGCCAGCTTGTAATCTTTTTTGAATTGTGTAGTAGGCTTGACTGTATATTTTGTGTTTCTCATGCTTTCAGGTCTGTGAACAGTTCATCCAGATCGGTATACCCTTTTACGGACGGATCTTTCGCAATCCTTTCCGCCTCCAGCATGGCGGCAACCGTTTCGCTGTTGGGCTGGTTGAGGGAAATGTCAAAAGGAATCCGTCCCTCACGAAGAGATTGGCGGACAAAAATGTTGAATGCCGTTGTCAGGTTCATGCCGAGTTCCCCGAACAGCCTCTCAGCCTGCGCTTTCAGGTCTGAATCCATGCGGATACTGATGTTTGTAGTAGAGCCAGCCATATAACCATCTCCTTTCCTGCTGATGATTACAGTATATGCTATCTGCACGAAAAAAGCAATGCTTTGCACGAAGAATTGACAGTAAATTTATTTCCTATGCCCAGCCCTGCCGAATTCAGCGGTGACATGAAGATGTACCGCCCCGGTTCCTTTGAACCGGTTCCGGTACTGAGTGCCCACGGATTTGACCATGATTTCCGAGGTGTCGGCACCGCGGAGATGGCCTGGTCGCTGCGCCTGGGACTGCACTGCCAGGAGATCATCCAGGGGATCGGCGAGAGCGCCCGGACCGGGAGGTATTACCAGATGACGACCACCTGCGAGAGGCCAAAGCCTTTGCCGAAGGGCTGCAGGGGGCTGGCGGGATTTTCCGTTGAGGATATCATTGGTATAGTTGTGACGGGAAAACAGATCGGACCCCAGCCAGTATCCCAGAAGGGAGATACCGCCGAGATTGTCGATGATCATCCGCTTCCAGTATTTGGAATAGATCTTCTGGTTATGGGCATCGGCGATGAGATACTGCCGTGAGAGCGCCTGTTCAGGGGCGGAGGCGCTCCGGTTTTTCAGATAGTCCTCGGCTTTTTTCGCAATCTTGGCGTCCAGTGCCCCGGCCTGGCCTGCCTGCTTCTTTTCCTTTTCCCTTGCCCGAAATTCCGAGGGTGTCATATCATAAAACTTCTTAAAGGCATGGCTAAATGCGGTGAGATTGGAAAAGCCGTTGTCAATGGCAATATTCGTGATCTTTTTTTCCGAATTTCGTATTTCAGCCACCGCGTGGTAAAGCCGGATGGAATTTACATAATCCACAAAATTCATATGGAGCCGGGTCTTGATGTATTTGGACAGGTACGCGGGAGATAGATACAGCTGCTCGGCCAGGTCTGCCAGGCGGATATCGCTTTTATAGTTGGTGATGATCTGATCCAGCAGGGAGGAAATGCTCTGCCGGAGCGTATCGTTCATCCCGTTCGAATCGCAGAGGAAGATCACCCGGTTCATATCCAGGTAATGCTGCAGCCGGATAAAATTGAGATGCAGGCAGACATAGAACACCGGAGCGTCCGACAAAAGCGCGTGCCGGGTATTGGCGTTGATGATATAAAAATCCCGGCTCTGCAGCAGACAGTCCTTCTCTTCCAGGACGATCTTAAGGGAGCCCTCCAGCACATACAAAAGCTCCGGGTTCTGGTGATAGTGCATGGGGACATTTCTCAGGTCGTAAAATTCAAAATCCATCAGCTTGTGTTCCGGGATAAACAGGTCTTTCATGTCAGAATTTCCTTTCTTTTTCTAAGGAACTAAAGTGGTCTTACGCCGGATGTATTCGGAACTCAGCAAAATGTGCTGCTTCCGCGCGTAGGGATCCAGAAACTCGGACAGCAGCAGTTCAAAGGCGCGGAACCCGATCTCATAGTAAGCGCCGGACATGGCGCTGACCGCAGGGAAAACCTGGACGGCAGCAGGCTCATCCTCCAGAGATAAAATCTGGAGCCTGTCAGGGACGCGGATCCCAAGCATATCTGCCGCCCGCAGGACATAAGCCGCCTGCCGCGCATCTGATGTCAGCACGGCATCCGGCATAATCCTTTTTAACGGCTCCGTGAGCTTTTCTGCCGCATAAAGGGGATCGGCAGAAGGCAGAACATACTGGAAATCCGGCGAAAAGAGCTCCCCGTTTTCCGCATAGGACTGCTGAAAGCCCTGGCTCCGGCGGACAAGGGACTGCCGCTCTAAGGGGGCGGTTATATAGAGCAGCTTCCCGGCCCCCCGCGCCCGGAGTATATCCGCGGCGGAGCGGGCTGTGGCGGTATCATCGATGCTGATGGAAGAGAGCTGTTCCACGGACGCATTGTATTCCCCGCACTGGACCAGGGGGAGGTGGTCGTTGATACCTGACAGGTCAGGGGCCGCGATGGTCTCGGTGGTCAGGATTCCCGCGATATTATGGGATTTCATGGTGGCAATAAAAAAATCAAAATTGTACCGGTCCACAGGCGTGCTGTTGATCAGAAGATGATGTCCGTTTTTCTGGGCGGCGGTCTGTGCTCCTTCGATAAAAGCGGCATAAGGCGAAGAAGCGGTGTGGGGAATCGAAAGAACGAAGACTCTGGGCTGGTTGGAGGGCAGCGCCCGGTTCACCGAAGAACCCAGAAGCTGCGGCGCGCTTTTCGCTTCGTTCCGCTGGAAATCCAGTTTTTTCATGGTGGCGATCACCTTTTCGGAGGTATCCCGCTTTACCTGGGAATAGTGGTTCATCACTCTCGACACGGTTGCCGGAGAGACGCCGGCCTCCAGGGCTACATCGTAGATTGTGGGGGCTTTTGTAAGGGGGCCTGTTTCTGCAAGATGATATCCTCCTGATCACATCGTATCTATTCAAATGCTCTCCGTATTTATGCATTGGTTCGTATAGCTCATAGGGAAATTGGTGACCTGCTTGCGCTTCAGCACAATTCATATTATAGCGCATTTATCCCTGTTTGTCATTGGGTGGTTGACAGTTTCCTCTTCAGTCTTCGTTCTTTTTTACCTCTTACTTGGTTAAATTCAAATTTACAATGTAATGACTATGTTGTATAATATGTGTTATACTGATGTGCAAGTAGGCCATCAATTTTCTTACGAAAATTGATGCTGTGAGTAAATAAGAAGGAGGGCTGAATATATGGCGAATACATCATTGTTACAAATAAGGACTTCTGCCGAAGATAAAGAGAAAGCGTCTGAGATTTTGAATAAGTTAGGTACCAATCTGTCTGCAGTCGTAAATATGATGATTAAACAGATTATCCTTACAGAAGGGATTCCGTTTGAAGTAAAAATGAACCATTCCGTATATTCTGATACGGAAGCAGTCAAAGAAGTGGAGGCAACGATGGCGTTTGAGGGGATGGATCTGACGGAAGAAGATGTGCGGATGCTGTATGCGTATAAAAGCGGAAAAGTGTCAGGTGATGAGCTGCGGCAGCAAATATTGAGTGAGGACAGATAATGGCGGACAGGATATATTGTTATCCGAATTCGGATGTTTTGAAAAATAAAATAGGAATACAGGATATGGAGAAGCTTCAGCGGTTGGAAAGACGGCTGACAATGCTGCGTATTTTGGAATTGGTAGATAAGCCCATTCAGGGAAAGTTTGACCTGCAGCATTTGTGTCTGATCCACAGATATATTTTTCAAGATGTATATGACTGGGCAGGAGAAATCAGAAAGGTTGATATTGCAAAGGGAAGTATGTTCTGTAATGTCAAGTTTATAGAAAGCCAGGCAGCAGAGATTTTTAAAAAATTGAAAAGTGAAGATTATTTGCAGGGTTTAAATGAGGAAAATACTGCCAGTCGTCTGGCATATTATTTTTCAGAAATTAATGCCCTGCACCCGTTCAGGGAGGGAAATGGCCGCAGCCAGCGAGAGTTTATCCGAACCCTGACGTTACATATTGGCTATGTGATAAATTTTGCGAAGGTAAGCAAAGAGGAAATGCTAAAAGCAAGTAAAGATTCTTTTTTATGCGATTACGGAAAAATGGAGCAGTTATTTAAAAAGTGTATCAACCAGATAAGATAGGAGAGACAGAATAAATGGCAGTTTTTAATGAAGATACCAGAGTAAAAATCCCTGCCACAATCCAATTTTTAAGACTGGACTATCATTATCAGTCGCTCAAAGCAGATGATATTGACTGTAAAAAACATGATAGTGCATTTAAAGTCTTTGGGTACTGGTTCAACATTTACAGAAATATCAAAGACTATTGTAGCAAGAGTAAAAATATTTATTCCTGAAGAATCAGTAGTTAAAAGATTTGAAGAAACTCTCTCAGGGAGTTGCGCTAAACGTAAAATGATAGAAAAAGAGAATAAAGAGCTTATTTCTCTTAGGGATTTTCTTTTGCCATTGTTGATGAATGGTCAAGTTGGATTTAAAAAGTAAGATATGAATAAAGGGATAATGGCAGGGAACAAAAAATAATATGTTTTGCGTAGGGAGACAATTTATGGGATTACCAGCTAATAAAAAGACTGAAAAAAAGGCATTAAATGCATTAGAGGGTATTATAGATAATAGTCCTATTATGGATTATTCGTTTAATTCGGCAGATAAAGAGATGGCTTGGGATGGATATATATGGATTTTTAAAAATGGTGATATAGAAAGCAAGAAGAATTATGATGATAAAATACCAGTACAGATTAAAGGACATATAGATACTATAGAAAAATATGTAAATGAATCTGAAATTACATATTCAGTAAATAAGGAAGATTTGAATTTGTATTTTAATGATAGAGGGGTTTTGTATTTTCAAATCTTTATAGCAGCGGACGGAAAAAGAAAAGAGATATTTTATGCATCGCTTTTTCCTTCAAAAATCAAGAAATATTTGGATGAGATTGAGAGAAGAGGAAACAAGGGTAGTATCAAAATACCATTTGTTAAATTGAATAAAGAGGATATTTATATTATTGCAAAACAATTTAGCAATGAAAGTTGGAAACAAGGATCAGGAAGGGGGCAGCTTGTTCCTAAAACAATTATGCTAAAAGATATGGACAAGGTTACGTCTGTAACAGCTACAGCGGTAGGCGTCAAAAATGAATATGAATTTCTGCAAAGACTTTCGACAGGAGATGTTTGTTTTTATGGAACAACAAAAGAAAGTGGCGTTCAGTTACCTCTTGAATGGATTGATGGTAGAATATTTTATATGCATGAGGAAGTAACACAGACTGTTTCCATTAAAGATATGGTTTATTATGATCGATATGAGTTAAATATGGGTTCTGATAAGGAAATTTCTATAATACTAAGTGAAAATATACGCATACAATTATCCAAAGGGAAATTTCATTTTAAGCCAAGAACAGGAATTAAACAGCTTAGAAAAGATGCAGAATTTCTTCTGAATGTTGTTCAAGAAAGGGAGTATGTGATTGGTGGCACAAGATTTTCATTTGGAAATCTTGATATGCCAAAAGATTTAGAAGAAGAGTTGAAATTCTATATTGAATTGGATGATATTCTCGATGCGATAGAATTTGATTATAATGAGCCTTTTGAAAGGATTGAGTGGAAGACTCGCTATGAATTAGGAGAATTGGTTGCATGGAAAAATGGACTCAGGAATCAATATCTTTATGAGGATACACATATTCTCAATTGGAAACTAGAAGGCAAGTATATACCATTAATTATAAGGCGGAATGATTGCGATGAAAAAAATGATATAGTAACGGTATTGTATACAAATAAATATGAATCCTTTGTAAAGAGTGAACAAGAGCAATATTTTAAAGTACCCTTATTTACTTATATACAAAAACATGTATTGGGAAAATTATATTATTATAATTATAATTACTTTTATAATCAGATAGATAAAGCCGACTATAATGTATATACAATAGATACATTAAATTATGCGGCATTAAATTTGATCGCTGCATTTGATATAAACGGAGACGAAGAACTATTAAATATCGCTATGTATCAGTTGGAAAAAATATGCGAGGTAGAGAATAGGCATTATTTTATAATCAATAAAATTCAAATCAGAAAGCGATTAGGTGTACTTGGGATTGATGATATAGAAACTTTACAAAATATGAAATCAGATGATTTGCAGATACAGTACGGAATTAATGTGTTACTTGATAACAAGGATAAGGCACAATGGTGTTATGAACATTTAGACATTGAAACACAGAATTTTTTGAAAGAGTATCCTATTTTCATGTTATATAAAAACTTGATGGATAACTGAGGCTCCAACTGTGATATTTTGTGCAAAGCCCTTGCTATTATTTCGATATATCGATACAATAAGCGCGAGAAAAGAAAGGTGGATTCGTAACTACTCAGCACAGAATAGCGCATTAAAGAATAGCGGAGGTGAAGGAATATGATCATAGAAGATTTGCTGGCAAAAAGGAATATGACAAAATATCGGCTTGCAGTTGCGGCGGAAGTGCCGCATGCAACATTGAATGACATCTGCAGCGGGAAGACAAGGCTGGAAAAATGCTCGGCGGAAACCGTGTATAAATTAGCAAAAGCACTGGACGTTTCCATGGAAATGCTGACGGAAGGCGGTATCCGGGAAACAAAGAGGGAACGCAGTTTTGAGTATGGTCTGCCGGATTATCTCCAGCATGACCTGGATGCCTACAAGGAGGGGCTGAAAACGAAATCCGACATTTTGGACTGTCTGTGGGGAGAACTGTACGGAAGCATCAACATGGCAGAGATCAGCGAGGGCGTGATCACGCCGGAACACGCAGACTACCTGCGGCAGAAGTATCTTTGGAAAGGGGCGGGCGAATGAACAGGAATATAGATTTTACCGGCTGCAGGCGGGTGCCTGGTAAGGCCTACTACCTTCGACGTGGCAGGGAAGACAAAAATTGTCTGTGCCTGCCGGGATTTTACCGCAGATGGAGAACAGCTTTTTGACTTTTGTTCCATCAAAAATACCATCCTTGATTCGGACAGCAACGGGAGCGGAACGGAGCTTTCCGATATTCTTGACACCATAGAAAAACAGCAGTTTGTAGAAACGGACAGGCTGCTGCGGCATTTCTGGGAGATGTTTGTTATAGACGCACTGCTGGGCAACTTCGACCGGCATAATGGCAATTGGGGGTTTTTGTACGATCCGGTTTCAAAAATTACAGATATTGCCCCAGTTTATGACTGCGGGAGCTGCCTGCTCCCGCAAGCGGATGAAGGTGTGATGCAAAGCGTTCTTGAAAATGAGGATGCACTGAATCAAAGGGTATTCCAGTTTCCAACCTCTGCCGTGAAGTTAAATGGCAGAAAGATCAATTATTATGATTTCCTGATGAAAGCGGAATACGCTGGCTGCAATGCGGCGGTTAAGAGGATTTATGGAAGGCTGGATTTGGAGAAAATCTGGCAGAAGGGCGGGACAGCCATTCCTAAGTATACTGAGCACAGATAAATCCATTGATATCGTTATCTTTTTGTTTGCAAAACAATCTGGTTTCTGAAACAAACTGAAATCAGATTAAAAATAAAGGGTGAAAACTTCACGAATCCGGAGATTCAGGTGGTGCTGATCGTGACGGAGGAATTGCCTGAGGTTACGATGACTCACAGGAATTATTTTGAAAATTATGTCCGCGCTTACCGGGGAAAGGAAGAATTTCTTGTAAAGATTCCAGAGGTAAGGAGAGTGCTGGCGCTGATGGAAGCCATCCGGGAGTCTGCGAAGACCGGACAGGCGGTTCAGTTTGAGTAGAAGGCCGGATGCATGAGGAATGGAGCGGATGGTCCAAAGAGAGGCGGCTGCGCTAATATAGTGCTGCAGCCTGGAAGTTTCAGAGTATAGAGATTTTCTAATGCGCAGACAGAAACAAAGATGAATCTTCCGGCAGCAGCTTTTCTCTATTCTATCCAATCGTCCTCACACATACTGATAAGAAATATGCGCCCTTTTAGATCACCCGCCGGTATCTTCCGGGATCGGTTCAAATTCCTTCAGATCTTCGTCTGTAATCTCCCGGATCACCCTGCAGGGAACCCCTGCCGCAAAGCTCATGGGCGGAATGTCTTTGGTCACAACGCTCCCGGCGCCGATCACCGATCCTTTTCCGACGGTCACTCCGGCGCTGATCACAACATTGCTTCCGATCCAGACAAAATCTTCCATGACCACCTTTTGCAATACATTTCTCCATGTGCGCGTGCCAGATAATGCAAGGGGTGATTGGTCGTGCTGATCGTTACATTCGGTGCGATCAGTACCCCATTGCCGATCAGCATCTCATGATCGTCAACCAACGTAAGATTCGAATTAATATAAGTGTCCTTCCCAATGGAAACCGTATTGCCCATGGCAAGTGTGAGCGGAGGCTTGATCCACACATTGCTGCCACAGGATGCAAACAGATCCTGCAAAATAGCGGCTCTTTTTTCTGCTTCATCGGGCCGTGTCCAGTTAAAATTCTGGCAAAGCCCTCTGGTATAGACCTGCCGTTTCATATTCTCCCCTGTATCCGTCCAAAGTAAACCCTCTGCCCTCCGCTTAGCCATGCATGTTATTTTAGTATGCTCCATATGCTCTTCCTTTTTCATATATGTAACCAATTTGCGCGGCAAATGAATTGCCTACTTGCAACTCCTTATCACATGATACCATAGTCTGTACTTTTAGGAATATCTTTCGCTCTGGTCAGACCAAAAAAGAGAAACACATTTTTTCTGGTTTACCTTCCCCTGACTCTGTGCTATAATCAACACAAGAGATTCAACCGTAAACAATAGCGTTACAGCATCCGGCCGTCCTGGTCGGAGCAGAGAGGAAGGGCATATGGCGAAACAAAAGTTAAGACCGAAGATCGTGAAATTATGTAAGGTAGTCGGCGGCCTGACCGGCGTGGTCAATAAGATCGACGAGAACGCGCCGGAGTATTACGCGCTGGCCTCCATCCTGACGGATGAGGAAGCGGACGTGGCGATCGCCGCCGGTCTGCGCAAGGAGCGTTCCCTGGATTACCTGGTGAAAAAGACGGGCATGCCGGAAAAGAGGGTCAAAGAGCTGGCGGACCACCTGGCATGGATCGGGGTGTTCCGTTTGACGACCAACCCGGAGACAAAGCAGGATCAGTATTTTATGCAGATCTTCGCGCCCGGCATTATGGAAATGCTGGTCAACAACCAGGAGCTTTTAAAGACCCACCCGGAGGTGGGGAGGGCATTCGAGGAATACACCCGGATCCGGATGGCCGACATGTCTCCCATGATGCCAAACGGCTATGGGCTGATGCGTGTCGTCCCTGTGGAAAGCGCGATCCAGGATATTCCCAAGGCGCACGATTATGACAAGCTGAGCTATTACATCAACAAATACGACAAGTTTTCCGTATCCCCGTGCTCCTGCCGGGCGTCCCGGCGTACCCTGAACGACGGCTGCGGGCATCTGGAGGAGGATATGTGCATCCAGATGGGAAAGGGCGCGGAGCATTACATCCGGACCGGACGGGCGCGGGAAATCTCCCGGGATGAGGTGTATGAGATCCTGAAACGGGCAGAGGACAACGGGCTGATGCATGACATGCCGAATATCGAGGAGGCCGGGGAGAGCGCGGCCATCTGCAACTGCTGCGCCTGTTCCTGCTTTGGGCTGCGGATCGGCCTGATGTACGGCGCAAGGGACATGATCCGCTCCAACTACGTGGCAAAGATCGACGAGGCGAAGTGCGTAGCCTGCGGCCAGTGCGTGGAAAATTGTCCGGGCAATGCGCTGAAGCTGGGCCAGAAGCTGTGTACCACCAAGCCCATTGTTCCGCCGGAGTACCGGAAGATGCGGGACAGTGTATGGACGAAAAAGGACTGGAACCCGGATTACCGTGAGAACCGGGAGGACGTGGTGGAGACCGGAACCGCGCCCTGCAAGACAGCCTGTCCGGCGCATATCGCGGTGCAGGGATATCTGCGGCTGGCGGCAGAGGGAAGATATCGGGACGCGCTGGCGCTCATCAAGAAGGAAAATCCGTTCCCGGCAGTCTGCGGACGGATCTGCAATCACCGCTGTGAGGACGAGTGCACGAGAGGAAATGTGGACGAGGCGGTAGCCATTGATGAGGTGAAGCGGTTCATCGCGGATCATGACCTGAAGGCGGAGACACGCTATATCCCGCCTATGGTGAACCAGATCGGAAAGCCCTATCCCCAGAAGATCGCGGTCATCGGGGCAGGCCCGGCAGGATTAAGCTGCGCCTTTTATCTGGCGGAAAAAGGCTATTCTCCGGTGGTATTTGACAAGGCTAAGCGTCCCGGCGGTATGCTGATGAACGGCATTCCTTCTTTCCGCCTGGAAAAGGACGTGGTGGAAGCGGAGATCGAGATCCTGAAGGAAATGGGCGTGGAATTTCGGTGCGGCGTGGAGGTCGGGAAGGACGTCACCATCAGCGACCTCCGGGAAGAGGGATTCCAGGGCTTTTACCTTGCCATCGGCGCTCAGGGCGGACGGAAGGTCTATGTGCCCGGAGAGGATGCCCGGGGCGTGGTATCCGGTATCCAGTTTATCAAGGAAGTGAACCTGGGAAGCGAGACAAAGCTGTACGGAAAGACGGTGGTCGTGGGCGGCGGAAATGTGGCGGTGGACGTAGCAAGGACAGCCCTCCGTGTCGGTTCCGGAAATGTGGAGATGTACTGTCTGGAATCCCCCGAAGAAATGCCGGCGGCTTCCGATGAAGTGGAAGAAGCCGAAAAGGAAGGTATCACCGTACATCATTCCTGGGGTCCAAAGGAGATCCTTGTAAAAGACGGAAAAGCGGCAGGTATCGTATTCAAGAAATGTACCTCTGTATTCGACGAAAACCACAGATTTGCTCCCCGGTATGATGAAGAAGACACGATCACGGTGGAATGCGAACATGTGCTGCTGTCCATTGGGCAGTCCATCGAGTGGGGAGCGCTTCTGGACGGAACCAGGGTGGAGCTGAACAAAAACGGCACCGTGAAGGCGGATCCGCTGACGTATCAGACCGGAGAGCCGGATATCTTTGCCGGCGGCGATGTGTACTCCGGACCGAAATTTGCCATTGACGCCATTGCGGCCGGGAAAGAGGCGGCGATCTCCCTTCACCGGTATGTACAGCCGGGACAGACCCTGACCATGGGGCGGGACCGCAGGAACTATCATGCGCTGGACAAGAGCCAGGCATTGGTTCCCATGGACTGCTTCGATGCGGATAAGCGCCAGATCCCGGGCTACAACGCGGCAAAGGCCAAGTCCTTCGGAGATACCAGGACCACATTTACGGAAGAGCAGGTGAAAAAAGAAACCGCAAGGTGCCTGGGCTGTGGGGCGACCAAGGTGGATGAATACCTGTGCGTAGGCTGCGGCTTGTGTACGACCAAGTGCGAATTTGACGCGATCCGGCTGGAGCTGCGGACAGACATGAAGCCTGTCCAGGCCGGAACCTTCGAGACCATGCCTATCAAGGTGGCAGGACATGTGGTGAAGAAGGTGGGCAAGATCGCGGTGAAGAACGGGAAGAAGCTGCGAAAATAAGGAACTGTTGGAAAATAGACAAATTAAGATAGAAACGTCAAGATACATAAGTGATTTCCATACAGTTCCTGACATCAGGAGTTGTATAAAAGGAGGACCCTCATGCACGAACTGGGACTTTGCGATGCCATGCTGAAAATGATGGATCAGATATTGGAAAAGGAGGACTCGGCCGCCTGCCGGGTCCGCCGGGTCGTGCTGGAGATCGGCGAGCTTTCCGGCGTGGTTCCGCATTTTATGGAAGAAAGCTGGAAGGCGGTCACCGACCGAACCCATTATGCCGATGCCCTGCTGGAGATCAGCACGGTGCCGGGCTATGCCGACTGTCTGGACTGCGGAGCTCATCTCAGGCCCGCGCAGAGCGGTTTCAAATGCCCGGAATGCGGCGGGGGAAAATTAAAGCCCGTATCCGGGATCGACATGACGGTCCGGAGCATTGAGGTGTGGGACGAAGAATAATGGTACAGGTCACATCTTGAACACTTGCGCCGTGGCCTGATCTGTGCGGACATCCCACACAGCGAAATCATTTATCATATAGGAGTAGTAGAAAAAATGGAAAAATACAGGATAATCGAGATCAAGCAAAGCATCTTTGCGGATAATGACAGGCAGGCGGATCTGCTTCGGGAAAAACTGAAGGAAAAGGGGGTATTCCTGCTCAACCTGATGTCCAGCCCGGGGGCCGGGAAGACGACCACCTTGAGCCGGACCATTGAGATGCTCAAAAGTGAAATGCAGATCGGAGTCATGGAGGCGGATATTGATTCCGATGTGGATGCGGCGACCATTGAGAATTACGGCGCCAGAGTCATTCAGCTCCATACCGGGGGCATGTGCCATCTGGATGCCGGGATGACCGGACAGGGGATTGAGGAATTCGGCGTGGACGGGCTGGATCTTCTCGTCCTGGAAAATGTGGGGAACCTGGTATGTCCGGCGGAATTTGACACCGGAGCCGTAAAAAATGCTATGATCCTTTCCGTCCCGGAGGGCCATGACAAGCCCCTCAAATATCCGCTCATGTTCCAGGTGTGCGATGTGGTGCTGGTGAACAAGATTGATGTGCTGCCCTATTTTGATTTTGATATGGAGAAATGTGTGGAATATGTACACATGCGAAATCCGGAGGCAAAGGTGATCCCCATTTGCGCAAAGACAGGAGAAGGGATGGACGCCTGGGCGGACTGGCTGCGGGGGCAGGTGGAGGAATGGAAGAAATGACCGGCTGGCCCCGCAGCAATTGTACTAAATTTGGATCACTCCGCTGTCAGACCGAAATTTTTTAAAATGCGGTAGCTGTCGAGAAGTCCGGCCATATATGCGAGGGTAGTATGTTCCAGGTCCCGCTCATCTTTTCGGGCCAGGACGGTATCTACAAGGTCCCGCTGGGATTCTGTAAAATCGGTCTTTTGGTAGCGCCTGTATGCCTGAAGGTAATTCAGCTGGCAGAGCTGGTATTCCCTGTCTTCGGAGAGAAGACTGTGCAGCGTGGTGCTTTTCAGGCTGTCCATGCATAATTTCAGGGTTTCTTTTATTTCTTCAATGGTGTTATCTTCAGTAATGATGGAAATGAGCTCCTGTGCGATTTGGTCTTTTTTAAGCATTTGTTCGCTTCCTTTCTGCCGTAGGCAAAGTAAAAAGAGACTGAATTAAAGTGACAGTATCCAATTCCGAGGCAAACAGGCAGAAAGCATGGACTGCTTTCTATGTAGATGAGTAAAAGAGGGACAGCAGTGCTTTAGCAGGCAGCTATCCCTCTCTTTAGAAGTATCATGATGCGATTGTACTTGTAGTGGCGGAAAATAATAAGAACCAAATTTTCTGAGCAAGCACTTACCTAAAGAGTGATCAAGGGGTAAATATAACTGCTTCTGTTTGGATGTATATTGACGGCCGTTCCGTCTTTTATCAACCTGTTCCCATAAGACTATTCTATCATGGGAATTTCAAAAATAAAATCGAAATATTTCAACAAATCATTACAAGATTCTCCAAAATTCGACAAATTGATATCTGGTTCTTCCGTAGTTTCCCAGGCATCGTGTGAACAATAACGCATTCGGTTCAAGATGCGCCCGCATCGATAAATACCATTGAAACATTAGCCCAAAGTTGCTATACTATCAGAAGGATTGAAGATCGGGATTTGAAGTAAAAGCATCAGCAGATACGATTTCCCCGACTTCAAAATCAGTAGAGAAAGGAATGTGAAGCAATGAAATTAGGCGTATTTAATCCGGTATTAAAAAACAAAACCTTTGAGGAGGCATGCACTTACCTGGAGGGCCTGGGCGTGCAGATGATGGAGATTGGATGCGGAGGCTTCCCGGGCAAGGAGCACTGCAACCCGAAGGTGCTTCTTGGCGATGACGAAAAACGGAAGGAATTTCTGGATGTGCTGGCACGGCATCATCTGGAGATCAGCGGCCTGAGCTGCCACGGCAACCCGATTCATCCGGATCCGGAGAAGGCAAAGCAGTTTGACGATGACCTGACCGACGCGATCCTGCTCTGTGAAAAGCTGGGCGTATCGATCCTGAATACCTTTTCAGGCTGCCCCGGAGCGGACGACGGATCGAAGATGCCCAACTGGGTCACCTGCTCCTGGCCGGATGATTTCGGCGAGATTCTTGCGTGGCAGTGGGAACAGGTTCTGATCCCATACTGGAAGAAAAAGGCGGCGTTTGCGAAGGAGCACGGCGTGGACAAGATCGCCCTGGAACTGCATCCGGGTTTCTGTGTATACAACACAAGCTCGCTGCTCCGTCTCCGCCGTGAGGTAGGACCGGAGATCGGGGCGAACCTGGATCCCAGCCACCTGATCTGGCAGCAGATGGATCCGGTTGAGGTGATCCGGGTGCTGGGAGAGGAGAACGCAATCTTCCATTTCCATGCGAAGGACACGCAGATCAATCCTTACAACTGCCGGATCAACGGCGTTTTGGACACCGGGAATTATCATGATCTGCAGAAGCGCTCCTGGACCTTCCGTTCCATCGGCTATGGAAACGACCTGGGATATTGGAAAAATATCATCTCGCAGCTTCGCCTGACGGGGTATGACCATGTGATCAGCATTGAGCATGAGGACGGACTGATGAGCCAGAACGAAGGGCTGACCAAGACGGTAGATGCGTTAAAGCAGATCATCATCTTTGAAAAGCCGGGAGAAATGTACTGGGCATAGAATCAGGCATGAAGGAGAGGACAATGAGAGAAAGAAATATTATACAGGTTGAAGAGAAGGTTCCTGTGAATCTGCTGATTCCGCTGAGTATCCAGCACATGTTCGCCATGTTCGGCGCAACGGTGCTGGTGCCCTTTATCTTTGGGATCAATCCGGCCATCGTTCTGTTTATGAATGGTGTGGGAACGCTTCTCTTTATTGCGGTCACAAAGGGGAAGGCGCCGGCCTACCTTGGCTCCAGCTTCGCGTTTCTTGCGCCTGCGGGGATCGTCATTAACCAGATGGGGTATGAATATGCGCTGGGCGGCTTTGTGGCTGTCGGTTTCTGCGGCTGTATCGTAGCCTTTATCATTTATAAATTCGGTTCGGACTGGATCAATGTGGTGCTTCCGCCTGCGGCCATGGGCCCGGTGGTGGCGCTGATTGGGCTGGAGCTTGCCGGGAGCGCGGCGGGAAACGCAGGGCTTCTGGATGAAACCATCAATATGAAGCATGTGATCGTCTTTGTGGTGACGCTAGGCGTGGCTGTGTTCGGAAATATTATGTTCAAGGGATTTTTGTCGGTGATCCCGATCCTGATCGCAGTCATCGCGGGATATATCGCCGCTTTGTTCTGTGGGATCGTGGACTTCGCGGAGGTGGCAAAGGCGCCGTTTTTCGCGCTGCCCAATTTCCAGCTGCCGAAGTTTGACATCGGGGCGATCCTGACGATCCTTCCTGTGATCCTGGTGATCACTTCGGAGCATATCGGCCACCAGGTCGTGACCAGCAAGATCGTAGGACGGGATTTGCTGAAAGACCCGGGGCTGCACCGGTCTCTCTTCGGAGATAATTTTTCCACCATGCTCTCCGGTATGATCGGTTCCGTACCGACCACGACCTACGGAGAAAATATCGGCGTGATGGCGGTTACAAAGGTTTACAGCGTGCGGGTGATCGCGGGAGCGGCAGTGCTCTCCATTCTCTGTTCCGTGATCGGAAAGCTGTCCATGCTGATCCAGACGGTTCCGGGGCCGGTGATCGGCGGGATTTCCTTCCTGCTGTACGGGATGATCGGCGCGTCCGGCATCCGGATCCTGGTAGATTCTCAGGTGGATTACGGGCGTTCCAGAAACCTGACGCTGACCTCAGTGATCTTTGTCACAGGTCTGTCCGGGATTTCCGTGAAGCTGGGAAATGTAGAACTGACCGGAATGGTGCTGGCGTGTATCGTGGGGATGCTTCTGAGCCTGGCCTTTTATGTGCTGGACAAGCTGAACCTGACGAATGATCAGGAATAAGGAGCTGTATTACAAATGTGAATAGTACAGTACAGAAAAAGAAATTACATTAAAACCGCAGGACCTGAAGAACGATGATTTTCGAAATTACGGCCTGCGGTTTAGCAAAAAAAGGAATCGAATATGAGGAGAAAGTCTTGATATTTCAGGTGACAGGTATTGCGGTTTTATTGGTATTTTACGGATGCTATTTCATTAAGATGATTGCCCAAAGCAGAAAAGGAATCAAAACGGATCAGACAGAATTGGTGACAAATGGCATTTATTGGTTCAGCAGGAATCCTGCTTTTTTAGGGTTTGATCTCGTGTATATCGGGATTCTGCTGATGTTTTTTCATTGGATTTTATTGGCGGCTTCTGTCTTTGCGGGAGTGATGCTGCATCTGCAGATCGTATATGTGGAAGAAAGATTTTTGAAGGAAGTATTTGGGGAGGAATATTTAGAGTATCAGAAAAAGGTTTGCAGATATCTGGGCAGGAAATGATAGGTTGGAATTTCTATGGAAATCAAAAAGAGGATTTGTAAACTAATTAGTTGACTACGCGGGAAGGGGCGGAGTAAACAAAAAAGTTTCCTCAATGTGGGACTGTAGAAAAAAATAGGGGAAGGGTTGATTTTAAAATCGTTTTGTCGATGTGTGTACGGTGAATATTGGTAAAATAAAATATATTTTTATTTTGTAACTGAATGTTTGTATATAGCGTTGATGATAGATGGGCTGAATATGGAAGAGAAGCAGATATTACTTGATCATATTGATCAAATTCATACAACCAAAATGGGAATTGACAGAATAAAAAGAAACTTAAAATTGGACAATATGGATGTGGATGAGGATGTGGTCGAATATTGCAAAAAAATGATTTTATCTGAAAAATGTATGATCTTTAAACAGGGTAAAAATTGGTATTGTGAAATAGAAAATATAATCATAACTGTCAATTCTTACAGCTATACCATTATTACGGCACATGTGAAAAAATAGATTTTTTTTTAAGGTGATTTGAAATGAAAGTAGACAGAATTTTGGGAAGATCATTTATCTGATGAACCATGATAATGTACCGGAAAAGAGGAGTTTTGACCCATGACAAAAGAAGCATTACTTACACCAATCAATGAAAAGTATGATGAATTAAAACAGGCTTTAAAAGGAACAGATATCAAAAAAATCCGGGAGCTGGCATTAGAGGTTCACGGCATGGTGCATCCTGCTGAGATTTCCGGGAGGACTGAAAAAACCATTGCGGATTATGTTCTGGATCATATGCTGGCGGGCAACCAGAATGTGATCGTGCCGAGAGAGGATTGTGAGGTGGATCTGCATTATGCAGGGACAAAAACGGTTCCTCTGTGCTGGCAGCTTTGGCATACATACCGTATCGAGGATCTGGTGAGCAATATTTTAATGATGGATCAGGGGCAGATTTTTAATGAGGAATGGAAGAGAAGGATCGGGGCATCCATTACAGATACAGGCAACGCGCTGGAATTTGACGAAGCGGCGGCGTTCGGAAAAGGGATTCATGCGGAAGCGCTCCGGGAGTATATGATCGAGGTGGGAAAGAATACCCGCGGCATATTAGAAAACCTGACATTGGAGCAGGTGCAGTCTATGGTGCCGGAAGAGTGGGTGATGAGGATTCTGGAGGAAGGCGGCGTGACTACGGACTTCCGGTCCGTGTGGTTACTGGTATTCTGGGGAAGATTAACGAGAGGCGGCATGATCCTGACGCCCCTGACGGGACATCACATGATGCATCTGCCGCCTTGTCTGAATACCATCGTATGCAGAAAGGCTGCCAGTGGCAACCTTTCTGTATCATCTGCCGATTTTGGACTGACAGGAATGGAATTTCGGAACACTTAATCTCATTTTTTCAACGCCAGCCCGTCCTTGAATGCCTCGCCGACTCTTTCGGATACTTTATAATATCCATGTGTATATGGATCAAATGCAATGGCATTTACGAGGGACATGTCGATTCTGCCGTTCACGATTACACGTTCGTCTGCGGTAACATTTACGACCTTGCCGATCACACCGCATCCATATCCGCTGCCCTGATATTCGATAAACTCACACTCTAAACAGATTGGAAATTCGTTGATGACCGGCGCATCAACAGTTTCCGATCTGACTGCGGTGAGGCCGCTCTTCTCGAATTTATCTGTCGCCTTGTTGCCCGACTCGACACCAAAATAGTCCGCCTCAACGACATGTGCGGCATCGGCAATGCTTACTGTAAAGGCGCCTCTTGCCTTGATATTTTTCACTGTTTTATGAGTTTCCGTCAGATTAAGGGCTACATTGCCGCGCTCCTGCATGGTGCCCCAGGCAGCATTCATGACATTTACACTTCCGTCTTCGTTGTAGGTGGCCACCATTAAAACCGGCATTGGAAAAATTCCTTCTGTGATATTGAGTTTTTTTCTCATTATGAATACCTCATTTCTCGTATAGGATTGACAGAATCTGTGTCTGTATCTATAATTATAAAGGATAACATAAAAAACACAAGTACTGTCTTATTTGTAAGGTACTATCATAAAGGAAAGCGATACTTTTCACACGGCGTCATGCACCTTGTTGCATGGCGTCCGTCCGATGAAGTAGTGGCTGTCATATATCCAGCCCCTCGCTGAAGGCGACTTGAAATGGGCTGGATACTGTTACTGGAACACCCAAAGGGTGTAAACAGTAATCGCATAATTGCTGTGCGGTATCTGGTCAATATAGTAAGGAGTTGCAGAAAAATGATCAGAAATTATATTGAGCAGGCGAATTTTGAGGATACCGGATTCTGCTATACGATGTCGCTGATTGCCGGCAAGCATAAAATGGTGATCCTTTACTGCCTGATGGAATTTAAAGTTGTAAGATTCAATGAATTAAAACGTTATTTGAAAAATGTGTCCGATAAAACACTCAGCAGCAATTTGAAAGAGCTGGAAGCAAACAGGCTGATCATCAGAAAAGAATATCCTCAGATTCCGCCGAAAGTGGAGTACAGCTTAAGTGACAGAGGGAAATCTTTGATGAAGGTTTTGGATCAGCTGTGTGTCTGGGGGGAAAATAACAGGGAATAGCATCGACGCTTTGATGGGAAGCCTGCATATTGCGGGGATTTTGTTGCCTGAGTCCGGCAACGAAAAATAATGTCCGATTTATCCGATTAAAGGAATGGAAACAGGGAAGCCATATCTGTGATGTTCACTCTGGAGATGGACAACATAAAAGAGAGCCATAGAGTGACTCTCCCAGTGCAGTCCTAAAACTTACACCTCTTTCAATACCTATAATATACAATACAAACCAAAAAAATGCAAGAAAAATTATGATTTGCAGCCAGATTATGTATTAAGGTAAGTTTCCAAAGCGGTTATCTTTTGGGTAACATTTTGCGGTATAATTTGTGTATAAATTGCAGGCGCAACACTGCTTTGGAGAAGTTGATTTTGATTTCTTATCGGGAATGACGCCTTTCAGGAGGTAGACATTGTGGGCATTACAAGAAGTATCTGTAAATATGCCGTAACGGTACGGAAGAGGGAGGATTTGGCGGAAACGATCAAAAAGGCTTTTTATATTGCAAAGACCGGAAAACCGGGGGTAGTGGTTGTTGATCTGCCAAAGGATATTCAACGGGCATATGGCAGCGATTTCTATCCGGAGGAAATTGCGGTCAGGGGTTACAAGCCGAATACCTCCGTACATATGGGACAGTTAAATAAGGCGCTGGACATCTTAAACCATGCGGTGAAGCCTGTGTTCCTGATCGGCGGCGGAGTTCATATTGCCCATGCAGAGAAGGAGATGACACAGCTTGCAGAGCTGACAGGTGTGCCTGTTATTACGACGATCATGGGAAAGGGCACAATTCCCACAACGAACAGTTTTTATGTCGGCAACATAGGGATCCATGGGCGCTATGCCGCCAATGCAGCGATCAGTCATTGTGACGTCCTTTTTTCCATAGGAACCCGGTTTAATGACCGCATTACAGGGAAAATAGAAGAATTTGCGGTAAATGCAAAGATCATCCATATTGATGTGGATGCGGCATCTATTTCCCGTAATATTGATGTGGATGTTCCGATCGTAGCTGACGCGAAAAAGGCCATATGCGCTTTGCTTGAGAAGGCAAAGCCGCTTCATATCTCAGAGTGGACGGATGAAATCAGCCGTTGGAAAAAGGAATATCCGATTGATATGGGTGCGTCCGGCCTGACGCCGCAGATGATCATTCAATCCATAAACGAAATGTTCAAAGATGCTGTTATCGTTACGGATGTAGGGCAAAACCAATTATGGACAACACAATTTCTTGATCTTGGTGAGAATAAACAAATGCTGACATCGGGCGGCCTGGGGACAATGGGGTATGGTTTTCCTGCGGCAATCGGAGCAAAACTTGGCAATCCGCATAAGGATGTCATTGTCATATCCGGCGATGGCGGTATGCAGATGAATATCCAGGAAATGGCGACTGCGGTTGTTTATGAACTGCCAATTATTATCTGCATACTGAATAACGGATACTTGGGGAATGTGCGGCAATGGCAGGAAATGTTTTATGAAAGGCGGTATTCGAGTACCTGTATGCGCTACCGGAAAAGCTGTGAGATTGGCTGCAGCCAGCCTGGTCATGATTGTCCGGAATATACGCCGGATTTCATTGCGCTGGCAGAAAGCTATGGTGCAAAAGGAATCCGCGTCACAAAGACAGAAGATATAAAAACAGCTTTAAACACTGCAAAGCAGAATACAAAAATACCTACGGTGATTGAGTTTATTATAGACAGAGAAGCCAATGTCATGCCCATTGTTCCGCCGGGAAACGCCCTGAATGACATGATTTTAGAAAGAGAGGAAAACAGGGGATGATTCTGGTGTAATGACGTCGGCCTCCAGCATTGGAAAACCTGTCAGGCGGAGCGGCAGGAACGGGACGGTAAGCAGGCCGAGCAGTAGAAACCACAGGTGATACTGCATCCGGCCTGACAGAATATTTATCAATAAATGCCTGGCGGCCAGAAGGATTCCAACCAGGGCACAGATGAACAGGTTGCATATAAGAAAACGGATCATAAAATCAGCCATAGGTATAGTCTCCTTTTTGTTTTCTTAACCCGGACAAGCCGGAACCAAACTCATTTATCCTTTTTTACAGAAAGCAGGGTGCGAAGCTGTTCAAGCTCCGTATCGGACAGACCGTCATCTTCTATGTATGCGGACAGCATGGCAGTCATATCCCCGCCGTAAAAGCGTTTCAGAAACGAACGGCTTTCCTGGCACACATACTCCCGCTCCAATACAAGCGGGGTGTAGACGAATATCCGGCCCTGCTTCTCATAAGAGAGGGCGCCTTTCGTCACCAGACGCTTGATACAGAAAGACTCTCAGTAGAATATCATCTATTTCCATTTTTCTCTTGACTTTCAAATCCTACACGTGTAGTATTTTTTTGAAGCTTATAGATACGCGGGATTTAGAACAGATGAATGGAGGCAGATATGAGGTTTGAAGGAAAAGACAGGTACAAGCAGAAGATAGGAAGAAACTGGTTCGTTCTTCTTCTTATTTTGCTTTTGGGTATATCCGGATGTGCTGATACACCCCGCACGGAATCTGGAGATGATGAACAGGGGAACGGGGCGGCAAAGCCCGGGAAGGAGGTCCAGGAGAAATCAGACCCGGTGATCGAGATTGGATATGAGCTTTTTAGAAATGCCGAGGAAGCAGGACGTATGGACGACTTGGAAATGTTCCGCAGTATTGTAAACCAATTTGGCGGTCATGGTTACGCGGCCGTTGACGGAAGGAACCAGATCGACATGACAGAACCGGAGCAGGTCATCAGCTTCTGTGGGAAAGTAGACGCAAAAAAGGAAGGAAAGCTGACCATTCTTAAAATCAATGACCTGGAGGGAACCTTGGACGGGATTGTGAAATATGACCTGAAGACAGAAGACGGGGAGGTAGAGGCAGCCGCCAGTTATTACAAGTATAAGGATCAGGACATGGAAATGGTATCTACAGCCGGTTTTCATGCAGACCGGTGGAAATATACGGAGGACGGGTATCTTATGTTTTCCGGCAGCTATTTTTCCGAATCGTTTTATGTGCTCACGATGAGTGCAGCCAGCGAGTATGCCGCGTTCCGGGTGCTGCCTTTAGACGAAACATGCAGGGAGCTAAACCGGAAGTATATCCTTCCTGTCGGTTATGAGAGGAACAACCTGTTTCTGGCGGATTGGAATGAGAATGAGTTTGGGGCTTTGGATTTCTATGACCTGTATGACCTGTTTTACCCCAGGGTAAACGGCAGGCAGGTTCCGTATGTTATGGACGACAACTTAGGGGTCGGCGCGGTATACAGGATTCCGAAAGATGAATTTGAGAATGTGATTCAAAGCTATATTAATATAGACAGCGGTACATTGCAGTCAAAAACGGTGTTCTTTCCGGAGGATGGGACGTATGAATATAAGCCGAGAGGCTTTTATGAAGTAGAAAACCTGGAGTATCCATATCCGGAAGTGGTTCAGTATACGAAAAACAGCGACGGAACTATCACGCTGACAGTCAATGTGGTATTTCCCTTTGCAGGCATGTCCAAAGTATATGCCCACGAGGTGGCGGTCCGTCCTTTGGAAGGCGGAGGGGTGCAGTATGTATCGAACCGGATCCTGCCGTCAGAGGAGAACCGGGAGGGAACCTGGCATAAGCCGCGGCTGACTCCGGAACAGTGGGAAGAGATGTATGGGACGGAAGTGCTGCGGCAGAAGCCGCCAGGCGCTTGTTCAGGATTTGCATGGTCCTGGGTTCCGGCTCAGGGAATGGAGAGGCTTAACAATAGCTTGAATCCGGTCTGTTTTCATGATATCATATGATCGTCATACGTCGAAATGGGAGGAGGATACAAATGAACAGATATGAATTTACGAAGGCGCTGGAAACGGGGAACGCAACGATAGACCAGGAGCACCGGGAGCTGATCCGGGCGGTGAACAAATTGCTGGATGCCTGCAATGAGGGGAAAGGGCGGGCATCTATGAATGAAACCATCCAATTTCTGAACCAATATGTAAACCAGCATTTTTCGCATGAAGAGCAGCTCCAGAAGCAGAGCGGCTATCCTGGGATGCCTGCCCACAGGATTTTTCATGAAAAATACAAACAGACATTGAAGGAGATCACATCTCAGATAGCGGTATCCGGTCCGACGATTGCAGAATTGGGAAAACTGAATAAACATATCAGTGTCCTGATCACGCATATCACTACAGAGGATAAAAAGCTGGCCGCATTTTTAAATCAGGCATAGCGTTCAGGTATGTGATTCCAATCTATATTTGGATTTTTTCTGAAACCTGTGTTATAATATTTCCGACATATGACGGAAATGATTGCGGTCAACCCTCCGCACAACGAATCAGAAGCATCTGGTCCTGCCATGCGGAATGATCGATACGGCAGGGGGCGCAGCGTAAAGAGCAGTTTTTCACCGGAAATGGAGGCGCAAGCGATGGCAAGACCCAGCAGATGTAGACGAATCTGCACAGAACCGGCTTATGACAGCTTTGTTCCGGAGGGGATCTCCTGCGGGGAGCAGGTCATCCTGACGGTGGACGAGTATGAGGTGATCCGGATGATCGACCTGGAGAAGCTGACCCACGAGCAGTGCGCCAGGCAGATGGATATCTCCAGGACCACGGTGACAGAAGCGTATGAAGCCGCCAGGGAGAAGGTTGCGGACAGCATTGTCCATGGAAAGCAGCTTCTGATCGAGGGCGGGAATTACCGGCTCTGCGACGGCTCGGCCATTCATTTTTGTCAGAGAAAATGTCGTAAGCATTGCGGAAAAACAGACGGCACAAAGCAGGACGTGCAGATGAAAGGAGCAGGCGAGATGAGGATCGCGGTTACATTTGAAAACGGAGAAGTATTTCAGCATTTTGGACACACGGAGCAATTCAAGATTTATGATGTGGCGGACGGCCAGATCACGAAGGAGCAGGTGATCGATACCAACGGCAGCGGACACGGCGCGCTTTCCGGGCTTTTGGGCGGCATGGAGGTGGACACCCTGATCTGCGGCGGGATCGGCTACGGCGCCCAGGTTGCGCTGGCGGAAGCAGGGATCAGGCTTTACGGAGGCGTGACAGGAAACGCGGACGATGCGGTCCGGGCATTTCTGGCGGGAGACCTTGCGTATGATCCGGAGGTGCAGTGCGACCACCATGGACACGGACACGAGGAAGGACACTGCCAGGGCCATTGCGGCGAGAATAAGCATGGCTGCGCGGGGAATTGAGGCGGCCGGTATACACATTAGGAACCGTATGGAAATATCCTGTGCAGTCTGTCTAGGCTATTTCCAGCAGTTCCTTAAAAATCGGCTGTGCTTTTTGAAGGTGCGGCCGATTTTCTTTGCCGCATGGAATACAATGTATTATCATTTGGACTTTCCATCAGAAAGTCCATTGTCTCTGATCTGCAATTCTGGCATAAATGTACGGAAAGTCAAAATTCAGCCTTGCATATTTCTACCTTTTTCGTATTTTTTATATTTTCTGGGAAATCCACAGCATGTATAATAAAAAAGGGGTTCTTTTCCGCCCGATGCAAAAGAAAGACCGATGATTTCTGCGGAGGAGTCTGCCATGAGAAAAATAAGCAAATTCAAACCTGACAGGAAGAGCATCCGGATCCGGCTGGTGACGGCATTTATCGTGACCTCTGTGATTCCGATCCTGCTGATCAATATCATTTCCTACTATAACACATCCCGGCTGGTGCAGCAGAATGTAGAGCGGATGACCAGGGCCAATCTGGAGCAGACGAAGGTCAGCCTGGACGTGTGGCTGGATTCCTATGAGGACATTTTATTCCAGGTGTATACCGATGATTATATTGTGGAGCTGGTGGATAAGATCAATGCCGGAGAGGACGTGGCAAACAACCGGAAGCTGCTCCGGAAAACGCTGCGGGGCCTGTTCTATACAAAGGATTATGTAAAATCCATCTCTGTGATCACGGAAAGCGGAGAACTGGTATTTTACGACCAGCTGACAGCCTCCACCACTTCCACATCCTGGATGGACAGCATCGAAATGTCCCAGGAGGAGCTTTATGCCGAGATCAGCGGCGACAACGCGACCCATCTTTTCCCTACCGGAGATAAAATGGTTTTTGGGACCAATTCCTGCTCTCTCTTCCATATCGGCCACCGCATCATTGATTATCGGAACGTCAGGAAGCAGTGCGGTGTGGTGATGGTCAGCATTGATGAAAGACTTTTGGAGGAAATCTGCTCCGCATCCACGGAAAAGGGGCTGAATTTTATCATTGATGAAGAAGGAACGGTGATATCCTGCGCAAATTCTGATGCAGTGGGGAAATCTCTCTATCAGGACCATGCCGGCCAGGGGAAGGAAGCCGCCTGCCGTCGGCTTGCGTCCCGAACCGGACTCCTGGGAAACGGAGAACTATCCCTCTATTCTGTCCGGGATGAGAAAACCGGGTGGGAGATCATCCGCGCGACCAACCAGGAGGAGCTTGTCCAGGGGCTTCACCAGCAGCAAAAGCTTCTGGTATCGGTGACCCTGCTTTCCCTGCTGGCGATCCTGGTGATCATGGTCCGCCAGGTGACCCGGATGACCGGCTCTATCAAGCGGGTGGTGGAGACCATGCGCAAAGCAGGAAAGGGGGATCTGACAGTACATGTGATGCCGGATGAGACCCGGCCTACGGAGATCGAGATCATTGCAGAGGAGTTTAACTCTACCATGGAAAAACTGAAAAAATCCATCGAAAAGCAGAAGAATGCGGAGATCGCGGCTCTGGAGGCTCAGATCAATCCCCATTTTATTTACAATACGCTGGATACCATCAACTGGATGGCCATTGACCGGGACGAGTACGAGATCAGCAACATGATCGGGACCCTGGCCCAGATCCTGCGGTACGGGATTTCCGACAGCAACGGAGTGGTGCAGATCCGGGAAGAGGTGGACTGGCTGAAGCAGTATGTATTTCTGCAGCAGACCAAATTAAAAAATACATTTGAATGCCAGATCCATGCGGAGCCGGAGATATTGAGGCTTCCCATCCACAAACTGCTTCTGCAGCCCTTTATCGAAAACGCGATCCTTCACGGATTTGAGGGAGTGGACAGAGCATACCGGCTTTTGGTGGATATGACGCGTGACGGGAACGATGTGAAGATCCGGATCGAAGACAATGGATGCGGGATTCCGGAGAAGATCGTGGGGGAATTTAACGAAGGCATTTTCCGGAAGACAGATGATAAAAACCACATCGGAATGGAAAACGCGATCACCAGGATCCGCATGTATTATGGAGAACGGGCCGTGGTGCGGATTGAAAGCCGGCTCGGAGCAGGAACGGTTGTGGAAGTGCGGATTCCGGTGCAGCAGCGGAAGTGTTCCAAAACTGATCCGGGGCAGGATGGATCTGCGGCGCGGAAGAATGCGGGAGAATCAGATCCATATGGCAGGGGCACGGAAAAACGCAGGAGAAATCTACCGTTAGACAGGGGAGGAGAACATTCATGAAAGCAGTAGTTGTGGAGGATGAGATTTTGATCCGGGAAGGGCTGTGTAAGCTTCTGAATAAAATGTTTCCGGAGATCCGCATTGAGGGGACTGCGGGAAACGGACAGGAAGGGCTGGCCTGTATCGAGACGTGCAGGCCGGATCTGGTGATCACGGATATCCGGATGCCGGTCATGGACGGACTGGAAATGATCTCCGATATGCAGGAAAGGGGGCTGTTTCCCAAGGTGATCATCCTGACCGCCTATTCTGAGTTCGGCTATGCCCAGCAGGCGGTCAGGCTGGGGGTCAGTGATTATATCATCAAACCCGTGGCGGTGCAGGAATTTGTCCAGACGATCCGGAAGGTACAGAACCTGTATGAGCAGGAGCAGAAACGGATTCCGGACACCATAGGAAATCTGGAAAATATCGTATCCAACCTCCTGCACGGGGTATCGGTTTCTGACGGCCAGACGGAGGAATTTCTGGATAAGCGGTACGGCATTTCCCGGGAGTCAGGGCTTCTGGAGCTGCTGGCCTATCTGGGGGAGGGCTTTGGGGAGCGCCGGGAAAGGAAACGGAAAGAACTGAGCCGTCTTCTGGAAGAGAAAAAGCTGAAATTCTGCCTAGTGGAAATGGAATACGACCGGGTGATCCTGGCGGTCATTTATGGGTATCCTTCCAGGCAGGAGGTGGAACGGTGGTTTCAGAACCAGCTCCTGCTTCAGAAGAGGGAGAAACGGGAGCAGCAATTCAGCTACGGAATGGCGGAAGTGACCGGAGCAGGCCAGGTTCGGGAGGGATACCAGAGGCTGCTGCCTTATATGGACTGGAATATTGTCCTTGGGGATGACATTTTGATCTCCTATCCCAGAATCTCAGACATCCGCACGGAGATCTGCATTTACCCGGTGGAGCTGGAAAGCCAGATGAAGATCGCGGTCTGCGCCGGGGAGCAGGAAAAGCTCCGGGAGATATCGGACCGGTTCCAGGGTTATTTTTCGGACGGAACAATGTACTCGCCGAAAGAAATCAAGGAATCCTACGTCCGTTTCCAGTGGTCGCTGATCAATATCGCCAAGGAAGTGGGCTGCATTGATTATCAGAAGATCGACCAGAAAGGGCTTTTGGACCGCATCATGAGCGCAAAGACAAAGAGCGAGCTGAATACGGCCTGCGAAGAGCTGCTCTGCCGGCTGAATATTTCCCCGGAGGAGAGGGAGTCCTTAAGTCTGGCGGTAAAAAAGGCCCAGAGCATGATCCATGAATTTTATGCGGACGGGATCACGCTGAGCGAGATCGCGGACCGGCTGAACCTGACCCAGGAATATCTGGGAGCCCAGTTCCACAGGGAGCTGGGAGAAAATTTCAGTTCTTATATCCGCAATTACCGCCTGTCCAAGGCAAAGGAGCTGCTCATCGGGACTCAGCTCAAGCAGTATGAGATCGCAAAAAAGACAGGCTACACGGACGCAAAATATTTTGCCAGAGTGTTCAAGGAATGCACAGGCATGTCCCCGGCGGAGTACCGGAAGGCCAACAGGTAGGCGCACCGGAAGCGTACCGAGGGAATCTCATTTTAGATAATTTATCCTTTTTCATTTTTTTACCATTTAAAGGGGAAGTGGCAGGCGGTATGATACATACATGAAAAGCAAAGGAGGAGAAAAAATGAAGAAGAAAAAAGTGATCGCATTAGTATCTGCATTGGCAATGACCATCGGACTGCTGGCAGGATGCTCCGGCGGAGGCGGAAATGACGGGGGTACGTCGGGAGCGGACGAAGGAACGGCCGCGGAGGATACGGCAGGGGATGATGCCGGCGGAGATACATCAGGCGGGGACGCACAGGCTGTCACGATCTGGTATTACTGGGAGACAGAAGGACATCAGGTGGCGCTGGATCAGGTCATCCAGGACTACAACGGATCTCAGGACAAATACGAGGTGACCGCGAAATATGTTCCCTTCGCAGATTTTAAGAAGCAATTGTCCATCGGCGCGTCTGCAGACGACCTTCCGGATATCGCCATCCTGGATTCTCCGGATCACGCGTCTTATGTGGAGATGGGGATTTTCGAGGATTTGACCGGAAAATTTGACGTCAGCAGCTACTATGAGGGAACGGTCAACTCCTGTACCGTGGACGGCAAGCTGTACGGCGTTCCCTTCGGAGCCAACTGCCTGGCCCTGTATTATAACGAAGATATGCTGAAAAGCGCCGGCTGCGAGGCGCCCACGACCTGGGATGAATTGAAGGAGACGGCAAAGGCTCTGACAACGGACAGTGTGACCGGCCTTGCGCTCTGCAGCGTGCAGAACGAGGAGGGAACCTTCAACTTCGCGCCGTGGCTCTGGTCCACCGGGGCAACCTCCTACGACATTGATAATGAAAATGGGATCCGTGCTCTGACCTTTATCCAGGATCTGGTAAAGGACGGCGTGATGAGCAAGGAATGCATCAACTGGACGCAGGGAGATGTGATGAACCAGTTTATCGCGGGAAACGTGGCGATGATGGAGAACGGCCCCTGGCAGATCCCGACCATGCAGTCCGAGGCTCCGGACCTGAACTGGAAGGTGACGCTGATCCCGAAGGATTCCGAGTACGCGTCCGTGCTGGGCGGCGAGAATTATGCGGTGATCAACGGAGGAAATGTGGACGGCGCGCTGGATTTCCTGACCTATTCCACCTCAGAGGAGCAGGTAAAATATCTGATGGACAAATTCGGATATATTTCTGCGGACAAGGCGATCGCGGAGGGGCAGTTTGAAGAAGATTCCCCGTATCAGCCGTTTGTAGAAGAGCTGGGCTACGCGATGCCGAGAGGACCGCTGGCGGAATGGCCGAGCGTATCGGATGCCATCTCATTGGCATTCAACCAGGTCATCACCGGAACCGCGGCACCGGAGGAGGCTGCGGCGGCAGCCCAGGCCACGATCGACGGGATTGTAAAATAAAGGGAACTGATTAGATTTTAGAAGGCTGCCGCTCTGTGCGGCAGTTTTTTTAACAAAGGGGAATCAAAATGGAAAAGATCAAAAAAAGATTTCGCTATGATAATGTAGGAATTTTGTTTGTGCTTCCGGCTTTCTTGTATATGCTGGTTTTCGTGGGATATCCGATCGTCCGCAACCTTATCCTAAGCTTCCAGGATGTCAACGCGGGGAACCTGGTCCGGGGGACGAAAAATTTTATCCTGT
Organism: Lachnospiraceae bacterium; assembly: GCA_910575475.1. GTDB lineage: Bacteria > Bacillota > Clostridia > Lachnospirales > Lachnospiraceae > Schaedlerella. Next base: position 83,747 of record CAJTGD010000010.1, on the reverse strand, counting down.
TTGAGAATTACCGGGAGCTGCTGGGGGATGCGGTATTTACCGCCTCGCTGGTCAACACCCTGCGCTATACGGTGCTGTGCCTGGTGTTCCAGTTTGCCGTCGGATTCGCTCTGGCGCTGTTTTTCAGCAAACGGTTTACCCTGGCCAAGCCGGTGCGGGGGATCCTGTTGGCGCCATGGATGATCCCGGTGACCGTGACGGCGTTGATGTTCAAGCTTTTATTTGCCACAGATATCGGGGTTCTGAATTACATACTTCGGAGCCTCCATCTGATCAGCAAAAATATCGAATGGCTGACCACGCCGGGGACCGCCATGTTCGCCCTGATCTGCGCAAATGTATGGATCGGGATTCCATTTAACATGATCCTGATCTCCACCGGGCTGACCACGATCCCGAAGGAGCTGTACGAGAGCGCCTCCATCGACGGAGCGAATAAGGTCCAGACCTTTTTCAGGATCACGCTGCCGCTCTTAAAGCCTACCATCGAATCGGTGCTGATATTGGGATTCATCTACACCTTCAAGGTCTATGACCTGGTCTATGTGATGACAAGCGGCGGCCCGGTCAATTCGACCCACATGCTGTCCACCTATTCCTACAAGCTGTCCTTTGAGATGTTCAAGTACAGCAAGGGCTCCGCGGTGGCAAATGTTCTGCTGCTGATTTTAATGATCGTGGGCATCTTTTATATCAAAGTCACGACGGAAGGAGAGGACGAATAATGGATGAAGAAAAAAGGATCTCGGGAAAAAAGAATATCATGCTATGTATTATTTCGGTGCTGCTCCTGTGCATTCTGCTGTTTCCGCTCTACTGGGCACTGATCACGTCCCTGAAAACGGAACAGGAGATCTTTCAGAATCCGCCCACATTTTATCCTCATGTGCTGAATACGCAGTCCTATGCGGCACAGGTGGAGACCGGGGATTTTAATATGTTCCGCTCCTTCGGAAACAGTTTTCTGATCTCCATGGGGGCTACCTTGATCGCGGTCCTTCTGGCCGTGCCTGCATCCTACGGGATCGCGAAATACCGTTTCAAGGGAAGAAAGGTGATGCTGCTGTCCTTCCTAGTGACACAGATGCTCCCGGTATCCGTGCTGCTGACGCCCATGTTTATCATGTTCAAGAACATGCATGTGTACAACACCTGGATCTCGGCGGTGCTGGCCGACGCCACCATCGGTATCCCCTTTTCCATATTGATCCTGAAAAATTATTTTGCCTCGATACCAAAGGATCTGGAGGAGGCGGCTTATCTGGACGGCTGCAACCGTTTTACCGCGTTTGTGAAGGTGCTGATCCCCATTGCCAGACCGGGAGTGATGGTCTGCGCGATCTTCTCCTTCCTGTATGCCTGGGGGGATCTGGCGTATGGGATGACCTTTATCCTGGATCAGGAGAAAAGGCCGATCACGGCAGGAATCTTCAACTTCATGGGGCAGTACGGGACCAAATGGAGCTACCTGACGGCATTTGCGGTGGTGACGATCATTCCCGTGGCGCTGATCTTTATTTTTATGCAGAAATATATCGTCAGCGGGATGACAAGCGGAGCGGTGAAAGGTTAAGTGCGCCAAAGCCGGGTAAAGTTTAGGAGGGAAGAAAAATGCTGGAAATAAAAGAAAACAGGCTGATATATCATTATGACGCGGAAACGGTATGGATCGAGCCGTGGGGGCCAGATGCACTGCGGGTCCGCGCTACGAAGGAGCGGCAGATGCCAAGGGAGGACTGGGCGCTGTGCGGCCGGCCGGGAGAAATGTGCCTGGGAGAGAAAACGGATCCCTGTGAGATCCATTTTACGGAGAAGGGCGCGGAGATCATAAACGGAAAGATCCGGGCCGAGATCACGATTCTTGGAAAGATTACCATCTACGATGCAAAGCGGCGTCCGCTTCTGGAGGAATACTGCCGGAACCGGCGGGATGTGCTGGATCCGAAATGCAGCGCCATCGAGGTGGAAGCCCGGGAGTTCAAGCCCATTTCCGGAGGGGATTACCACCTGACGATGCGGTTCGAGTCTCTGGATCGGAACGAAAAAATATTCGGGATGGGGCAGTACCAGCAGCCCTATCTGGATCTGAAGGGTCTGGATCTGGAGCTGGCCCACAGAAATTCCCAGGCCAGCGTGCCCTTTGCCGTCTCATCCCTGGGCTACGGCCTGCTGTGGAACAATCCCGGTGTGGGCCGGGCGGTATTCGGAAAAAATGTCATGAGCTTTGAAGCTTATTCCACGAAAGCCCTGGACTATTGGGTGGCGGCAGGGGACACGCCTGCAAAGATTGAGGAATTGTATGCATCGGTCACCGGCACGGTACCGATGATGCCGGAATACGGGCTGGGCTTCTGGCAGTGCAAGCTCCGCTACCAGACCCAGGAGGAGCTGCTGGAGGTGGCCAGGGAGTATAAACGGAGAAATCTGCCCATCGATCTCATCGTAATTGATTATTTCCATTGGCCGAAGCAGGGGGAATGGAAGTTCGACCCGGTATACTGGCCGGATCCCGAGGCCATGGTGCAGGAATTGCAGGAAATGGGCATCCGGCTGATGGTATCCATCTGGCCTACGGTGGACAAGACCTGTGAGAATTATGAGGAAATGCTGGAAAAAGGATATCTGATCCGGACCGAGCGGGGCTTCCGTGTGGGACTGGATTTTATGGGGGCAACCATCCATTATGACGCCACAAATCCAGAGGCCCGGAAGTATGTCTGGAACAAGGCGAAGCAGAATTATTACGACAAGGGGATCAGGGTATTCTGGCTGGATGAGGCGGAGCCGGAATATTCGGTGTATGATTTTGATAATTATCGGTATCATCGGGGAACCAACCTGCAGATCGGGAATATCTATCCTGTGGATTACGCGAAAACCTTCTACGAGGGCATGGAGGCGGAGGGGCAGAAGCAGATCGTGAACCTGCTCCGCTGCGCATGGGCCGGGAGTCAGCGGTACGGCGCGCTGGTGTGGTCCGGGGATATCGCGTCCAGCTTCGGGAGTATGCGCTGCCAGCTTGCCGCGGGACTGAACATGGGACTGGCGGGCATTCCCTGGTGGACCACGGACATCGGCGGATTCCACGGAGGCAATCCGGAGGATCCTGCCTTTCGGGAATTATTTGTCAGATGGTTTCAGTGGGGCGCCTTCTGCCCGGTCATGCGGCTTCATGGAGACCGGGAACCCAGACAGCCCCAGCAGGGCGCCACGGGAGGAGCGGCCTGCTGTTCCGGCGCGGCCAATGAGGTGTGGAGCTACGGGGAAGAGGTCTATGCTGTCTGCAAAAAATATCTGGAGCTGCGGGAGCGGATGCGGCCCTATATCAGACGGGTCATGGAGGAAGCTCACGAGAAGGGAACTCCGGTGATGCGGACGCTGTTCTATATGTATCCCGGCGACGAGAAATGCTGGGAGATCGAGGATGAGTATTTCTTCGGCCCGGACGTGCTGGTGGCGCCGGTGCTGTACGCAGGGGCCGTGTCCCGCAGGGTGTACCTGCCGGAAGGGGAGCGGTGGATCGAGTACGCTTCCAGAAAGGAGTATGAAGGGGGAAAGGAGTATGATGCGGACGCGCCGCTGGATACGATTCCGGTATATTTGAGGAAAGGGAGCCGGGGATTTTGAAGCGATAACATGTTACTGTTCGTACCTGCGGCGCTCACAGTAACGAATCCGGCCTATTGAAAGCTGCCCCAGGAACTGCCGCAAAATAATGTATATATCCTGCGGCAGTTCCTTACAATGCTTCAGGACAGCAGCCAGTCGATCAGATACAGGGACTTGATCCCGTCATAGGAAGTGATGTAGCTTTGATCCATGGACAATACGATCTTTTCATAGTTGTCAGGTATCATGCGCAGCGGCCGAAGCTCCCGTTCCCGGGTTTCCGGCGTCTGCATGCTCTCTGTCACCTGGATATACAATTTATCGTCAGGCTTTTCTGCTACGAAGTCAATCTCCAATTCGCCGATCTTCCCAATATAAACACGGTAGTCACGCCGGATCAATTCCAGGAATACCATGTTTTCCAGGATATGCCCCCGGTCCGCATCGCGGTAGCCAAGCAGCATATTGCGGAATCCCATATCAATGATATAATTTTTTCCCAGCGTTTTCAGAAGCTGTTTGCCTTTCACATCGTATCGTCCGACGGAGTAGAAGATGAATGCGCTGTTCAGCATGGAAATATACTTATGCACCGTCTTACCGGCCACGTTTTTCCCTTTTCCGCCGGGAAGGTCTCCTTCATTGGACAAGACATTGCCGATGCTGTTGGGAGAAGTGATGCTGCCGATATTGGAACAAAGGAACAGCATGATCTTCTGGAGCATGCTCTGATCGGCCTGACTGCTGCGCTGGAGGATATCGCGCAGGACTACGGTAGAGTAGATCCCTTCCAGCGCCTGATTGCTTCTTGCCTCATTGAACCGGTATTCCCGGAGGATGGGCATGCCGCCGAACTGCAGATACTTTTGAAACTTTTCTTCCGTTGTAATAGAAGCTTCAAATTCATAAAATGTCAAAAATTCCTTAAAAGACAGCGGCAGCATGCGGATTTCTACATATCTGCCGGAAAGCAGGGTGGAAAACTCTGTGGAGAGCAGGTAGGCGTTGGAGCCTGTAATGTAAATATCCACATCAAAATCAAGGCGGAAGGATTCAACCGCCTTTTCCCAATGCTCGACCGCCTGCAGCTCATCAAAGATCAGACAGGTCCTTCCATCTTTCGGAATGCGTTCGCTGACATAATCATAGAAGGCAAGGTAATCCGAGAGATCACGATAGCGCAGGGACTCCAGGTTCATATGAATGATATGGGAATCATCGGTTCCATTGTCTGACAGATATTGATGAAACAGTTCCAGTAGGGAGGACTTTCCGCATCTGCGGATACCGGTCACGATCTTGACCAGATCCACATCTCTGTTTTCGATGAGCTGATTCAAATATTCAGGGCGATTGATAAGTTCTGCCATGACACACCTCCTGAATTTGTTGCATATTTTTATCTTTATTATACCCAAAAATCCATAGAAGTCAATGGTTTTGGACTTTCAAGTTAGAAACTATTAAAAAAAGAATAGTTTTGGATGTGGATGTTCAAAAATACTGTTCTGAATACAGGACATAATACGGATTTTTATTTCAGTCTATCCGGATGCGGCGCGGAGTATACTTATATGCCGAAGATCACTTTTTCTATGTGCAGATAAAAGTTGACGGTACGTGGAATTTAGCTGTATAATCAGACGTATCAAACAGTTTGAATGGAGGCGCGCAGTGTGATCGAACGTTTCCTATATGAACGATAGCAGGTGGACAAAACGATGAACCAAATCGAAAACAAGGCGATTTTTGAAGAGATGCCGATTCCAAAGGCGGCGAAAAAGCTGATGATCCCGACGGTCCTCAGTTCTTTGGTGATGGTCATTTACAGCCTGGCAGACACGTATTTTGTGGGGAGGCTGAACGATCCGCTGCAGAATGCGGCCGTGACGCTGGCAGCGCCGGTCATGCTGTCCTTTAACGCGGTCAGCAACCTGTTCGGCGTGGGAAGCTCCAGTATGATGAGCCGGGCTCTGGGGCGGAAGGATTTTGATACCGTGAGAAAAAGCGCGGCCTTCGGATTTTACTGCGCACTGGCCGGGGGGCTGCTCATTTCCATGATCTGCCTGTTCTTCCGGACGCCGATGCTCTACCTTCTGGGGGCGGATGCGGCTACAATGGACGCCACGGCAGCCTATATGAAATGGACGGTCATCTGCGGCGCGGCGCCGTCCATCCTGAATGTGGTGATGGCGTATTTCGTGCGCTCGGAGGGCGCGGCATTTCACGCCAGCATCGGAACCATGAGCGGATGCATTTTGAATATGATCCTGGATCCGGTCTTCATTATGCCTTGGGGACTCGGGATGGGAGCGGCCGGAGCGGGTCTGGCCACCTTCCTTTCAAATTGTACGGCCTGCTGTTATTTTTTCGTGTTGCTGTATGTAAAACGGGGACGTACATTTATCAGCGTGAAGCCGAAGGATTTTACCCTGAAACGGGAGATCGTGACCGGCATCTGCGGGGTGGGGATTCCGGCATCCATCCAGAACCTGCTCAATGTGACGGGGATGACGATCCTGAACAATCTCATGTCAGGCTATGGCACGGAAGCAGTAGCGGCCATCGGCATTGCCCAGAAGATCTACATGATCCCCATGCAGATCGCGCTGGGCGGGACACAGGGGATCATGCCGCTGGTGGGATATTCCTATTCCAGCGGGAATTACCGGCGGATGGATGATACGATTCGGTTTGTGAGAAGGCTTTTGATTCCCTGCCTGGCGGTTGTGGCGGCGTTCGGATGGATCTTTGCGCCCGGGCTGATCCAGATCTTCATCCGCAATCCGGAGATCGTCCGGTACGGGGCGATCTTTCTGAGGGCGCTCAGCCTCTGTATCGTATTTCTGGTGATCGATTTCCTGGGGATCGGGGTATTCCAGAGCGTGGGGAAGGGGAGGATCTCCCTGGTGTTCGCGATCCTGCGCAAGATCGTATTTGAGATTCCGGCGACGCTGATCCTGAATGGGCTGTTCGGGATCTATGGAATCGCATACGGGGCGTTTGCGGCGGAACTGATGCTGGCATGTATCAGTACCGTGATCTTGAATCGGATGATGAGGGGGTTGCTGCTGAAATTATAAATTTTAATTGCATAAATCTTCGGGGCGGCGTATACTGTAATTAATGGATAGGCTATAGGCTTATCGTGTGGGCTGACACAATAAATCCGAAATTCATTCCGGACTTCGGGCGCCGGACGGTTGGCTGGCAACGGAAAAACCAGAAAGTCTTCCCAGACTTCGGGCGCTGGGCGGTTGGCGGACAACAGAAAAATCAGTCATAAAAGGGCAAGATTATCTGCTGCGGCAGGTAGATTGCCCTTTTTAAATTTTAATTTACAGGGAGAAGCTACATGACGAAAAAAGAGGCAATTTCCATTATCAGCAAATGTGCTGGGCTATACGCTTCGAATCTTTGTGACCGGCAGCTTGCATTTGTTTATCGGGATGCGAAAAATAATTCAGGATTTATTGAAGCAGTTTTTCAGGCAAATAATTTTATGCATTTTACTGGTATTGAATTGAAAAGCAGGACAAAGGCCAATGAATTTTACCGAAATGCTATAGATAAACGATTAAAAGAAACGGATATCCTTTCCAAAAGTGATCATACAACAGAGCTGAAATTATAGATTTTACACAATATTATGAACATTGCATACTCTGCAAGAATGATTGGAGATTATACAGGGTCTCACCTTGAACTGTATACAGAAAAGATTACAGGCACCACAACAGCATGTCTCGGACTGATAAGAAGTAATGGGGGATATATCCCCAATACAATTTTAAAAGAAGATATTCGTAACATCACATCAAAGCCGCCAGGCAAAATTTTTGCGATTTTTAGAAAGCATATTGCTGAATCTCAATACAATGAGATTACTTTTCAAAGCAAGAAAGCAACAATTACAATGAAGTGTATTCCTGCGGAACTTAACCCCAAAATCAGTAGTTCTGTTTTTGAATATGAATTGCCGTAAGCTGAAGAGGATTCTGATTCAAGTCTGTGTTTGAAAATGTCAAAATAGTGTAGTTTTTTCTTGGTATTCCGTAAGACAATCCAATCAAAATCCGTTATACTATTTGAAAAATAACTTTTTTGTGGGATATGCCTTACCGGTCTGCGTGGCAGCCGTACAGGAGCGTTCCCATGTTTAAAAGGGCGGTGCTTATGAAAACTACAATGACAAAATCATCCACTTTTTATAAAGATATGTTCCGGCTGGCGCTTCCGATTGTATGCCAGAACCTGATCACCACGGCCGTCGGTTCCGCGGACGTGATCATGCTGGGATGGGTGAGCCAGACCGCGCTTTCCGCAGGCTCCCTTGCCAGTCAGATTATGTTCATATTGAACCTTGTTTACTCCGGCATTTCCTCCGGGATCGGCATGCTGGCCGCCCAGTACTGGGGCAGGAAGGACACCCGGACGATTGAAAAGATCATGGGGATCGGCATGAAGCTGTCCATCCTGGTTTCGTCCGTATTTTTTGTGCTAGCATGCTTTTTCCCGAAGCTTTTGATGCTGGTCTTTACATCCGAGCCGGAGCTTATTGAAACAGGCATGCCCTATTTGCGGATCGTGGGGATCTCCTATCTGTTCATGAGCATTTCCCAGGTGTACCTGTGTACCATGCGCTCCATTGAGCGGGTGGTATTCGCGACCGTCACCAACGGATCCGCCCTGGGGCTGAACATTCTCCTCAATGCGGTGTTCATTTTCGGACTGTTCGGTCTGCCGAAAATGGGGATCCTGGGTGTGGCGCTTGCGACGACTACTGCTCGGGGCGTTGAGCTGCTGATCTGCCTGGCGGATGCCTGCCGGTTCGAGACGATCCGTTTCCGGCCACGGATCCTGCTGGAGCATCACAAAGTTCTGTTCCAGGATTTTATGAAATACTCCCTTCCGGCCTTTGGAAATGAGGTCTCCTGGGGAGTCGGATTTTCCATGTATTCTGTGATCATGGGGCACCTGGGAAGCGACATGGTCGCGGCCAATGCGGTGGCTGTTGTGGCCAAAAACCTGGGGACGGTGGTCTGCTTCGGGATCGCCAACGCAGGCGCCATCCTGCTGGGAAAGGCCATCGGCGCCGGGCAGATGGAGACGGTCAAGGAGGACGCGTCCCGCTTCTGCTGGATCACATTTGTCAGCGGGATCGCAGGCGGCGCTTTGATCTTCCTGCTGCGGCCGCTGTTTATGAATATGGCGGATCTAAGCGCTGTCGCGCAGGGGTATCTGAGCATCATGCTGTTTATTAATATGTATTCTGTCCTGGGGCAGGCCATGAACAGTACCGTCATCTGCGGGATCTTCCGCGCGGGTGGGGACTCCCGGTGGGGATTTATCTGTGATGTCATTGATATGTGGCTGTTTGCGGTGCCGCTGGGATTTATCAGCGCGTTTCTGCTGAAGCTCTCGCCCATGTGGGTGTATTTTCTGATCTATCTGGACGAATTTGTGAAGCTGCCGTTTGTGTATCGGCATTATAAAAGCTATCAATGGCTGAAAAATATTACCAGGGATTTTGACGGATCTCCTTTTTTGTGATAAGGTAAATGTATCAAGAGAAACGATGCATGTTGCATGTCAGGAGATGAGACTATGGCAAGAAATAAACACCCCGAGGAAACGGTAAACCTGATTCTGGACACGGCATTCAGCCTGTTTATGGAGAAGGGCTATGAGCACACCTCCATCCAGGACCTTCTCAACAACTTAGGAGGCCTGAGCAAGGGCGCGATCTATCACCATTTTAAATCAAAAGAAGAGATCCTGGAGGCGGTGACGGACCGGATGACGGAGGAATCCAACAGGCTGCTTGGCGTGATCCGTGACCGGACGGATATCACAGGAAGGGAAAAGCTGAAAATGATCTTCGCAGAGTCGCTGAAAAGGCCGGTCCAAGAAGAGATTTTTTCGGCGGCACCGGATCTGAGCAGAAGCCCGACTCTTTTGTTCAGCACGTTCCGGGATACGGTGGATGATGTGGCGCCGAACTATATCCTTCCGGTGATCCAGGACGGAATCGCGGACGGTTCCATTCATACCGACTACCCGGAAGAGCTGGCGGAGCTGATCATACTGGGGGCGAATGTGTGGATGAACCCCATGGTCTTCGGCAATTCCCCGGAGCAGATCCTTCGGAAGGGCATGGTCTTCGGACAGATGCTGCAGGGCTTCGGGCTGGACATCCTGGACGAGGAGATCATCGGGCGGATGCAGGAGCTTACGGAGATCTATCAGAAGAACCGTTGAATGTACGCGGCCTGCGCATCCATTCGCAAAATCCGTGCTACCGCACTTTTGCGTCTGCTGCTGCAGCCGCATTTTGCACAGTTCCTTACACAGGAGGATCGCGATGTCTCAATTGATGGAAAAAATAGAAGCACTCTGCGGAATCCCCATTTTCTGCACAGAGGACGAGAACAGTGCACCGAAAAGCATCGGTGCATTTTTAGAACAGGAAAGCCCCTTTGCGTGCGCCCCGTTTCTTGTGGAGCTGCTGGTCAAACGCTGCATGCGCCAGGCGCTTCCGGTCGTCTATAAAGATGAATACGGGGCCTTTTTTATCTGCGTAAAAGGAAAGAGCGGCTTTTATCTTGCCGGACCGGTCTGCACGGAGGACATGGATTATGCCGGCCTGAACCGGTTCTATGAGGCTTACGGTATTGCCGGGGAGGAGAAGAAGCATCCGGTGAAGACCGTCCTTTTCCGGATCCTGACCTATGCGGCTGTGATCAGTGAACTGGAAAATGGAGTTCCGCTTGACTGCGAGGAGATTTTGAAGGAAAATGGTCTGGCGGAGGAAGTGGAGGCGGAGGTTGAAAAAGAGGATACGGTCCTGGAGATGCGGAAGCTGGACGACGATATGTACCATCACACCTACCAGGAGGAACGCCATGTCATGGAAAGCGTCCGGGAGGGCCGTCCCGGAGAAGCCAGGCGGAGGGCGGATGTGCTTTTTGAAAATGCGGGAATCCTTTCCGGCAGGAAAAAGAACCATTATAAGAACCTGGCCGTGACCTCGGTGACCGTGTGTACGCGGGAGGCCATCGCGGGCGGAGTCTCTCCTGCCAGGGCCTACCGTCTGAGCGACATCTTTATCAACCGGATCGACAGGTGCGCGGATACAAATCAGCTGCAGGAATATTTCCGAAAAGCAATCTACGAATTTGCAAGCCTGGTCGCGGAGGTGAAGTCTGAAAAGGCGGCCAGCAGCTATACGGAACAGTGCAAGGATTACATTTATAAAAATTATAATCATAAGATCTATCTGGAAGAGATCGCGGAGGCTATCGGGATCAGCCCGGGGCATCTCTCAAGAGTATTCCGTCAGGATATGGGCATGACGATCCAGGAATATATCCAGAAGTTCCGTGTGGAGCGGGCGGCAAATCTTCTGAAATATTCGGAGGCCAGCCTGACGGAGATCAGCGACTATGTATGCTTCCACTCCCAGAGCCATTTTGGAAATGCGTTTAAGCGGTATATGCAGATGACGCCCAAGCAGTACCGGGATCAATATAAGGAGAAGGAGTTCCGCTCCTGACCAATGCGCTGGGATCATTTTTACCTGTACAGTTGCTGATCCAGAATTGGAATTTTCGCAGCCGTACAGGTAAAAATATGTTTGAATTTTGATAAAAATATTGAAATAATGATATAGATATCTTCTCGCAGAGGCTATAATACAACCATCACAAGTGATCAGGAAACGCGTTTCAAAAAGAAAATGAAAAGGAAGAGGAGATAATCATTATGCAAATATTAAAACATGAACCGAGCTATTATGAGACGACCGCCTTTAAGTGGAGGCAGCGTATTGGATTCGGTATCAGCGATTATGCCTGCAACCTGGCATACCTTCTGGCAAATACCTATCTGTTGTTTTACTATACAAACTGTGCGGGACTGGGCGCTTCGGCAGTTGGATTTATGTTCGTTGTTACAAAGTTTATCGATGCATTTACAGACTATATGGTAGGCGCGATGATCGACCATACAGACACGAAGATGGGCCGTTACCGCCCATGGATGCTGGGCGGCGCGCCGGTGCTGGCGATCGGTATGGTACTGCTGTTCTCCGTTCCCACCGGATGGAGCGCAGGCGCGAAGCTGGCCTGGGCATATGTGACCTACGTGATCTTTTCCTTTGGATATACCCTGGTCAATATCCCCATGGCGCCCATCGTTTCCGCGCTGTCTCCGTCTCCGACAGAGCGTACCAAGATCGCGACCACGCGTACCGTATTTTCGAACCTGGGATCTTTGACCTCCTCCCTGTTTGTTATCCCGATGGTTTACTATTTTGCAGGCTCCCAGGATGCGACAGGCGCGGCGCTGGCGACAGGTTACCGGAATACCAATATCGTGCTCGGCCTGATGGTCATTGCCATCATGTGCCTGTGCGTATTCAACACAGCGGAGATCAACCCGCCTTCCAAGACCGTGGCAAAATCCTCGATCCTGCAGGATCTGGGCGCAGTCTTCAAAAATAAGTATTACATCATGCTTCTGCTCCTCGTGTTCTTCCTGTTCCTGGGTTATCTTGGAATGTACGGAGCAATGCAGTACTACTATAATTACATTGTATGCGATCAAAGCTCCATGCCATTGGCTCTGTCCCTGCTGACGATCCTGGCGATCCCGACCATGATCCTTGCGGCATACCTGAACGGACGCGGAGTCCATAAGGTAAAGCTGATGCAGTTCGGCGCGATTGTTGACGTGATCGGTTACGCGATCCTGTTCTTTACTTCCAACGGTACGATTGCAACCCTGTCCCTGGCACTGATCGGACTGGGCTTCGGCTTCCGCTCCAGCATGTTCTTCTCCATGATGCCGGATATCTATGACTACACGGAATGGCAGTGCGGACGGAACCTGGGAGGAACCCAGAACGCGCTCTCCGGTTTTGTAAACAAGCTGTCCAGCGCATCCGCATCGGCTATCGTATCCGCGCTTCTGGTATGGGGAGCCTATGATTCTGAGGCAATGGATGCCGCATTGAAGGCAGGACAGAACCTGGCGGAAGTATTTCCGAAGACACAGACCGCCATCAACTTCGCGTTCGGCGGATTGTCTCTGGTATCTACGGTCCTGGCGATCGCGGTCATGATTCCGTATGACCTGGATAAGAGATATCCGGAGATCCGTGCGGATCTGAACAAGCGTCAGGCGGAGTCTAAGTAAGTAAAAGCCCTCTGAGAGATGCGCACTGCGGCGTACAAGGCAGATGCCGCGATGAAGCCGCCGCAGGCGCGAGTTTCGCAAGCAAAACTCTTTTTTTATAAACCGGCTGAATGGCCATGACGGGATGCCCACGGGCATCCTATATGAAAATATGTTCATAAGGAGGAAGGATTATGTGGAACTATGAGTATGTAGTACCGGAAAACAAAAAGGTCCGTGTGATCGTACATACGGACTGCAAAAATGAAGCGGATGACCAGTTTGCCGTGGCGCATCACCTGATGACACCCCGATTCGACGTAAAAGGGATCGTGGCAGGGCATTTCTGGAAAAATCCCCAGACCTACGGGGAGGAGGGAACCGCGAAAGCCAGCTACGATGAGGTCATCAAGGTACTGGACCTGATGGGGCTGGAAGGAAAATACCCTGTGCTCATGGGAGCTGCCACCGGAATGAAGGACGAAAAGACCCCGATTGATTCCGAGGGAGCGAGATTTATCATAGAGGAGGCCATGAGGGAGGACAGCCGCCCGCTGTACGTTGCCTGCCAGGGCGCGGTGACTGACGTGGCTTCCGCGCTGCTGATGAAGCCGGAGATCGCCGAACGGATGACGATCATCTGGATCGGAGGAGGGGACTACCCGAAGGGCGGATTTGAGTTCAACCTGATGATGGATGTCCATGCGGCAAATGTGATCTTTTCGTCGCAAGTTCCGCTGTGGCAGGTTCCCAAGAGCCTGTACAAGGTGATGGCGGTGTCTTTGGCAGAATTGCAGCACAAGGTCCGTCCCTGCGGAAAGATCGGGGAATATCTGTTCCGGCAGATGGTAGAGTTCAACCAGTACGCGGCAAAATATGAAATGGCATGGCCCCACGGAGAGATCTGGGGACTGGGCGACCAGGGAACCATCGCCGTGCTTATGGAGGAGTTGGAAAAGGTCAGCTACGATCTCGTACCCGCCCCCAGGGTCGCGGAGGATATGACCTATATCCACGGACAGGACAACCGGGAGATTCGGGTGTATAAATATCTGGATGCCAGGCTGACGCTGGAAGACTTTTTCGCGAAGCTGGCGATTAATTTTGGATAAGCAGAAAAAACGAGGTGAACGGGGATGGAAAATTATCTCGTGATTGACGGCGGCGGGACATTTACCAAATACGCCTTGATGGACGAAAACGCCGCGATTTTGGAAAAAAACAAGGTTCCCACTCCCGGCTACAAGGACCACAAAAAGGAAGACTATTACCGCATGCTGGACGGAATTGCGGAGCAGTACAGGGACCGGATCGCGGGGATCGCCATGAGCCTGCCCGGGATGCTGGATTCGGAACGTGGATATTGTGTGACCGCAGGTTACCTTGCCTATCTCAGCGAGTCTCCGGTAGCGGAGGAGCTGGGGAGCCGGTATGGACTTCCGGTGTCCATCGAAAATGACGGGAAATGCGCGGCTCTGGCAGAATTTTGGCAGGGCAGCCTGAAAGGCTGCAGAAACGGCGCCGTGGTGGTACTGGGCTCCGGGGTAGGCGGCGGCCTGATTTTAAACGGGGCGCTCTACCGGGGAAGTCATTTTTCGGCGGGAGAGTACAGCTATGTGTGTGCCAATGAGAACCAGTCCCAGGCGCTGGACGGCTACTGGGGGATCTCCGGCGGCGCGCCGGGGCTGGCAAAGGCGGTGGCAAAGCACACCGGAACGAACTGGGAGGAATACGACGGGATCCGGATTTTTGAGCAGGCCAATGCGGGAGACGCAGAGGTGCTCAAAGGGCTGAGGGATTTTACCGATTCTCTGGCGGTGCAGATCTACAATGTGAATATCCTGCTGGATCTGGACTGTGTGGCGATCGGCGGCGGGATCAGCCAGCAGCCGCTGCTTCTGGAATATCTGCGGGAGAGCATGGACGCGCTGGTAGACAACAACCCCATTAAAATGGTCAGCCCGCACATTCCGAAACCAACGCTGACAACCTGTAAATTTTACAACGACGCGAACCTGATCGGGGCGCTGTATCGTTTTAAAGAACTAAAGCCAGTAGCATGAAGAGGTTATTGACACATGAAGCTGACGGGTCTGCACAAAGCGGATCAGAAAAGGAGGATTCAGAAGATGGCATTTCCAAAAAATTTCCTCTGGGGAGGAGCTGTGGCTGCCAACCAGTGCGAGGGGGCCTATCAGGAGGACGGCAAGGGATGGAGCACCCAGGACGTGACGCCCCGCGGCATCGTAGGTCCCAGGACCGAAGAGCCCACTCCGGACAACATGAAGCTGGTGGGGATTGATTTTTACCACCGCTACCAGGAAGATATCAAGCTGTTTGCGGAGATGGGATTCAAGGTGTTTCGGACGTCCATCGCGTGGAGCCGCATTTTCCCGAAGGGGGACGAAGAGGAGCCCAACGAAAAGGGGCTTAAGTTTTACGACGACCTGTTTGACGAATGCCTGCGGTATGGCATAGAGCCGCTGGTGACGATCTCCCATTATGAGACGCCGCTGCATCTGTCGAAGACCTATGACGGCTGGGTCAACCGGAAGATGATCGGATTCTATGAGAACTTTGTCCGCACGATCTTCGCAAGATACGGAAAAAAGGTGAAATACTGGCTCACCTTCAATGAGATCAATTCCGTGCTGCACCAGCCCTTCTTAAGCGGCGGCATTTTCACGGAAAAGGAGAAGCTCTCCCAACAGGATCTGTACCAGGCGGTCCATCATGAATTTGTGGCAAGCGCGCTGGCGACGAAGATCGCCCATGAGATGATGCCGGAGGCAAAGGTAGGATGCATGATTTTAAGCATGCCCACTTACCCGCTGAGTCCGTCTCCCGACGATGTGATCAAGGTGATGGAAAGTGTCCACAAAAATGATTTCTTCGGGGATGTGCATGTGCGCGGATATTATCCGGGATATATGAAACGGTATTTCCGGGAGAACGGGATTCAGATCCGGATGGAGCCCGGGGACGAGGAAATCCTGAAACATACGGTGGATTTTGTCTCCTTCAGTTATTATATGAGCATCTGCGATACGGCGGATCCGGCGAAGCAGATCCGAGGCCAGGGGAACCTCATGGGCGGCGTGCCCAATCCTTACCTGGAGGCCTCCGAGTGGGGCTGGCAGATCGATCCCCAGGGGCTGCGCTACGTGCTGAATTATTACTGGGACCGCTACCAGAAGCCGCTGTTCATTGTGGAAAATGGACTGGGGGCGGTGGATGTGCCGGTGGAGCGCGCGGACGGCACGAAGACCGTGGAGGACGATTACCGGATCGACTATCTGCAGAAGCATTTGCTGCAGGTGGAGGAAGCCATTGAGGACGGCGTGGATGTGATGGGATATACGTCCTGGGGCTGCATTGACCTGGTGAGCGCGTCCACGGCGGAATTGAAAAAACGGTATGGATTTATCTATGTGGACCGGAACGACGACGGCACCGGGACGCTGGAACGATATAGGAAGAAATCCTTTTACTGGTATAAGGACGTAATCGCGACCAACGGAGAGAAGCTTCACGAATAGATTCTAACTGTACGGCTGCAATCCTCTTTAGAGCATCCAACCGTACAGTTGAATCTTTCCTTAAAATAATCATATGTCAGGAGGAAGGCAAATGCGAAGCATTTTTTGAATGCTTTCCGACGATATGGCAGGTGACGCGAAGCGGCGCGTGCCGATACAACTTTATAGGAGGAATAAGCATGGCAGAAGCATTGGTGAGCGTGATACCGGAAATGAAACGGAAAACGGTGGACGCATTTGTAAAGAAAGCGGTGGAACTGGATCATGACCTGATCGAGAAAAAGACTGCTCCCGTGTCACTGGTGACGATCGGACGGTCGGAACAGGGACACGGCGTGGTAACAGAAAAAACAGGGATCGAAGAAATGCCGAAGAGACGGCTGGCAAAGGGAGACAGCATCTGCATGGATTTCGGCGACCATCATGTGGGATATGTGACATTAAAGCTGAATTCCGCGGGAAGCCCCCAGGATGCTCCGGCATTTCTGCGGCTGAAATTCGCGGAGATCGCCAACGAGATCCTGGAGGATTCCTCCACCTATGAGGGCTGGATCAGCAAGGGGTGGATCCAGGAGGAGTTTATCCATATCGACGTGCTCCCCTGCGAGTTAAAGCTCCCCAGGCGGTATGCGTTCCGCTATCTGGAGGTGCTGGCGCTGGATACCTCCCAGAAGTTCCAGGTGGTCGTGGAAGACGCGGAGCTGACGGCCGTTTCCGCCGTATCCATGGACGCGGTAAAGCCGGTGGAGGGACTGCCGGAAGACCTGCAGAAGATCGACCGCGCCAGCCTGAAAACGCTGCAGGACTGCATGCAGCATGTGTTCGAGGACGGCCCCAAGCGGGACCGCCGTCTGTGGATCGGGGATCTGCGTCTGCAGGCAAAGGCAAACTACGCCACCTTCGGCAACCACGACCTGGTGAAACGCTGCATGTACCTCTTCGCGGGCCTGACCCGGGACGACGGCAAGATCGGCGCCTGCTTGTTCACGGAGCCGGTAATGCAGGTGGACGATACCTTTTTGTGGGACTATTCCCTGTTCTTCGTCTCCATTTTATACGACTATTATCAGGAGACAAAGGATCTGGATATCGTAAAGGAACTGTGGCCTGCGGCTTACCGGCAGATCGAGCTGGCGCGGGAGGACATGAAGGACGGCGTGCCGGATACGGAAAAAAATCCCATGCTGGCATTTATTGACTGGAAGGACGGGATCGACCGCCAGGCGCCGGCCCAGGGCGTGTGGATCTACTGCCTGCGCCACGGAAAAGTGCTGGCGGGTCTGGCAGAGGATCCGAAGGCGGAGGCAGAGATTGTAAAGCTTTTGGAGGAAGCACTGGAAAACGCGAAGAAGCATTTCTGGGATGAAGAGCAGGGATTTTTCGTCAGCGGCGCATCCCGGCAAGTATCCTGGTCCACCCAGGCGTGGATGGTCCTTGCGGATGTATTGGAAAAGGAACAGAGCCGCAGGCTGATGCTGCATCTTCTGGAGGAGAGCCCGGAAATGGGCGTGGCGACGCCTTACGCGTACCACCATGTGATCGAGGCGTTGCTCCATGTAGGGGAAAAGGAGGAGGCGCTGGAACTGATGAGGACCTACTGGGGCGGGATGATTAATCTGGGGGCGGATACCTTCTGGGAGGCGTTTGACCCCAAGGATCCGAACGCTTCGCCTTATGGAAATACGCAGGTGAACAGCTTCTGTCATGCGTGGAGCTGTACGCCGGCGTGGCTTTTGAGAGAGTATTTTTGACGTTGAAAAAGCTCGGGGTACTTAACACTTAAGAACAGAACATCCTGTATTCTGCAAAATTGCAGAGTATAGGATGTTCTCTAAAATATCACATCTTTACGCAGACTCCCAATTACATTTATTGCAAGTTCTTCGCTGGTTCAAATTCTTTTACCAGTGTCTTTTACGTGGCTCCCCTCTGTATCTTAAGAATTTGTGCTGCTCATATCTATGCTGGTCCTTATCATTTTCAAGAACTTCAACCCTCTTAGAAAGTGCATCAATTGATTTTTCATGATCCCCAATCGTTTTTAAAAGGATTGCGGTATTATCATGATCCAGTTTTATAATACGGTAATACTGGTTTAGTTCATCTAAATTTTGTTCTACCTTATCA
Source organism: Lachnospiraceae bacterium (assembly GCA_910575475.1). Classification (GTDB taxonomy): domain Bacteria; phylum Bacillota; class Clostridia; order Lachnospirales; family Lachnospiraceae; genus Schaedlerella. Next base: position 65,295 of record CAJTGD010000010.1, on the reverse strand, counting down.
ATCCTCTTTCCTAAATTGACCTGTACTCTGTCCAATTCTCCAAGAACCATATTTTCCGACTCGTGGATAAGAGATTCCATTTTGGATTCCATTCTGCCTTCTGACTCGGAAATAAGAGATTCCATTTTGGATTCCATTCTGTCTTCTGACTCGGAGATAAGAGATTCCATTTTGGATTCCATTCTGCCTTCCGACTCGGAGATAAGAGCGCCCATTTTGGACTCCATTCTGCCTTCCGACTCATGGATACGAGATATCATTCTGTCTTCCGAATTTTGAACAACATTTTCCACAATATCTTTTATCATTTTTAAATCTTTTTGTTCTAACATATTGTATCCTCCCCGCGAATTTTTACGTAATAGACTGTGTGAACGAACAATCTCCAAACGTTTGGATTATCAACGAATACACAGTTTTTGTGCACATGCTTCTCTTTTTCTGATGTGACCGCTGCAGTACCTGCTGTTTGTCCTTTTGCAGAAAAAGAAGCGGTATCTTGCTGCGAACGATCTTCGCAGCTGTTCTTCTTCGTTCCATAAAAAACCTCCTTATTCTGTTGTTGTCAGGAGATTTTCCGGAATCCTGTCAGAAAAGCTCCTGCTTCATGTGGATCAAAGCATGAATTTTCTGAAAGGCAGGACGCTGAGGCCCTTGTGAAGATATGTCTTATACAATGAATAGCAGGTATTCGGAAATCCGTACCTCATAAAACGGCCGAATAGCCATAACGGGATGCCTTTTGGGGATGATTCATTGTACCAGAACCTGGATATATCGGAAACAGATGTTCCGATATCATGAAACTTTAGAAAATATGCTTTCGTTTATTCTAGCATATGGAGACGGGGAGTACAAGAAGAAAATAAAATTTGCAGGCAGTTACAGTTCACTGGCCAGCCAGTGAACTGTAACGAATCCGGCCTATTAAAGTTGCCTTACGGCAAGAGGACGGATTCCAGCCCCACCACTGTATTGGCCGGATTCCGTGCAGCGAGTGCATGACACCGTGTGAACAGTATCCCAGGCGCGCCATGTAGCAGAAGTCCTGTCTGACCACTTCATATCTACCGCAAACAGTACCCCGGGCGTGCCCCAGAATGCCCTGAGACGGATCACTTCACCTCCGTCCTCTTATACACCGCATACAGCAAAGGCTGCAGCACAACACATGCCAGCAGATACAGCGGAAGCAGGATCATCAGAGAATCCAGCACCTTCCCGCCCGCCTCATACAGTGTAAAGTCCCGGAGCGAGTTGTAGATATCCATCAGCCGGTTCGGAAGGAGGGAGCAGAATCCGGGCAGCGGAATGATCCGGCTCAAAAACGGGAACGTACACAGGATCAGAAACGGTACGGAAGCCGCCAGCACGGTGCTGTGTGTTTTGGCGGATACGATCATGGTAACGGTCATGGCAAACAGGGTTCCGATATATCCTCCGGCAAGGATCAGGAGATAGGCCTGGAGGTTGGTGACATTGTAAATGCACCTGGAAAATTCGAACTGGATCGGGCAGCCGGCCCCGCCTGCGCCTAACAGCGCCAGAACGATCACGGTATAAAAAAGGACAAATACCGCATACAGCACGGTCCAGCCTTCCATCGGCTCATAATAAAACGGAGTTTCCAGCGCTTCATATTGCCCGGTCAAAAAAGCCTTTTCATTTTCGGAAAAATGCTCTTCGCCGAAATCCAGGAATTCTTTTAAATTGGAAATCCTTTTTTCGTAAACCTGCGCCGCGTCTTCCGGCGTAAGGCTGTCTGCAATAAAGGGCTGATAATCCCTGTAGGGACTGAATACATCATTCAGCAATTCCCAGATATCAGCAAATTCCTGCTTCTTTGCATAAGCCCGATTCTGTTCTGTGATGTCATCGGACAAGGCTTCCTTGGAAGTTCTGATTACGATATTTTTTTGGATCGCTTTGGCAAATACATTCTCTGTCAGATCGCCGGACCACGGAGCTTTCATTTCCCGCAGCTTCCTGGCAGCTGCGATTCCGGAAAGATGGCTGCCGTCTTCAGACGTACAATATACAGAATTAAATGTAAGGAGGCACACTGCGATCAAGATTGCCGCCATGATCAGCAGCGCCGCTTTATTTACAGACTTCGAAAATATTTTTTTGATCTCAAAGCAGATCATCTTCTGCCACCAACCTTTCTATACCTTATGAACCGGCCGAATGGCCATAATGGGATGCCCTTGGGCACATCTGTCTATGTCATTGCGCTTCCGCATCTGTGCCGTCCTCAACCGTTTCACCAAAATAATACAAAAATACGTCTTCCAGTGTGGGCCTGACGCGCACGGCATCGGGAAAGGGCCGCTTGGGAGAAATGACACGCAGCTCCACATGTCCGTCTTCGGATTTCAAATTGGAAACCTTATATTTTTTCGTAATGGCTGGCACCATGGGATGCTCGGTCACACATTTCCACACCTTTTCCGGCATGGACGCAATGGTCTCGTCCAGCGTCCCCTGATGCACCATGGCGCCGTCCTTCATCAGCCAGATCTCATTTGCGATATACTCAATATCCGACACGATATGGGTGGACAAGAGGACCAGCCGGTCCTCGGAAATCTCGCTGATCAGGTTGCGGAAGCGGATCCGCTCGTTTGGATCCAGCCCGGCGGTGGGCTCATCCAGGATCAGGATCCTGGGATGATTCAGCATGGCCTGGGCGATCCCGGCGCGCCGCTTCATACCGCCGGACAGCTTTTTCATCTTCTTGCCGGCCGCCTTGGTAAGCCCGACCTGGACAAGCAGCTCCCGGATCCTTTTTTTGGCGACAACAGGGCGGATCCCCTTGATCGACGCGATGTACAGGAGATAATCCTGCACGGTGAACTCCGGGTAAAATCCGAAATCCTGGGGCAGATAGCCTAACAGCTTTCTGTACTCCCCGTCCATTTTGAAAATGTCTTCCCCATCGCAGGTGATGCTGCCCTCCGTAGGCTTGAGCAGGGTACAGAGCATCCGCATGAGCGTGGTCTTTCCGGCGCCGTTTACCCCCAGCAGGCCGTAGACCCCGCCGGTCATCGTCAGATCCAGATGGTCAACAGCAGTCAGGCTGCCGAAATTTTTTGTCAGATTCTTTAATTCTAATTCCATAATCTTACACCTCACATTTTTATTTCCATACAGTTCCTTACATCCTGTAACTGCCGCATGCTTCCAGCGTGCGGAAAACCGCAATGCACAGGAACAGGACTGCAAGTCCTGCGGCGGCCAGCCAGACCGGCAGATAAACCATGGTATAAAGCTTCTCATTCAGGGAGAACATCAGCCACAATCCGCACCACACTACACACAGGAATATGGCTGCGGCTTCGCTGGTGATCCGTCTGCTGCACAGAGTTCCGAAGCAGATGCATGCGGTCACCAGCATCGGCAGAAGGAACTGGACAAGCAGCAGGGGGAGACCCGTATGCAGCCCACTTGTGGCGATCCAGCAGAATCCGGTGAGCAGCAGGGTATCCGCGGCCCCGAACAATACCATCCGGGCCGCGTAGATCTGGCGCAGGGAATAGTAGGATGCATGCTCGATCTCCATAGAGCAGCTGGATCTGTTTTTCCAGAACTCCGGGATGATCAGGATGACATACATGGATGCCATGATCCCAAGCCCTCTCTGGATATAGCGTTCGTCGCAGGAAGAAGCCAGCAGGCTTGCGGACGCGCACAGGATCAGAAACTGGAGAAGCCACCACCTTTTCCGGATCAGCCGGAACTGGTCCCACAGAAATTCATAATAGGAAAGCATTTTTTCCTGCTCAGCCGTATAAAAGATTTCCATGGATCTTTGGATGGTCTCCTGTATTTTTTCCTCCCGCGGTCTGGGGCGGGTGATCTTCTTATAATGGATCAGTTCTTCATTCAAATGCATAGTGACACCTCAACTTTCTAACGATATTTTCCGGCTGTGTGGCTGCGATTCGACAGGTCATTTATCCATCCGCACAGCGGATATATTTTTTCAACTGTGTCTTCGCCTGCTTCAAACGGTATTTTACCAGGGGAAGGCCGATTTGCAGCGTATCGGCGATCTCGGTCAGCTTCAATTCCTGAAAATAATAGAGGATCACGACCTCGCGGAACTCCTCCTGCAGTGCCGCGAGAGCCTGCTCGATCAGGAGACGGTCTGCGGTCTCCTCGTCGGGAGGCTCTTCTGCCTCCAGCTGCCGGCTGAGCTCATCGTCTTCCAGAGGACTTTCCCGGAGCTTCTTAAAATAATCCCTGCACAGATTTCCGGCAATCGTATATAAATAATTTTTAGCCTTTCCGGTATGGCGGTAATCAGACAATTTTGCAAAGAAGCGCGCGAAGGCTTCCTGGGTCAGGTCCTCGGAGTAATTCTGATCCGGGCAGTGGTAGCGGCAGTAGGAGAGGATGTCCCCGTAATATTTTCGGACAAACAGATCAAAGGCGTCTTCATCGCCCTGCTTCATTTTCTGGATCAGCAAAAGATCGGCGCTCATATAATCCCCCCCCTTCCACAGTTACAGGCATTTATCCTATTCTATCATGTACATCGAAAACGGGCATCCCATTAGGGCCATTCAGCCGTCTCATAAAATATAACGAATAAGAAATGGAAAAAGATAGTGCGGATATAAAAAATGTATCAGTTATTTTTCTGCAAATCTACAAGAGCATTGATGGGGGTTATCGTATATGATAACATAAAGGGGAAGGGAAGGTGATCGGGATATTTGAAATAGAATTTTACGCAAAAGAAAACAGGAGGGCCGAATCATGAACAGGGCAGGGATATCTTTTGAAGAAATGAAAGAAGAGATGCTAAAGGATAAAGCATTTAAAGCGGAAATTATAATCCCAGTTTGGATTTCATTGTAAAGGTTGCGGAATTGCTGGGAAAAAGTTTAAGTGTACAGATAAAATAATCTTGACAAATCCCCTCTGATAGAGTACACTCAAATTACTTCGAGAAACGAAGTAATTTGAGTATCAGAGAAATCTGCGGTGAGTATAACTTTGAAGGCGGGAAAGACGATGGCAGGATGGATCGATTTTGAGAAGATGATGTTTGATTACCTGGACCGGGTGAAGGAGCTGCTTTCGCCCCGGACCTGGGAGAATCTTCTGCTGGACTGTTCGAAGAATGAGGTCTTTGTGATGCTGCAGCTCTACAGAAAGGGCGAGGTCAATATGACCCAGGTTGCGGAGTATCTCCAGGTGCCGCTGAATACAGTCACAGGGATCATAGACCGGATGGAGAAGCGGAGGCTGCTGGAGCGCAGCAGAAGCGCGGAGGACAAGCGGGTGGTGACCATCCGGATGACAGAGCAGGGGATGGCATGCATCAAGGACATCCTGGATCAAGTATTCCGCTATGGGCAGTCCGTACTCGGCAAGCTCTCCCCGCAGGAGCTGCAGGCCGGGATCCGGCTGATCGACAAGGTGCTGGAAGGGCTCTGCGAAGAGCAGAAAAAAGAACAGAAAAGGAATCAGACAAAACATCAGGATCAGACGAAAGACCAGGATCAGAAGAAAAATCAGGATCAGAAGAAAAAACAGGATTCGGCAGAGCCGAAAAAGAAGGTCCGGAAGATAGAGATTGAATGAGGAACTGTGTAAAAATAGCCTGCACATTTGATACTGTGTCAGATTTATGAGCGCTTCACAGTACTTGAGGACCCGGATTCGCACTGCGGTGTACAGGGTAGATGCCGCACTGCGCACATAAGGAAATTGGCTGCTGTTGCAGCTGTGCTTCGGCGCAAGCGTGCGTGAGAACGCACATTTTTTAAAAATAAATACTTCGTGACTCGAATTATTCGAACGGAGAAGAAAGAGAACCGATTAGGAACTGTAGGAAAATAACTTGTGCAGATTGCGCAGGACATTTCTTCGAGTGTGCAGGTCAAAAAACGCAGACCTAGAGGGCCTTGCCCTAAGATGGATAAACCAGAAAAGCATGATACGAGAATTTTGCCATTTTGCGCAAGAAATAGTTCGTAAGTGCCTAAGGGGTACCATGCGTGAAGGGGAAAATGTGTAATGAATCGCAAAAAAGCAGGAAGATATCAAATGGACAGAATCTTGATCTTTACAGGAAAGGGCGGTGTGGGAAAGACCAGCATCGCAGCGGCGCACGCCGTAAAATCAGCCCGGGAGGGGAAGAGGACGCTGCTTTTTTCCGCGGATATGGCCCACAATCTGAGCGATCTGTTCGGGAAAAGGATCGGACGGGAGGAGACCCGGATCGCACCGGAGCTGTATGCGCTGGAGGCGGACCCGGAATATATGATGGAGCACGAATACCAGGATATGGTGCGGGCCGTCGAAAATCTGCTGGGCTCGGAGGGGCTGGGGATGAACGGCGGGAAGGAACTGTTTTCCATCACGGGCCTTCCGGGAATGGGGGAACTATTTTCCCTTTTGAAGATCCTGGACCTCTATGAGACCGGCGCATACGATCGGCTCATCATCGACTGCGCGCCCACCGGGGAGACGTTGGCGCTGCTGAAATTTCCGGAGCTTTTATGCTGGTATATGGAAAAATTTTTCCCCATCGGAAAGGCAGCCATGCGTGTGCTGTCCCCACTGTCCAGGGTATTTTTGAAGATCGAGCTGCCTGACAGGGATGCGATGACGGACATCGAGCGGCTGTATATGAGACTGGTCAAGCTGCAGAATCTGCTGAAAAATGATGCCGTCACCACGGTCCGTATCGTAGCCATACCGGAAAAAATGGTGGTGGAGGAGACGAGAAGGAACTATATGTACCTGAACCTTTACGGCTACTATGTGGATGGGGTCTATTTTAACCGGGTGCTGCCGGATGCCGTGGATAACCGTTTCTTTGCGGGCTGGCAGGAGCAGCAGAGGAAATATCTGGCGGAGCTGGAGGATGTATTCCGGGAGGTTCCCGCGGTGCGGATCCCATGGTATGAGGCGGAGCCGTGCGGAATGGAGGCGTTGGAGGGGATCTGCGGGGAGGCGCTGGAGGGCCGTCCTGTATTTGAAGTGCAGAAGCACCGGGGCGGCGAGACTTATGAAAAAAACGAATACGGATATGTGCTGAAATTATTTGTCCCATGTGCGTCCAGGGAAGATCTGGAGCTGTATCAGTCCGGGGGAAACCTGATATTGAAAGCAGGGAATTTCAAAAGAAATATGGCCCTTCCGGATACCCTGCGGAATTGCGAGATCACAGGAGCAAAGCAGGAGGGGGATGTGCTGCTCATACGGTTTGGGACAGGGAACAGTGAAAAAATAAACTGAGCGGAAGATTTCTGACTGTACGGTTGGATGATTTTGAGAGGAGAAGGGAAGATGCGGATCATATTTTACACGGGAAAAGGCGGAGTCGGCAAGACCAGTGTGGCGGCAGCAACTGCCTGCAGACTGGCGGAACAGGGAAAAAGGGTGCTGGTGATGAGCACGGACCAGGCCCACAGCCTGGGAGATGCCTTCGGGGTAAGGCTGGCAGGAGAGCCGATGCAGATCCTGGAAAATCTGGATGCATTGGAGATCGATGTGGTCAGCGAAAGCGAGAAGGCGTGGGGAATGCTGCAGGATTATCTGAAGGAGCTGCTCTTAAGCCATGCACAGGGCGGATTGGAAGCGGAGGAGCTGCTCATATTTCCGGGGCTGGAGGAGCTGTTTTCCCTGTTCAAAATTCTGGATTTTTATGAAGGAAAAAGAGGGAGCGGGCAGCAGGCGTCCTACGATATTCTCATCATTGACTGCGCGCCCACCGGGGAGACGCTTTCCATGCTGAAATTCCCGGAGCAGTTCGGCCGTCTCCTGCGGGATGTGATTTCGGCGAAGCGGAAGCTGGTGAAAATGGCAGGCCCGGTTGTGGAAAGGGTTGCGAAAATCCCCATGCCGGGCGAGGATCTGTTCGAGGAGCTACTGCGCCTGGTCGATAAGCTGGAACGCCTGCAGTGCATGATGCGCGACCGGTCCGCGGTGAGCCTCCGGATCGTGACCACGCCGGAGAAGATCGTGATGCGTGAGGCAAAGCACAATTTTACCTGCCTTCACCTGTATGGCTACCAGGTGGACGCAGTGATCGTCAACCGGATCTATCCCCGTATAGCGCTGGAAGGTTATTTTCAGGCGTGGGAACTGCGGCAGGAGGAAAGCCTGCGGGAACTGCGAGAAAGCTTTGGGGAGGTTCCGCTGTTTACCCTGGAGCTTCAGGAGAAGGAGCTGCAGGGGACAGAGGCTTTGCGTGAGGCGGCCAAGCTGCTCTACGGGGAGAAAGACCCGGCACAGCTTTTCGCTTCAGGCCCGATGATGGAGACAGAAAAGCGGGGCAGTGAGATCTTGCTGAGAGTTTATCTGCCGTTTGCGGAGAAAGAGGAGATTGAGATGGAAACTTCCGACGGGGAATTGATGATTACAGTTAAAAATGAAAAGCGCAGGTTTACGCTTCCGGATATGCTGAAAGGGAAGGAAGCGGCGGGGGCGAGGCTTCAGGAGGGGTGGCTGGAGGTGAGATTCGGTTGAGATATCATACCCCGCCTGAGCACTGTGGTGAATGAAGCGGGAGAGTACACAAAAATGCCGGCAGCGGGTTACGATTCGCGGCCGCTCAGGCCGTGAACTGTAATGGTGACGGATTTCTGAAGCATGACAGGGCAAAAAAAGGATTCCATACCAGAGCTTGTGTGGTATAATAGGTATTGCGCTGGTGCGCAAGCAGGTCATCAATTTTCTGACGAAAAATGCATATATAACTCCCTTTCGTAAAGGTATAAAAAGACCGGACTGTAAAGCCCGGCCCTGTACTTTTTCCGTTCCCACTTGCTGGTAGGGTACACCGCTTTTAAGAGTATCTCTACTCGTTGGCTATTATATTTGGTTAAGTGGAGGATGTCATTGAAAAAATAAAAAGAAAGAAGGTATCGGATGAAAAAAGAAGGATTAGAACGTTTTGTCAATGCGCAGGAGCATGATTTTGCGCGCGCTCTGCAGGAGATCAAAAACGGCCGGAAGACGAGCCATTGGATGTGGTATATTTTCCCGCAGATCCAGGGACTTGGGCACAGCCCGACGGCGCAGTATTATGCGGTCAAAGACCGGAAAGAGGCGGAAGCCTATATGAAGCATCCGGTTCTCGGCAGCAGGCTTCTCGAGATCTCCGGGGAATTATTAAAGCTGAACTCCTGCAATGCCACGGAGATATTCGGCTGGCCGGACGACATGAAGCTGAAATCTGCCATGACGCTATTTGAAGCGGTAAGCGGCGAGCCGGTATTTGGAAGTGTGCTGGACAAATTTTTTGACGGCAGGCGGGATCCGTATACTCTGGATTTTCTGAACAAGGAAACAAAAGCTTCGGATCAGAAAACACCGCATTTCCAGAAGATGCCTCTAAAGCAGAAGGAGGGTGCGGATCCGGCTGAGGATATTCAGAAATCCGATGACAAATTTGAGTATACGGTAGGAAATCATGCGGATCTCATCCGTGAATCCGCCGCAAAGCATCAGATTTTCGGCGGCAGACACGACTATACGCTGGAGGATTATGAGGCTCTGCCGGAGGATATGCGGGTGGAATTGATCGACGGGCAGTTTTTTGAAATGTTTGCGCCCACGCTGGGGCATCAGGCGGTTTCCATGGAATTAAGCTTTCAGATTCGTGATTTTATCCGGAAGAAAAAGGGAAACTGTTCTGTATTTGCTGCTCCTGCGGATGTCCAGCTGGATGGGGATGACCGTACTATCGTTCAGCCGGATGTGATGATCATATGCGAGAAAAAGAAGCTGAGCAAAAAGCGTGTCGTGGGCGCGCCGGACTTTATTGCGGAAATCCTTTCACCGTCCACAAAACAAAAGGATATGTTCCTGAAGCTGATGAAGTATAAAAATGCCGGGGTGCGCGAATACTGGATGATCGATCTGGAAAAAGAGCGGATCATCACGTATGATTTTGAGGAGGACGATATTCCTGTGATTCATGGAATGGAGGAGACGATTCCTGTCAAAATCTTCGGAGGGGAACTGGTGATTGATTTTTCGGAGATCAAGAATGCAGCGGAGGGATTGGCTTTATGAAGATCAGGAATGCGGCGGAGGGATTGGCTTTATGAAGATCAGGAATGCGGCGGAGGGATTTACATTATGAAGATCATCAATTTGATGGAAGATACCCAGGGAGAAAACCAGGTTTACGCGGAACACGGATTCAGCATTTATATAGAAACGCCGCACCACAGGCTGCTTGCGGATACAGGGGCGTCTGAAAAAACATGGGAGAATGCAAAACGGCTGGGGGTGGATCTGGGCAGCATTGATCTGGTATTTTTAAGCCACGGCCACTACGACCATTCCGGCGGGATCCTGTCTTTCGCGGAGCAGAACCCGGACGCCAGGATCTACATGCATGTCCGGGCAGCGCGTGACTATTATAATTTAAAGGACGGCCGGGAAAAATATATCGGAATCGATCCCAGGATCCAGCAATTGCCCCAGGTGGTTCTGCTGGAGGGAGACTGTGAGATCGATCCGGAGCTCTCGATTTTCTCTGGAGTGACGGGCAGGCGGAAGTGGCCGAAAAGCAACCTCACGCTGAAACGGAAAACAGAAGACGGATTCGTGCAGGATTCCTTTGACCATGAGCAGTATCTTGTTGTGAAGGCGGAGGGAAAGACGGTCCTGATCTCCGGGTGCGCCCATAACGGGATCCTGAATATCCTGGACCGCTTCCGGGAGTTGTACGGCTGTGATCCGGATATGGTGATCAGCGGCTTCCATATGATGAAAAAGACCGGGTATGAAGCGGATGAGGCAGAGCTGATCCGGGACGCGGCAAAGGAGTTGCGGGGGATGGACACCCGGTTCTATACGGGACACTGCACCGGGATCCCGGCTTTTGAAATGATGCGGGAGATCATGGGGGAGCAGGTTCGGTATATGCATTCCGGGGATCGGGTATGGTGACAGGCGGCAGGCCCCAAGGGAAAATGATAAACCCCGTATGATCGGGGTTTTCGCACAGTTCCTTAGATCAAGCCTTCCCACTCCTTCTCCTTAAACCCCACCAGTACCGTTTCCTCTGTCACCAGGATCGGTCGTTTGACGAGCATCCCATCAGACGCAAGCAAGCGAAACTGTTCCTCCTCGCTCATGCCGGGCAGCTTTTCTTTCAGGTTCATTTCCTTATACAGGATGCCGCTGGTATTAAAAAAGCGTTTCAGCGGCAGTCCGCTCTTTTCGTGCCATTCTTTCAATTCGTCTGCCGTGGGATTCTGCTCCTTGATATCCCGGTCCTCAAATTCCTGCTGATGCCCGGTCAGCCATTTTTTCGCTTTCTGGCAGGTGGAGCATTTTGGATAATTTACAAACAGCATGTCGATTGCCTCCTTTTCGGTCTGCGGGCTGTCAGTGATGTTTCTACAGTTTCTTACGGTTCACGATTCGGAGAACCGAGGACGGCCCGGCATTTACTTTGCACAAAATCTTGCCAGCTGTGCGGTTGCAATTGACCTGTTGAATCAGCAACCGACAGCTGGAAATCTTGTGTCTATAATGTATCACAGGGGGCGGCAGGATTCAAGAAAAAAACATCATAGCGATCACGACAATCCCGCCCGCCAGATACAGCCCATGGATCACAAGACACACCTTCATCAGGTTGTTCTGCACCCTTGCCTTCATATAAGAAAGAATCGTAAACAACCCGCCGAAGATCATGAATCCCGCATAGCAGGCGATCATGATCTCTGCCGCAGGGGATTCCAGCGCCCAGTCAAAGGTCCGAAGCGGCAGGATCGTCCAGGGTACAAAGATCATCAGGGTACTGACAGCGGTTAAAATTTTCTCTTTCATAAAAATCTCCTTTTCTATAGTTTTCATTATCTGTTCCGCCCGAACCGAAGGCAGGAAATGAATAAACAGAGAACCGTGATCCCGGCCGCAGCGGGAATCCACGGAACAAGCTCCACCTGCGCCGTATCCAGGTTGGCAGCCAGCTTTCCATATTCTGCTGTGATCACAAAGAGCGGATAGGACATGGGATACGCGAACCACGCCTTCGTGTTGATCATCAGCACGGAAGGGACGATGGAAGCAAGCCCGATCCCGATGGAAAAAATCGGCGTCCGGATGCAGACGGACAGAAGCCAAAAAAACGAAAGCATTGGGATTGCGGCCAGATAGATCAGCCCCGCTTCCTTCAGTACAAACAGGGGCGGCAGGAGCAGGGGATAATCCTGGGTATAGGACGCGATGGCCCCGCCTGCGAAATACATTCCCACAGAGATTAGGATCTGGATCGCCGCCAGAACCGTCAGGATCACGAATTTTGCCAGGCACAGCAGGGCCGGACGGATCGGCAGGGACAGCATTTTCAGGATGCCGTGATTCGTTTCTTCCGTCAGATTCAGAAGAACCGTACTCACCACCATACCGGCCGGGAACAGGAACCAGGACATCCCCAAAAATCCCTGAATCAGGAAATTGTGCTCCGGGGAAATTCCTTCCGCCTGCATCTCGAAGTTCAGATGGGCGTTCAGGACGGAGGGCAGCCAGAGCAGGAAGGCGGCGGCCGTCAGGATCCACAGGATTTTGGAGCGCCGCAGCTTTTTGGCCTCAATGCAGATCAGTGAAAAAAAGTTCATGTGAAGGACCTCCTTAGCTTTAGAAAAATAAGTTCTCCGGCGGCAATGACAAACAGCTCGGTCAAGACCGCGATCATAAAATGTCGGGCAGTCTGCGGGGGCGTATCCGCAAGGATCTGAAAGGGCATGGCAAAGGGAAACAGCGATAAGACAAAGCTTTTCACAGGCAGCAGGGTGGCCGTAAAGATACAGACCACGCCGATCCCCAGCGACACCCACAGATTCCGGCAGGCCGAGGCGATCCAGAGGGCGCCGAACACTGCGGGGAGCATCAACAGAAACGCGTACCCGAAGTTGTTTAAAACACTCCCAAGCCCGGCGGACGCTATATTCCCAAACACGCCGGATAGTGCATTTTCAAGTCCGCCGGATGGCGCATTTCCAAGCCCAGTGGACAGCGCACTCCCAGATCCGCCGGAGTGCCCGAACCAATGAAAAATACAGAACGCCATACCGGCGGCTTCGACGGCCAGAATGACGGCGCACATCAAAACCAGGAAAGCGGATTTGCCGAAAAATAGCCGGCTTTCTTTTGCAGGAAGGGTGCAGATCCGCTGGATGGCGTTGTCCGCATATTCCGTGTGGTACATCAGGCATGCCCCTGCGGTAATCAGCAGGATATTGAGCATGGACATCATCTGCCAGTTGGCGTCCATCAGGATCTGGATGGGCGGGGCCTCCAGCCCCAGATACATTTCGGAGCGGAAGGTCATGTTGAGGACGGGGACCGCCGCCGCCAGAAGCCCTCCGCAGAAAAACGCGGGAATCAGTCCGGTCCGCTTCATTTTTTTACATTCCAGATAAAAGCTCATCTTGCGCCTCCTCTCTGCAGGTTATCCGATTCGATGAGGGCCAGGAAGGTCTCTTCCAGGTTATCGGTGGGGAATCCCTGGGAAGCGGCATTGAATTTCAGCTCCTCCAGTGTTCCCTCGAACAGCAGATGCCCATGGTTCAGGATGCCGATGCGGTCCGCCATTAGTTCGATTTCCGATAATAAATGGGAAGACACCAGTACGGTGCAGCCGAACCGTTCCGGCAGGGAGCGGACCAGCGTCCGGATCTCGTGGATGCCCACCGGATCCAGCCCGTTGGTGGGTTCATCCAGGATCAGGATCGGCGGTCTCCCAATCAAAGCGCTGGCAAGCCCCAGCCGCTGCTTCATGCCCAGGGAGTAGGTCTTGGCAGGCCGGTGCTTGTGGGCAGTCAGCCCGACCAGCTCCAGGGCTTCGGAGACGGCGGATTTTGGCAGCCCCAAGATCCTGCGGACAATGTCCAGATTTTCCTCACCGGTCAGATTTCCATAAAACGCGGGGGCTTCGATGAAGGAACCGGTCTCTTTTAAAATGCGCATCCGGTCCTGCGGAAATTGTTTTCCGCCGATCCGAAACGACCCGGCAGTGGGGGCTGTCAGCCCGAGAAACATCTTCATGGTGGTGGACTTGCCGGCGCCGTTTGGACCGAGGAAGCCGTAGACCTCGCCCTTGGGAATATGCAGGCTGATCCCGGCGACGGCGGTAAAATCCGCATAGGATTTGGTCAGGTTTTTGGTTTCGATCATGTACATAGCAGTTTACTCCTTTCGTAACTGTTTTCTTAAATACAGGTTTTCACGCAGTGAACCATTACTGTTACTGTTCACGGTGCCTTGCGCCTGCTGCAAGACATCCGGTCGGTAACGCTGCGGTTTCAGGCATCAGGCCCCTGCTGGGCTGCAATTCGCAGCCGGCCAGGCACGTGAATTGCAATCCGTCACTGCCTCTTTATTGTACAGGGGCAGCCTTACATTCACATTCCCGCAGCCTTACATTTACCTTACATTTTTCGGGACATGGGGAAATGTAAGGGCAGGTGTGTTATAATGAATTGCGCTGATGCGCAAGCAGGTCATCAATTTCCTGCGGAAATTGGTGACAAAATATAATGAATTGCGCGGCGGGAACCGTTTTGCGGCAGACCGGTCCGTGTCCTGCATTGGGGTATTGCTGATATGAAAAAATAAAAAGAAGAAGGTGTTCATATGGATCTGGAATATTTGAAAAAGAAGCGCATCCTCCTGGTGGATGACGAGCAGGAGCTTTTGGAAATGGTGATCTCGATTTTAAAGGAAGAGGGCTTTTTGCATATCGCGGCGGCCCGGACGGTTCGGGAAGCATTGGAGATCTCCGGCAGCTTCCGGCCGGAGCTTGCCGTCCTGGATGTGATGCTCCCTGACGGCGACGGCTTTTCCCTCATGGAGCAATTGAAGCGGGGAGGCGAATACCCCATCCTGTTTTTGACAGCCCGGGGCGAGGACGAGGATAAGTTCCGGGGCTTCGGCCTGGGGGCGGACGACTACGTGGTGAAACCCTTTCTGCCAAAGGAGCTGATCTTTCGCATCATGGCCATCCTCCGCCGGACCTATCAGGGGGAAAATCCTCTGGTTAGGCTGCGGGACTGCGAGATTGATTTTGAACGCGCGGAGGTGGTTCGGGATGGGAAACAGATTGCATTGACTGCAAAGGAATATGAGATCCTGGGCGCCCTGTGCCGCAACGCGGGGAGGATCGTGACCATCGACTCCCTGTGCGAGGCGGCCTGGGGAGAGAATCCCTTCGGATATGAAAACTCCCTGATGGCGCATATCCGCCGCATCAGGGAAAAGATCGAGGCCGATCCGTCCCATCCCGTATCATTGATCACGGTGAAAGGGCTGGGCTACAAGCTGATCACAGAAAGGAACATAGTCTGATATGAAGAGTTTACCGAAGCTGATACGGCGTTTCGTGGGAATCCTGGTACTTTCGGCAATCCTGCTGATTCTTTTGAATCTTGTGCTGCTGGGGATCGTTGCGTCCACCCAGACGTCCAACGCCCATCCGTGGAAAACCGCCCAGGAGCTGGCGGAAAGCCTGCGGCGCGATGGGGAAGGATATCATCTGTCAGATGAACTCACACAGGAATTAAAAGAGTCGGATGCCTGGGCGATCTTTATAGACAATGCTTCCATGCAGGTAGTCTGGCAGACGGACGACCTGCCGGAGACGGTGCCCATGTCCTATTCGGCCTCGGACATTGCGCACCTGACCAGGGGCTATATCGACGATTATCCCACATTTACCGGGGAGGCGGAAGACGGGCTGGCGGTACTGGGATATCCGAAGGATCGTTTTTGGAAGCATATGTGGCCGAGCTGGGATTATCAGTTTATTGCGGATCTGCCGAAAACAATGCTTTCCGTATTGGCGGTCAATGCTGCGATGGTTTTTCTGATCTATATGGCAGCGAATACCAGGCTGCTTGGGTCTGTGAGGCCCATCATAGACGGCATCCAGGCCCTGCCGGAAGGAGAGGCCGTCCATATTAAGGAAAAAGGACTGCTCTCGGAGCTTGCCGTGAGCATCAATAAAACCTCGGAGCTCTTGCAGTCCCAGAGCAGCCGGCTTAAGAGGAAGGAGACGGCAAGGGCGAACTGGATCGCAGGGGTCTCTCATGATATCCGGACGCCGCTTTCGATGGTGATGGGCTATGCGGGCCAGCTGAGGGACGATCCCCATCTGACCGGCGGGGAACGTCAGAAGGCGGCGGTCATCGTAAAGCAGAGCGAGCGCATGCGGAACCTGATCAACGATTTGAATCTGGCTTCCAAGCTGGAGTATAATATGCAGCCGCTCCATCTGCAAAAGGTGAATCTGGTTGCAGTGGTCCGGCAGGTGGTGGTGGATTTTATGAATCTGGATATCAGCGGCAGGCATCCCATCGAATGGGAAACGGAAGAAAACCTGACAGTCTGTCCAGTCTGCGCGGATCCGGATCTGGTGAAGCGGGCGGTCGGCAACCTGATCCAGAACTGCATCAACCACAATGAGCAGGGATGCACGATTTATGTCCGCGTAACGATGGAAAATGAGAGATGTACGGTGACGGTTGCTGACGACGGTGTGGGTGCATCCCAGGAGCAGATGGAAATGATCAGACGGGCCCCCCACTATATGGTCTGTGATGAGAGGACCGCGGAGCAGAGGCATGGGCTGGGGCTGCTCATCGTCAGGCAGATCATGGCAGTTCATGGAGGGGAGGTAGAGATCGGGCAGAACGCGCACGGCGGATTTACGGTGAAGCTTGAGATGCAGCGCTGTATCAGTTCCGGGGCGTAAGTCGGTCAAACTGAATTTGTGCTGTCCCTGTTGTTAGAAACACTTTTTCTTTGTAAAGCATAGTGTAAACAGCCTGCCCCTTTGTATAGTCTTTTTGCTGTTTTGGAAAAAAGGAACGACAGAAATATTGTTTAGTATCTTCCTGTTTTGCAAGGAAAATATAAACATCGTTTCCACTGTATGGAGTAGATAAAAGATAATCTGCTTGAATCAGTGAAAACTGATTTTGCGTTGGGTTATAGCGAAAAACCAGTCTGTTATCATCAAAAAGTGTTTCGATATGTGCAAGAGGCTGAAAACGGTTTTCAATTAGATGCAGGTAGCGGCTTTTCAAAATCGTTTTATAATTAATTTTTCCAGTAAGGATTTCATCAAATACAATCCGTCGGTTGCGCGTGGCAATCCGCAGGTCTTTCAATTTGCCCAAGCCCACTAGATGATGGAAATCTAGTTTTGAGAAACCAATACAAAGTTCCGTGGCTTTTCCTTTGCGTCCAATAATAACACGGTATTGTATATTCAGCATTTTTTCAAACGCATAGACGCATTCGGTAAGTTTATCCATAGTAGGATCCTTTCTGCTCCAGAAGCGAAAAAACCGCCTTGTATATACAAAATACAAGGCGGTTTTGGGCATTTTATTTCGGCAATTGCCCTGCAGGGCAATCGGCCTACCCCGGTTTGAGGTTACTGCACAACCCCTACTGGAAGCTCCGCATAGCAAGGCTTTCCGGTACGCTGCTATGCTTCAACGCTTAAACAGACACACGCCGTTGCCTGTCTTTCATTATTATATGCGCAATTCGGAAATATGTCAATTAATAAAATAGAATAGGGGTATAGATTTGAATAATTTGAATAATGCAGGGCGGGTATTCCCTTGTTTTTATCCGCGGATTTTTTTATAATGGATAAAAGGGTCTGCGGATAATTTTCGGCGGCGGGAAAGGACAGGTGAATGCAATGACAGAGGCACGTTTCTGCGAACACATCATTTTTCTGGCCCATGCGCCCCTGCGGGTATACGACAAGTCCGGCGTCCGCAAGGCGGTGTATGTAGATCATGGAGAACAGATAGACATCCTGGAGGCGGATCCGGCCTTTGAAAAAATGCTTCTGGAAAAGAAGCGGGAAGAGTTCCCGATCCTCTATACCGAGCAGGTGCATATTGCCTACGGGATCATTGCAGGGAAGGAGAGGGACTATATCCTGGGACCCTGCTGTATGGACGGCAGGCCCTCCGCCACCGTGCGCTTCCTAAAGGAGGAGCATGGGCTGGACGCCGGCACGCCATACCGGATCGGGTACATTGACCAGTACGAGCTCAGTGAACTGATCGTCATGCTTTATGAGATGGTGACAGGCAATCTGTTTGACAAAAATCAGCTCATGATCGTCAGCTCCGGGAATCCTATGCCGGGAACTGGTCCTGAAGTACCTGCATACGAAGCTTTCCGCAAAAGATCTGGCGTCCGAGCTGGAAGTGACGCCGGGGGAATTTCGGGAGCACTACCGGGCTAAGGACACATCTTGACTTGTCCGCTCAGGAGCATCCCATTATGGCCATTCGGCCATTTCACAAGGAATAAAAAGCATCGTGATTTTGAACAAAAATCAGGGTGCTTTTTTAGTGAAAAAGTCGAAAATGAGGATGGAAAATAAAATCTTGATATGCACATAAAAATTCTGATATGAACAATATTTTATTCTGGTATCATGAAACCATGCAGTACAGAAAAAACAAAAATACGCTCCGGGAATCCATGAGGTCAGGCAGAATCCGTAAGGCCAGGCAGAAATTACGAGATCAGGCAGAATCCGTAAGGTCAGGCAGAATTTGCGGGATTAGGCAGAGTTCCCAGGGCGAAAAAAAGAAAGAGAGGAATTGCAGTATGTATGTAAAAGGCGTCAACCTTGGAAACTGGCTGGTTCTGGAGAAATGGATGAGTCCCGGGCTTTTTGCGGGAACCACGGCGGAGGACGAGTATTACCTGCCCGCCCAGCTCTCCCCGAAGGTGTACGAGGCAAGGATCAAAACCCACCGCAGCGAATACATCACGGAGCTGGACAGGGCATTTGCATGGGCGGAAAAGTACGGGATGAAGATCCTGATCGACCTGCATACCGCCCCTATGAGCCAGAACGGCTTTGACAACGGAGGGCTCAGCGGCGTGTGCAGATGGGCACAGCTTCCGGAGGAGGTGGAGTTTGAGCTGAATGTGCTGGAAAAGCTGGCAGAGCGTTACGGAAAACGGGAAGGGCTTCTGGGGATCACCCCGATTAACGAGCCCTGTACGGAGCGTACCTGGGAGATGCTGGGAGTGCAGAGGCGTTACCCGCCTGCAGACCCGAAGCTGGCAGAGGGCAGCGCGCCAATCACCATGGATTTTCTGAAGGAATTTTATAAAAATGCGTATGCGCGGATCCGCAAACACCTGGACGAAGACAAATATGTGGTTTTCCATGATGGATTTGAGCTGAAGGCATGGAAAGACTTTTTTGCGGAGCAGGATTTTCGGAACATTGTGCTGGACACCCATATGTATCTGATGGTGGCGGAGCCGGACGGCTGTGAGCAGACGGTGGAAGGCTACCGGAAATACATCGAAGAGCATTTCGCAAAGGACATCGCCGAGGTGCAGGAGTATGTGGATGTGATCTGCGGCGAGTGGTGCCTGTTCAACAGCTATGCAGTGGGAACCGACACAAAGGGCGGCCAGACCGTGCTCAATGGAATGGACTTTTCTGAAAATAAGGAAACCATGGACGCGGAGGCCAAGAAGCAGATTTATCTGCAGATCGCGGAGGCGCAGTTGGATGCCTGGAAACGGGGAAGCGGATATTTTTACTGGAGCTATAAACTGCTTCTGGATACGGTCAATGAACCCAACTGGATCGGCTGGGACTGCTGGGATCTGGGCAAGAGCGCGGCAATGGGCTGGTTCCCGATGGGCGGCTGATATCCGGAGAGAGTGGAAATACATAGCCCTGCAATGAATAAAAAAAGATAGAAAAAAGGAGAGAGGACGATAAACATGAACAAAGATCAGAAGGTCAATATGGATCCGAATGCGAAGCTGAGCTTGATCGAGCGGTTTGCATACGGGGTGTCCGACCTGGTCATGGGGCGGATCGTGGACAAGACCCACAGCAAATGGGAAAAGGCCCGTCCATGGCTGCTGCGTCTCTGCGTCCCGCTGGCTGTCTGCTTTGTACTGATGTTCTCCATCCCTTCCGGGCTGGCAGAGAAGGCGCAGATCGCGCATATGTTTTTGACCTATAACATGGTGTCAACCGTATTCTATACAGGGATGAACGTTCCCTATGCCACCCTGCAGGGGCTGATGACGACCAACCAGTATGAGCGCGGCCTGCTGGGAAATATCCGAAATCTCCTGTCCACGGCCGGAACCATGACCGTGAATGCCTTTGTCATGAAAATGTGTACGCCATGACCGCCAACGCGCTTTCCATGGCACAGATCATAAGGAAAGGATCCTTCTTTTTAGCAATTACCAGGAGATTGAGGGAAAAGTACGATGATACAACAAAAAGCAGGGAAATAATCTAAATCATCAGTTATTTCCCTGCTTTATAAATATCATCGTATGCAGAAAGGCTGCCACCGGCGGCTTTCTGTATAGGAATATTGGAGAAAATCAATCATTAGCTATTCCTTACCTGTTGCGTTGCTCCGATGAGCGTTTTTCTGAGTCTTTATACTTCCGTAACACTTAGTCCTGTATCTTCCGCAATCTCTTCGACTGTCATCTTCCCTCTTTTCAGCATCCTCAGTGCCGTTTCCTTTAAAATCGCCCTTGCACTTGTTTCAATCAATGCTCCCCCTATAATATCACCTATACCTTTCCGCCTAATGTAAATAGCTTATGCATCTTGCTTGTCTATTTCTCCGATTGTATAGGTCAAAAATTCGACGTAGCCTTGCGTTTTTTGAACTGCAAAATCGAAAAATATCCTGCGCAATTTGCTCCAGTTATTTTCCTACAGTTCTTTCGTGATTTTTAAAATATACTGGTATGAAAATTCAATACCCTTACAAGTCAGATTTTCACACATATGGGGCGGGTCATTTTCTGAAAAACCTGTAGGGCGTAATTCATAACATCTTAATGAGCCAAATGCGCTGTCAAAAGCAGACGCAAAATCATAACAGGCAGACACAATCTCACTCTCTGCTTTTCCCAGTGCATGAAGATAAATCCCTATAAACAGAAGCGTTCCTTCGACTAAACCGCACTGCGCCCTATACCCGCCTGCACCATGCAATCCAACCGCAGACCGGATGACCTGCGGTTCGATCATGGTCTCAAATAATTCACTTAAACAAATGATTGCTGTCCTTGCGCAGTTTATATCATCATTCCAGTACAATTCATGTACCCTGTTCTCTATATATTCCTGCATATTTACTGTGTTCATTCTTTTATCCGGTCAAGCTCTGACAGATTTGTTCCTGCCGCTTCTCTATACGTAGAATGACCTTTTACAAATTGAAATCACCGTCAATGAGATGCTTTCATTATATCAAAGAGAAATAAGGGTGTAAAGTCTATGCCGAATGAAATTTTGAAACCGTCTATAGAGGAGTGCAGTCAGCGTGATGAATGAAGCCTGGTAAGATTTCCTTGTTTTTAACTGCGCAATCTTTTATAATGGAGTAAAGTACAGGGAACATATTTCGGAAAGGAGCACATTCGGCTATGGGAAATTATCTGAATATCGGTAATGCAGGCTTTTCAGCTGTCAGAGAGGGAATCTACGTGGATAAGACCGGCCTGATCTCCTTTATGAACCGTATATTAGGGACAATGGATAAGTTGTCCTGCGTAAGCAGGCCGCGCCGCTTCGGAAAGTCTTATGCGGCTCAGATGCTGTGCGCGTACTACGACAAAAGCTGTGATTCCCGCAAACTGTTTGAGAATCTGGCGATCTCAAAGGATCCTTCCTTTGAAACCCATCTGAATCAATACAATGTGATCTACCTGGATATCACGGGATTTGTTTCCAGGGCGTTTGTTGCGGGGACAATGTCCCGGATCGTTCAGGAGCTCCAGAAAGAAGTGATCCATGAGCTGTGCGCGGCCTGCCCGGAGGCGGAGAAGAAAGAGTATCTGCCGGATATGCTCTATGATATTTCTCAGATGACCGGAGAGAAATTTATTTTTATCATTGATGAGTGGGACGCTCTGTTCCGTGAGGCGAAGGCGGATACATTTTCGCAGGATTGCTATATCCAGCTCTTACGGGGCCTGTTCAAGGACAGCGGAAGGACCGACAAAATGATCGCGGCAGCTTATATGACCGGAATCCTGCCGATCAAGAAATACGGTACACAGTCCGCCATGACAGATTTCAGAGAATATACGATGCTTGCGCCGAAAAGGCTGGCGGAATATGTTGGATTTATGGAGCCGGAGGTGCGGGCGCTCTGTGAACAATACGGCATGGATTTTGAAGAGGCGAAAAAATGGTACGACGGCTATTCCTTCAGCCGGGTGAAGTCCATATACAATCCGAATTCTGTTATCGAAGCGGTCAAGAGCGGGGAATTTGGCAATTACTGGACGCAGACAGAAACCTTTGAGACATTGAGGATTTATATAGATATGGACGAGGATGGATTGAAGGAAGCGATCGTCCAGATGCTGGGAGGGGCTCGGATCAGGATCGATGCCGGCGCGTTTCAAAATGATATGACCACGATAAAAGGCAGGGATGATATCCTGACGCTGTTCGTCCATCTTGGATATCTGGCCTATGATATGAGCAGCAGGTCGGTATATATTCCAAATGAGGAAATCCGTGAAGAATTTGTGCGGGCAGTCACCCATGGAAGGCATACGGAGATCGCGAAGCTTATCCGCGGTTCGGATGCCCTTTTGGAAGCGACGCTGAATCAGAATGAGGAGGCGGTGGCTGCTGCGATCGAGGAGGCACATCAGGCAGGAACGGCGCCAACCTTTTACAATAACGAGCAGGCGCTGCGCAGTGTGATCCGGTTTGCATATATCAGCTGTGTAGATGCATACTTTCAGATTGATGAACTGCCGTCAGGCCACGGATACGCGGACGTGGTTTTCTTTCCGAAGAAAAACTCCTCCATGCCGCTACTGCTGATCGAATTGAAATGGAATAAGACAGAGCAGGGGGCAATCGGCCAGATCAAAAAGAAGGACTATCCGCAGGCTCTAAAGGACTATGGCGGAGAGATGCTTCTCGTTGGGATCAATTATGATGCAAAGAGTAAAAAGCATACCTGTCTGATCGAAGAGTATTTTGACAAAATGGAATGATTTTTGTTGGTTTTTATGTCATGATAAAGAAAAGGCATACGCTTTTTTGAGGTGTATGCTTTTTCTGCATTTCAAATATTGATCGATTGGCAATCTGCAATAAAATTCCCCTGCCGGACTTTCATAGCCACGCCCCCCTACATTAAATCCTTGCTTTCCACATTTACAATTGATAAAACGGCAAAACCCAAAGAAATAATCGTTAAAAGAACGGGGAATACTGCGCTGTCTGCCATGGTGAAATCGCCAATATTCGCCTGCGTGAGAAAAATCAGCAAAAATGAAGTGACAATCGTTGCCTTTGAAGATTTGAAAGCCATCCCGACAAACAGGGCGATAAAGCTCATGCTGACGATTACCACCGATTTTAGTATCAGTTGTATATAAAATGACAGGCTGCCTATTGAAAAATCAATAGCAAAGGATGACTGCATAAATTTTGCCCCAAAGAACACGCACATATAAATTGCCAGTTTTGTTAAAATGAGTGCGGCAAAATTAAAAGTCCAGACCGCGATCATTTGGGAAGCTAAGATTTTCTGCCGCTTAATAGGGTAGGAAAACATCAGATTCATGGTCTTGTTTTTGTATGCGCTTACAATAAAGGATGCTAACATGACACTGGTGTAAATAAGAAAAGCCATGCTGGTAAATAATTCAATGGGAGCGGAGATTACATCTGTCCCTGGCGCAGCATTCAGTGTCCCGTCTGGGTCGTTGGCAATGCCCAAAAACGCTAGCGCAAAAACAAATAAGCCAAGCAGAGCCGCCATAATGATTACGCCCCCTAAATATTTCCCGATATGATTCTTTTTCCATTCAAGTCTGACAAGCTTTAACATGATTTTCCCACCTCCGATGTGATTTTTAAGAAATAGTCCTCCAAGTTTTCCGTGTGTTGGCTGATGGAAGTAATCTCTACATCATTTGCCATCAATTCCCTTGAAATCTTTTGTGTGGTGACACCCTGCTCATAAATACGAATCCCCGAATCGTTTACGATTTTAAAATTGCTTAACTGCATTTTTTCAGCTAAAACATACGCCGATTTCTTTGTATCCTCTACGGCAAGTTCAATATACGCCGTATTTGTTTCAGCAATTTCTTTCATGGATATTTCTTTCATCATTTTTCCATGATGGATCACGCCAACCGTATCGGCAATACTTTCTATTTCTGGAAGAAGATGGCTGGATATCATAAGCGTCATGCCATACTCGGTACATAGCATCCGAAACAAATCTCTGATTTGCTTCATTCCTGCGGGGTCTAAACCATTTGTCGGCTCGTCAAGGATCACGAACTCTGGCTTGCACAATATGGCACGGGCAATCCCCAGACGCTGCTTCATTCCTAAAGAATAGCTGCCCGCAGGCTGATCCGCCGCATCAGAAAGCCCAAGCATCTAATGACGCTTCCCATACGCTTCAGCACCTCGTAAGAGTTTTTTTCCAATACTTTCCCAAACAGCGCAACCGTGCCGCTTGTCGGTTTCCAAAGGTTGGTAAGCATCTTCATCACCGTGGTTTTTCCTGCCCCGTTGGGTCCTAAAAATCCATATACCTCACCTTTCTTTACATGGATATTCACATCTGTACTAGCTGTTTCCCATCTATCGTTTTGCTTAGATGGCTTGTTTGCAAAATATAAGACATTTTTTGCCTCCTTTCTCTGTTTTATGAATACCATTATAGCGATATAGATTTTCAAAACTCTTGACGAATTCTTACGAATTTTTTTCATTATTCCTGCCCAGGGAATTTAATAAGTTATTTTTTTGAGGCTTACTGTAAAAGTTGTTTTGACATTCGGTATGCTGTCTATACATTGCTCTTGTCCTGACGCAAAAAACTCCTAAATATTTTCCGTCGGAGCCGTAGCGTATTACATTTGACAATAAATTGTATAAAATCCTTTGCAGGGCTTCTTTATCCCCCTGCACAAAAATAGCTGTTTCTGGAATAAACAGATCAACATCAAAATCTTTCTGCAATAAAATATCGTAAAACTCCAAAACATTCTCCCTGCATATCTCGTTGATATTGACTTTGCCAAGATTTATATTTGTATCGCCGGATTCCAGTTTTGCTAATGTAAAAAATTGATTGATAAGGTTCATAACCTGATTCGCTTTTGTTCCTACTTTTTTCAACATCTCATGATCTGCATGGTTCAAACGCATAATCTCCAAATACCCCAATATGACCGTCAGAGGAGTTTTTATGTCATGGGAGATATTCGCCAACATCTTTTTAGAAGAAATCTCTTCCCTTTTAAAATCTGCCCTTATTTTCTGGCGGTCTATCAGCATGCGGTTGATTTGTCCCCCTAATTCCATTAAAACCGGGTTGTCCGTAAATATCATTACTTTCTCGTCACTTCCAGTTTCTAAAATTTCCTCCAATTTTTTATTGATCCGTTTTATCTTTGCCTGTATTCCCCTGCCAAAAACAAAACGCTGGTATAAAACCACAAGGAATAGCAAGCAGACAACAACTGCCAAAAAGAATATGATTGTTTTATCGCTCATCCTTTCACTCCCCCAATTTGTATCCGATTCCCCATACCGTAACCACATACTGCGGTTCGCGGGGATTGTCCTCTATTTTATTCCTCAATCTGCTGATATGGACATTGACGGCATTTTCATCACCATAATAGGTATCATTCCAGACAAGGGAATAAATCTGTTCTTTCGTATATACTTTTTTTGGATTCTGCAATAACAGCTTTAAAATTTCAAATTCTTTTGATGTAAGCTCGATTTTACAGCCGTTTTTTGTTACAGAATATTCATTCAGGTTCATGACAAGATTCCCCGTTTGAAGTATCGGCTGCTGCTCTGCGGCACTTGCGGCATACTGTGTATTTCTTCGGATATTTGCTTTTATCCGTGCCAATACTTCTGTGACAGAAAACGGTTTCGTTATATAATCGTCTGCTCCCAAACCCAAACCAAGCGTTTTATCAGAATCGGTATCTTTTGCCGATAGAATAATAATCGGGACAGTGCTGTTTTCTCTGATTTTTCCCATGACTTCCATTCCGCTCATCTGGGGTATCATTAAATCCAGCAAAACCAGACTAAAACGATCCGAAAAGAACCTGTCAAGGGCACTTTTGCCATCATACGCTGTAATGACCTCGAACTTCTCTGTGGTCAAGAAATTCTTGAGCATGGTACTGATTTCCATATCATCCTCAACCAATAAAATCTTACTCATTGTCTGATCCCTCCTTATCTTTTCTCTTAAAACGCCCATTTTTCAGCCGCTTCTTTCGCATTCATATATGAATCCCTCCTGTCATGGATATTATAAATCGTTAAAACGAATCATACAATCAAAAAAATGCTGGCCTCGTTTTTATTGCCTTTTCTGCTGGATACCATCGTATGCAGAAAGGCTGCCAGTGGCAGGCTTTCTGTATTTTATAGTGGCCCGCTCCAAAGTCAATGAGCGGATCTCTATTCAGGTTATTTTCCTGCAGTTCCAAAAGAAAAAACGTAACTGCTCATGCAGACCGCCGGCATCTGCGCGGGTGCTGACCAGATACGAAAGAACATACCGCAGCCTTAAGATCCATTTGATGCTTATGGATCTGTGGGCAGCAATAGAGAAAGGAGAACAAAATCATGAATACGGATTTTTTAAAAGGCGTGATCGTGCCGATCATCACCCCCATTGATGAAAACGAATTGATCGATGAAAAAGCCCTGCGGGAGCAGGTGGATTATGTGATCGAAGGCGGTGTCCACGGCATCCTTGCATTTGGGAGCAACGGCGAATTTTATATGATCGAAGAGGACGAGATGGAGCGGGGCCTGAAGATCATGGCGGATCAGGCAGCAGGCCGTGTGCCGGTCTATTTCGGGATCGGTGCTATCAGCACAAAGAAATGTGTCCGCCTGGCCAGGATGGCGGCGGCAAACAAAGCGGCAGGAATCTCCGTGCTCCAGCCCATGTTCTTGAAGCCGACGGAAGCAGAGCTGTTCGGACATTTCAAAGCCATTGCGGACGCGGTGCCGGATACCCTGCTGTACGCGTCCCTGTGCCACGGCGCGGTAGGCGGCGTATGTACGGCGGGCAACTTCATGCCGGAGCTGATCACGGATATTTACAACAAATATGCGGCAGGCGATCTGGAAGGCTCCCTGGAGGCCCAGTTCAAGCTCAACCCGGTCCGCCTGTCCATGGACGGGGCCGGCTTCCCGGTTGCGGCAAAGGATATGGCAAATCTGCGGGGAAGAAATGTGGGGCTGCCCTATACGCCCAACCTGCCCACCCCGGAGGGGCCGGTGCTGGATCAGATCAAAGCGGAGATGAAGCAGGCGGGGCTGCTTTGAGGAGTTACAGGAAGTACGTATAAGGTGTATCCGATCGTTAATCCGAAATGCGGGAATCGATTTACGGAACGATAAAACGTGTAGTAAAATAAAGATATTCAGAACAGCGGGCCGATCAAAACGGCGGTCTGCGGATCGTAAAACAAAGAAACGGAAAGGAACATAAAAAGTGTTACTGTTCACACCCTGGCCGGGCGCTCACAGTAACGGCATCCGGCTCATTGTAAAGTCGCCTAACGGCGAGGAGCCGGATGCCCGCTCCATCACTGTATTGGCCGGCTGCCGTGCAGCGAGTGCACGACACCGTATGGACAGTAACGATAAAGTACATAAAAATTTCGTTGAGTCCATTGGAAAAATGAACGGAATCGTGTATAGTTGTTATTAAAGAACATTTGCTGCGGCTTACGTTTCCCGTGCGGCAGGTGCGTGGCCGTGGGCGAACAGGAAAAACCAGATTGAAAAACAGGAGATCAGACCATGACCAAAATTGCGATTTTGCTGCCATATGAGGATATGGCGGAGACGGCGCGGAAGCTGATCCATGAAAATCATTATGAAATCGACTACGTAAAGGTCATTGAAAGCGAAAATGCCGTAAACGAAGCCCGGATCGCCGCGGAGCAGGGGGCGGATATATTATGTGCTCCACGGGCTGACCCTGGAGATCCCGCCGCTGAACAGACGGAGCGAGGATCTGCGGTACTACATCGACAGATATTTCAAAGAATTTTACAGGAAATACAACAAGTACCTGGTCATCACCGAGGGCGGGTACGCGCAGCTTGCGCAGTTCTCCTGGCAGGGAAACAAGCTGCAGCTCAAAGCATTTCTGGAACGGCTGGTGCTGACGGCGAAAAAGCGGAGTATCGCCGAGGGCACGATCCGAACGCTGTTCGGAGAGCTATACCCCTATGTGGGGGAAGTGGGCGGAGAGGAAAAACTGGTGGTGTACAAGACGGAAGAGGCGGTGAAGATCAGCGAGCTTTTGAAAAAGCACCGGGGGAACCGGAAGCTGGCGGCGGAGGAGCTTGGGATCAGCACAACCACACTGTGGAGGAAAATGAATAAGTATGGGATCGAGTCCAAATTTGGAATGGATTAAGAAGGAACTGGCGAAAAAGAGGAAAATGCTGCTCCTGGCAGCCAAGATCGCGGTGGGAAGCAGCGCGGCGATCTATATTGCCCAGCTGCTTGGGCTGGAGTACGCCATTTCCGCAGGGACCATCACGCTGCTGACGCTTTTGACTACCAAGTGGGAGACCGTCAGGCTGTCGGCATTCCGCCTGGTCACGTTTGCTGTGACGATCCTGCTGGCATGGGCCTCCTTCGCTCATATCAAGAGCATGTGGATCGGATACGGAGTCTTTATTTTCTGCGTCGTCCTGTTCGCAGAGGTCATGGACTGGCGGGCTACCATATCGGTCAATTCCGTGATCGGCGCCCATCTGCTGACCGGACATGTTTTCAGCATGAAGGTTATCAAAAATGAATTCCTGCTTGTGCTGATCGGAGTGGTGATCGCGTTTCTGCTGAACCTGTTCCAGAATAACGGCAGAAATGAGCAGGATATCATAGAAAATATGCGCTATACGGAGGAGCGGCTGCAGCAGATTTTGCGCCGGTTCGCGGGATATTTATCCCAGGAGGAGGTTTTGGGCAGTCCGGCTCCCTCCGGCAATCTGTGGGACGACATCATCCGGCTGGAAAAGGAACTGCAGGACTTTATCCTGGAAGCATACGAATATCAGGAAAATACATTTCACTCCCATCCGGTTTATTACATCGATTACTTTGAAATGCGCTCCGACCAGTGCCATGTGCTCCATAACCTGCACTATGAGGTGAAAAAGATCCGTTACATACCAAAGCAGGCCAGGGTTGTGGCAGAGTATATGCTGTACCTGGCGGACTACGTGGTGGAGCGCAATGTCCCGTCCGCGCAGATGGAAAAGCTGGAGGGCATTTTCCGGGACATGAAAAAGGAAGAGCTGCCCAAGTCCAGGGAGGAATTTGAAAACAGGGCCATCCTCTATCACATTTTGATGGATATGGAGGAATTTTTGGTCTATAAACAGCGGTTCGTGAGATCATTGGACGAACGGCAGAAGAAATTGTATTGGAATGATATGGATTAGGAATGGAGTCAGATCATGAAATCAAAAGATATCATAAAGATCAAGGACATAGATAATGTGGCGGTTGCGGTGACCCATCCTTACGGCTGCGGCGTGGCGATCAATGCGCCCATGGCTGAAATCCCGATCCGGGCTGTCACCAATGTGATCCGCCATCCCAATTTCGGCGGCGAGATCATGGCGGTCGGCCTGGGCTGTGCGGCGACCCCGGCCAGCGATATTGTGTGCGGTCCCAGCCAGGTTGCCAGCGGGATTGGCCTGCAGGTGTTTATGACCGGACGGGAACCATTGTCTGGTGAATCAGGTGCTGTACCATCTTGGTTCCCGGGGAATCGAGTATTCTCTGAAGCCCTGGATGGATGCCCACGATGTGGCCCTGATGGCATACTGCCCGCTGGCCCAGGCCGGGGAGCTGCAGAGAGGGCTTGTGGAGCATCCGGTTTTGAACCGGATCGCCGCAGAACATCAGGCGACGGTGCTCCAGTTCCTGCTGGCATTCGTCCTGCAGCGGGAACATACGATTGCGATCCCCAGGAGCGGGAAGAGCGCGCATGTGGAGGCAAATGCCGGTGCATTGGATATCCGGCTTTCGGAGCAGGAACTGGCGGAAATAGATCAGGCATTTCCCGCACCGGATCATAAGACGTATCTGGATATTGTGTGACAGAAAACAAATGATTTTGGATTTTAAGTAAAGCAGACGCGAGATGTTACGATTCACATGGTGTCGTACATTTGTTGCACGGCATCCGTCCGATATCGTGTAGGGTAGCCAGACAGCAAGAAGGGAGAAAATATCATGAAAGTATTCGAAATGAAATCAGAAGCGATTCCAAAGATAGCACGGCTCATGTGTACGATCAAGCCGGACTGGTGGGATTATGAGGGGGCGTTCAGCCAGTTGAGCGGTGTGGAGGATACGATCCATACAATCGGCTGGTATCTGGGGGAAGATGAGAACACCCCAAAGGGATGGATCCTGTGCCGGGAACTGATCGGATACCGCGCGCTGGAGCTGGAATGCAGCGGTTTTGACGACAACGGCGAATTTAAACTGGAGCATAAGCTGGGGGAGCTGATCCGGGAAGCGGAGCGCTATGCCAGGAGTAAAGGATACCTGACGTTCCGCAGCGGGATCAGTTCCATCGGATTCAACATCCATGAAAAGAAAATCGACAGCATTGCGGATGCAATTGCAAACCTGGAATGTGACCGGATTGATTATAAATGGTATCTGAAACAGGGGTTCCGGGTGATCGGGCTCCAGCCGAACGCGTATGAAAAAGGGTTCCATCTCATCATACTTGGAAAGGATCTCTCGGAATAAAGGTAATTTGTTTTTCTGGAATGCCAAAAATTATTGACAAACGATAATTCTATGCTATTATAAAGATATACAATTATCGTAAAACAATAATTCATTACGACCCTTCCATTTTTGAAAGGGTTCGAAAGGAGGGCATATGAAGCGAAAAGGAATGATCGGCATTCTGGCGGCAGAAGCAGCCGCCTGCGTAGCTTTCAACCTGCTGCAGGTGAATGCTTCCATAGCATTTTCCAGCCTGGCGGCCTTTCCGTTTGAGCAGATGGGCTATGCGCTCCGCACCCTGTCCTTGTCCGGAGCGCCTGGAAATGCGGCGGCAATCCTGCTCTATATAGGTTTTAGCCTGCTTCCCTGCCTGGCCTGGCTGATCTTAAAAAAGAAGGGGAAGCTTCTTAGCATCGACCATGCACTGTATGGCCTGAGCATTCTGCTGTTTATCGTACACTATTATATGATCAATCCCGGCCTGTTTCCGACCGAGGTTCCAGGGACGGGAAAATGGATGCTGGGCTGTATGTTTTATTCGGCGCTGTCAGGCTACCTGGTGATCCGGGTGCTGTCCGTCTGCCGGAGAGCACAGCCGGAAACACTGCACAGCGTTCTACAGAAGCTTCTTATTTTTCTGAATATGGTTTTCGCCTACCTGATCTTCGGACAGGGCCTGGGGAATCTCCTGAAAGCCATCCAAAACGTGGGGAGCATGGACAGCGGCCCGGTCATGTCCGGTTTCGTGTCCGGCGCGCAGAGTCCGGGAATGACATACCTGTTTCTCGGCTTGGGCTATCTGGTCGATCTCCTGCCCTATGTGTTTGATATGGGGATCGTATTTCTGGCAGGACAGATGCTGACAGCCCTGAAAATGGATCGATACGGCGACGCGTCCGTGGAACTGACAAGCCGGCTGGCCGGGTTCTGTACAAAAGCGCTGGGGATCACGGCTGCTTCGGATGTGGGCTACAACCTGCTGCAGATTCTGTTTTGTTCCGGCCTTTCCCAGATAGATCTTGAGATCCATGTGCCCGTCATTTCCATCATTTTTGTACTGGTGGTACTGCTGTTTGCGCGGTATCTGCAGGAGGATCAGAAGCTGAAGCGGGAGCATGACCTGATCATATGACAGCAAACGAGCATTTACGAAACGCTGTACTTGGCTCTTTGAACTGTGCAGCCGGAGAAATAGACAAGCAGGATGTTTAGGTTATTTCACACAGTTCGTAAACATAAAGGCGGGAATTATGGGAATCAGAGTTTGTTTGGAAGAGGTCCTGAAGGACCGGGGAATGACATCAAAGGAGTTGTGCAGGCTGGTCAATATTACGGAAGCCAACCTTTCAGTCCTTCGCAGCGGAAAGGCAAAGGGCGTCCGTTTCCACACGATCAACCGGATCTGTTATTTCCTGAACTGTGATGTAGGCGATATTCTGAAATTTGACGGAAAGCTGGAGGAGGATGGGGATGAGGAATAAAAAGAAGATGTTTCGAAGCTGTCTGTGTCTGTTTGTCATGCTGCTCCTCTGCGGCTGTTCTCTGGCAGTGCCGGATGCCGGCGGAGACCGCGGCGGCGACCAGATGATCGGGGTGTTTATCACTACGGAATTTTTAGATCTGTTCACCATGGAGGATGCAGCGGCTTTCGGAAATGAGGGAAGGCTGTACGCAGAGATTGATAAAAGCAGGGGGGCCGACCCCATCGACTGGGAGATTTCCTTCGGAAATCTGGATGGCTTCCAGCTGCTTACCCCTCTGTGGACGATGGAAAACGGAGAAAACTGTTGGGGAAACGTATGCTCGGAAGAGGTCAGCGATACGGACATCAGGCTCAACGTAGCGGATGACAGCCGGGAACGCAGTCTCAGCGGGACCGTCTATGTATTGCAGAAAAGGAATGGAAAACGTGCCTATTATGCCAATCCGGTGTACCAGACGGCAGACGGAAGGATTTATGCAGTACAGGGACATGGCGTATCCACAAGCGGGGAATCGGCGGAAGGGATGCGTTTTTCTTCTGAGCTCAACGCAGAGACAACGATCACTGAAAATGGAAAAACAAAAGCAGAGAAAAGCAGCGTTTCCATAGAGTATGCGGTGATGTCAGAGCCGGTACAGATCAGGGTGTATCAGATGGATCCGGAGCATCGGGTGATCAGGCAGGATGATTTGAAACCGGAAGAAGTACCTGAGGAACTGGCTGTGGAGAAGGATGCGGAATACATTCTGACGGAAGTGGAAAAAGAAGGGCTGACAGGAGAAAAAATCGTGGACAGAGAGGTGTACGGTTACCGCGCGGACGAGGAAACTTATCTGACCACATTTTGTGCCCGCGCGGACGGGATTTTATTGAAACGGGAGACCAAGCTGCTGTGGAACAGGTGACTCTTTATTCTTGCCCGAGCAGCGCTGTAGCATACGCCACGGCATAATCCGTGTCATAGGAGAGGGAGATCAGAATCCGGGAGATCCCCTTTTGCTCCGCCAGCCGCAGGGCATTTCCGTGAAGGGTGACTGTGGGCTGGCCGTTTTCATTTTCCAGGATCTCGATCTCATTGAGCCGGATGTCATTTCCATAAATGTTCAGGGCCTTAAAGACCGCTTCCTTGCCGGAAAACCTGGTGGCAAAGCTGTTTTGCGGAATGGGGCGGGAGGCGATCAGGGCAATTTCCTTCGGGGTATAGGTTTTTCGTACAAACGGGTCGTTTAAATCGGCTGTGCTGGAGGCGATGCTGCTGATCTTTAAAATATCGGTTCCGATTCCATAGATCATGATTGAGACACTTCCTTTCTGCAGAGTGATTATCCATATCTTATATTGCCGGGCTGGAAAAAACAAGTGAAAAAATCCTCAGTCTGCTCATTGATTTGCAAAAACAATAGGATTCCATGGAATTATCTTGAGAAAACGTGTAAATCATAGAAAATAATCTTGAGAAAACGTGAAAATATGGAGAGATTATCTTGAGAATACGTGAAAATGTGATAAAATAGGGCGAAGCGGGGAGGTAAAAGCTTTTTGGCTCTGCAGTTCGCAAAAATACTATAGAGATTGATTTTTTGATCAGGGATAAGAAAAAATCTGTCCGATCGAGGTGAAATAGGAACTGTCTGTTGAAAAGTGTTCACACAAAGGAGAATGACCATGCAGGAAACGATTTCTAACGCAAAGGGCTCCAAGTCGGAGCAGACAAGGAAACGGATCGAGCAGACCTATCTGAACCTGATCTTTGAAAAGAAATGGGACAGGATCACGGTAAAGGAGCTCTGCTCCCGGGCCAATATCACCAGGGGGACATTTTACCAGTATTACGGCGACATCTATGAACTCATGGAACAGATCCAGAGCTCCATCCTGGAGGAGATGTCCCGGAAGTATCAGGAGATGTCCGGGGATCCAAGGCCCAGGTTCCGGATTGAAGAATTTATTGAAAAGTATGATGTGGAGCCGCCGCCGCTTTTGCTGTTCTGGTTTGATTTCTGCAGGACTCATAAGACAGCCATGGGGGCGCTGCTGGATCCCCACAACGGCGATCCCTATTTCGTAAAAAAACTGAAAAATATATTGAACGATTACATTGAAGCCATGATGGACAATGACGGGCTGCCGCAGGACGAGCTGCGGGGGTATTTTGTCAAGACCGTTGCGGAGCTGCATTTCCTCTCTGCCCGGCTCTGGCTGGAATCGGAGGGAGAAAATGCCCTGTCCGCGGATGAGGTGGTGAACCTCTTGAATACCATGCGGGTCGGGGCGGGCTACCTGACCTACAAGCGGCATTGCGTAAATAGCGATACTGTGCGGCGGATAGATCTGCCGCAAGCATAACTGAGAAAAAGGCGGGGGCTGTTTTTCCGGATGCTCGGGGAGAGCATGCCTGGAAGACAGCCCCTTTTTTGTTTTCGTTAGACACATTTTTCAAATCTGTACAATTTGAACACAAACAGGAAAAGTGTTCTGTTGTTTTTCGTCTTATTTCCCTAAAATAAAATCAGAAAGAACAACCGATCGGCAGGGCGGGACGTGATCCGGAAGAACGAACCGGATCGGATGACGATCCATATGCGCCTGCGGACCGGCAGCAAATGAATAGGAGGTTTCCAGACATGGGAGAAGTGGAAAGAATTACGAAAACCGTGGACATGAGCGGGGAACAGGTTGAGATCGTCATGACAAAAATGATGACCCCCTGCACGCCGGAGGAATTTGAGGCAATGTCCCTGGAGGAACGGGAGCACGCGAAGATTCAGCCGGCGCTGAACCAGAGGACCTACAGCCCGGAGGAAGGGATCATCTGCATGCAGGATATCCCGGTGAAGATGCGCGACGGCGTCACCATCTATGTGGACATTTACAAGCCGGAGGCAGAGGGAAAATATCCCCTGATCATTTCCTGGAGCTTTTACGGCAAGCGTCCCTTTGAAGGACAGGCAGAATGGCAGATCATGGGCGTTCCGCCCCACACCGTATCAGACATGTCCAAG
The DNA here is from genome assembly GCA_910575475.1 of Lachnospiraceae bacterium. GTDB lineage: Bacteria > Bacillota > Clostridia > Lachnospirales > Lachnospiraceae > Schaedlerella. The sequence goes on along the minus strand of CAJTGD010000010.1, from coordinate 29,966 downwards.
TTCGAAAGCCCGGATCCGGGGTACTGGTGTCGCCATGGCTATGCGGTGGCAAATGTGGACCCGAGAGGGATCGGACATTCGGAGGGAGACTTTGTACAGTTCGGCACTCAGGACGGAAAAGACGGCTATGACTTCATCGAGTGGGCGGCCGCTCAGGACTGGTGCAACGGAAGATGCGGACTGGCGGGCAACAGCTGTGTAGCCATGACACAGTGGAGGATCGCGGCTCAGCAGCCGCCGCACCTGGCATGTATCGCGCCCTGGGAGTCCACCACGGATATGTACCGGGAGTCCCTGTGCGAAGGCGGGATTCCGGCAAAGTCATTCGTAGGCTTTGTAATGCGTGAGGCATGCGGGATCAACTACATCGACAATACGCCGCTGAACCTGGAAAAATATCCCTTTGTCAACTGTACATACTGGAAGGACAAGGAACCGGATTTCGGCAAGGTCAAAATCCCGGTATACCAGACGGCATGCTGGAACCACCTGCACCTGCGCGGCTCCATCAATGCATTCCGGAAATGTAAATCCCGCCGGAAATGGCTCCGTGCCCACAGGAATTTCGAGTGGCCGGATGCATACAGCAATGAGAACCTGCAGGATCTGGAAAAATTCTACGCAAGATACCTGAAACAGGAGCGCAACGGATGGGAGCTGACTCCAAAGGTCAGGATCGAGGTTCAGGATGTTGGAGAGTTCAACTACCAGACCAACCGTCCGGAGGATTCCTTCCCGCTGAAACGGACCAGATATGAAAAGCTGTACCTGGATGCTTCCGACAACTCCATGAAGACAGAGCCTGTGGCAGGGGAAGCGAAGGCAAGCTACGACAGCTTGACCGGAGAGGTCTGCTTCGATTACCGCTTCGAAGAGGATACGGAGCTGACCGGCTATCTGAAGCTGAGACTGTATGTGGCGGCGGAAAGCTATGACGACATGGATCTGTTTGTCAATATCCAGAAGCTGAGTACTACAGGAGAATTTCTTCCGATCACCTTGTTTGGGGAAAATCATCCGGGCGCATGGGGAAAGCTCCGCGTATCCCGCCGCAAGCTGGATGAAAAGCTGTCCACGGATTACAATCCGGTGCAGGCACATACCTGCGACGAAAAGCTGGAGCCGGGACAGATCGTGCCGGTGGATATCGAGATCATGCCGACCAGCCGGTTCTTCCACAAGGGACAGCAGATCCGCGTTCAGATCGCCGGAAGATATATCCGGGACGACTGGTTCGAACCGCTGAGATGGGAAACAGACAACAAGGGCAACCACCTGATCTATACAGGCGGGCAGTATGAGTCCTTCCTGCAGATCCCGGTGATCCCGCCCAGATTTCAGGATGGGGACATCGTGATCCGGTAATGGATGCTGCGGAAAATGATCAGTTAAGAAAAATCAGAAACCCTGTTCCGAAGAAAATGTACATCAAACAGATATTAAATTCAGAAAGGAAATCACATATCATGAGAGAAGAAGTATTGGCAAAGATCATCGAAAAGGCAAGTAAAATCTGGGGAGCAGACGCTTCCACATTGAATGAGGATACGGAATTTGCGTCCATGAATCCGAAGTCTGCGCATTATTCACAGATGACCACATTTTTGGAGGATGAATTTGACGCGGAGGTTCCTTATATGAACTTCAAGCGCTGCGCGACCTTTGGGGAAGCGGCGGATTATGTAGCAGAGCTGCTTGACGAATAATAGAATCGGGGCGGGCGGGGAATGAAACAGGTATACGATTTGCTGCGGAGGCAAGGCATTTCCCGGCCGCTCTCAGGGAGAGAATATCATGAATGAATTTATCAAAAAAATGACGGAAAAAGCGAAGGAGAACCCAAAGAGGGTCGCATTTCCGGAGGCCGGGAACGTGGATATCCTGCGGACAGCGGAGCAGGTGATCGCAACCGGAATCGGTTTCCCGGTCCTGATGGGAAAGCAGGAGGAGATCGAAGGATTAGCCTCAGAGCATCAGATCTCTACAAAAGGCTTCGATTATTTTGACTATACGGAAGAAGAAAACCGCCTGAAGCTGGCGGAGGAATATACGGCAGGACATGAGGACTTCTCCGCCAAGGCAGTTGCCAGAAAATCCAAGGATCCGGTGCGCTGCGCCCTGTTCCTTTTGAAGCTCCATAAGGTGGACTGCGTGGCGGCCGGAAAGGAATACTCCACCGGAGACGTGATCTTTGAGACCATGGGGATCGTAGGGCTCCAGGAGGGCGTGGAGAGTGTATCCAGCCTGGGGATTGCGGATATTCCGGGCTTTGACGGGCCCCAGGGGCAGATGCTGGGACTGGCGGACTGCGCCATTACCGCCCAGCCTGACGCAAAGGATCTGGCAGGGATCGCCATTTCCTCCGCAGATACCGTAAAAAATATGCTGGGATGGGAGCCCAGGGTGGCCATGCTGTCCTTTTCCACCTGCGGAAGCGCGGAGCATGAAAGCCTGGAGGTTGTCCGGGAGGCTGTGAAGCTGGTGCGCCAGTTCCGTCCGGATGTGAAGGTGGACGGGGAATTTCAGCTAGATTCTGCTATCATTCCGGCAGTAGCTGCAAAAAAGGTAACATGGGAGAGCGAAGTGGCGGGAAAGGCTAATGTCCTCATCTTCCCCAACCTGCATGCGGGAAATATCGGAGTCAAGCTGATCCAGATCTTCGGCCATGCCAATGCCTACGGGCCGGTGCTCCAGGGCTTTGCGCAGCCGGTCTGCGACTTTTCCAGAAGCGCGCCGGTGGACGAGATGCTTGGAAACGTGGCTATGCTAGTACAACGTTGTACTAGTGATCCGCGCGGCGGCGAACTGATTTCAGCGGCCGTGCGTATAGGATAGAAAGAGAAGGATATCAACATGGGCAATTATAAAATATTTACGGTAAATCCCGGTTCCACCTCAACGAAGATCGCGCTGTTTGAAGGGGAGAAAAAAGTATTTTCCGCAAATGTCAGCCATGACGCGGAGGCTCTGGCGAAGTTTGAGACGCTGGGGGACCAGCTTGCCTACCGGAAGGAAATGATCGGGCAGCTTCTGAAAGAAAACCAGGTTGACCTGGCGGGACTGGACGCCTGCGTGGGTAGAGGCGGCGGGCTCCTGGCCATGGACGGCGGCACCTATGACATTGACGAGCTGGTTCTGGATCATTCCATCCATGCGGCAAACGGGGTGGTGCATCCGGCCTGCTTAGGTCCCAGCATTGCAAAGGAATTTGCGGAAATGTACGGCGCGAAGGCATACACGGTCAATCCGCCGGATGTGGATGAGCTCCAGGATCTGGCGCGCATGACCGGGATCAAAGGGGTATACCGGATGGTCCACCTCCACGCCCTGAACTTAAAGGAAACGGCGATCCGTCATGCGGAAAGCCTGGGAAAACGTTATGAGGACTGCAATTTTGTAGTCTGCCACATCGGAGGCGGTATCTCCATCTCTGCCCACCGGGGCGGAAGGATGATAGACGGATTCGATATCGTTGGCGGGGAAGGTCCCATGGCTCCCACACGCTGCGGCAGCGTCTGCGCGGCGGATCTTCTAAAATACTGTGAGGGTAAGGATCTGAAAGAGGTGAAAAAGCTCTGCACCCGAAGCGGCGGATTCGTAAGCCATACCGGGATCTCGGACGCGCTGGAGCTGACGAAGCGTGCCGAAAACGGCGACCAGTATGCCGAAATGCTCTGGAATACGATGATCTATCAGATTGAGAAATGCATCGGCTCCATGGCGGCAGCACTGCACGGCAAGGTGGACGCCATCCTGCTGGGAGGCGGAATGGTCTACAGCGAGGACCTGGTCAGCCAGGTGAAGGAAGCCTGCGGGTGGATCGCGCCGGTCTGCGCCTATCCGGGAGAATTTGAGATGGAGGCCATGGCGGCAGGAGCCGGACGTGTGCTGGACGGAAAGGAAGATGTGAAGAAATACACCGGCGTCTGCAATTTCCAGGGATTTTCGTTTTGAGGAAGAAAACAGGGTGAAAACATTATGAAATTAAGTAAATCAGAAAAGACAAAGATCATCATCACCATTGTCTGCATCTCCTTTATCCAGGGGCTGCAGTTCTGCGTATCCCCGGTGCTGGGCCCCATCCAGGAACATTTCCCGGAGGCCGGGGTCAGCATGGTGCAGATGCTGGTGACGGCGCCGACCCTGCTTTCCATCGTGGTTGCGCTGATCTCCGGCGCTCTGGTGATGAAGATCAGCAAGAAAAAGCTGCTGGTATTCGCCGGGCTGGTGGCAGGAGTGACGGGATTTCTTCCCTTTCTGGCGGACAGCTTTTGGTTGCTGTTCGCGTCCCGCGCCCTGTACGGCATTTCGCTGGGGCTGGCGATCGCGTTGAATACGGCGGTGGTGGCGGAATTTTTTGAAGGGGACGAACGGGTCACCGTCATGGGGATCCAGGCGGCAAGCGTGGGCGCCGGGATGGTGGTGGTGACCACGGTGGGAGGCTTCCTGGGCGGATACGGATTTGAAAAATCCTATTTTATCAACAGCATCGGATTTATCGCCATGATCCTGATCGCGCTCTGCCTGCCGGATACCGGGACGGTGAAGACCGAGCAGGGGGAGAAGCTGATGATGACGCCGAGGGTCTGGACCGTGACCCTTCTGGGAGCGCTGGAAATGCTGTTTCTCATCACATTTTCCACCAACATCGCCATGCATCTGGACGGAAGCCTTGCGGGCAGCACGGTGGTATCGGGAAATCTGACCGGAGTGTTTTCCGGCGCTCAGATCGTCATGGGACTGATCCTGGGCAATGTGACGAAGGTCACGAAAAAATATACGCTTCCCATCGCAATGCTGTGCTTTTCCGTGGGCGGACTGTTGGTGATGCTTTTTCCGTCCAATTATGGTATGCTCATTGCAGGAGCAATCTTCTGCGGATTTTCCCAGGGAATGTTCATACCGACGGCCATGGTGGAGGTGTCCAACGCGGTGAAGCCCGCGGCCACGGCCATGGCGGCGGCCTGCCTGACCTGCGGCAACTGCTTCGGACAGTTCATTTCCCCGACAGTGCTGAACACGGCTTCGAAGCTGATCTTCGGGGAAACGGCGACCTCACATGTGTACCTGCTGGCGGTGATCGGAATGACGGTTACGGCTGCGGCGGTGGTGCTGGGAACCCTTCGCTCAGGACGGAATTAGGGCCCGGCTCAATGGCTCTAAAAACGGCTGAAAAATGGACGGCGCCGATGCCATGAGGAGGGGAACACTGCGATAGCACGGATTTTGCGAATGGATGCGCAGGTTGGAATTTTGTACAAAAGAATCTTACAGTAAACTGGATATAGGATAAGAGGTAAAGGCATGGAAAACGATAGAAAGCTGATGCAGTTTTATTTTCTTACAAGCCCGGAGAAAGCAACACATTATCATCAGAATCTGGAGATACTCTATGTGCTGAAAGGCGAAATGGAGATCCAGATCGATGACGCGTCCTACGTTTTGAAAAACGGGGATTTCATTGTGGTCAATGCAAACAAAAGCCATGCCATTACCGTGACCAGGGAAATGTTCGGCGCGCGGTTTGAGATTGATTTCCATCTGCTGGCGGAATATATGGGGACCATGCAGCTCATGTTCTGGTGCAATACGGCGGCGGATAAAAATGATGCCTATCAGGAGGTGCGCGGTCTGCTGGATAAGATCCTGGAGCGGTATTTTGAAAAAGATGACAGGGGGTCGCTGCATCTGCAGTCTCTTTACTATGAGACCCTGCATCTTCTGACCAGTCATTTCATGGTGAAGGCGGATGATGTGCGCATCAATCTGGAAAATTCCCAGGACCGGATCCGGGTACGCCAGATCCAGAACTATATCCAGGCCAATTATCAGGGGCAGATCAGCTTAAACGATCTGGCGGAAAAGCTGTATCTGTCCAACGCGTATCTTTCCAAATACGTAAAGAAGCACTTGGGGCTGACTTTTTTGGAATATCTGAATAATGTTCGTCTGTTCCATGCCGTGGACGAACTGCTCTATACCAATAAAAATATCACCGGGATCGCGCTGGATAACGGCTTTCCCACATCGGCGGCATTTACCAAGGCATTCCGGGATATCCACGGGGAATCGCCCAGTGAGTACCGGAAGAAGATCCAGAGTGTGCAGTCAGAGCCGGAGCCGACCCCGGAGCAGGAGGAGAAGAACCGGCAGCGGATCCAGGAGTATCTGAAATTGAGAGAAAACCGGCAGGAGCCGGAGGTGAAAAAATTCCATCGCTGCGAGGCTGACGCAAATGTTTACGAGAGCCGGGATATGCTGTGGAATAAGGCGGTCAATGTGGGAGAAGCCTATAGCATCCTGCAGTCCGAGGTCCAGAACCAGCTTCGGGAGATCCGGAGGGAAACCGGGATGGTCTATGCAAGGATCTGGAATGTACTGGATCGGGAAAACTGCTTTGACGAGCGGGAGGGATATAACTTCCGGAAGCTGGATCTGGTGCTGGATTTTCTGGTGGATATCCGAATGAAGCCTTATATCGAGCTGGGATACAAGCCGGAGCTGTTCTTATATACGCCGGAGCGGTGCCTGCGGGAGGAGGACCGGGAGGAAGGGATCTACCCATACGATACGTTCTGCGGGATCATCAAGGCGCTGTGCATGCACCTGGTAAACCGGTACGGAGCGGATGAGGTGGAAAGCTGGTACTTTGAATTCTGGAATGACCCGCAGCTGAAGATGACCGAAGCGGATGGAGATTATTACCACTATTTTGAAGCCATTTACCGGACCTTTAAGGACATCCTGCCGGAGGTCCGTGTGGGCGGCGCCGGGTTTATTCTCGGATATGAGACGCCGATAGTGAAGGATATTTTCCAGATCTGGAAGAAGAGGGAGTTTCATCCGGATTTTGTGTCCTTCTGTTCCTTCCAGTATATCGCTCTGGTGGAGTCCGGTATGCGCTACGGCAGGAAGTCGATCGACGGACATTATATGAAGAATCAGGTGGCGATCCTGCGGGAAACGATGGAAGAGATCGGATTTTCGGTTCAGGAGATCCATATCGACGAATGGAATTTTACGGTATCCAACCGCAACGTGCTCAACGACAGCTGCGAACAGGGGGCCTATATTGTGAAGACCTGCATGGAAATGGCAGGCAGCGTGGACTTTATGGCCTATTGGCACGGGCTGGACATCTATTCGGAATACTATGATTCCGGTTCCATATTGAACGGAGACTCCGGCATGATCTCCAGGGACGGCATCAAGAAGCCTTCGTTCTATGCGTTTCATTTTTTAAGCAGGCTGCAGCAGCATGTCATGGCAAAGGATGACCACAGCGTGGTGACGACCAACGGCAGAGGACGGTATGTGATCGCCAGCCACAATTATAAAAAGCTGTCCTCACGGTATGTATTTACCGAGGAGGACGAGATCCAGATCGACGAACTGGATCAGTTCCTGGAGGACATGGAGCCGCTGGAACTGAAATTTTCTCTGAAACATATGAAAAACGGAAATTACCTGGTGAAGCTCTATTACCTGAACCAGGATAACGGAAATGCGCAGGAGCTTTGGCGGAAGCTGGAATTTGCCAAAGGGCTTGCCAAGGACGAGATCGAATATCTGAAAAAGAGGGCAGTCCCCACCATGGAGATGAAGACCGTGGAGGTCACGGACGGCGTGCTGGAGCTGGAAAGCGTGCTGATGGCGCAGGAGATCCGGCTTTTGGATATCCAGTACCAGTATCGGATGTAAGCAGCGGATAGTCAGCGCAGCAGACGGCCTGCCGCTCTGAATCGCTATGATTTGCAGCAGTTTTTAGGGGACTGCGGAAAGGAAGAAAATCATGGAACAGTGCCGTAACAAAGGAAAAGAGTTATATCCTCATTTGTTTGCGCCTTTGAGGAATGGGCGGCGGCCTGGTAGGAGCGGAAGCGGCTGTCGGGTTTCACCATGAGGGGAAGGAATGTACCATCGTGGAGATGAAGCCGGCCATCGTGGAGGATGTCAATTCCTTCTACCGGGGCGGACTCATGCCGGAGGTGGAAAAGGCGACAGCGTGCTACGTGAATACGAAGGTGAAGGCCGTAGTGCCGGAAGGGGTTCTCTGCGAAAAGGACGGAGAGGATCTGCTTTTGGAGGCGGATACAGTGGTGTGCGCGCTGGGACTGAAAGCACCTTATGAGAAGGTGGACGCCCTGGCGGAGCTGGTGGACGAGTGCTACATCATCGGTGACTGCGGGAAGGTCGGGAAGATCTATGACGCGATGAATACCGGGTATTATGCGGCGGTGAGAGTGTAGCGGGGGATGAGAAGGGACTGTGCTGTATTGAGATAAGGAATAGGTTATAACAGATCAGGAGGAAACTGTCAGTTACTGTTCACACGGTGTCGTGCACTTGCTGCACGGCATCCGGCCAATACAGTGATGGAACAACTGTCATGTGGGGAGCATGGCAGTTTTTTTATTTGGCATTGTTTTTATTCTATATTTTCTGTATACTTTATATTAAAGAATTTTCATTACGAGTGATATCGAGTGCCAGATTTCATCAGTGTGAGTATAAATTGATTCCATTCGAAAGAGAGGATGTATATGGGTAGGATTTTTAATGTCAGTGCCGCATGCAAACCGGAGCTGCATTACATGGTGAATATGGAGGAACCATTAAAACAAATAAAAATCATGGTAGACCAAGGGCTGTATTTTACCATAAACCGAGCCCGGCAATATGGCAAAACGACCATACTTCACGCATTGGAGCAGTTTTTAAAAGAAGAATATATTGTGATCAGCCTGGACTTCCAGATATTCAGCGCGGCAAATTTTCGGACAGAAAAAGACTTTATAGAAAACTTCAGTGCGGAAATATTAGGATGTGTCAGTTCGGAGAATATTCCGGAGGATATTCAGAAGCAATTGGAATGGATGGCAGATGGAGCAGTACAAAACGACAGACTTCCGGTTTTGTTTCGGTGTCTGAGCAGATGGTGCGGGCTTTCTGCTAAAAAAATTGTGTTAATGATCGATGAAGTTGACAGTGCTTCGGAGTATCGCGTGTTTCTTGATTTTTTGGCCCAATTGAGGGGGTATTATATTACAAAAGACAGAAAACCTGCATTTCATTCAGTGATTCTTGCAGGGGTGTATGATATCAAAAATCTGAAAAATAAGTTTGTGGAAGAGCATAAGATGAATAGCCCGTGGAACATTGCGGCGGATTTTGATATTGATTTGCGTTTAATGGAAAACGGGATTGCGGGAATGCTGTCGGATTATGAAGAGGATCACCGCACCGGAATGGATATACAGAAAATTGCGGGATTGATTTATGATTATACATCGGGGTATCCGTTTCTGGTATCGCGCATCTGTAAGTTAATGGATGAGAAGGTATATAGAAGAGAAACCGATTTTGACAGGAGTAAAGCGTGGACAAAGGAAGGATTTTTGACAGCTGTCCGTATGCTTCTGACAGAAGAAAATACACTGTTTGATTCTCTGGATAATAAATTGATCGACTATCCGGATCTGAAACAGATGCTCCAGGAATTGCTCCTGCAGGGAAAGGTGATTGAGTATGTTCCGGGGAATATGGGAATCCGTATGGGAGTTATGTTTGGATTTGTGACAATTGAAAATTATATTGTGAATGTTTCGAACCGTATCTTTGAGACAAGGCTTTATAATGGATTTCTGGCGGAAAAGTCAAGGGACAGTGAGTTGGCGCAGACAGCAGCTTTAGAAAAGAATCAGTTTATTGCAGAAGGGCGCCTGGACATGGAACAGGTCATCCGAAAATTTGTCTGCTATTATCAGGATATTTTTGGGGATCTGAACGAAAAGTTCCTGGAAGATAATGGACGCTGCCTGTTCCTTCTGTATATCAAACCAATTATCAACGGGACAGGAAATTATTACATTGAAGCAAAAACACGGACAAACCGGCGTACGGATCTGATTATTGATTACTGCGGGGAGCAGCATATTGTAGAATTAAAAATATGGCGGGGACAGGAGTACAACAAAAGAGGGGAGGAGCAGCTTACGGACTATCTGGATCTTTACCATGCGAAGCAGGGATATCTGGTCAGCTTCAATTTCAATAAGAAAAAGAAGACTGGTGTGGAGCGGCTTCGGATCAAGGATAAGATTATTTTTGAGGCAGTGGTTTGATCTGGAGAAGATGGAAAGAGGAAGGATGTGTGCCGTATGGGAATGTTTTTAAACAGTATATCTCTTTATAGAAAAAATTGAAGACAAAGGATCAGATCTACTCGGCCATGGTGGTGTATGGGCTCTTGACTTATAAAGACGGGAAAGTCATGATCCCAAATAAAGAATTGATGGATAAGTTTGATGAATTGCTGCTGACCAATGATTCGCTGGGGTAGTACTAAGCAATTAGGTGCAGTTCCATAGCGGAGAAACACGAAAACAGGTGAGGAAAATGAATTTCAACGTATATAGCGACATTCTAAAAAACGAGAAAAATTTCCGGTATATGATCCTTGCAAATCTGATCAGCCGGTTCGGGGATTCTGTGGACGCCATCGCCTACAGCTGGATGGTCTATCAGCTGACAGGCTCTACGGCGTGGCTGTCTGTCATTTTAGGAGTGAACATGGTCCCAACGGTTTTGTTCCAGCCGCTGGGAGGCGCGCTGACGGAATATTTCCGGAAAAAGAGGGTCATTGTGGTCTGCGATATTGCCCGGGGTGGCGTGGTATTTCTCACGGGCGCATGCATGTTGCTTGGAATTTTAAGACCGTGGCATCTGCTGATCCTTACCTTTGTAAATTCTTCCATCGAGGCGCTGCGGATTCCAAACGGGCTTGCAATCCTGCCTCAGATATTGAAAAAGGAGAATTATAAGGCAGCCATTTCCATGGACCAGGGAGTGCGGAGAACCTCGGAGCTGGTCGGGATGGGCTGTGCCGGGATTATCATAGGGGGACTCGGGATCGGCGGCGCATTATTTGTGGATGCGGTGACATTTCTCGCGTCCGGACTGCTGCTTTCCTTTTTAAAGGTGAATGAGGAGAAACGCAAGGACGCCGGGTTTCAGATACAGGGGTACGTCGGGACATTAAAGGAAGGATTTGTGTATTTTAAAAGGAGCGAACTGGCGGTCATGGTATGCGTGATTTGTGTGGTGCAGAATCTGTGCACCCTTCCGATCGAAAATCTCCAGGCAGCCTATATCGGCGAATATCTGAGGCTGGACGTGTTTGCGATGTCGGTAGGCGGTACGGCGATCACAGTGGGCATGATCCTGGGGGCTTTGTGTTTGCCCGTTGTATCACAGAGGATTTCGGAAAAACGGCTTCTGATTCATGGCGGGATCCTGATCGGGATTCTCTATTTTTTCTATATTTTCATTGGGATGATCCCGTCGGATATGGGGAAATATATCAGCTATTTTGCGGTGGCCTTTGTATTCGGCTTTTTAAATTCCATGATCGGGGTTACGGTTCAGGTGATCTTTGTGAGCCGCGTGCCGGAAGAATTTGTAGGGAGGACCAGCGGGATCTTCAATGCGCTGGCCTGTTCGTCTCTGCCGGTGGGGTCGTTTTTACTGGCGGGACTGTCGGCGGCTTTTCCAATCGCGGAATTGTATCTGCTGACGGGGATTTTATCCATTGCGGCATTCATTCTGATCGGACGATCGAAAGGGGTACGGAAGATAGAAAATTGACAAAGGGATTATTGCAGGTGATAAGTTACAGAGTATGCTGGTGATAAGCATAATGCTTATAAAAATTGACAAAAATATAAAAATAGAATAATATATTTTATGTTATATAAATGATATAAAAGAGATGGAGGGTATCATGAGTAAAAAAAGTGTTGTGATCATGCCGGATACCCGGAAGGTCTTGGAACAGATGGGAGAACAGATCAAGCTGGCAAGACTTCGGAGGAGAATATCTGCGGAGCTTGTGGCGGAAAGGGCAGGAATCAGCAGAGCTACATTGTGTTCGGTAGAAAAAGGTTCACCCTCCGTTTCCATTGGAAACTATGCGGCAGTCCTTCATGCCTTGAATGGGATGGACCGGGATCTGCTCCTCATAGCAAAGGATGATGAACTGGGACGTAAGCTGCAGGACTTAGGACTGATGATAAGAAAGAGGGCGCCAAAGGAGGAACGGATATGACTGCTGACCGGCAGAAAGAAATCTTTGTGTATGCGGATTGGCCTGAGGGCGAACCGCTTCTGATTGGGAAGCTGTACGCAGGCGGGCAACGGGGAAAGCAGGTATACTCATTCGCATATGAGGAAGACTGGCTCTTAAAATCAAGGTTTCATATGCTGCTGGATCCGGATTTGGCCCTGTATTCAGGACGGCAGTATGCACCGCTGGATAAATCCATGTTTGGAATTTTTGCGGATTCCTGTCCGGACAGGTGGGGAAGGCTGCTGATGAAACGAAGAGAAGCCATCAACGCGCGTCGGGAGAAAAGAAAACCCAGGCAGCTCGGTGAGCTGGATTTTCTGTTGGGGGTATACGATCAATCCAGAATGGGGGCGCTGCGGTTTGCAGAGCAGGAAGGTGGTCCTTTTTTATCCAATGATCAGGAGCTGGCAACGCCGCCCTGGACCACTCTTCGTAAGCTGGAGTCCGCGTCGATCGCATTTGAAAATGATGAGAGTGGATTGGAAGAAAAATGGCTGAACCAATTGCTGGCGCCGGGCTCTTCCCTGGGCGGTGCAAGGCCGAAAGCAACGGTTCAGGCGCCGGACGGGGCTCTTTGGATCGCAAAGTTTCCGTCAAAGCATGATGAATACAATGCCGGAGCGTGGGAAATGGTGGTTCATGAACTGGCAAAAAAATGCGGATTGAACGTACCGGATGCAAAATTAGAGACATTTTCCAAATGTGGAAGTACTTTTCTGGTAAAACGCTTTGATCGAAACGGAGAAAAACGGATTCATTTCGCTTCGGCTATGACATTGCTTGGAAAAACAGACGGAGCTTCCGGTGTGGACGGAACGGGTTACCTGGACATTGCGTCATTTATCCGGGAATACGGAGCCTTGCCGAATGCGGATCTGACAGAATTATGGAAACGGGTTGTATTTAATATGGCGGTATCTAACACAGACGACCATTTGCGGAATCATGGTTTTATACTGAGTGAAAGGGGATGGAGGCTGTCACCGTTATATGATGTAAATCCTTGTATATATGGAGATTGCTTATCACTGAATGTCAGTGAACAGGACAGTACGATCGATTATGAGCTGGCAGTGGAAACAGCGGGATTTTATGGATTAAAAAAAACAGAGGCGGAAAAAATGGTAATGGAGATCCGTAAAACCGTAAAAGAAAATTGGCAGCCAATGGCTCAGGCACAGGGATTGAGCAGAGGCGCGATAGAATATATGCGGCCTGCGTTCGAAACAATTTAAACATTGAAGCTTTCAAGGCCGGGACAAAAAATGTGATATGTTTTTTGTCCTGGCTTTTTTATGCGGAAAAGAAGTGACCAAAATTGATACCGTATTAAGAGACTCACAGAGAAGCGGAAATTCTAAAAAATATGTAAACTATCCTCATAAAACAAAAGAACGATGGAGGTAGAACATGAAAGTATTAGGAATTTCCTTTGGAAGAAGGAACCAGCGCAGCGATGTGATGGTGAAGGAGGCTCTGTTCGCGGCAAAGGCTGCCGGGGCAGAGGTACAGTTTATCAATACGGTGCGCATGGACATCGGACACTGCCGTGCCTGCGACTACTGCAGCCGCCTGCGCGACAAAGGGGAGACAGAGATCCACTGCTGTATGAAGGATGATTATCACATTCTGGAGGAGGCATGTCTGGACGCGGACGGGATCATCATCGGCGCGCCGGTCTATGCGGTGGGCATTGTAGGACAGTTTAAGAATTTTGTGGACCGTTTCGGACCGTCCCATGACCGGGCGGCATTGATCGAAGAGAACAAGAAGCGGATCGAGGCAGGCAAGCCGGAACTGGATCCGAGATATTTCAAAGACCGCTATACAGGCTATATTTCAGTCGGCGGGGCGCAGACCCACAACTGGGTATCCTTGGGGCTTCCGATGCTGGATCTGTTCAGCTTTTCCTTTTGCATGAAATGCGTCGGACATGTGGATGCATACGATCAGGGCAGGACCGGACATCCGCTGTTTGACCCGGAGCTGATGAAAAAATGCGCGGAGCTGGGAAAGGCCGTGGCGGAATCCCTCGGAAAGCCATATGACGAAGTGGACACCTGGGTTGGAGAAGAAGGCGTGTGCCCGGTATGCCATAACCCGTTGCTCAGTATGAACGGAACCACCCATGTGGAATGCCCGATCTGCGGTATCTGGGGAGATCTGTCTGTGGACGGCAACAAGGTGAAGGTAGAGTGGTCCGAGCAGGAGATCGCGCGTGCACGGAATACGAACATTGGAATCTACGAGCACTATAATGAGATTCAGAATATGATCAAGGTCTGTGTGCCGAAGCTGGTCGCGAATAAAGAGACGCTGCCGAAGATGATGGAGAAATACGAAAAATTCGAAGAAACGATTGCGAATATGTAACAGGCGATCCATTTGCTGTGCAAATTGGCCATAAGAGACGAATGAGAAGATTTTTGAGAAAACATGAGAAGGAGGGCGTTATGAGTAACACAAATATAAACCAATATGGCACAAAGCCATTGTCCTTTGCAAACTATTTTGTATATGGTTTGGGTAACTTCGCATCCCAGCTGTCATGGACGATGGTCAGCACCTATCTGTCCATTTTCTATACGGATGTATTCGGACTGGGTGTCGGGGCTGTCGCGATGCTGATGCTGATCGCGAAGATCTGGGATGGAATCAATGATCCGATGATGGGAACGCTGATGGAAAGAACCCATACAAAATGGGGACGTTTCCGTCCATACATTTTTATCGGGGCGCCGTTTTTGGTAATCTTTACGATCCTGACATTTACCGTTCCGGGATTTGGAGGTACCGCAAAGCTGGTCTATGCTTATGCGACCTATATTTTGCTGGGGATGGCATACACGATGACAAATGTACCATATCTGGCACTGCCGACTGTTATGACCCGTGACCCAAAAGAGATCAACAAGCTGAACGCGGCGCAGATGATGGGTATGACGATCGGACAGATCATACTGAACCTGTTCGTGCTGAACCTGGTACTCTGGATCGGTAAGGGCGACCAGGCTGCCGGGTATCGGGGAGCCGCAACGCTTCTGGCATTTATCGCGCTGCCGATGTTCTGGGCCGTTGCCGTATTATCGAAGGAGCAGATCACGGTAAAGAAGGAAGACCAGGGCAAGGTCAGCGACGGTCTCAAGCTGGTATTCCGGAACAAGAACCTGTTATGTGCAATGATGTATTCATTTTTCAATATGTTTGGTATCCTGGGACGTATTTCCGTGGCAGTATTCTTCTATATGCACTGTGTAGGAAATTACGCGCTGATCTCCGTATTTATGATGATGCAGATGGCAGTCGGAACGATCGTAATGCCGTTTGCGCCGAAGGTTTGTGAGAAGCTCGGCAGACGCAAGACCGGAATCATCTCCATGATCATCCAGGGCGCGGCTCTGATCCTGCTGTATTTCGGACCGTCAACGAGTATTCCGTTTAACTTTGTATGCATGGTCATCTATGGAACCGGATATATCGCAGGTCCCTGCGGCGCCGGTATGATGGTAGATGCCATTGATGATTTTGATGACAAGTATGGTTACAGAAATGACGGTATGGCATTCTCCTTCCAGGGAACCGCGATCAAGATCGCGACTGCGATCGCAAACTCCGTATTCCTGTTAGTCATGGGTGCATTCGGATATGTCGGCGGCGGAGAGATCACAGAGCATGTACAGACCGGGATCAACCTGGCGGCAAACTTACTGCCCGGTATCGTATTCCTGATCGGTATCATCCCGCTGGCGCTGTATGACCTGGATAAGCCGGGATATATGGACGCAGTCAGGGCAAGGCTGGTTGCAAGGGATAAGGCGAAGAAGGAAGCGGAAGGTCTGGAATAAAAAACGATTCATTGGCCAGATGGCCGAATGATGCAGTTTTTCTGCCGCCGGAGCCTGGCTTTCAGGCTGCAGAGAAACCGTTCGTTCCCGATTACGGTCAGCATGGGACCGAAGGAGAGAACCTCGATCAGCAGTTCCGTCTCCATATTCTGATTATAATAGATGAGGCATTCATAGGTGTCCTCATCTATTTTTGTGGTATTTTTTTCGTAGTTGGCAAAATGCAGCATGGTCCGTTCCAGGGCATTGCGCCGGTTGACGATGCGCAGCGTTACCGGTTCTTTATAGTAGGAATTCCGGATCAGCGCATTCAGGTCAATAGTGGAGGAAAGCGTTCTCCCCACAGGGCGGACACGCCGGATCCGGGAAAGGTTCAGGAGTTCCAGCTTCATTCTGCCGTGTTTGGAGGGTTTCAAAGCCAGCAGGCGGAACTTGTCATTTTTTACGGAATATTCCAGCCGGGCAGGGACATACATGTGGTGAATGCGGTTCGCGCCCGGAGAAACGTAGTCGATATCCACAAACTCCTGGCCTTTCTGTGCCTGGAGCAGTGTCCGGAAGCAATGGCGGTAGCCTTCCTACTCCCAGGGATCGCCGTCCGTAAAACGGTCGTAGTAATAGAACTGCTCCGGGCGCCAGAGCGGAGGGACAGAGGAGAGCATGTCACGCAGGGCTTCCAGCTGGTTCTGATCCAGGAATAATCCGATGCGGGGATCCAATAATAAGGCTTTTAAGTAGGATTTTTCCAGGGCGGAAAGGGGCGTCAGAAACGTCCCGCCAAGTCTGGAAATGTAGAGACTGCCGTCCCTTTCGAATAAATTCCAGGCGCCGCTCTCGATTTTCGAAATGATGGAGAGCAGGCTCTCTTCAAAGCCTTCCCGATAGGTTCGGGCGCGGATATCCTGCAGGGTAAGGGCGCTTTGGACGGACAGCAGATGCCGCAGCACCTGCAGGGTCATAGACAGGGTATCCAGCCGGTGTCCCTCCCCTCCCTGGAAGGATACGCCCCAGAAGTTTTGGCGGTTCCGGTTCAGCTGGTCCAGCAGTGTATCGTAGTCTTCGGCCGTCTCCAGCAGCGTTACCTGCTTGACCGCGTCCAGACGGAAGCAGGTGAGCCTCCGGCTCCTTCGGAGATATCTGCACAGGAACCGGCGGCCGCTCCGGGTGCTGATAAAGACCTGCAGCGGGATGCATTCCGCGGCGCTCTCGGTTCCATGGCGGGAGCTCCTCAGATCCAAGCGTATGGCTTTATGCTGATCCATTGCCTCCAGAAGAGCCAGGAGTCCCAGGTGCTGGACCGGGCGAAGCAGGAGATGGAGAAATATGAAGCGGACGCGGAGCTCCTGCCGCTGATTGAGGACGGATATTTCCAGCTGGGAAGCTTGGGAGGAGGCAATCATTTTATCGAGCTGCAGGAGAATCAGGACGGATATCTGTGCATCATGATCCACTCCGGGAGCCGTCATCTGGGAAAATCGGTCTGCGATTATTTTCATAAGAAGGCAAATGAACTGAACCGGAGATGGTACAGTGAGGTGAAGGAGGAATACCGCCTGGCATTTCTGCCGGTACAGACAGAGGAGGGGCAGCAGTATATCCGTTGGATGAACCTGTCCATGGATTATGCCTTTGAGAACCGGAAGCGTATGCTGGAAAAAACCTGCAGGATTGTGAAAGAACTGATTGGGAAGCATGCAGGGCTTACCGTAGAGTTTGGGGAGGAGATCAACTGCCATCACAATTATGCGGCTTTGGAAAATCATTACCGCGCAAATGTGTGGGTGCACCGCAAAGGCGCTACCAGGGTGCGCGAAGGGGAAATGGCTGTGATACCTGGGGCAATGGGCTCCTACAGCTATGTAGTGGAAGGGAAAGGGAATCCGGAAACCTTCTGCAGCTCTTCCCACGGTGCGGGCAGGAATTACTCCAGGTCCGGGGCAATGAAGGAGTTTTCCATCGAAAAGGTGATGGTGGATCTGAAGGAACGAGGCGTTGTGCTTGGAAAGCGGAAGAAAAACGATGTCGCGGAGGAGTGCAGATTTGCTTATAAAGACATCGACCAGGTGATGGCGCAGCAGTCGGATCTGGTGACACCGGTCCGGAAACTGAAGACGGTGGGGGTTGTGAAAGGGTAGACATTAAATCGTTCACGATTTTTTACCGAAAGGTGAAAAGTGAAGATATTTTACAAGACGCGGTTCGGAATCAGAGGTACAATGTCTGTGTCGGCAGTCAGCGGAGTTTGAAAATGAACTGCAATCATGGAGGGGATCTGCTATGAAAAAAGAAACAAGGACCGCAGTATTTGATGAGGAGCTGAGAGTAGAAGCCTATCGTTTTGAAGGGATCGTACAGGCATTTCCGAACCATTTCCATGAGCATTATGTCATTGGGCTTGTGGAGTCCGGGCAGCGCAGGCTTTCCTGCAGGGACAGGGAGGCCATGCTGGATCTGGCGGAGGAGGTCACCGGCAGGAAGGCGCTTCCTGGTTTTTCGGAGAATGTCATCCAGGATGAGGAAGCAGGATGCTGTATGTGCCTGCTGCATGAGATGGTTATGACGGGAACCGGCGGCTTTGGAAAAGAGGAAGCGCTGTGGTTTTTGATCTCTCTGCTGATCCAAAGGTGGGGACAGCCCTTTGAAAGATGTATACCGGAGTGCTGGAGGGAGATCGGGCAGGCATGCGCATACATGGAACAGCATTATAAAGAACGAATCTGTCTGGAACAGATCTGCCGCTGCGCGGGGCTGAGCAAATCCACGCTGCTCCGTGCATTTACGAAGTCAAAGGGAGTCACGCCATACCGTTACCTGGAGATGGTCCGCATTCACGAAGCCAAAAAACTTCTGGCAGGAGGGATGCCGCCTGTGGAGGCTGCCATAGAGACAGGATTTTCGGATCAGAGCCATTTTACGAATTATTTCAATCAATTCATCGGGCTTGCGCCGGGAATTTACCGTGACATTTTCACGGCAGACCGTGCAGACAGCTGATCGCTGTGCGGTCTGCAGGTCAGGATCGTTAATTGCTGAGGACACTGCAAGGCGGGCCGCCGCAATATGGAAAAAGGATGGTAGAAATCATGGAAAATCAAAGAACAGCCGGACATCTGGCGGCGTTGTTTACGATTGTCATCTGGGGAACCACATTTATCTCCACCAAGCTCCTGCTGGTGGATTTTGAACCTGTGGAGATTTTGTTTTTCTGCTTTGTACTGGGATTTGCGGCATTGCTTCTGGTCTGCCCAAAGAGGCTGGCCGGGGTGGGGCGGAAGCAGGAGATGACCTTTGCGCTGGCGGGGATCCTGATGATCAGCCTGAACGGTTCCGAACTGGAGCTGAACCCGTTGGGAGATCTGCTGGCTGTGCTGGCGGCCTTTGTGTGGGCCTGCTATTCCATACTGACAAGAAAGATCAGCAGCTTCGGTATCCGGTCATCCAGACGACACGCAGGACATTTTTCTATGGAATCCTTTTTATGGTTCCGGTCATTACGGTTGTGGCTTCTGCATTGGTTTTGAGAGAGACGGTGACCTGGATGACAGCCGGAGGAACCCTGCTGGCAGTGGCGGGGCTGTTTATTTCCGCGAAGCAACGGGCCAGGTAGCCATGCCTGCATGTATATTTGGCGACTGCCGCGCGGTGTTTGACTTCAGAAAGAGAAAACAGTGTTTTGGAACATCATGGGAAATGGAAAAGGAGAAGCTGAGAAATGGATTTACAGAATGAGAAGTGTGTCATGGTGATCGATGAGAAACTACCGAGAGGTATCATGGCAAATGCGGCGGCGATTCTGGGCATTACGCTGGGAAAACAGTTGCCGGAGGTGGTAGGCGAAGATGTATATGACCGGTCGGGAAAGGGACATCTGGGAATTATCGGATTTCCGGTGCCGGTTTTGCAAGGGAATGCGGAATTGATCAAAACAATCAGGGAAAAGTTGTACGAACCGGAGTTTTCGGATTTGACGGCAGTGGATTTTTCAGATCTGGCTCAGGGATGCAGGACGTATGATGAGTTTATAGAGAAGATGAAAGATACTCCGGAAACAGAATTGAAGTATCTGGGGATCGTAATTTGCGGGGGGAAAAAGAAGGTCAATAAACTGACGGGGTGTATGGCGCTCCTGAGATAGAACTCCTTATATGAATGCTTGAAATACAGTACTATATTATATATAATAAAGACGGAAAGAGAAGTGGAGGAGAGAAATTTCCAGCGGTATGGTTGGAAAAAACGGAAAGTTTGTAATGCCGCCTACGGAAAGGGGGCAAAATGCAGATGCTTATGTGAGGGAGTTGCGGGAGTATGACAGACATTAAAAAGGAATTTTATGGATTTTTATAAGCGGATGGAACTGGTATGTGAGCGGATCCCTGCGGGCCGGGCAGCGTCCTATGGACAGATCGCCTTGCTCTGCGGAAGGCCGGGCAATGCCCGTCAGGTGGGATCCGCTCTGAGACGGGGGCGGGCAGGGGAGCATGTGCCGGCCCATCGGATCGTGAATGCAAAAGGCATCTTAAGCGGTGCAGAGGCCTTTGAGACCCCGGAGACGCAGAAGCAGCTCCTGGAGGCTGAGGGCGTCCCGGTCAGGAAGACGGATGCAGGCTGGAAGGTGGATCTGAAAGAGTACGGCTGGGACAACTCCCTGGAAGAGGCGGAGGAGCTTTACCGGATCTTTCAGGAAAAAGGGATATAACGCGTGAAAGTAATAGAAAACATGAGAGAAATAGAAAACGTGATAAAAAAGAAGAGGGCCGGTGATCAGATATCACCGGCTTATTCCATGGATTCCCGGCGTCTGCCTTCCTTTTCCGACAGTGCCGACAGCGTACTCTGTATTCTGATCTCCCAGATAATCCAGGATCCTGAAAGAACACTCATAGGCGAACAGATCCTTTCCGGAATTGATCTGTATGCCGAATAATTCTTCCATCTTCCCCAGTCTGTAAAAAAAGGTGCTCCGATGGATATGGAGCTCCGCCGCTGCCGCCGCGGCATTGCGGTTATTGGACAGGTAGAGCCGCAGGGTTCTGGCATATTCTGTCCCGGAAGCCTGGTCGTATTCCAGGAGGCGCAGAAGGTTCGGGTGGACAGAAGCCGCCAGAAGCCCGATGTCCGTACATTGTGATAGGATATGCTCCAGAAAATGGTCCTCAAAATAGACCAGATACTGTCCTTCTGGCCGGGGGCGTTTCTCACAGAGCCGGTACAGCTCATGGGTCTGCCGGTAGTAGAGACTGGTTTTGGAAATGTCGGTGTAGGGGCTGCTAACAAACGCCCGCATATGGTTCAGCTTTAAAAATGTTTCAAAACGGTTCTTCTCCTTTTCGGAGAATATGGTCTGGGAATTGCCCGGAAGCAGGATTACCAGATCCCCACGGAACAGAACCACCATGCATTCCGGCAGGATCGTCAGAAGCTGCTCATAATAGCTCTTGGGCTGAAGCATGTTTTTGGATGCTTCCGTAAATTTGAGCACCAGTACCGTATAAAAATGTGTCTGGGAGCGTCCCAGCCGGATCAAATGGTCAAGGATATAGTCTGTCCGGTCAAAATGCCCTTCTAAAAGCTCCGTAAGGAAATACTCATACTTAAAACCGGTGGGATGCCGGTAACTGGAATCCTTCTGCATCTCAATGGAGAGCATCTGGGAAAAGGCTTCGATAAATTCCAGATCATCCTCCGTAAACTCCCGCACCGTGCCACGCACACAGATATAGCCTACCACCGTATGGTGGATGCGGATACTTTCGAACACCCACTTATATGGATGTTCATCCAGCATTGTGATAAATGGGACCGTTGAGGTATAAATGTGTTCAATGATCCTGGTATTCTCCATATTCTGAAAGAGACGGTCTTTTACGTAAGTGCGTCCCTGCTTCACTTCCAGATGTTCCGTATCGCTTACGACAGGATAAGCCGCGATCACGGAAAAACTGGTGTCGCAGACTGTCACCGGATTGTTCAGGAAAGAATGGGCGACCCGGGCCATTGCGGAGATCCCGCTGTTGTTGTGCAGCGCCTGAAACAAGCTTTTCCGTCTCTCTTCCAGAATGGAATGCTCCAGGATCACCTCTTCGACACAGTTAAAGAGCTCTGTCATCTCCAGGTCTTCCTCTATATACAGAATCTCCGGGTGGGCGGGAGCCGCCGTCAGGCCGGGCAGCAGAAGATGAGGCGGCCGCGCACCGGAAAGAACAGCGTCTGCCCTGCCGATATAGAGCAGGTTCTCCTCCGGCGCAGATGGGCTGCTGTTTTTTCCTGTGAAAAAGCGGATGCCGTAAATGGCTGTTCTGGAATGATATTGCCCGTGGATCTGTATCTGAAAGGTGTTTTCCAATGCCTGAATGATGTTTTTTAAATATGCCATCTGTAATACGCTCCTATCCGATAAGGCTATCAGACAAATGTCTGAAAATTGACGCTGAATTTCAGAATATATTCAACCCTCAGAGAGTGATTGTTAAAAAAATAACTGCTATAATCTATGTAAAGTATAACAGATTCATTCCTGATCTTCAAGTAAAATCCGGCAGAATCACCAAAAAAGGCATGCGGAGAAAAAGAGAAGTAATCAAACAGAGGAAAGATGGAATGAATCAGACAAAAGGAGGATAAAAATGGCAGTAAAAGTAATGGGTATCACCTGCGGGAGAAAAAACAGCAACAGTGAAATACTCCTGAAAGAGGCTCTGATGTACTGTGAAGAGGCAGGCGCCGATGTGACGATGATCAATCTGAAGGATTACCACATTGAGAGCTGTACCGGCTGTACATCCTGTACCAAGGGCATGTCGCAGGGAAAAAACACAGGATGTGTACTTGACGAAAAGGATGACAAAAAGAAGATCATGGATGTCATGCTGGCACAGGACGCGGTGATCTTTTCCGCACCCACGTATGACCTGATGCCGACTGCGGAATATCTGATGTTCGGCCAGCGGAGTCTGAGCTATGAAACCTCATTTCTGGAGACCATTGGGGCCATCGAGCATAAGGACCGGATCGCCGGGCTGATCTGCGCGGGCGGTTCTACAAGAGCCTGGCAGTCTATGGCATTGGAAGCGATGCAGGCGACCATGTTTACCACAGATATGCAGGTGGTGGACATGATCCTGGCAACCCGTATTCCGGGCCGGGCGCAGTGCCTCCTGGATGAGAAGCTGATGGCCCGGGCAAGAAAAATGGGTGAAAATATCATGAAGGCCGTGAATACTCCGCCGGAGGAGCGGGGATGGCTGGGCGACGAGGATATGGGCTGGTGTCCCAACTGTCATTCCAACGCGCTGGTATTGGGAGAGCCCCAGTGGGACGGCCTGCATTATCCTGTGGAGTGCCAGGTGTGCGGCGCAGGCGGTAATCTGGAGCAGACGGAAGACGGCAGGTGGAAATTTGTCATCCAGGAGAATGGCTATCTGAAAGACCGTACGACCGTTGCCGGCCGGGCGAAGCATCTGGAAGAGATCGGGCAGACACAGGGCGGATTCTACGCGGATCCGGAGAAACAGGAACTGGTAAAACAGCGTCTGGAAAAGTATAAAAACAAACAGTTTAAAGGGATATGAAAAAGGAGGAAGAAGATCATGAAGAAAATGGAAACAGATGTTATCGTAGTAGCAGCAGGGCTTTCCGGACTTGCAGCCAGCATTGCGGCAGCGGAAAACGGCGCAAGGGTGCTGGCATTTGAAAAGGCAAACACCACAGGAGGAGCAGCCAATATGGGAATGGGTCCTCTGGGAGTCGGCTCCAGGATTCAAAGGGAGCATATGATCTCCCTGACACCTGGAGAAGCCTTCCGCAAGCATATGTATTTTACCCATTACCGGGTGGACGCGAGGATGGTAAGAGATTATTATTTCAAATCCGGTGATACCATTGACTGGCTGATGGATATGGGCGTGGAGTTTGTAGGAGTGCAGCGGGCTTTCAGTGCGCCGGAGGACACCCGGGCGTATTCAGACGGTGAATTCACCTGGCATGTGTGCAAGCCGGAGGGCGGCGGAATGCCGGGGCCGCGTGCGGCTACGTCCATGACGAAGAAGATGACAGAGCATGCAAGGGAGCTGGGCGTGGAATTTCTGCTGGAGACCCCGGTAAGCAAGATCCTGATGGAAGAGGGACGTGCGGTAGGTGTACTGGCAAAGGACAAGGACGGAGAAGAGATCGAGGCAAGGGCCAATTCCGTGATCATTGCCACCGGCGGATTCGGGGACAATCCGAAGATGATCCAGGAAGAGACCGGATATGAATTCGGCAAGACCATCTTCAATTTTGCGATCCCTGGCATGAAGGGTGACGGCCTGAAGATGGCGTGGGAGGCAGGCGCAGGAAAAGAACCCTGCGGGATGGAGCTGATGTACCAGCTTCCGGACAACATGAACCACTTTATCCTGGACGGCGCATTCCGCCAGCCCTGCCTGTGGGTCAACCGGAACGGACAGCGGTTCATGCCGGAGGATCAGATCGGAAATACCACATTTACCGGAAACGCCATCACGGTACAGCCGGGAAGCGTTGCTTACTCGATCTTTGACAGCAAGCTGCTGAAAAAATACAAGAAGAAAGGTCCGGATATCGTATCCCATGTACATCCCCACGACCTGTATGACCATTTTGACGAACAGTGGGAGCGTGATATCGCGGACGGATATGAGCCGGTGACACAGGCGGATACCATTGAAGAACTGGCAGAAAAGGCAGGAATCGATGTGGAAGGGCTTGTGGCACAGGTTGAGGAATACAATGAAATGTGCGAGAATGGATTTGACGAGATCTTTGAAAAAGACAGACATTATATGCAGCCCATCGCAAAGGCGCCGTTTTACTGCTGCCGTCAGAACGTGGGGGCGTACGGATCCCTGGGCGGGGTCAAGATCAACCACAAGACACAGGTGCTGACACAGGATGCAAAGGTGATTCCGGGGCTGTACTGCGTGGGAACTGATGCCTGCAATATTTTCGGGGACAGCTATCCCTTCATCCTTGCGGGAAATACTATGGGTTTCTGCCTGAACAGCGGGCGGATCGCTGGAGAAAACGCAGCGGCAGAGCTGGATGACTTTGAGTATTGATCTTTGTGAATGACAGGAGTGAGAAAACATGAAGATAAACATTGACGGAAAAGAAATCGAAGCCAGGGAAGGCCAATCAGTTCTGGACGCTTCCCTGGAAGCCGGAATTTTTATTCCCCACCTGTGCAGCCATCCGGATCTGGAGGCAAAGGGCGGCTGCCGCCTGTGTTCCGTAGAGATTGAAGGGATAGAGGACGCGGTGCCGGCATGTAGGACCATGGCAGAACCAGGTATGCGGGTGACGGTACACGGTGTAAAGGCCGAGAAGGTCAGAAAAACCGCCATGGAGCTGATCCTGGCCAGCCATCCGGCAGACTGCACCGGATGCCCGAAATACGGAAAATGCGAATTGCAGTCCATGTACCAGTATATGGGGGTGGGGCCGGAACGGTGGCGCAAAAAATCAAGGAGTGTGGCAAATGATGACAGCAACCCGCTGATTTCCCATCTGTTTACCAGATGTATCCGCTGCGGAAGATGTATCCGCGCCTGTCAGGATCTGAGGGGTGTGAAGGTGCTGGATTATATCCAGACCAATACCGGTATCCGTGCCGGGATTCCGGAGGGAAAATCCCTGCAGGAGGCGGACTGTCGGTTCTGCGGGGCATGTATTGAGGTCTGTCCTACCGGCTCTATTATGGATCAGGTAAAGATCATGAAGGAAGAGCGTTCCTATGCGGAAAACATTGTGCCCTGCAGGAGCACCTGTCCGGCACACATTGACATTCCCAAGTATGTCCGCTATATCCGGCAGGGTGATTTTGACAAAGCCGCTGCCGTGGTGCGGGAAAAGGTGCCCTTCCCGGAGACGTTGGGAAGCATCTGCAATCACGCCTGTGAAGCGGAATGCAAGCGCAATGAGCTGGGAGCGCCGATCTCGGTGTGCAAACTGAAACGGGCGGCCGCGGTGAATGACAGCGGCGCATGGAAGGCAAGGATCCGCAGGGACGCGCCTACGGGAAAGAAGGCGGCTGTGATCGGCGCCGGACCGGCTGGGCTTACAGCGGCTTATTATCTTGCAAAAAAAGGCCATCAGGTCACGGTGTTTGAGAAAAATGAAAAGGCCGGCGGACAATGCCGTTACGGGATTCCGGCCTACCGGCTCCCGGAAGAGCTTCTGGACCGGGAGATCACCGGGATCCTGGAGGCAGGAGTGGAACTGAAGACCTCTGCGGAGGCAGAAACACCGGGAGAACTTCTGAAGCAGGGGTTTGACAGTGTGCTGGTGTCCGTGGGTACCCACCAGGGAGTGAAGCTTCCGCTG
Organism: Lachnospiraceae bacterium; assembly: GCA_910575475.1. Taxonomy (GTDB): domain Bacteria; phylum Bacillota; class Clostridia; order Lachnospirales; family Lachnospiraceae; genus Schaedlerella. Next base: position 3,653 of record CAJTGD010000010.1, on the reverse strand, counting down.
GAAGGAAATGACCTGCCGGGAGTCTGTGTGAATACGGAATTTTTGAAACGCGCAAGGCAGGGCAATCCGTTTCCGATCGGAGAAAAGGTGATGGTGCTGGGCGGCGGCAATGTAGCCTATGACTGCGCCAGGACCGCGCTCCGTCTGGGGGCGAAGGAGGTTCATATTGCCTGTCTGGAAAATGAGCAGCAGATGACGTCCACCCCGGATGAGATTGAAGAAGGGGCACAGGAAGGGGTATTGCTGCACGCGGCACATTCGTTCCTTCGGATTACCGGGGAAGAAAAGGTGACGGGAGTAGAACTCCAGAAGGTGGAACGGTTTTACTTTGATGAAAACCGGAAGGCAGTCATCGATCTGGTGGAAGGGAGCAATCAGGTGATCCCGGTGGATCAGGTGATTTTTGCGGTAGGGCAGAAGCCGGAAGGGACGGATGCTTTCGGTCTGGAGCTGACCCACGGGCCTTATATCCAGGCTGATGCTGACCTGAAGACCAGCATGGAGGGTGTGTACGCGGCCGGAGATGTGGTTACTGGGACCAAATCTGTGATCGCGGCCATCGCGGCCGGAAGGAAGGCAGCGGAGCAGATGGACCGGTATCTGGGAGGCGATGGTGATATCAGCGAGATCCTTCTGGATCCTGAGACCCCGGATGCCTATATCGGGCAGGCAGAGGGATTTGCAGGACTGCGGCGTGTGGAACCACAGACAGCAGAGCCCCGGGAGCGTGTGAAAGGCTTTGGCCTGGTGGAGCAGCCTCTGACCTGTGAAGAGGCGCGCTGTGAGGCAGAACGCTGTCTTCAGTGCGACCTGCGCCTGCAGCTCAGGAAACCGAAGCTTTGGAATGAATATTAGGAGGGCGGTTTTGGCATGAGTACATTGGAAAAAATAAAAAGTTTAAAGAATACGGAATGCATCGTGGATGTCCTTCTGAAAGAAGTGCTTGCAAATGAGTGCCGGACCTGCGGAAAATGTGTATTTGGTTATGAAGGAATCACACAGCTGGAACTGATCCTTGGCGATATCACGGTGAAAAAGGGAAAAAGTACGGATCTGGAACTGCTACGGGAGCTGGGAGAGATGATGGCAGGCCAGTCTCTCTGTGAAAAGGGGGAAGAGATCGCCCAGGCGGTCCTGGAGGCAGTAGAGCTCTATCAGAGTGACTTTGAGGATCACATTGGGAAGAAGGGCTGCAGGGCAGGGGTATGTAAAAAGTTTATGACATACCATATCCTTGCGGAAAAATGTGTGGGCTGCGGGGATTGTATGGATGCCTGCGATGAGGATGCCATCCTCGGAAAAGCACGTTTCGTCCATGTGATCGCCCAGGATGAATGCACCCAGTGCGGCGCCTGTATGGATGCCTGTGACGAGGACGCGGTGGTACAGGCCGGGGCAGTGAAGCCGCGGTGTCCGAGAAAACCGGTTCCATGTAAAAAGAGATAACCGCTCGGGAGGGAGCGTTCTCCCTCCTGAACAGTTCTTTACATACAAAAAACCTGCCGACGGCAGGTCTTTTGTATGTAACGGCATTGCGGGGGCTCTGATCCATATCACCGGCTCATTCCATGACCTCCCTGCGTTTATGTTCCCCTTCCCCAAGCGCCCGCAGTGTGTTGTCGTGGAGGAGCTCCTTTGCAAATTTATCCTGCTCCACATAGTAGGAATAGATGATATCCAGCATGACAAGGATCGGAAACTGGGGGGAGATCACGTTGCCGTGGTTCAGGTGCCGCAGGGACGGCAGCAGCACGATCTCATCACAGAATTCTTCGAAGATCCCCCGGTTTTTGGCGGTCAGCCCGGAACTCCCGCGGCCGCATACAAAGACCCGGTTCGACTGGTTCAGGTAGCGTCCGATCCGGGCGATCTGCGCCTCGTCCACCAGACTGTAGGTCTTGTTCAAAAGCTCCTGGTAGGCGTCCAGGATCATTCGGGTATTACCGGTCATGGATTCCTGTTTTTCCACGAAGGTTTCCTCATACTGATATACGAATTCCCGATAACCCCGGTAGCCGCATTTTTTCGCAAAACGGGACAGGGATGCTTCGGATACATACAGCTTTTCGAAAATGGACTTTACATAATATTCCATTGCTTTCTTACCTGTTATTATTTTTTATCTGCTGTGCTGCCTGCGGCGCTGCATGAAGTGGTAGAACGCCCCCAGCATCCCGGCATCGTTTCCGTGCTTTGCAAATGCGATCCGTGTGCGGGAAGCGATGCCTGGGATCAGGTATTTTTGCAGTGCGGCTTCGACCGGGGCCTTGAGATACTCTTTCTGGGCCATGATGCCGCCTCCTAAGACCACGATCTCCGGATTAATCACGTAGCAGATATTTGCGATCCCCTGCCCCAGCACATCGGTCATTTCGTCGATGGCGCAGATGCAGAGTTCGTCGCCCTTCTTTGCTTCCTCAAAGATGCGGTATCCATTCCACATTTCCGCCGGTTCGTTCTTCCATTCCGCCACCTTTCGGGAGAGGATGCTTGCCTGTTCCGGACAGGTTTTTCCGGTACGGGCAGCTTTCTTCTGCGCGCTCCTTAGCATCCGTATTCTGCCTTCGCGTCCAGGATCATCTGTGCGGCTTCCCTGACCACCGTTTCATCACTCTCAATCAGGGACGCCAGAGGCACCCTGACTCCGCCCAGCTCCAGGCCTTCATTGAGCTTCAGGATGGCCTTGATGATGCCGTACATATTTCCGTGTCCGGAACACATCTTGTAGATGATCTCATTGACTGTGTACTGGAGCTTCCGTGCCTTTTCCATCTCATTTGCCTTCACCAGCGCTTCCAGCTTCAGGAACAGCTCCGGAATGACGCCGTAGGTTCCGCCGATGCCGCCCTCCGCGCCGATGGCAAAGCCGCTGATGAACTGCTCATCGGGACCGTTGAAGATGATATAATCCTCACCTGCAGCCTGCTTGAACATCTGGATATCCTGTACCGGCATGGAAGAGTTCTTGACACCGATGACCCTCGGATTCCTGCGCATTTCCGCGAACAGGCCCATGGTCAGGGCGACGCCTGCGAGCTGGGGGATGTTGTAGATGACAAAGTCCGTATTCGGAGCCGCGGAGCTGATCTCGTTCCAGTATTTTGCGATGGCATGCTCCGGCAGGCGGAAATAGATCGGCGGGATGGCTGCGATCGCGTCCACACCCAGGCTTTCAGCGTGTCTGGCCAGCTCCATGCTGTCCTTCGTGTTGTTGCAGGCAACATGATTGATGACGGTGAGTTTGCTCTCTGCGGCCTTCACGACATTTTCCAGGTCGATGACCCGCCGTGCCTTTTCCGGTGTGACTTCCATCAGCTCCTCCACCTCTTTTATCGTCGGAGTGATGTAGATGCTGCTGTCCTCATAGTCCCGCTTTACGATCCCGATCACCGGAAGGTCTACCTGCGACCGGATCTCACGGATATCCTCCCGGGTGTTGGCCCGGATCCCCATCGCGCCGCCCTCCTTTGCAGCCAGCGTCATCCTTCCCATAATAAAGGAAGAATGCAGGGGCTCATGGGGAAGGGCCTGGCACGAGACGACCAGCCTTCCTTTTAATTTCCAAGCATTAGGTCAAATCCACCGCCTTTAGGCGGTAGAGCTTTAGCGTCATTTTCTTTTCTGCAAGGTAGTGATATAATAAGCGTACTGTG